>NZ_BFFP01000033.1:0-1105 GCF_003864415.1 Ligilactobacillus salitolerans
AAGCACTAATTTGTTGTCCTTTTTTAAGTAAAGACGATTCACTCTTTAAAATTTCGACTAATTCAGCTACAATATTATCCATGGGGCTATTATCCTCTTTTCATGTTTTGTGATGATTACATGTATAAGGATAATAGTCCTTTTTGATGTTTAGCAAGCACTATTTTTAGGTTGCACAACTTTGTGAACATTCAAACTAGAAGAAAAAGCCCTAATTTTTTAAAACCAACCAAAACTTTACACTTAGAATTTGACCTCAAACCGGCTCGACCCAATGAACTTCCAGTAAACAAAAAAACTTCCAGAACTTAAGCTGGAAGCTTTACGAAAAATTTCAAAAATCTGGTCAAATAAAAAATCACTTTTTATGACGATATTTTCACAGTAAACTGCTACTTAAAGCTAGACTCGGTTTCACCCATCATCATAACGCCTTTCCATCGCCATAAAAGTGACACTTGTTAATTTATTTTTAGCTGTAGTAAAAATTAATCAACTAATTCTAAAACAACCATTTGGGCTGCATCGCCGCGACGTTGATCCATCTTAAGGATCCGAGTATAACCACCGTTACGCTCAGCATAGCGAGGAGCAACTTCATCAAACAGTTTTTGCAAAGCAGTTTGGATAGTAACTTTGTCTTCGTCTTCTTTAACGTCTGCAACAACATCCATCATGTATGCAGCTGCACGACGACGTGAAGCCAAGTCACCTTTTTTACCTAAAGTGATCATTTTTTCAACGAACTTACGTGCTTCTTTAGCACGTGCTTCAGTTGTAACAACTTGCCCGTTAACGATCACATCAGTCGTCAGGTTACGCAACATTGCTTTACGATGAGCGCTGTCACGTCCTAATTTACGGTATGCCATGAACAAATTCCCTCCCTTGTAAGTTAGTTAATAAAATTAGTCATCATGACGCAATGATAAGTCTAAATCAGACAACTTAGCCTTAACTTCTTCTAATGACTTCCGACCTAAATTGCGGACCTTCATCATATCTGCTTCCGACTTGTTGGTCAATTCCTGGACGGTATTGATACCAGCACGTTTCAAACAGTTATATGAGCGAACCGACAAATCAAGTTCTTCGATCGTCATTT
>NZ_BFFP01000033.1:1227-7943 GCF_003864415.1 Ligilactobacillus salitolerans
CATTTTTCTGACCAACACGTGTTTTTTCTACTTGGTAGTTGACACGTTCGATTGGGGTATAAATCGAGTCGATTGCCAATACACCAATAGGCATATCTTCATTTTTAGCTTTGTTTTCAGTAGCTGAAACATAGCCGCGGCCCTTGTTAGCGGTCATCCGTGCATGGAAGGAAGCACCATCTGCAACTGTACAAATGTACAAGTCTGGATTCAGTACTTCAACATCACTGCTGCCTTGAATGTCGCCTGCAGTTACTTCCATCGGGCCGGTAACATCGATTTCCAATGTCTGAACGTCTTCTGAATTTAACTTCAATGCAACTTTTTTGAGATTCAAAATGATTGTCGTTACGTCTTCCAAAACACCATCGATTGATGAAAATTCATGCAAAACGCCATCAAGTTGAACATCGGTAATAGCAGCACCTGGCAACGAAGAAAGTAGGATCCGACGCAGTGAATTGCCTAATGTTGTTCCGTAACCACGTTCCAACGGTTCAACAACAAACTTGCCGTAATTTTCGCTTTCTTCGATTTTTTGAATTTTTGGTTTTTCAAATTCGATCATTCTTACCCTTACCCCTTTCAAAACGTAACGTGCAATCTGGAGACAACATCATGAAGATATCCTTCAAAATGAATGCAGTTCCAAATTAAACACGACGGCGCTTTGGAGGACGGCATCCATTATGAGGTACTGGGGTAACATCTCTGATTGATGTAACTTCAAGACCTGTTGTCTGCAGAGCACGAATTGCTGCTTCACGACCGGAACCAGGTCCCTTAACAGTAACAGCAACTGTCTTCATACCATAATCCATAGCACCCTTTGCAGCTGCTTCAGATGCCATCTGAGCTGCGAATGGTGTTGACTTACGTGAGCCCTTAAAGCCCAATGAGCCAGCAGAAGACCATGCCACAGCGTTACCATGGACATCTGTGATCATAACAAGTGTATTGTTGAAAGTTGAGTGAATGTGAGCAACGCCGCTCTCAATATTCTTTTTTACACGACGTTTGCGAGATTTTTTAACTGCCATTAATTAGCTGACCTCCTTTATTATTAGTTTATTTTTTCTTGCCGGCAATTGAAACTGCTGGGCCTTTGCGTGTCCGCGCATTGTTCTTCGTGTGTTGACCACGAACGGGCAAATTACGACGATGACGCATGCCACGGTATGAACCAATTTCTGACAAACGCTTGATGTTCAAGGAAACTTCACGACGAAGATCACCTTCAACTTTGTAGTTATCAACTGCAGCACGGATCTTGTCTTCTTGTTCAGAAGTCAAATCACGTACACGAACATCTTCAGAAACACCTGCTTCAGCCAAAATCTTTTGGGCAGTAGTTCTACCGATTCCGTAAATATAAGTTAAGCCGATCACGATCCGCTTGTCACGGGGTAAATCGACACCTGCGATACGAGCCATTACAATTACACCTCCTGTTTAATTATTATCCTTGTCTTTGTTTGTGCTTCGGATTAGAGCAAATAACCATGACATGACCGTTGCGTTTGATTACTTTGCAGTGTTCGCACATTGGTTTAACTGATGGTCTTACTTTCATGAATTATACCTCCTGCTTAAGATTGAAGTACAATCTATCTGTAACGATAGGTGATGCGACCCTTAGTCAAGTCGTACGGGGACATTTCAACTGTCACCTTATCACCTGGCAAAATACGAATATAATGCATCCGGATCTTACCGGAAACATGAGCTAGGATCTCATGCCCATTTTCAAGTTCAACTTTGAACATTGCATTAGGCATGGTTTCCTTGATCGTACCTTCAATTTCAATCACATCATCTTTCGCCACGTAAAAGTACCTCCTTAAATTTGGTTTTAAAACTTTACACTTAAAAACGTGAGAAGCTTTGCTGGAGTCCCACCTTTTTTCCGTCAGGCCGATCAACCCCTAAAATTGGGCGAACTCTGCCTATTGAAAAGATAAACCTAAATTATCATAGCATAGCACCCCTAGACTTGCAAGAAATATTTGCCTTGTCTGTAAATTTTCTCATCTTCTCAGTACTTGCCGTAGTAATTCCAGCTGGACTCAACCTAAACCTTGAATTGCTTATTTGAGTGCGTTAAGGATCTGTTGGATCTCAGCGTAAACTTGGTCGATTTCTTTATTGCCTTGGACATTGTGCAGCAAGCCCTTTTGTTCGTAGAAATCTAATAAAGGTGTGTTCATCTTAATATTAACATCTAAACGATTCTTGACAGTTTCTGGTTTATCATCTTCACGCTGATAGAATTCATGACCGCCGCAACGATCGCAAGTACCATCAACCTTAGTTGGATTGAACACCCTATGGTAAGTGGCACCGCAATTACGGCAAATATAACGTCCGGTCAAACGTTCCATCAATGAAGCCGGATCAACATCAATGTTGATCACACCAGTCAGCGGACGACCAAGTTCTTGTCCGATTTGATCTAAAGCATGAGCCTGTGCCATGTTGCGCGGGTAGCCGTCAAGCAAGTAACCATCTTTAACATCGTCTTGACTCAAACGTTCTTTAACGATCCCATTAGTTACTTCGTCTGGAACTAATTCACCTTTATCGATGTATTTTTTAGCTTCGACGCCCATTGGAGTTTCGTTTTTCATTGCTTCGCGAAAAATATCACCCGTAGAAATGTGGACGACCTGATATTCATCAACGATCTGTTCAGCTTGAGTACCTTTACCTGCACCAGGCAGGCCCATTAACATTAGATTCAAAGCCATCAAAAAAACCTCCTCTTACGTTTTGGCAATATTGGTCAGTTTCACATCTCAGCTAAATTATTAACAATAGTTTAGCAGCTTTAAAGTCAAATTAGGCAGAAACTGACACTGTTCTTGCCTCTATCAATTTTTTAGAATAAAGTTCTCTCACAAAAAAATGGGTCAGTTCATCGTGATGAACAAAACCCAATTTTCTTATTCTCTGATGAAACCGACATATTCACGTTTCATCATCATACCTTCTAGTTGCCTGATCGTTTCGAGTGCTACACCAACAACGATCAGCAAGCTTGTTCCGCCTAAGCCGATCGATTCATCCAAACCGAAGTATGCAGAACCGACCAACGGGATCAAGGAAACCAGCCCCAAGAAGAGGGACCCGACGGTACTTAGTCTCATTAACAGTGATGAGACGTACCTTTCAGTTTCTTTACCCGGCCAGACAGAAGGAATGTAGCTGCCTTGTTTTTGCAGGTTTTCCGAAAGTTTTTCCGGGTTGACCTGCACAAAAGCATAGAAGAAAGTAAAGACAACGATCAATGCCGTGTACAAAATCATTCCAGGTGTTGACTGCATATTAAAAATGCTGGTCATGATCTGGTACCAATTGTCTTGTGAATGATTTTGCGCAAATGCCATTAAAATCGTCTGCGGTGTTGCAATAAACGAACTGGCAAAGATAACTGGAATAACACCAGCAACGTTCACTTTTAACGGCAAATATGAATTGTCGCCGGCTCCAGCTAAACGTCGTGTATACTGGATCTTAACCTTATAGTTGGCCTGTTGAACATAGGTCACAAAAGTCACGATCACCAACAAAGCGATAATCAAGAGCACGACATACAAAATTGGCTGCCAAATCTCCGACATATGCACACCGGCGAATTGTTCTTGAGCGACCTGTTGGATCCCGACCGGCATCCGAGCAATGATCCCAGCCATGATGATCATTGAGATCCCGTTACCTAGTCCTCGATCAGTGATCATATCACCGAGCCAAGTTGTAAACATCGTTCCACCGGTCAAAATGACACCAATACTTACATAGGTTTGCACACTGGGATTTTGCACTAAGTTTAAACTGCTTAATGCGTTAAATCCTGCAGTGATTCCAATTGATTGTATAAACGCCAACACAATTGCCAAGTATCTCGTCACCTGATTTAGTTTGCGTCGACCAACTTCACCTTGTTTACTCCATTCAACAAAGCGCGGCACAATGTCCATTTGCAACAATTGAACCACGATCTGTGCGGTAATGTAGGGCGAAACCCCCATTGCCAGAATAGAATAGTTAGTCAAACCGCCACCTGAAAATGTGTTCAAGATACTAATTAACCCTGAAGACGCAACACTATTTAAAGCTTTAGCGTTGATCCCAGGGACGGTAATATAAGTGCCGAGACGAAATACAATCAAGACACCAAGCGTAAAAAAGATTTTATTGCGAATATCTTTTACAGCAAGGGCATCTCTCAGTGTCTTCAGCATTTATTAAATCACCTCAGTTTGACCGCCTGCTGCTTCGATCGCAGCTTTTGCTGATGCAGAGAACTTGTTGGCTTTAACAGTCAACTTCTTAGTTAATTCACCATTACCCAAGATCTTGATCCCGTCGTTAGCATTCTTAACCAGACCAGATTCTACGAGTAATACAGGTGTTACTTCTGCACCATCTTCAAATTTATTCAGAGTTTCAACGTTCAAGATCGCATATTCTTTGCGGTTGATGTTGTTGAAACCACGTTTTGGCATCCGGCGGAACAATGGCATTTGTCCACCTTCAAAGCCCAAACGGACCTTGCTGCGGGCTTTTTGACCTTTTTGGCCACGGCCAGATGTTTTACCATTACCAGATGAAGTTCCACGGCCGACACGATTACGAACGTGACGAGCACCTTCACTAGCTTGTAATTCATGTAATTTCATTACGGTTGGCACCTCCTTGTCCTACTAAATAAAAATTATTCAGCTTCTTCTACGTCCACTAAATGGTTAATTTTTCTGATTGCTCCGCGCATTGCTGCGTTGTCAGGAACAATGGCGAAACTATTAATATGTGTCAGGCCTAAGCCCTTAACGATTTCGCGCTGATTTTGAGGACGTCCGATAACTGAACGTGTCAAAGTAACTTTAATATTGGCCATTATCATGTCCTCCTTATTCAGCTAAATGCTGAACAGAAACACCGCGACGAGCAGCAGTTTCTTCAGCACTACGCATATTTACTAAACCATTGATCGTAGCACGGACTACGTTAACAGGAGTGTTTGAACCAAGTGATTTACTTGTCACATCAGCAACACCTGCAAGTTCCATCACGGCACGAACTGCGCCGCCGGCAGCAACACCAGAACCAGCTTCAGCTGGCTTCAACAAAACACTGCTCCCGCTATGTTGGCCAACAACTTCATGAGGAAGAGTTGTTCCAGCAATTGGAACTTCGATTAAGTTCTTACGAGCAGCATCAACGGCTTTACGGATAGCTTCAGGAACTTCCTGAGCTTTACCAGTGCCGAATCCTACGTGACCATTGTGGTCGCCGACGATTACTAAAGCCGCAAAACGCAAACGGCGTCCGCCTTTAACAACTTTAGTAATACGGTTGATCGCAACAACGCGATCTTCCAAATCTAATTGAGCTGGGTCAATAAAAGCCATAAACGTTAATTCCTCCTTCTTTTAAAAGTCTAAGCCATTTTCACGAGCAGCATCAGCCAATGCCAACACGCGACCATGGTACAAATAACCGCCACGATCAAAAACAACTTCTTTGATGTTCTTTTCTGCAGCACGTTTTGCTACCAAAGCACCAACAGCAGCAGCTTGCTCTGTTTTGTTGCCTGCAGCAATTTCACTATCTAAAGTAGAGGCACTAGCCAGCGTCACACCCGCTACGTCATCAATTACTTGAGCGTAGATGTTTTTGTTTGAACGATAAACATTTAAGCGTGGGCACTCAGCAGTACCAGAGATCTTGTTCCGGACACGAAGATGACGCTTTTGACGTGTCTTATTCTTATCTGGTTTTGAAATCACTATTTTCACCTCTTGAAATTTTTAACAGCATTATGCTGCATTATTATTTACCAGTCTTACCTTCCTTACGACGAACATATTCGCCAACATAACGAATACCTTTGCCTTTGTAAGGCTCTGGTGCACGAGTAGCACGGATCCGCGCAGCAGCATCACCAACAAGCGCCTTATCAATACCAGAAACAGTAATTTCTGTATTGGAAGGTACTTCAACAGAGATCCCTTCTTCTTCAGGGAATTCAACTGGGTTGGAGTAGCCGACGTTTAAGATCAATGTCTTACCCTTCATTTGGGCACGATAACCAACACCACGAAGTTCAAGCTGTTTCTTGAAACCTTCAGTAACACCAATTACCATGTTGTTAAAGTTAGCACGGGTTGTACCGTGTAAAGCTTTTAATTTATTGTCATCAGAAGGACGATCAAAGGAAACTTCATTACCGTCAATTTTCATGCTGATTTGATCAGAAAATTCACGAGTAAGTTCACCCTTAGGACCTTTAACTGTAACGACGTTGCCGTCTTGTTTGATTTCTACGCCTTCTGGGACTGTAACAGTTTTATAACCAATACGACTCACGAGATGTACACCTCCTTGCTTCTATTTATTATTACCAAACGTAAGCGAGAACTTCGCCGCCGATGTTCTTTTGCCGAGCAGTTTTATCAGAAACAACACCTTCAGATGTTGAGATAATTGCGATACCTAAGCCGTTTAAGACCTTAGGAACAGCATCTGCTTTGACATAGGAACGTAAACCGGGCTTCGAGATCCGACGTAAACCGGAGATTACACGCTCGTTATTCTTATCATATTTGAGAAATACACGGATGATACCTTGTTTGTCATCATCGATGTATTCAACATCACGAATAAAGCCTTCATTTTTCAAAATTTCAGCAATATCGTGCTTGATTTTTGATGCA
>NZ_BFFP01000033.1:8127-31547 GCF_003864415.1 Ligilactobacillus salitolerans
ATGGTTTCTGACAATTTGTGACTTTTTTGCCAAGTGTGTAACCTCCTTATTTAGCGAATGGCATTCCAAGTTGTGTGAGAAGTTCTTTTGATTCTTCGTCAGTTTGAGCAGTTGTGACGATCACAATGTCCATCCCACGTACTTTGTTAACATTATCAAAATCAATTTCTGGGAAAATCAATTGTTCGCGGATCCCTAAAGTGTAGTTACCACGGCCGTCGAAGGCACGCTTGCTGACACCATGGAAATCACGCACACGCGGCAATGATACAGAAACCAGCTTATCTAAGAAGTCATACATCCGGGTACCACGCAGGGTCACCTTAGCACCGATGGGCATTCCTTCACGTAAACGGAAGCCGGCAATTGATTTTTTAGCCTTTGTGATCACAGGTTTTTGACCTGCAATTAAAGTCAATTCTTCAACTGCTTCATCGAGATTCTTAGCGTTGCTGACTGCATCACCGACACCCATGTTGATCACGATTTTTTCAACTTTAGGTGCTTGCATGATGGAAGAATAATTGAATTTTTCAATCATTGATGGAACGATTTCGTTAGTATATTTTTCTTTTAAACGGTTAACCATGAAAAAGTGTTCCTCCTTTCCTTACCAGCTTTAAATAATTTCACCAGTTTTTTTCGAAACACGAACTTTTTTACCATCTTCTACCTTGAAGCCAACACGAGTTGCTTCATTGTTAGAAGGATCGATCAACATTACGTTAGACACATGGATTGGAGCTTCAACTTCAATGATCCCGCCATTTGGGTTGTCATTGGTTGGCTTTTGATGTTTTTTAACGATGTTGACGCCTTTCACGATCACACGATCTTTTGTAGGGATAGCTTTGAGGACTTCTCCTTCTTTACCCTTATCTTTACCGGCAATCACTTTAACCTTGTCATTTCTCTTAATGAACATATTACTTGTGCACCTCCTTGTCGATAGACGGTTGTTTTACAGAACTTCAGGTGCCAGGGAAACAATCTTCATATAGTTCCCTTCACGTAGTTCACGGGCAACCGGTCCAAAGATACGGGTGCCTTTTGGTGATTTGTCATCACCGATAATAACTGCTGCATTTTCATCAAACTTGATGTATGAACCGTCTGTACGGTGTGTACCATACTTAGTACGGACAATGACAGCTTTAACAACGTCGCCTTTTTTGACAACGCCACCTGGTGTTGCTTGTTTTACAGTAGCAACCACGATATCACCGATACTTGCCGTCTTGACGCGCGAACCGCCTAAGATTTTAATAACCAAAAGCTCACGCGCACCGGAATTATCAGCAACATGTAAACGACTTTCTTGTTGGATCACAGTTATGTGACCTCCTTTCGCTATTAGATCAGAATACGAATCAGTGTTTAGTTACCCTTGCTTAAAGAATAACTGCTTTTTCAACGATTTCTAATAAACGGAAACGTTTTGTAGCTGACAATGGCCGGGTTTCCATGATTTTGACGATGTCGCCCGTTTTTGCTTCATTGTGTTCATCATGAGCCTTGTATTTCTTAGAATACTTAACACGTTTGCCATATACAGGGTGGAACTTGTATGTTTCAACGACAACTGTGATCGTCTTATCCATTTTATCTGACTCAACACGGCCCTGGTAAACTTTACGGTAGTTACGACCTTCACTCATGTGCGATTAGCCTCCTCTTCGTATTCTTATTTTGTTGCTTCGCTTTGACGCAGCAAAGTCTTGATGCGCGCAATTGCTTTCCGAACTGCTTTCAAACGAGCTGTATTTTCAAGCTGACCTGTTGCAGATTGGAAACGCAAATTGAATAATTCTTCTTTATACTGCTTTTCTTTAGCAAGTAATTCGTCAGTGGTTAACTTTTTGAGTTCATCTTTGAATTCTTTAGTTTTCATCAGATTCGCCACCTACTTCCTCACGAGTTACAATTTTAGTTCTGACAGGAAGTTTGTGTGACGCTAAACGTAAAGCTTCGCGTGCAACTTCTTCAGAAACTCCGCCAACTTCAAACATGACCTTGCCACGCTTGACTGGTGCTACCCATCCTTCTGGTGCACCTTTACCGTTACCCATACGAGTACCGATACCTTTTGAGGTATATGATTTATGAGGGAAAATCTTGATCCAAACTTTCCCACCACGCTTCATATAACGGGTCATTGCGATACGAGCTGCTTCGATCTGACGGTTGGTGATCCAATGTGAATCAAGTGATTGTAAACCGAATTCACCGAAAGCAACTGTCTTGCCGCCCTTAGCTTCCCCGCGCATCTTGCCACGAAATTCGCGGCGATGCTTAACACGCTTTGGTACTAACATAGACTATTTCCCTCCTTTGTTTTGATTTTTCTTCTGTGGTAAAACTTCACCACGGTAGATCCAAACTTTAACACCTAATTGACCATAAGTTGTTTTAGCTTCAACCCATGCATAATCGATGTCAGCACGTAATGTATGCAATGGAACAGTTCCTTCTGAGAAATGTTCAACACGAGACATATCAGCACCGTTCAAACGACCAGCAACTTGGATCTTGATACCCTTGGCACCGGCACGCATTGTCCGCTGAATAGCTTGCTTCATTGCGCGACGGAAAGCGATCCGGGCTTCCAATTGTTGAGCAACGTTTTCGCCCACCAATTTTGCATCCAAATCAGGTTTCTTGATTTCAATGATGTTGATGTGTACACGTCTACCAGTTAAGGTGTTCAATTCTTTACGTAATTTTTCAACTTCTGAACCGCCTTTACCGATCACCATACCAGGTTTTGCAGTATGGATAGAAATGTTTACGCGCTTAGCAGCACGTTCGATTTCAACGGTAGAGACAGATGCGTCGGCTAATTTCTTTTCGATGTATTCACGAATGCGGATATCTTCATGCAGGTATGAAGCAAAGTCCTTTTCTGCATACCATTTGGAATCCCAATCACGAATAATGCCTACACGCAATCCAGTTGGATTAACTTTTTGACCCACGCTTTATCCCTCCTTATTTTTCAGATACCACAACAGTAATGTGACTGGTGCGCTTGTTGATTGGAGAAGCAGAACCTTTAGCACGAGGACGGAACCGTTTCATAGTTGGTCCTTCGTTAACAAAAGCTTCGCTTACATACAAATCTTGAGCGTCTAAGTCAAAATTATTTTCTGCGTTGGCAATTGCGGATTTTAAAACTTTTTCAATCAGATAAGCACCTGATCTTGGAGTGAACTTCAAGATACCGAGTGCTTCAGCAACACTTTTCCCACGAATAAGATCGATCACAAGACGAGCCTTGCGTGCAGGGATGCGAACTACGCGAGCAGTTGCTTTTGCTGATGTTACTTGTTCAGCCATTTTATTTCCTCCCTATTAGTTTATCTTGCGCCGGTCTTCTTGTCGTCATTGCCATGACCATGGAATGTCCGGGTTGGGACAAATTCGCCTAACTTATGGCCGACCATATCTTCTTGGATATAAACCGGAACATGTTTGCGTCCATCATGAACCGCGATCGTGTACCCTACGAAACTAGGATAGATCGTGGAACGACGTGACCAAGTTTTAATTACGGATTTCTTTTCATTATCAGCTTGTGCTGCGATCTTTTTTAACAGATGTGCATCTGCAAAAGGTCCCTTTTTCAAACTACGACTCAAGAGTTATCCTCCTTTCGGATAGAGCCATCATTAATTTTAGATGATGACTATTTCTTCTTGCGACCACGAACAATAAATTTATTTGAACGTGCTTTCTTAGAACGAGTCTTCTTACCAGCAGTCTTCTTACCCCATGGAGACATTGGGCTTGGCATACCAACAGGAGCCTTACCTTCACCACCACCATGCGGATGATCGTTAGGGTTCATTACAGAACCACGAGACTGAGGACGAACGCCCATCCAACGCTTACGACCAGCTTTACCAAGCTTGATCAATTCGTGTTGTTCGTTGCCGACAGCACCGATCGTTGCACGACATGCAACTAAGATCTGACGAACTTCGCCAGAGCTCAAACGAACTGTAGCGTATTTTTCTTCTTTACCCAGTAACTGAGCTGATGTCCCAGCAGAACGAACTAATTGGCCGCCCTTTCCTGGTTTTAATTCGATGTTGTGGATGACTGATCCAACAGGAATGTTCTTCAAAGGTAATGCATTACCAACTTTGATATCAGCTTCTGCACCTGATTCGATAACTTGACCTACTTGCAAGCCCTTAGGTGCCAGGATATATGATTTAACGCCATCTGCATAAACAAGCAAAGCAATGTTTGCAGAACGGTTTGGATCATATTCGATCGTCTTAACAGTAGCTGGTACATCGTCTTTGATACGTTTGAAATCGATCAAACGGTATTGACGCTTGTGACCGCCGCCGCGATGACGAACAGTTTTACGACCGTAGGAATTACGACCAGCTGTTTTGCTTTGAGAAGAAAGCAATGACTTTTCAGGAGTTGTGCTTGTGATCTCTTCGAAGTCAGAAGTGGTCATATTACGGCGACCATTGGTGGTCGGTTTGTATTTTCTGATCCCCACTGTTTTTCCCTCCTATATTATATTCGTTTATTCTTCTTCAAAAATTTTGATTTCTTTTGATTCGGGTGTCAAAGTAACGATTGCCTTACGACGCTTCTTAGTATAGCCTTCGTAACGACCCATGCGCTTCTTTTTACCTTTTAAGTTCATTACGTTAACTTTAGCAACTTTCACATCAAAGATTTCTTCAACAGCATCCTTGATCTGGAACTTAGTTGCTTTGGTGTTAACGTCAAATGTATAACGTTTTTCATCCATAACTGCCATAGTTGCTTCTGTGACAACTGGACGTAAAATGACATCGCGTGCTTCCATTATGCTAGACCCTCCTCTACTTGAGAAAGAGCTCCTTTAGTGATGATCAGCTTGTCACTGTCGATAACGTTCAATACATTCAAACCTTTAGCAGGCAGAACTGTAACATTTTTAAGGTTACGTGCTGAACGGGCAGTGTTTGCGTCGTCATCTTCAAGAACTACTAATACTTTAGAGTTTACATTCAAACTCTTCAGTGAAGCGGCAAAGTCCTTCGTCTTTGGTTGTGCAAATTCAAATGAATCAACAACGACCAAGCTTTCGTCGAGCACTTTTTGTGAAAGAACTGACTTGATAGCCAAACGACGAACTTTACGCGGCAATTTGTAAGCATATGAGCGAGGTGTAGGTCCGAAGATCGTACCACCGCCAACCCAAATTGGTGAACGAGTGGAACCAGCACGAGCACGGCCGGTACCCTTTTGACGCCATGGCTTCTTACCACCGCCGCGAACGGCGCTTCTATTTTTAACAGCATGTGTTCCTTGACGAAGTGATGCGCGCTGCATCAAAACAGCGTCATGAACAGCGTGATTGTTTGGTTCGATACCAAAAACTGCGTCGTTTAATTCAACTTCACCGTTTTTGCTACCGTCTTGTTTAAATAATGCAACTGTAGGCATGTTTGTATATCCTCCCTTCCCTTAAATTATTTTACTGTACTTTTTACGGTAACAAAGGACTTGTTTGCGCCTGGTACGTTACCCTTGATGAAAAGTACGCCATTATCTGTATCAGCTTGAACGATTTGCAAGTTTTGAATCGTTACCTTCTTACCGCCCATACGTCCTGGGAGTCGTTTACCAGCGAAAACGCGGTTAATAATAACACCCATAGAACCTGGACGACGATGATAACGAGAACCGTGTGCCATCGGACCACGTTGTTGTCCCCAACGCTTGATATTGCCTTGGAAACCTTTGCCTTTAGAAATTCCTGTGACATCTACGCTATCGCCTGCTGCGAAGATATCTGCGTGAATTTCGTCACCGACTTTGTAATCTCCCAGCTCAACATCGCGGATTTCACGAACGAAGCGCTTAGGAGCAGTATTTGCTTTTGCTGCATGACCTTTAGCAGGTTTGTTAGCCTTGACCGCACGCACGTCATCGTAGCCCAACTGAACAGCTTCGTAGCCGTCATTTTCGACTGTCTTAACTTGCAGTACGACGTTAGCATCAACTTTCACAACAGTAACTGGTACTAATTCACCGTTCTCTGTGAAAACTTGAGTCATCCCTACTTTTTTTCCTAAGATTCCTTTTGTGGTCATGAGTACACCTCCAATTAAATTGATTTAAAGTAAAAATAGATTAAAGCTTGATTTCAATGTCAACGCCAGAAGGCAAGTCGAGTTTCATCAATGAATCAACTGTCTTCGGTGTCGGGTTAACGATATCGATCAAACGTTTATGTGTCCGAATTTCAAATTGTTCACGAGCATCTTTGTGCTTATGTGGTGATGAAAGCACCGTGTACAAAGTACGTTCTGTTGGCAATGGGATCGGGCCTGAAATTTCAGCACCTGTTCTCTTTGCGGTTTCAACGATCTTGTCCGCGGACTGATCTAAAATACGGTGTTCGTAAGCCTTAAGGCGAATACGAATTTTTTGTTTTGCCATTTTGTTCCCTCCTTCGTCTATTTTGAAAAATAAGACTAGCTCCGTGAAAATTACCGACATCCTCGTGGCAAAGCATCCGGGTGTGTCGCAACCTTTCACATCAAAGCTCGTAATATTTGTTTGGCGGCATACCAAACTGTGTCCCTGTCTAAACAGGTACCTATCTATAGTAATACAAAAGATTCCTGATGACAAGGATTTTACACAAGTTTTTCAAAGTTTTTCACTGGCTTGCTTTTTTATCGCAGCCGCTGTCATCATATCATTTTACCGTCGTTCTATTCTATTATATATTATAGTTATCAATCAATGTTTTCTGAAAGAAAGGAATAAAACTGCATGAGTGAAAAGAAAGCTTTGTTGGTGATCGACTACACCAATGATTTCGTTGCTGAAAATGGTGCCTTGAATTGTGGGGAACCTGGACGTGCGATTCAACCTGCTTTACTCCAACATGTTCATGATTTTGCCGCCAACAACGATTATGTTATTTTGCCCACTGATCTCCACCATTTAAATGACCCATATCATCCGGAGACTAAATTGTTCCCGCCCCATAATATCGAAGGGACGCCAGGTCAAGAGCTCTATGATCAGTTGGGGGTCTGGTATCAAGAACATCAACATGAGCAAAACGTCTGGAAGTATAATAAAAACCGTTATTCAGGTTTTCAAAATACTGACCTCGATAACTTTTTACGCAGTCGAGATATTAAAGATCTCTATCTCACGGGTGTCTGTACTGATATCTGTGTTTTGCATACTGCAATTGCCGCCTATAATCTCAACTACCGCATTCATATCTACTCTGACAGCGTTGCCAGTTTTGACCAAGTCGGACACGAGTGGGCATTGCGCCACTTTAAAAACTCATTGGGAGCAGAAGTCCTCTGATCATCTTCTTCTATAATATAGAATACAAAAAAAGCTAACTGCAATTCACAGTTAGCTTTTTTGTATTCAGAATTATTCAGCAGCATTGCCGCCGTTTTTCTTAATAATTTCTTCTTGGATCGACTTCGGTACTGGTTCGTAATGATCCATTGTCATTGTGAAAGTCCCGCGACCCTGTGTTGATGAACGCAAGGTTGTTGCATAACCGAACATTTCTGACAATGGTACGAATGAATGAACAAGTTCAGCGTTACCGCGTGCTTCCATTCCATCCACACGACCACGACGAGCTGTAACATGGCCCATTACATCACCCAAGTTATCTTCTGGGGCAACGATATCCACTTTCATGATCGGTTCAAGGATCACTGCACCGCCGCCCTTAGCAGCGTTACGCAATGCCAATGAAGCGGCAACTTTAAAGGCTGCTTCACTAGAATCGACATCATGGTAAGAACCATCGTACAACTTAGCCTTAACGTCGATCAAAGGATAACCGGCCAGAACACCGTTAGCCATTGATTCTTTCAAGCCTTGTTCAACTGAAGGGATGTATTCACGCGGAACAACACCACCAACGATAGCATTTTCGAATTCGAAACCTTCGCCTTCGCCGTTTGGAGTAAATTCTACCCAAACATCACCGTATTGTCCTTTACCACCAGACTGACGAACAAATTTACCTTGGGCGGAAACTTGTTTCGTGAATGTCTCACGGTAAGCAACTTGCGGTTCGCCGACTTTAGCTTCAACGTTGAATTCACGCTTCATCCGGTCAACGATAATATCCAGATGCAATTCGCCCATCCCGGCGATCAAAGTTTCACCAGTTTCAGGGTTAGTTTCAGCCTTGAAAGTAGGATCTTCTTCAGCCAGTTTTTGCAAAGCAACATCCATCTTGTCTTGATCGGCCTTAGTATTAGGTTCGATCGAAACTTGGATAACTGGATCTGGGAATTCCATTGATTCCAAGATCAGCGGACGATCTGTGGAAGTTAAGGAATCACCAGTGGTCGTATTCTTCAAACCGATCGCAGCAGCGATATCGCCTGAGAACACTTCTGGGATCTCTTTACGGTGATTGGAATGCATTTGCAGCAAACGACCAACACGTTCACGCTTGTCTTTAGTTGCGTTCAAAACATATGAACCGGCTTCTAAAGTACCAGTATAAACACGGAAGAAAGTTAAACGACCAACAAATGGGTCAGTAGCGATCTTGAAGGCCAAGCCGGCGAATGGTTCGTCATCATTAGCTTTCAAAATAACATCTTCACCTGTGCTTGGATCTGTTGCCTTGTAAGGACGAACATCAAGTGGTGATGGCAAGAAATCATTGACACCATCAAGCATCATCTGAACACCCTTGTTTTTAAAGGCAGAACCAGCAAAAACAGGATAAATATCCAAGTTCAAGGTAGCTTTACGGATAGCTGCACGGATCTCTTCAGGTGCGATTTCTTCACCTTCCAAGTATTTTTCCATGATACTGTCATCAAGGTCGGCTAATTGTTCCAACATTTGATCACGGTGTTCTTGAGCTTTTTCCTTGTATTCTTCAGGAATATCAACCGTATCCCATTCTGAACCAAGTTCATCTTCGTCATAGAGATCGGCTTTCATGTCGATCAAGTCGATCACGCCTTCGAATTCATCTTCGGCACCGATCGGCATCTGGACAGCAACTGCATTTGCTTGCAGGCGGTCTTTGATCGTGCTGACAGAGTAATCAAAGTCAGCACCGATCTTGTCCATCTTGTTAACGAAAACGATCCGAGGAACGCTATAAGTTGTTGCTTGACGCCAAACATTTTCAGTCTGAGGTTCTACACCTGACTGAGCGTCCAAAACAACAACCGCACCATCAAGCACACGCAGAGAACGTTCAACTTCAACTGTGAAGTCAACGTGTCCTGGGGTGTCGATGATATTGATGCGGTGATCTTTCCATTGAGCTGTTGTAGCAGCAGAAGTGATCGTGATACCACGTTCTTGTTCCTGAGCCATCCAGTCCATTTGGGAAGCACCATCATGAGTTTCACCAATTTTATGGATCCGACCTGTGTAGTACAAAATACGTTCAGTGGTGGTTGTCTTACCAGCATCGATATGGGCAACGATACCAATGTTACGGGTCTTTTCCAATGGGAATTCACGTTTATTTGCCATTGAGATTTGATCTCCTTCCAATAGTCATTTATGCGCGGCTCGCCAACAAGTTGCGAGCCCATGAGACACACTAATTAGTGTAGTTATTTGGCCTTAAAAAAAGACTATTATAGGATTTCTTGAAATCGTATAACAGCCCTTTTTCAAAAAATTACCAGCGATAATGTGCGAAGGCACGGTTAGCATCAGCCATCCGATGTGTATCTTCACGTTTCTTAACAGATGCACCGGTATTGTTAGCTGCATCCATGATTTCCTTCGCCAGACGTTCAGCCATAGTATGTTCACCACGTAAACGTGAGTAATTTACTAACCAACGCAGGCCAAGTGTTGTTCTTCTGTCAGGACGAACTTCGATCGGAACCTGGTAGTTAGATCCACCAACACGGCGTGCCTTAACTTCTAAGACAGGCATGATGTTTTTCATAGCTTCTTCAAAAACATCCAACGGTTCGTTTCCTGTTTGTTCCTTGATCATATCAAATGCTTCATATAAAATTTTTGAAGCTGTCCCGCGTTTGCCATCAACCATCAAGCGGTTGATCAAACGTGTAACCAATTTAGAATTGTAAATTGGATCTGGGAGTACTTCGCGTTTTGCAACGGCACCTTTTCTTGGCATCGTAGATAACCTCCTCAAATTCTAGCAATGTTTCTTAAGTTGTTTTTATTGTAGTTGTTGAAGCTTATTTCTTAGGCTTCTTTGCACCGTACTTGGAACGGCTTTGCATCCGGCCTTCAACGCCGGCTGTGTCCAATGCGCCACGAACAACGTGGTAACGAACACCAGGCAAGTCTTTAACACGGCCACCACGAACTAAAACAACACTATGTTCTTGCAAGTTATGCCCGATACCTGGGATGTATGCTGTAACTTCGATCAAGTTAGACAAGCGTACACGTGCGTATTTACGCAAAGCAGAGTTAGGCTTCTTCGGTGTCATTGTACCGACACGAGTTGCAACCCCACGTTTTTGCGGAGCAGCGTTTTTAGTTGTGACTTTCTTATAACTGTTATACCCATAATTTAAAGCTGGGGAATCAGACATTGAACCTTTAGATTTACGACCGTTACGAATTAACTGGTTGATTGTTGGCATCTAAAGTTTCCTCCTTCCTTGTTCTCGGTAAGTTTTAAGTCCACACATCCAGGAGTTTCATTTTTAGTGATAAAAATAAACACTGCCAGACGTAGTGTCAAATGTGTGCTAACCTTGCTCACAGCCAGCACGATCTTGGTCAAGCCAAGAGAACTGTTCACATAAAGCACCTTCACTAGATTACCACCCCAGAACATAAATTGTCAAACAAATTTTAGACTTTTTTGCGTATCTATATAGTGAGGTGATAATTTTGCAGGAATTTTTATTTTTCAGTCTTGGTGCTTGTTGTGCTTCGTTTGCAGTCTGCTGTGCTGACCGTTTTGCAAAAGGACAATCGCTGCTGTTTCCCGGCTCGTACTGTGACCACTGTTTCCACCCTCTAACTTGGTGGCAGCTGATCCCAGTCGTTGGTTGGCTCTTACAAGGCGGTAAGTGCTTTTTTTGCCACGCAAAGATCTCCATTTTAAGTCCTTGCTTAGAATTATTTTACGCTTGTCTGTTTGCCCTCCTCTGCAGCTTCTATGGCTTAACACTATTTGCCCTGATTTTATGTGCTTTCCAACTCTGGCTGCTGGTGCTCGCCCTTGAAGATCGTCTCACGATGTCTGTCTCGACCTATTTACTGTATGGCGGAGCAGCTTTATTCATAGCTGCTTTTTGGCGCACTGCCTGGCTGACTCTTTGCCAAAATGGGCTGGAACTAGCCGGGATCTTATTATTCTTATTCGGTCTGCAATTTAAGCGCAAATTTGGGAGTGCTGATACGATCGTCATTTTAACCTTAATGCTGCTCAATGGTTTTTATTTCGGGAGCAAGGTACTTTTCTTAGCGGCATGCATTTTTCTACTGCTGCATTGGACCAAGGGTCCCGCTGCCAAAGCAGCTTTCTTGCCTAGTTTAACTGCAGGATATGTTTGTCTGGTCCTTTTTAATCAAATCCTCAGGCTCTAAAAGACAAAACACCCACAGAACTCTAGGAGAGAACCTAGAAATCTGTGGGTGTTAGCGAGCCTAATTGAGAAATGATCGACTTAAGCTCTAAATTTATTCGTTGCCATTTGGCAATTCTGAATTTTCTTCAATGTTCAGCTTTTTGGCAACATCGGAAATCGAATAGACACTATCGGAAACGCTGCTCTTTTCCTGAGGTTCGATCCCGCGGTACTTAGCCATCCCGGTTCCGGCAGGAATAATCTTACCGATGATAACATTTTCCTTCAAACCAACCAAAGGATCATTCTTGCCGCGAATAGCAGCATCTGTCAAGACACGTGTTGTTTCCTGGAAGGAAGCAGCTGACAAGAAACTGTTGGTTTCCAAAGCAGCCTTAGTGATTCCAAGAAGCACTGGACGTGAAGTAGCAGGGATCCCGCCCTTGATCAGGGTATCAACGTTGCGATCAGAGAATTCTTTAATATCCAGTAAAGTACCTGGCAGCAAGTCAGTGTCGCCTGGATCCATGACCCGGACCTTCTGCAGCATCTGACGAGTCATGATCTCGATATGCTTATCAGAGATATCAACACCCTGCATACGGTAAACTTTCTGAACTTCAGCCAAAATATAGTTTTCAGTTGAAAGAACATCACGCACTTTGATCAATTCTTTTGGATCGATCGAACCAATTGTCAACGGATCGCCGCGGTGGATCGAGTCGCCTTCACCCACACGTAAAACGGCGGTATATGGCAGGCTGTATGTCCGTGTATCGGTCTCGCCTTTGACAGTCACTTCTTTAGTCCGGTCAGCTGGGTTTTCTTCAACTGAATCGATCACACCAGTAACTTCAGTGATCACCGCACGACCTTTAGGGTTCCGGGCTTCAAATAATTCTTGCACACGAGGAAGACCTTGAGTGATATCGCCGCCAGCAACACCACCAGTATGGAAGGTCCGCATTGTCAACTGAGTACCTGGTTCACCGATCGACTGGGCAGCAACCGTTCCGACTGCTTCACCAACTTCGACTGGATCACCAGTAGCTAAGTTCCGGCCGTAACACTTGCGGCAAACACCATGACGAGTGTTACATGTGAAGGCCGAACGGATCGTGACCATTTCGACATGAGCATCGATCACTTTTTGAGCCAACTCTTCACTAATGAAGGTATCAGCCGGCACGATGACTTCACCAGTTTCCGGATCGTAGATGCTCTTCAAAGCAAAGCGTCCTAGAATTCGGTCATAAAGCGGTTCGATCAATTCGTTGCCTTCCCGGATCGCAGTCACATTTAAACCACGATCAGTGCCGCAATCATCTTCACGAATAATAACGTCTTGGGCAACATCGACTAATCGACGAGTCAAGTAACCGGAGTTAGCGGTCTTCAAGGCGGTATCAGTCATACCTTTACGAGCACCGTGAGAAGAAATGAACATTTCCAAAACAGAAAGTCCTTCACGGAAGTTAGAGATAACAGGCAGTTCCATCGTTTTACCGTTAGGAGCAGCCATCAAACCACGCATTCCGGCTAGCTGCGTAAAGTTAGAGATGTTACCACGGGCACCTGAATCACTCATCATTTGGATCGGGTTAGACGGATCAATATTAGCGATCAGCTTTTCTTGAATATTATCTTTAGCCTTGTTCCAAATTGAAATTACCCGGTTATAACGTTCATCTTCAGTGATCAAGCCGCGTCTAAACTGTTTAGCAACAGTTGCAACATCTTTATGGGCTTGTTCGATGATAGCAGGTTTTTCTTTCAAGTCAGTCACATCGGCAACTCCGACTGTCAAACCAGACTTGGTTGACTCGAAGTAGCCCAAGTCCTTCATCCGGTCGAGCAGTTCAGATGTTTCAGTAACTTTGTAGTCCTGATAAACCTGTGCAATGATATCTGACAGGAACCCGGATTTGAATGGCTTGATCAGTTCGGCATCCTTGAGGTATTCATGAATGTCTTGACCTGGTTCCAAGAAGTATTTGTCAGGCGTCTGACCCGTCAAATTTTCTTTAGTCGGTTCATTCAAATACGGGAAGTCTGCAGGCAAGATTTCATTAAAGAAGGCTTTACCGACACTGGTGACCAAGATCCGGTCTTTTTGCCAGTCAGTAAATGGTGCGCCTAATTCTGCCAAAGAAGAAGTCTGCAAACCGATCCGAGTATGCAAGTAAACATAGTTGTTCTGATATGCAGTCCTGACTTCATTGACATCCTTAAAGATCATGCCTTCACCGATCGTGTCGGCTTCTTCGATCGTAATATAGTAATTTCCGATCGTCATATCCTGTGAAGGCGAGATGATCGGCTTACCATCCTTAGGAGCCAAAATATGGTGGGCAGCCAGCATCAGCAAGCGCGCTTCAGCTTGAGCTTCATCAGACAAAGGCACATGGATCGCCATCTGATCACCATCAAAATCGGCGTTGTAAGCTTCACATGCCAAAGGATGCAAACGCATCGCTTTGCCATCGACCAACACGGGTTCAAAAGCTTGGATCCCCAAACGATGCAGTGTAGGGGCGCGGTTCAAAAGAACTGGATGTTCCTTGATCACATCTTCCAAGACATCCCAAATATCTTCGTCGCGCCGGTCGATCTTACGCTTGGCATTCTTAATATTGGATGCCATTTCACGCTTGACTAAATCCTTCATCATGAAAGGCTTGAAAAGTTCCAAAGCCATTTCATGCGGAATACCCATTTGGTTTAAGCGCAGCTTAGGTCCAACATCAATAACTGAACGACCAGAGTAGTCTACACGTTTACCTAACAAGTTTTGACGGAAACGTCCCTGCTTACCTTTAAGCATGTGTGACAATGATTTCAACGGACGATTACCTGGACCGGCAACTGGACGTCCGCGACGGCCATTATCGATCAAGGCATCAACTGCTTCTTGCAGCATCCGCTTTTCATTTTGCACGATGATTCCAGGGGCATTCAAATCAAGCAGTCGTTTCAAACGGTTATTCCGGTTGATCACACGACGATATAAGTCATTCAAATCAGAAGTGGCAAAACGGCCGCCTTCCAATTGAACCATTGGACGCAGATCCGGCGGAATAACTGGGATAGCTTCCATAACCATCCACTCCGGTTCGTTACCAGAGTTCAAGAAGGCTTCCAAGATGTCCAAACGACGAACCGCACGGGTCCGTTTTTGTCCAGTTGCATCCCGCAATTCCTCTTTTAACTCGGCACATTCCTTCTCCAAGTCAACGTCTTGCAGCAGTGTCCGGATCGCTTCGGCACCCATTGCTGCTTTAAAACCAGTCCCGTATTCAGCGCGCTTATCACGGTATTCGCGTTCAGTCATCAACTGTTTCTTCTCTAACGGTGTATCACCAGGTTCAGTCACAACGTAAGAAGCGAAATAGATGATCTCTTCCAAGGCGCGGGGACTCATGTCTAAGACCAGGCCCATCCGGCTAGGAATTCCTTTGAAGTACCAGATATGAGTGACAGGTGCTGCCAGCTCAATGTGACCCATCCGTTCACGACGTACTTTAGAACGTGTCACTTCAACGCCGCAACGATCACACACGATCCCTTTATACCGGATCCTCTTATACTTCCCACAAGCACATTCCCAGTCCTTTGTGGGTCCAAAAATACGTTCATCAAACAAACCGTCTTTTTCAGGTTTCAGAGTCCGATAGTTGATAGTTTCCGGTTTCTTAACTTCACCATAAGACCAAGACCTGATCTTATCGGATGAAGCCAAACCGATTTGCATGCTATCGAATTTGTTGACATCGATCAAAGGACCGACCTCCCTTTTAGTGTTGAATTTTTATCGTGCTAATTATTTTTGTTCAGTTTCCGTCTCAGAATTTTTCTGTTCTTCAGCGGCTTTTTTATCAGCTTGTTCTTGAGCGTACTTGCTGAGTGCATCCACGTTAACGATCTCGTCGTCTTCATCATCCATCTCACGCAGCTCGATCTCTTGCTGATCGGTATCGAGCACTTTCATGTCTAAACCGAGGGCTTGTAATTCCTTGACCAAAACGCGGAATGATTCCGGCACACCTGGTTGTGGGATCGGTTCGCCCTTAACGATCGCTTCGTAAGTCCGAACACGACCAGTCACATCATCAGATTTATAGGTCAAGATCTCTTGCAGTGTATAAGCAGCACCGTAAGCTTCCAAAGCCCAAACTTCCATTTCACCAAAACGCTGTCCACCGAACTGAGCTTTACCGCCAAGCGGCTGTTGCGTAACAAGTGAGTACGGTCCAATTGAACGAGCATGGATCTTATCATCGACCATGTGGGCTAACTTCATGTAGTACATCACACCCACGGCGATCCGATTGTCAAATGGTTCGCCAGTCCGACCATCATAGAGAACAGACTTCCCGTCGTTTGGCAATCCAGCTTCTTTTAAAGCAGCCCAGATGTCATCATCGGTTGCACCATCGAAAACAGGTGAGGCAACATGGATGCCGAGTTTACGAGCAGCCATGCCCAAATGCAGATCCAAAACCTGCCCAATGTTCATACGGGATGGAACACCCATTGGTGAAAGCATAATATCGATCGGAGTTCCATCTGGCATAAATGGCATGTCTTCTTCAGGGATCACAACAGAAACTGTCCCTTTGTTACCATGACGTCCGGCCATCTTATCACCGACTTGCAGTTTACGCTTCTGGGCGATATAAACACGAACCATCTGGTTAACACCAGGGGAAAGTTCATCGCCATTTTCACGGGTGAAGATTTTGACATCTTGAACGATCCCGCCGCCGCCATGAGGTACATGCAAGGAAGTATCACGAACTTCACGTGCCTTTTCGCCAAAGATCGCGTGCAAGAGGCGTTCTTCAGCAGATAATTCTGTCACACCTTTAGGAGTGACCTTACCAACCAAAATATCGCCGTCTTTAACTTCGGCACCGATCCGCACGATCCCAAATTCATCGAGGTCTTTCAAAGCGTCCTCGCCGACGTTAGGAATTTCACGTGTGATTTCTTCCGGCCCGAGTTTAGTGTCACGAGCTTCAGATTCATGTTCTTCGATATGGATCGAAGTGTAAACATCATCTTTAACTAGACGTTCGCTAATTGCGATCGCATCTTCAAAGTTATAACCATCCCAAGTCATGAAAGCAATCAAAGGATTTTGACCCAAGGCCAATTCCCCTTGTTCCATCGAAGGACCATCGGCCAAGACAGAGTCTGTCTCAACTTTCTCGCCAACATGAACGATCGGAGTCTGGTTATAGTTCTTACCGCCGTTAGAACGACGGAATTTCATTAATTTATATTTATCAAGAGAGCCGTCTTCTAAGCGGACCCTGATCTCTTTAGCATCGACATATTCAACTACACCATCATGGTCAGCGATCAAAGCATCCCCAGAATCGTGAGCAGCCTTGTATTCAATACCTGTTCCGACTAACGGAGCATGCGGCTGGATCAACGGTACCGCCTGGCGCTGCATGTTAGCACCCATCAAGGCACGGTTAGAATCATCATTTTCCAAGAATGGAATACATGCGGTCGCCACAGCAACGACTTGCTTAGGCGAAACGTCCATGTAATCGACCTTGTCGATCGAAATTTCAATGTTTTCTTCTTCTTTACGCGCCATAACGATGTTGTTAACAAATGAACCATCGTCATTTAAAGGTGTGTTAGCCTGAGCAACTACATACGGATCTTCTTCGTCGGCAGCCAGGTAGTCGATTTTCTGGGTAACTTTATGGGTATCCCAAGAAACGCGGCGGTATGGTGTTTCAACGAAACCATATTTGTTAACACGGGCATATGAAGCCAAACTGTTGATCAGACCGATGTTCGGGCCTTCAGGCGTTTCGATCGGGCACATCCGGCCATAATGCGTATAGTGCACGTCACGCACTTCATAACCAGCCCGGTCACGAGTCAAACCGCCAGGTCCCAAGGCAGACAAACGACGTTTATGCGTCAACTCGCCCAAGGGGTTGGTTTGATCCATGAATTGAGACAACTGGGAGCTGCCGAAGAATTCTTTGATCGAAGCTACCACTGGACGAATGTTGATCAATTGCTGCGGCGTAACCGTCGAAGTATCTTGAATTGACATTCTTTCACGAACAACACGTTCCATCCGGGATAAACCGATCCGGAACTGATTTTGCAAGAGTTCGCCCACGGAACGAATCCGACGGTTGCCCAAATGATCAATATCATCGGTTGCTCCAAAACCTTCTTGCAAGTTGAAGAAGTAGTTCATCGAAGCAATGATATCAGCCGGTGTAATGTGCTTGTATTTCAAGTCAACGTTGCCGTTACCAATCATGTTGATGACACGCTCAGGATCATTCTTAGAATAAACCTTGATCATTTGCAGCTTCATTGGTTCCTGAACAACACCATCATCTGAAGGCTGGAATGTGACCATCTTGAAGTCGTCACGTTCCAAGTATGCAGATAATTTGTCCATCACACGTTTATCGATCGTTTCGTCTTTTTTGACGATGATCTCACCAGTATCAGGATCAGCCAAAGTTTCTGCCACGACAGCATTCAGTAAGCGGGTCTTCAAGTTTAACTTCTTATTGATCTTATAACGTCCTACGGCTGCAAGGTCATAGCGCTTGGGATCAAAGAAGCGTGCAGTCAAAAGACTTCTAGATGAATCAGCTGTCTTAGGCTCGCCTGGACGGAGACGTTCGTAAATATCTTTCAAAGACTCTTCAACACGAGAATCTTCAGGATTTTTATGCACATCTTTTTCCAGGGTAAACATCAAGCTGTCTGTTTCACCCATCATATCCAAGATCTCACTGTCAGAACCATAACCCAAGGCGCGGATCAATTCAGTCATTGGGATCTTACGGGTCCGGTCGATACGCACATAGGCGATATTTTTCGCATCTGTTTCATATTCCAACCAAGCACCACGGTTAGGGATCACTGTGGTCCCATAAATCGAGCGCCCGTTTTTGTCTAATTCAGAGTTGAAATAGACACCTGGTGAACGAACTAACTGCGAAACGATTACTCGTTCAGCCCCATTGATAATGAAAGTTCCTTCCCGAGTCATTAATGGAAAATCACCGAAAAAGACATCTTGTGACTTGATTTCATCTGTTTCGTGGTTGATCAGACGTAATGTGACGTGTAATGGTGCAGAATAGTTAGCATCATGCTCGCGTGCTTCGTCAACAGTATACTTCGGTTCTAAAAGTTGATAATCGACAAACTCCAGTGAAAGTTTCCCCTGAAAATCATCAATTGGCATAATATCTTCAAACATTTCCCGTAAACCTTCGTCCAAGAACCAGTCATAGGAATTTGTCTGGATCTCGACTAAGTTAGGCAGTTCGAGAACTTCCTTGATGCGGGAATAACTTCTGCGCACACGGTTTTTGCCGTATTTTACTAAGTGTCCTGCCAAATTGTTCACCTCTCAAAATATTTCTGTGAATTCAGTTTCCGACGAAAAAAACTATTGTTACAGTTTCTTTACAAATTCAATAAATGCAAAAAATTTAGTGATTTTTGAGCAAAAAAAAGCAAAAACAGATCGTCACCTAAAAAAGGACTTCACTATTTTTGCTATTTCTCTATCAACCATGGACAATATATCACGGTCGATAGCTAAATTCACAGTTTTTGCAATTGTTAATTATACCAATTACCCGGCATTTGTCAAGCACCGGATCCTAGGCAGTCTGCTTTAAAAAAGCAAATTTTTACTTACTTTGTGCCACAGGGGCTTTGGTTTCTTTTTCGCTCACCTTCAAGGAAAGCTGGCCTTTTTGCGCTCCAATTGTGACGACCGCTCCGGCCGAGACTTTGCCTTCAAGCAATGCCTGACTTAAACGATCCTCGATCTCGCTTTGCACCGCGCGTCTGATCGGACGTGCACCATACTCTGGATCGAAGCCGGCTTTAGCAACGACATCGATTGCGGCTGGGGTGATCTTGAGTTTGATCTGCTGTTCTTTGACCCGCTCGACCACTTGACGAGTCATCAGTTTCACGATTTGATGCAGTTGTTCTTGGTTCAAGGAATGGAAGACAACTACTTCATCGATCCGGTTCAAGAACTCAGGTCTAAAGGACTTCTTGAGCCGTTCTCTGATCTTATCTGACATTGCTTGATAATCATCCTGAACTGATTTAGCAGCAAAGCCAACCATCTTCTCATCCCGCAGATCAGTTGCCCCTAAGTTCGAGGTCATGATGATGATCGTATTCCGGAAATCGACTTTGCGCCCTTTGGAATCGGTCAAGAAACCATCATCCAAAACTTGCAGCAAAATATTGAAGACATCTGGATGGGCCTTTTCAACTTCATCCAGTAAAACAACTGAGTAAGGCTGATTTCTAACTTTTTCTGAAAGCTGGCCGCCTTCATCGTAACCGACATAGCCCGGAGGAGCACCGATCAAACGGCTGGTTGAATACTTCTCCATGTATTCACTCATGTCGATCCTAACCATAGCATTTTCGTCACCGAACATTGCTTCGGCCAAGGCTTTTGCCAGTTCAGTTTTCCCCACACCAGTCGGCCCTAGGAACATGAAAGATCCAATCGGCCGGGTCGGATCGCTCAAACCGCTGCGCGCCCGGCGAATTGCTTTGGAAACTGCCCCAATAGCTTCTTCTTGCCCAACAACTCTTTTATGGAGGATCTTTTCCAAGTTGACAAGGCGTTCACTTTCACTCTTAGTAAGTTGAGTTACTGGAACTCCAGTCCACTCTGAAACAACCACTGCCACGTCTTGGTCTGTGACTTCTTTAGAGTATTCTGCTGGCGAATCCGCTTGCTGATCTTCAGGACCAGCCAGTTTTTTCTTCCATTTTAATTCCTGCTTACGGTACTCAGCTGCCTGCTCAAATTCCTCATCAACTAGAGCTGCTTCCTTGGCGGCTTTGGCTTCTTTCCATTTCCGCTGAGCATTCAAAAGCTTTTGCTCCGAACCAGAGTGTGCTATATGCACGCGCGCAGCCGACTCATCCATCAAATCGATCGCCTTATCTGGTAAGAAACGATTCGTAATATACCGACTGCTCATCTTGACAGCAGCATCCAAAGCTGCATCAGTGATCCTTAATTGATGATGCTTTTCATATTGGGGACGCAAACCTTTCAGAATGTCGATCGTCTGATCCGGCGTTGGTTCGTCAACAATGATCGTTGCGAACCGTCTTTCTAAAGCAGCATCGGATTCAACGTATTTTTGATATTCGTCTAGAGTTGTGGCGCCAATAACCTGGACCTCTCCCCGCGCCAAAGCAGGTTTCAAAATATTAGAAGCGTCGATCGCGCCTTCAGCACCGCCCGCGCCGATCAAGGTATGCATCTCATCAATAAACAAGATCACATTGCCGTCATGATAGACTTCATCCAGGATCTTTTTGAGCCGATCTTCAAATTCGCCCCGGTATTTAGTTCCCGCTACGAGTGAACCCATATCAAGCATCATCACTCGCTTGTCGGCTAGATCCGCAGGTACGCCGCCGTTAATGATCTCTTGGGCAAAACCTTCTGCGATCGCAGTTTTGCCGACACCTGGTTCCCCTAAAAGAACCGGATTATTCTTAGTTCGCCGGCTGAGGATCTGGATCACACGCGTAACTTCTTTTTGCCGCCCGACAACCGGATCGATTTGCCCGTTTTCGGCCATCTCATTGAGGTTGCGTGCTAGGCCGTCCAAGGTCGGCGTACCTTCAACACTCTTCTTTTTCTTGGCATTTCTGCGAACTTGAGTCTGACTGATCCCCAGTTGTCTGAAAATAGTCTGCCGGACCCGTTTCAAATCAACATTTAATCCTTCCAAGATCCGTGCTGATAGAATGTCGTCGTCTTCAAGTAAAGCAAGCAGAAGATGCTCAGTTCCAATTTTCTCAGAATTCAACAGTTCGGCTTGTGCCTCAGCCCGAGCCAAGATACCCTTAGCCTTTGGTGAATACGGCAAGTAGTTATTAGGAGCCTGTCTTTTTAGCGTCCCATAACCTGTCAGGCGTTCAATTTCTTCTTTAATATCTGTTGGTGTGATCACAAATTGAGCAAGGACTTTATGGGCGATCCCCATATCCTCCGTAACAAGCGCCAGCAGAAGATGCTCAGTGCCGATCGCTTGATGCCGGAAACCATTTGCGTTTACTTGCGCTAATTCTAAGACTCTTTTAGCACTAGGAGTGTATGCTTCATTCATTTACAAGTCCCCCTTGTAATGGTCTATATTTTAGTAGAAATTCATTTTATCCTGACAGTTGTCTGCCGGGATATTAAGCAGGTTATACCTCATTTTATTCGTCTGCACATCGTAAACGATTCAACACGCTGACTAAGATCCGCGCACGGACGGCATTTTCCAACCGTTTATCAGCAAAATCCAAGGTAGTGCGGTCCATGGTCGCCAAAATGAGATTCGCTTCTTTTTGTGTTAATACCTTATCCTCGTAAAGGCTCTGAATGATCTGTAAAGCCTTCCCGGACGTGATACTTTCTCCAATAAAATCGATCAGCTGATCTAAGACATCAACGTCGTTGATCAAATTGACTTTAGCGATTCGAATATAGCCTCCGCCGCCGCGCTTACTCTCAACTATATAGCCGTTTTGGATCGTAAACCGAGTTTTAATGACATAGTTGATCTGCGACGGGACCACATCAAATTGATGTGCGATCTCAGAACGTTTGATCTCGATCGTTTGAGAATCTGCTAAAATACTTTTTAAGTACTTCTCGATAATATCGGATATATTGCGATTTTGCATTTAAACCACATTCCTTATTATCAATCTTTGACTAATATTGACTTTTATTATATATGGAAACCTAGGCAAATTGCAAAGATAATGCCGTATTTGTTTAGATTTTGTTCCAAATTGGCCTAAATTATAGATCTGCGACCGCAAAAAAAGGCAGTCGCATAAACACGCCTGCCTCATCACTATCGCACTATCGGGAAAACAGGATTCGAACCTGCGACCTCCACGTCCCGAACGTGGCGCTCTACCAAACTGAGCTACTTCCCGATTAAAAAGTAAAAATACCAAGAAAAGACAACTACCGCCACTCGCTTTCAACGTAGTCGGACTAGTCATCTGAATTATTTAAATCGGGAAGACAGGATTCGAACCTGCGACCCCCTGGTCCCAAACCAGGTGCTCTACCAAGCTGAGCTACTTCCCGATAAAAAAATGCACCCAGTAGGAGTCGAACCTACAACCTTCTGATTCGTAGTCAGACACTCTATCCAATTGCGCTATGGGTGCATAAATATTAAATTATAGGCTGTCTTGCAACAGCGAAGCGGAAGACGGGATTCGAACCCGCGACCCCCACCATGGCAAGGTGATGTTCTACCACTGAACTACTTCCGCATATGCCGACTAGACGATTCGAACGCCCGACCCTCTGATTACAAATCAGATGCTCTACCAACTGAGCTAAGTCGGCATTAAATGGTGCGGGTGAAGGGATTCGAACCCCCACGTTAAAAAACACTAGAACCTAAATCTAGCGCGTCTGCCAATTCCGCCACACCCGCAAAATTAACATAATGAGTCGTGACAGGCTCGAACTGTCGACCCTCTGATTAAAAGTCAGATGCTCTACCAACTGAGCTAACGACTCAAGAAAAATGGAGGATACAGGGCTCGAACCTGTGACCCTCTGCTTGTAAGGCAGACGCTCTCCCAACTGAGCTAATCCTCCATAAAATGCGCGGCAGCGCCCTACCCTCACAGGGGGCGATCCCCCAACTACTCTTGGCGTAACGAAGCTTAACTTCTGTGTTCGGCATGGGAACAGGTGTAGCCTTCGTGCAATCGCCACCGCACTATTTTTCTTTGAGAAGATCCATCCGCTCAAAACTGAACAACATTTCTTCTTGCTTTTAT
>NZ_BFFP01000034.1:0-30912 GCF_003864415.1 Ligilactobacillus salitolerans
GATAGAATTGTCTTGGGACATCATTAAAACCTCGCTTTGATTGATTTTTGGACACTTTAATCTTAGCACTTGAGGGACAATGATGTCCTTTTTTAGTATTTTGAGAAAAAAATAGTGCTGATGATTTTACTCATCAACACAAAAAAGTGTACACCCACTAAATCCAAATGGACGGTCAGGTTTTTCTTTTATTTTTTGTTGGCAGAAGCAGGCTGCATTTTTTGTCAATTTTTTGTTTTAATTAGGTGATATTGATATACTAAAGGCATGACGACTCGTGGGGGAGGCTTAGGCGTGGAATTTTTGAAAATTATCTTAATTTACTTGATCCACCCAGTATTCTGGGTTGGGATCATTATCGCGGTGTTCTTGTACCGCAAACGACTCGGCAGGGAACGAAAACTCTTCCGGATCGCGATCAACCGCGACTTCTATGAAGGTCGACACTTTATTAAAACTGCTCTTTTTGGACTGGCAGCGGGGTCGATAATTTCCTTGGCAGCTGGAATGATGGTCAATGCCGGCTGGCTTTGGGTTTATGCTGCAGTTGGTACGCTGACAGCGCTATTGCTTCCAGTGGCTGATCTCAGTTTTAGTTCACTGTGGCTGATTGGCAGCGTATTTTGCTTGGCAGAACTTGCTTTACAGTCCGGGGTCAAATTGGGTTCATGGGCACATTTTATTCAAGCTCAACGTTTACCGGCCGCCGGCTTGCTCCTCTTAGGCATCTTTTTAGTGCTCCGCTGGTATTTACTGCACTATCAGAAAAACATTTGGTTTTCACCTAGGATCAAAGATGGGAAAAGAGGCAGCAGAGTTGCCTTTTATAAATGGAAAGAACTCAGTGTGATCCCACTGGTCATCTTGGTCCCGCTGAATTATTTTCACAGCCCAATTAGTTTTTGGCCGTTTTTCTCTTTTCATGGGCAGACCTTTGGCATTGTGATCTTGCCTTTGTTAGTGGCCGCAGCATTGCGGGTCTATAAACGAGAAACAAGCACAGCCTTAAAAAATTTTCGTACTCAGACTCCGATTTTGGGCGGTGTCAGCCTCGTAGCGAGTGTTTTAGCGTTATTTTCTGAATGGGCAGCTGTGATCGGATACATAGTGGTTGGCTGCTTGGCGGGGTATTTTTACTTTCAGCGCCGGCGTTTTGATGCCGCTGGCAGCCGTTGGTACGTTGAAACTACCAGTGGGGTCCGCATTGTGGCAGTTGTCCCTGATACCCCGGCTGCTAAAATGGGACTGCAAAACGGAGATATTATCCTAGATTGCAATAATAGGGCTGTTAGAAGTGAGGATGAGCTGTATGCGGCCTTACAGCAAAATTCAGCCTATTGCCGCTTGCGGGTCCAGACTTTTGCGGGTGAGCTGAAATTGACAGAGAGTGCGATCTATTCAGATTCTCCACATGAGATTGGTTTGATTCTATTTCAAAAATAAAGGAGTTTCGCGCAATTGAAAAAGATATTAGTTGTCGATGATGACCGTTCGATCCTGACTTTATTGGAATATAATTTAAAAAATGAGGGATATGAAGTTCAAACTGCCATGGATGGGCAAGAAGCTTTAAAATACGGTCTGACAGGAAAGTTCGATTTTATTTTGCTGGATATCATGCTGCCGCAGTTGGACGGTATCGAGGTCACTAAAAAGTTACGGCAGGAAAAAATCCAAACTCCGATCATGATGCTAACAGCCCGAGATAAGGAAACAGATAAAATTATCGGCTTAGAACTTGGAGCTGATGATTACATTACAAAACCATTCTCACCGCGTGAGGTCGTTGCGCGGATCAAGGCGATCGGACGCAGAATTGAACAAAAGAGCACGGATGAAACTGACAAAGTCACAGATGAAAGTGCACATAAACACTATACTTTTCGAGATTTTTCGATCGATCTGGTCAACTACACGGTCACAGCTGCTGAAAAGAAGGTTGCCGTTACTCCAAAGGAGTTCGAATTGCTGGCCTACTTTGTCGAGCGGCCAGACCAAGTCCTCAGCCGCGAAAAATTACTGAACGGTGTTTGGGGTTATGATTATGTGGGCCAGACTAGGATGGTAGATATGCATGTCAGTCATCTGCGTGAAAAGATCGAGCCGGATCCCAGTCATCCGACAAATATTCAAACGGTCCGTGGTTTTGGCTATAAGTTTGAGGGGAAGGTGCAATGAAAGTTCGGCGGTTTTTTCTGGCACTTGTTAGCAGTTTGTTGGCGGTTGCCTGCGGAGTAATTTTTAAGGCTAACTGGACCAAAACTACAGTTAGTCAAGCGGTGACTGATTTTTCTTGGAACTGGTTACTGCTGCTTGTATTATTGACGGCATTATTTGTGTGGGCACTGTATGAGTTTGAAAATAGACGACAAAAGAAACTCTTGCAAATTTTCAGCGACAAATTGGAAAAAATTGCGGCGGGACAAAAAACGGGCCCAGTCATTTTGGCGCAAAAAAATGAACTTTACCCTCTCAGCCGTGCGATCAATCAGACACAAAGCATGACTGCGGGGCTGACTAAGGACTATGATCGGCAAAAGCGCGGGTATCTGGGTTTGCTGGAATATGTTCCGATCGGTGTCATGGTGATCGATCAAGACCGGGAAATTTACTTGAGTAATCATTATCTGAATGAGATCTTAGAACGTGAACTTGATATCAGCCATGACTTGTATTATACGATCATGGCTGACTTCGACCTGGTCAAACTGACTGAGGAGACATTTCGGACCAAAGAAGACCAGCATGGTGAGATTCAAGTCGAGCTTCCAGACCAGCAGAAGGTTTTAGATGTGCGCGTGATCTACATTCCGCTGAGCACGCATCATTTTTACGTGATGTTATTAGTAGATGATATCACCGAGCGTAAGAAGATCGAGCGAATGCAACATGATTTTGTCAGCAACGTCAGCCATGAATTGAAAACGCCAGTCACTTCGATCACAGGTTTTAGTGAGACTTTGCAGGAAGGGGCACTCAATGACCCGGAAGCAACCCGTAAATTTGTGGAGATCATTCACCAAGAAAGTCTCCGCTTGACGGACTTGATCAACGACATCTTATCTTTGTCGCGGATCGGTCCTGAAACACAGATCAATCAGCAGCAGGTGGACTTAAAAAAAATCGTCCAACAAAATCTCCAGCTCTTTGGACCTGACATTAAGGCACGGAAACTCACCGTCAAAAATGATATTCCCGCCCAGTTAAAAGTCTGGACTGATCCGAGCAAGTTGGGACATATCTTAACTAATTTGCTGCAAAACGCGATCCGTTACAATAAAGAGGCTGGTCAAATCACGCTTTCTGCTAAAACAGAACAGGAGCATTGGTCGATCACCATAGCTGATACTGGGATCGGGATGACGGCAGAGCAAAGGACACGCATTTTCGAGCGTTTTTACCGGGCGGATACTTCCCGCAGCAAAGAAGTTGAAGGAACTGGACTTGGTTTAGCAATCGTCAAGGAATATGTCGACCTCTTGTCCGGGCAGATCTCGGTGCATAGCCAGATCAAAGAGGGGTCAAGTTTTACGGTTTCTTTCCCGCTAAAAGCCCATTTTAAGGGGAAAGCAGAATAGGTCGGCTGATTTTCTTAAAAAATACTTGTAAAATAAACCAATGAATTGCTCTCGGTCAGAATTGCAGGTAGAATTAAAACAGACAGATTTAAAATGGCTGCAGGTTCGTAAACGTAAAAAGCAGCGTGATCTGCCAGCAGAGGGGCAGTTTCCCCTCGAATTGGATAATAGATGGAGGATATTTTTTTGAAAAAGAAATTAACTCGTTCTTCAACTGACCGTTTATTAGCCGGAGTTTGTGGCGGTTTCGGAGAATACTTCAATATTCCAGCTAAAAACATTCGCATTGGTTTCTTGGTTTTTGCAGTAATCTGCACGATTTTACCGCACTTCAGTATTTTGCCGGTCGGGCTCTATTTGATTTGTTACTTGGCGATCCCTCAGGAAACCGGGAACGGTTCTTGGTCGTCGATGTTTCATGATTTTACGGATGGTAGGCAGAATATGCGGCCCGGTTCCCGCCAGCAAAAAAAGGACGGGCGTAAGATCTTACGAGATGCGCATGAAAGGAAGGAAAATTGAATTTTATTAAACGTGTTGTGATCAATACAGTGATCTTTGTAGCTGTAGCCGGCTTGTTGCCTAATCTTTTGCATGTGGCAAGTATCTGGACTGCCTTATTGGCGGCCATAGTTTTGAGTCTGCTGAATGCCTTTGTAAAGCCGATCTTATTGATCTTATCGTTACCGATCACGTTTTTAACATTAGGGATTTTCTACCTGTTTATCAATGCTTTCATTTTAGAAATGACGTCCTTTTTTGTGGGCAGCACAGTCTTTAGCTTTTCGAGCTATGGGAGTGCATTTCTCGTTTCTTTGATCATTAGTTTTGTTAATTTGCTCTTCACGGAGCATTATTCACGCTAAAAATTGCAGTTGAGTCTAAGTGGATAGACTCTGATGTCAAAAATCTGCTAGGTCCAGGGGCTGGACTTAGCACTACATATATATATTGGATGTGGGGGTATTGATTTGAATAAGGTCAGTGTAAAAGAGTTAGTAGACGAATGTGATTTGGTGGTTTTCAGCGGCGGAATAGATTTGGAATCCCGCTTCATTGTAACTAGCGATATTTCTCGACCTGGCCTGGAAATGACCGGGTATTTTGATTATTATCCATCCGAGCGGATCCAGCTGCTGGGAATGACTGAGATCTCCTTTGCTCACCGAATGAAAAAAAATGAACGTGAGCGGATCATGGATAAAATGTGCGGGCAAAACACGCCGTGTTTTCTGGTTTCACGCTTTTTACCGATCCCGGTGGAATTAGAAGAGGCGGGCAAACGGCACCATATTCCAATTTTACGTTCGAAGCTGCCAACGACCCGACTTTCTTCTAGGATCACTGATTTCTTACAGACGAAGTTATCAGAACGCCGCTCCGTGCATGGTGTACTAATGGACATCTACGGTCTGGGTGTTTTGATCACTGGCGATTCAGGTGTGGGCAAGTCCGAAACTGCTTTAGATCTGATCAAACGCGGGCACCGCTTGATCGCAGATGATCGGGTCGAGATTTACCGGCAAGATGAACAGACATTAGTTGGTGAGGCACCTGAGATCTTGAGTCATCTTTTAGAGATCCGTGGTGTTGGCATCATTGATGTTATGAATCTGTTTGGTGCGGGTTCTGTGCGCCAAAACACTAATATTTCACTGATCGTTAACTTGGAGAATTGGTCTGCTGCTAAACAGTACGATCGTTTGGGCAGCGGCGAACAAGCGTATGAAATGTTTGACGTTTCTTTGCCAAAAATCAATATTCCGGTCAAGGTCGGTCGCAATATGGCAATTATCATCGAAGCTGCTGCCATGAACTTTCGGGCAAAGACAATGGGTTATGATGCTACCCAGAAATTCGAAGATAATTTAAACCGTTTGATTCAGAAAAATTCTGTAAAATAGCTAGCTTGTCAGCTGGCGGTTGACCCGAAAAGCCCCTTAAGTGGGGCTTTTTAGAATTCTGAGAGCAATTCGATATTTAAGGAGAGAAGAAGATATGTCATTTTTGCTTGGGGCACTAAATCCAATTGCGATTTCTTTTGGACCCTTTGAAGTCCGCTGGTATGGTCTGATTATTGCCAGTGCCGTTATTTTAGCGGTTTACTTATCTGTTAGGGAAGGAAAAAAACGCGGTTTAAAGGAAGATTATTTTTATGATTATCTCTTGTGGGCTTTGCCATTTGCATTGATCGGAGCGCGTTTATATTATGTGGTCTTTGAATGGCCCTACTATGCTGCTCACCCCAGTGAGATCTATCGGATCTGGGACGGCGGGATCGCCATCTATGGCTGTTTGATCGCTGCAGTCATTGTCTTGCTCGTTTATACGCGGCGCCATCAGCTTTCAAGCTGGCTTTTCTTAGACGTGATCTCACCAAGTGTGCTTTTAGCTCAGGGGATCGGCCGCTGGGGCAACTTTATGAATCAAGAAGCACACGGCAGAAAAACCAGCCTAGAGTTTTTGCAAAATCTGCACTTGCCGCATTCTATCGTTGAGCAAATGAATATCAATGGTGTCTATTATCAGCCGACTTTCTTATATGAGTCGCTCTGGAACGTGCTTGGCTTTATCGTATTGTTGGCTTTGCGCCATCGACCAAAGCTTTTCAAGCAAGGGGAGGTCTTTTTTGCTTACGTGATCTGGTATTCATTTGGCCGCTTCTTTATCGAAGGAATGCGAACCGATAGCCTGATGCTTGGGCCTTTGCGTGTTTCTCAGTGGTTGTCGATCCTGCTTTTTGTCGGTTCATGGCTCTGGCTTTTCCATCGCCGCTACTGGCAGCCGTATGCTCCATATTATCTGCAGGGGCATGAGGAAGAGTAAATGGTGTAAATTGAGACGCGAATATGCTAGGCTAAAAGCTATGAAAATGGAGACTTTTTCCTAGACAACTTACATAAAGTAAGTTAGTATAATGTTAAGGCAAAAGAGAAGGAAGGAAATCAGAAATGGCAAAACACTATGATGTGATCGTGATCGGTGCTGGTCCAGGCGGAATGACCGCGGCTTTATATGCTTCAAGGGCAAATTTATCAGTGTTGATGTTAGACCGCGGAATTTACGGCGGTCAGCTTAACAACACCGCAGCAGTCGAAAATTACCCGGGCTTTAAGTCGATCATGGGCCCTGATCTGGCTGAAAAGATGTATCAGGGTTCAACACAATTTGACGCAGAATATGCTTACGGCAGTGTTGAAAGTGTCACTGTCGCTGATGATGGTTTGAAGACCATTACGACTGACAGTGATGTCTATGAAACTCAAGCACTGGTCATTGCTACAGGCTCAGAGTACCGCAAATTAGGGGTACCTGGGGAAGATAAGTACGGCGGCCGCGGGGTATCATACTGTGCTGTCTGCGATGGCGCCTTTTTCAAAAATAAGCCTGTTGTTGTGGTCGGCGGCGGCGACTCCGCTGTTGAAGAAGGGGGCTACCTTTCACAATTGACCTCGCAGGTCAATATTATCCATCGGCGGGACCAATTACGTGCACAAAAGATTTTGCAGGATCGCGCGTTCGCGAATGATAAGATCGGTTTTACTTGGGATACGATCGTGACCGAGATCTTGGGTGACGACCAAAAAGTTACCGGTGTGATGACGCACAACAAAAAGACAGGTAAAGATCAAGAAGTACCTGTCGATGGTGTCTTTATCTATGTTGGTAATCAGCCAATGACCGAAGCTTTCACAGATCTAGGGATCACGGATGAAGCCGGCTGGATCGTGACAGATGAAAAAATGCAGACTAATGTGCCGGGGATCTTTGCTGTTGGTGATGTTCGGCAAAAAGATCTGCGCCAGATCACTACTGCTGTCGGTGATGGCGGCATTGCTGGTCAAGAAGCATTTAACTATTTGCAGACATTGCAAGACAAAGTTCAAACAAAATAGGCTCTGTCCTAAGAAGAACGTTTTTCTGGGACAAACTGGGAGATATCGTGGAGTACTGACGGTATCTCTTTTTTGCTGCCAAAGAAAAATCCACTATTAAATTTATGCACAGTCAAAAATTTGAAAAAAGCTTAACTAGCCCAGAGCAAGTTTTTGGTGGTAATGGGACAGGCAAATCGTTATACTTGTATTATAAGTCTAGATATAGGAGTGAAAAAGAATGAGCTGGAGAGATACTTATGATCTTTGGAAAGAAAATAGTAATTTAGAACCAAGTTTAAAGCATGAATTGGATCAATTGGCAGAAAATGATGAAGCCTTGGAGGATGCTTTTTATGCTCCGCTTGAATTCGGGACAGCCGGAATGCGCGGAGTACTTGGAGTTGGAATCAACCGGATGAATATCTATACTGTTCGGCAAGCGACTGAAGGACTAGCATCTTTTATGGATACTTTGGACGCTGAAGTCAAAGAACGCGGCGTGGCGATCAGCTACGATTCCAGACATCATTCACAGGAATTTGCCTATGAATCTGCGCGAGTTTTAGGCGCACACGGCATCAAGGCTTTCGTTTTTGAAAGCCTGCGTCCAACACCGGAACTATCATTTACTGTGCGTCATTTGCACACTTATGCTGGGATCATGATCACAGCCAGCCATAATCCGAAGGAATATAATGGCTATAAGATCTATGGTGAAGATGGAGCACAGATGCCGCCTAAGGAGTCTGACCTGATCACTAAATATATTCGGCAGGCTGATGATTTATTCAGTATCGCGGTTGCTGATCAAGATGAACTTAAAGCTCAAGGTCTTTTAGAAGTGATCGGGGACAAAGTTGATCAAGCCTATTTAGCTGAAGTAAATGAGGTTACGATCGACCGTAAATTAGTTGCTAAAGAAGGGCAGACCATGAAACTGATCTTCAGTCCTTTGCATGGAACAGGTGCAATGTTGGGTGAAAAGGCCTTGAAGCAAGCTGGATTTGCTAATTTCACGATGGTTCCGGAACAGGCCGTGACAGACGGTGATTTTCCGACTGTTAAAAAGCCTAACCCTGAAGACGCAGCAGCCTTTGACTTAGCCATTAAATTAGGAAAAAAGGAAAATGCGGATCTGCTGATCGCCGTTGACCCGGATGCTGACCGTTTAGGTGCTGCTGTGCGGCAGCCTGATGGTGAATATCAGTTGTTGACTGGAAATCAGATCGCTGCTTTAATGCTCAACTATGTGCTGTTAGCCCATGAAAAAGACGGCAGCCTGCCGCAAAATGCTGCAGCTGTGAAATCGATCGTTTCCAGTGAGTTCGCAACTAAAATTGCGGCTAAACACAATACCAAGATGGTCAATGTATTGACTGGATTTAAGTTCATTGCCGAAAAAATCAAGGATTTTCAGGCCGATGATTCTCAGACATTCATGTTTGGTTTTGAGGAAAGTTATGGCTACTTAGTCAAGCCGTTTGTTCGGGATAAGGATGCCATTCAGTCGCTGGTCATGTTGTCTGAAGTTGCCGCTCATTATAAAGAACAAGGTAAGAACCTTTATGACGGCTTGCAGGAATTGTTTGAAGAATACGGATATTACGTTGAAAAAACAATTTCGCTGGTCTTTGATGGGATCCAGGGTGCCGCTTCGATCAAGAAACTGATGCTTAAATTTAGGGAGGAAGCTCCGTCTGCTTTTGCGGGCTACGCAGTGAAAGCCGTTGAAGATTTCTCGCAGTCGACCAAGAAATATGCTGATGGGACTATTGAAAAAATTGATCTGCCGCAAGCTGACGTCTTGAAGTATCTCTTGGAGGATGGTTCTTGGATCGCAATTCGGCCGTCTGGTACTGAACCTAAAATTAAATTTTATATTGGAACTCAGGCAGAGACATTCAACCAGGCTGAAGAAAAAAGAGGCCAGTTTGAACAAGTGCTTGATGATCTGGTAAACGAATAAGAATTATTAATAAAACAGTGTGCTTGTCTTGAGCTGCATAGATCCTACAGTCTAGCAAAACCAGGTAAGCAGGCTGTTTTTTTGCATTTTGTCGGGGCAAAAAGCTAAACAAAAAAATCGCGAAAACATGTTCGGTATGCTAAAATATAAACTGCTGGTTTAAACCGAAAACGGAGAGTGATTGGGGGAATTGTTGTGATCGAAAGACAAGATGATCGTGAATTTGAACTCGTGTCTCAGTATCAACCAACTGGTGATCAACCGGAAGCAATCGCCAAATTGACTAAAGGCCTTGAGCAAGGCGATAAAGCTCAGATTTTGTTAGGCGCGACCGGGACAGGAAAGACGTTTACGATCTCAAATGTGATCAAAAATGTCAACAAGCCGACTTTAGTTTTGGCGCATAATAAAACGCTGGCGGGGCAGTTATACGGGGAGTTTAAAGAATTCTTTCCCAACAATGCTGTTGAATATTTTGTGAGTTATTATGATTATTATCAACCAGAAGCCTACGTTCCTTCGAGTGACACGTATATTGAAAAAGATTCGAGTATCAATGATGAGATCGATAAGCTGCGGCACTCTGCGACAAGTTCATTGTTAGAACGCAATGACGTGATCGTTGTGGCTTCTGTTTCCTCGATTTTTGGGTTAGGCGATCCGACTGAATACAAGGAACATACTTTGTCGATTCGAGTAGGTCAAGAAATTGAACGTAATCGCTTGCTCAGTCAGTTAGTTGATATCCAGTACGAACGTAATGATATTGACTTTCAGCGGGGGCGTTTTCGTGTGCGCGGGGATGTCGTCGAAATCTTTCCCGCTTCTCATGATGAGCAAGCTTTAAGAGTGGAATTTTTTGGAGACGAGATCGACCGGATCCGTGAAGTTGATCCCCTGACTGGAGAAATTGTCGGTGACCGTGATCATGTAGCAATTTTCCCAGCGACTCACTTTATGACTAATGAAGATCGAATGGAAGAGGCCGTGACAGGGATCTCGCAAGAGTTAGAAGAACGAAGTGCTAAACTAAAAGAAGAGCACAAATTACTTGAAGCACAGAGACTGGAACAAAGAACGACCTATGATATCGAAATGCTGCGTGAAATGGGCTACTGTTCCGGGATCGAAAATTATTCGCGGCATATGGATGGCAGAAAACCGGGAGAACCGCCGTATACGCTGCTGGATTTCTTTCCGAAGGATTTTCTGATCGTCGTCGATGAATCGCATGTGACGATGCCGCAGGTCCGCGGAATGTATAACGGGGATCGGGCTCGCAAGCAGATGCTGGTCGACTATGGTTTTCGTTTGCCAAGTGCCTTAGATAACCGTCCCTTGAAATTAGCCGAATTTGAAAAACATGTTAATCAGATCATCTATATGTCAGCTACGCCGGGTGTCTATGAACATGAGCAGACAAATAAGGTCGTGGAACAGATCATTCGGCCGACAGGCTTGCTGGATCCGGAAGTAGAAGTCCGTCAGACTCAAGGGCAAATGGACGATCTGGTCAGTGAGATCAACCGGCGCGTGGAAAAACATGAGCGCGTCTTTGTCACGACCTTAACGAAAAAGATGGCTGAAGATCTGTCTGATTACTTCAAGGAACTTGGGATCAAGGTCAAGTATCTTCATTCAGATATTAAAACATTAGAGCGAACAGAGATCATTCGTGACTTGCGTCTAGGCAAGTTTGACGTTTTAGTCGGGATCAATCTGTTGCGTGAAGGAATAGATGTGCCGGAAGTATCCTTGATCGCTATTTTAGATGCGGACAAGGAAGGCTTTTTACGCAATGAGCGTTCTTTGATCCAGACGATTGGGCGTGCAGCACGTAATGTTAATGGACATGTGATCTTGTATGCTGATTCAGTCACAGAATCGATGCAAAAGGCGATGGACGAGACTCAGCGCCGCCGCGAGATCCAACAAAGCTATAACGAGGAGCACAATATCACACCGCAGACGATCAAAAAAGATATTCGTGCTTCGATTGCTGGCGTCTTGCCGGTTGGAGCCAAAGAAAAAGAAACTGGCGGAGTCGATTTTGTGCACCTGAAACGTGCGGAACAAAAGGACATGATCGCCAGTCTGGAAGACCAAATGAAACAGGCTTCCAAGCGCTTAGACTTCGAAGATGCGGCGACCTTGCGGGATACGATCTTGGAACTCAAGGCGCAAATTAGTTAAGTTAATAAACGAGAAATCAAAAACAGATCTTCTCAGGTTGAAAGAAGGAAAATTGATTGCCACAAGATAAAATTGTGATCCACGGTGCCCGTGCGCATAATTTAAAGAATATTGATGTTACGATCCCAAAGAACAAGCTGGTCGTGATGACTGGTTTGTCAGGTTCAGGCAAAAGTTCTTTGGCTTTTGACACCCTTTACGCTGAGGGACAACGCCGTTATGTCGAAAGTCTCTCTGCGTATGCCAGGCAGTTTTTAGGACAGATGGACAAGCCGGACGTCGATTCGATCGACGGCCTTTCTCCTGCGATCTCGATCGATCAGAAAACAACCTCCAAAAATCCGCGCTCAACGGTTGGGACCGTTACTGAGATCAATGATTATTTACGTCTTTTGTGGGGCAGGGTCGGCACACCAATCTGCCCTAATGACGGACACAAGATCACTAGTCAGTCGCCAGAACAAATGGTGGACCGTGTTTTAGAGCTGCCGGAAAGGACAAAACTGCAGATCCTCTCACCAATAGTGCGTGAGAAAAAGGGTCAGCACAAAAAAGTTTTTGAAAAAATCAAACGAGAAGGTTTTGTCCGGCTGCTTGTTGACGGCGAGGCGCATGAAGTTGAAGAAGATATCGAACTAGATAAGAATCTTAAACATTCTATCTCTGTGGTGATCGATCGAATCATTGTCAAGCCAAGCGCAAGGTCGCGGTTGTTTGATTCTTTTGAAGCTGCTTTACGCCTGTCCGACGGCTATGCTGCAGTCGATGTGATCGACGGTGAAACAATGCAGTTTTCTGAAAATTTTGCCTGCCCTTATTGCGGCTTTACGATCGGTGAGCTTGAACCGCGTTTGTTTTCATTTAATGCACCATTTGGCGCCTGTCCTGATTGCGATGGCCTGGGGATGAAACTTGAAGTCGACCCGGATTTAGTCGTACCTGATCGGCACTTGACTTTACGTCAAGGAGCTTTAGCACCGTGGAACCCTATTAGTTCAAAATACTACCCGACTTTATTGGCTGAAGCCTGTGAAGAATTCGGGATCGACTTGGATACGCCGTTTGAAGAGCTAAAGAAACCGCAACAAAAAATTGTTTTGTACGGCGCCGGTCGAAAAACTTTTCACTTCGAATTCGAAAATGATTTTGGCGGCAAGCGTGATCTGGACATGCAATTTGAGGGGGTCATCCCTAACGTTGAACGACGCTACCATGAAACAAATAGTGATTTTACCCGAGATGTGATGCGTAAATATATGACTAGCTTGACTTGCCAGACCTGTCAGGGCTATCGGCTGAACCGCAAGGCGCTGGCTGTTAAGATCGGCGGCAAGCATATTGGTGAAGTCTCGGATTACCCGATCGGTCAGTCACTGCAATTTTTCGATGATTTGCATTTTTCAGCGCAAAATGAACAAATTGCTCAGCCGATTTTAAAGGAAATCAATAATCGCTTGAACTTCCTGCAAAATGTCGGTTTAGACTACCTGACTTTGAGCCGATCTGCCCGGACGCTTTCCGGTGGGGAAGCGCAGCGGATCCGTTTAGCGACACAGATCGGTTCTAACCTTTCCGGGGTAATGTATGTCTTGGATGAGCCGTCGATTGGTTTGCATCAGCGTGATAATGACCGTTTGATCGCATCCCTCAAAAAAATGCGTGATCTGGGCAATACTTTGATCGTGGTTGAACATGATGAAGATACGATGCGTGCAGCCGATTATTTAATTGACATTGGACCCGGAGCAGGGGTCAATGGCGGTGAGGTCATGGCAACTGGAACACCCAAGCAGGTGCAGCGTGTTGCTAAGTCGATCACCGGTCAGTATTTGGCAGGCAAACGTTACATTCCTGTTCCCAAAGAGCGTCGTTCCGGTTCAGGAAACTTTGTTACCTTGACAGGAGCAAGCGAGAACAACCTCAAGGATATTACGGTCAAGTTTCCTTTAGGCGAGTTTATTACTGTGACTGGTGTTTCCGGTTCAGGTAAATCAACACTGGTCAATATGATCTTAAAACGCGCTTTAGCTCAAAAGCTGACTCACAACTCGCAGAAACCTGGTCAGTATAGCAAGATCACCGGTTTTACTCCCTTAGAAAAAGTGATCGATATTGATCAGTCTCCGATCGGACGGACCCCACGGAGCAACCCAGCGACCTATACTGGTGTCTTCGATGATATTCGGGCCTTGTTTTCTCAGACCAATGAAGCTAAAATGCGCGGCTATACAAAAGGGCGGTTTAGTTTCAACGTCAAAGGCGGCCGTTGTGAAGCCTGCAAAGGTGACGGCATCATCAAGATCGCAATGAACTTCTTACCGGATGTTTACGTTCCGTGTGAGGTTTGTCATGGAACAAGGTTCAACTCAGAAACTTTGGAGATTGAATATAAGGGCAAAAATATCGCCGAGATCTTGGAAATGACGGTGATGGAAGCTCTAGATTTCTTTGGACCGATCCCCAAGATCAAGAATAAATTGCAGACGATCGCTGATGTGGGATTAGGCTATGTCAAGCTGGGGCAGCCGGCGACAACTTTGTCTGGCGGAGAAGCTCAACGGATGAAATTAGCGTCGGAGCTGCACCGCAAGTCAAATGGCAAAACCTTTTATATCTTGGACGAACCAACTACCGGTTTGCACAGTGAGGATGTTAAACATCTGTTGGCTGTTTTGCAGCGGCTGGTCGATAAAGGCAACACCGTCTTAGTGATCGAGCATAACTTGGATGTGATCAAGACCTCTGATCACTTGATCGATCTCGGCCCTGAAGGCGGTGAGGGCGGCGGCCAAGTCGTGGTCACTGGTACACCTGAAGAAGTTGCGGCTTGCAAGGAAAGTTATACCGGCCAATATTTAAAGGAGATCTTAGCTAAAGGCCAAACCGAGTAAAGATATTTTCGACCAGTGCCTTTCCTTGCATTTTGCTAAGGAACTGCTAAAGTGGAAGTATATTCACAATCAGATTGGAGAGATCATTTTGGCAAAAGTGGAAAGTTTTACTTTGGATCATACAGCAGTTAAGGCGCCATACGTGCGCTTGATCACAGTTGAAGAAGGAACAAAGGGCGATAAGATCGCAAATTATGACTTACGGTTAGTACAGCCAAATGAAAATGCGATCCCAACGGCCGGTCTGCACACGATCGAGCATATGTTGGCGGGTTATTTACGCGATTATCTTGATGGCGTGATCGATTGTTCCCCATTTGGATGCCGGACCGGCTTTCATCTGATCACATGGGGTGAACATGATACGGTTGAGGTTGCGCAAGCATTGAAAAAGGCGTTAGAGGATATCTCGCAGGCTTCATGGGACGATGTCCAAGGCACAGACATCAAGAGTTGCGGCAATTACCGTGATCATTCCTTGTTCTCTGCTCAAGAATGGTCGAAAAAGATCTTAGCTGAAGGGATCTCTTCTGACCCGTTCGAACGCAAGGTCGTCGAATAGAAAGTTTAACTGACCTGAAAATTTAAGATGATATTGAACTCACTTGACGACAGCATTTTTCGCGTGTTGCCAAGTGTTTTTTTGTAAAAAAGTCATTTTTGAGAGTGCTATAATTAAGAAGCATAATTTGTTGCTGACAAATGACAGAAAAACTGCTCAAGGAAGTGAATCAGATGCAAGAAAGGTACCAGAGTATCTTTGACATTATCGGTCCGGTCATGGTCGGACCATCTAGCTCACATACGGCAGGGGCAGCTGAATTAGGCAGATTGGCGCGAAAAGTGTTAGGCCAGCAGCCGCAGCAGATCCGGATCGACTATTATGAATCTTTTGCCAAGACTCATCGAGGGCACGGCACTGATTTTGCGATCGTGGGAGGCATTTTGAACTTGGCACCAGATGATCCGCAACTCCCTCACTCTTTAGAACTGGCAAAACAGCGGAATATCGACGTGAGGATCAATGAACAGGCCGAAATAAGTCCGATCGGCCATCCGAACACGGCTCTGATCACTTTGAGTACCGATCCTGGCAGACAGATCATGCTTGCCGGCTGTTCAATTGGCGGCGGAAAGACTGAGATCAGGCGGCTTGAAATCAATGGGGGATCACTGGAGCTCCCAGGGCCTTTGCCAATTTTGATCTTGACCTGTAAGCAGGCAAGTTTAGCGGCGATCTTGGCTATTTTAGGCAAAGCGAAAGTCGATGTTCTGGCTGAAAGTACTTACCACAATGAAGCAGAGCAGCAGCTGATTGCTTTAAGTCTGGCGGCTCCGATCACTGAGAAACTTCAACAAAAAATCAGCAGGCACTGCAGTCAGCTTGTCAGCCTATAAAGGTAGATAGAGGGTAACTATGTTTAAAAAAATTTCAGAGATGGTCAAAGCTGCTGAAGACAAGCAACAAACGATCGCTCGTTTGATCCTTGAAGAAGAATGTGCCTATTCAGGTGCGAGTGAAGAGGAAGTTACAGAACGGATGCATTCCCAGCTTGAGACCATGAAAAAAGCTGCCCGCAAAGGGATGACGGGTCAAGGTGTGACCTCACAGACCCAGTTAACAGGCGGTGACGCGGTCAAGCTGAGCCGTTATCATGCCCAAGGCGACACTCTTAGCGGTGATAGTATTTTGACAGCCATGGAAAATGCGGTTGCAACTAATGAGGTCAATGCAGCCATGGGAGTAATTTGTTCGTCGCCAACTGCCGGTTCCTCGGGGACCTTGCCCGGAGTTTTATTTTCCTTAGAGAAGAAAATGAACTTAACAGATGATGAAGAAGTTGATTTCTTGTTGTGTGCAAGTGCATTTGGGCTGATCATTGCCAATAACGCGATGATCGCTGGTGCACTAGGCGGCTGTCAAGCGGAAGTTGGGTCAGCCTCAGCGATGGCTGCAGCTGCTGCAGTGGCAGCTAAAGGCGGTTCAGCTAGTCAATCAGCCGAAGCGTTTGCGTTTGCTATGAGCAACTTGCTTGGGCTGGTCTGTGATCCAGTGGCTGGTTTAGTTGAAATACCGTGTGTTAGCCGCAATGTGGTTGGTTCCGTGAACGCACTGGCAGCTGCTGATATGGCATTAGCCGGTCTGAAGAGTAAGATCCCAGCTGACGAAGTGATCATGGCAATGAAGGATGTTGCCAAAAGAATGCCGCGCGAATTGCGGGAAACGGGCTTAGGCGGGCTCGCTGGAACACCGACTGGGCAGCAGATCAAAGTTAAAATTTATGGGACTGATCTTTGAGATGATCAGCTTCACGGAAAAATAAAAATAATGACACGCCCGGATTGTTGTGTTATTCTTATTAAGAATGTTTGAAATTGGAGGATCAATTATGAGTGAACAATTTGAACTGGTAATACTGACTGGCATGAGCGGAGCGGGCAAAACCGTAGCAATGCAGAGCTTTGAAGATCTGGGATATTTTTGCGTCGATAATTTGCCGCCTACACTGATCCCTAAATTTTATGAACTGCTTCAAGATACAGGTAAAATCGAAAAAGTTGCCTTGGGGATCGATCTACGCTCGCGGTCCTTTTACGATCAAATTATTCAGATCCTGCATGGGATTGAAGATCAGCAAGCAGTCAACGTTAAGATCGTTTTCCTAGATGCTTCCAATGAGGAGTTGGTTGCACGTTATAAAGAGACCAGACGAGCTCATCCTTTGGCTCGTGCCGGCCGTCTTTTGGACGGAATAGCCAAGGAACGTGAATTGCTGGCTGAAATTAAAAGCCAAGCTCAATTAGTGATCGAAACGACTAACCTTTCCCCACGGCAGCTGCGCGAAGAAATTTTTCACACTTTCCAGAGCGGCAAAGAAACGCCTTTTCACGTGGAAGTACTCTCTTTTGGCTTCAAATATGGATTGCCGATCGATGCTGACATTGTCATGGATGTGCGTTTTCTCCCCAATCCCTACTATGTGCCCGAATTAAAAAATCAAACAGGTTTGGACCAACCGGTGGAAGACTATGTCATGAGCTCGAAAGGAGCACAAGACTTCTATGAACAGTTTTCAGCGATGTTAGAGTCGATCTTGCCGGGGTATGTTAATGAAGGAAAATCAAGCGTTGTAATCGCGATCGGGTGTACCGGCGGTCAGCATCGTTCAGTCGCCCTGACCAATTTGGTTGGGCGCAGATTACAAAAAAATTATCCAGTCCGGATCTCACACCGCGACATGAATAAGCGGAAGGAGACTGTCAACCGGTCATGAAAGAACACAACGGATCCAATCAACGTCCAAAAATCGTTGTGATTGGGGGCGGGACAGGGCTCCCGGTCGTTTTAAGCGGTTTGCGCACCCAAAATGCTGATATCACTGCAGTTGTGACTGTGGCGGATGATGGTGGATCCTCGGGAGTGATCCGCGACTACATCAATGTTGTACCGCCGGGAGATATTCGTAATGTCTTGGTCGCTTTATCGGACATACCACAAATTTATAAAGAAATTTTTCAGTATCGTTTTGATACCAAAGATTCATTCTTCTCAGGACACGCGATCGGTAACCTAGTGATCGCTGCTTTATCCGAGATGAACGGCGATGATATTTTCCTTGCCGTTCAAAAATTAGCCCAGCTGATGCGAGTGGACGGCAAAGTTTACCCGGCTGCCAGTGTTCCCCTGGAATTAAATGCTGAATTTAGTGATGGAACTCATTTAGCAGGGGAAGCGGAGATCACAGCGGCTGAGAAACATATCAAAAGGATCTGGGTCACAGGCAATGATGGTGAAAAACCAGCTGCACGTCCAGAGGTGATCCAAGCAATCATGGAGGCTGATCAGATCGTGTTGGGTCCAGGTAGTCTTTTTACAAGTATCTTACCTAATCTAATGATCGAAAATGTTGGTCGTGCGGTTTGTGAGACACAAGCTGAAGTGGTTTATATTTGTAATATCATGACCCAAAAAGGTGAAACCGAAAAGTTTACTGATGCCGATCACGTTAGGGTGCTTAACCAGCATTTAAAGCATCGTTTTGTGGATACTGTGCTGGTCAACACAGAAAAGGTACCGCAAAATTATCTGGACCACCAGAAGTATAATGAAATTTTAAACCAGGTCAAATATGACTTTAAAGGTTTACGTGAGCAAGATTGCCGTGTGATTTCAGATGATTTTCTGGAGTTGCGGGATCAAGGTGTTTTTCATAATGGGGCTAAAGTTGTGGAAGAGCTGATCAGGCTGGCCGGTCGACCGCATTCTTGGGTGGCAGACCGCTACAATTGATTGGCAACAGTGAAGATCCGAGTAGACAAAAGCAGGGAGGTGATTGATCTGTCATACGCAAGTGAAGTCAAAAAAGAACTAACAACGATCGAAGTTAGTCATGAAGAGAATGGTAAAGCGGAGTTGATGGCTTTGATCCGGATGAATGGTTCTTTGAGCTTATTGAACCACCAATTTGTACTCAGCATCCAGACGGAAAATCCGGCGACTGCGCGCAGAATTTATTGGTTGTTAGAAAAATTTTATGGGATCAAAAGCGAGCTGATCGTCCGCCGTAAGATGAAGCTTAAGAAAAACAATCTATATATTGTGAGGTTAAGATCTGGCAGCAATGTTGTTTTGGAAGATTTAAATATCGTTGATGGGCTGCAGATCAAACAGACAGTTTCTGGTGAATTTTTGGCAACGGATGGTCCGGTTCGTTCCTACCTGCGCGGAGCCTTTCTGGCGACGGGTTCAGTTAATAATCCAGAAACTAGCCGCTACCATTTAGAGATCTACTCTCTTTATGAAGAGCACAATAACTCGATTTGTGAGATGATGAACCATTATCATCTTAATGCCCGGAAGACTGAACGACGCAGCGGTTATATCACCTATTTAAAAGAGGGAGAAAAAATTGCTGACTTTCTTTCTCTGATCGGTGCTACAACTTCTATGTTGAATTTTGAAGATATTCGGATCATGCGAGATATGCGTAATTCAGTTAACCGGATCGTGAACTGCGAAAATGCTAACTTGAATAAGGTGGCTGATGCAGCTACAAAGCAGATCCAAAATATCCAGTTGATCGAGCAAACAGTGGGCTTAAATAAATTGCCGGTTAAGTTACAGCAGGTTGCAGTTTCTAGAGTTGCACATCCAGAGGTCAGTTTAAAAGAACTGGGCGATTTGGTTGAAGGCGGTCCGATCTCCAAATCAGGAGTGAACCATCGTTTGCGCAAAATCAATGAATATGCAACTAAGATCAAAGAAGGAACTTTTGCTGGTTAAGAAAAGATCTGTCCATGAAAAAAGGCCATACCCTTAGAGGATACGGCCTTTTTTTGCTTACTGTAATTTCTTTTTGTTGGTCATAATTTTGTCGATCAAACCATACTTCACAGCTTCTTCAGCGGTCATGAAGTTATCACGTTCAGTATCGTGGTCAATCGTTTCGATGTCTTGCCCGGTCCGATCTGATAAGATCTTGTTGATCAGTTTCCGAGTCTTCAAAATATGGTTAGCAGCAATCTGAATTTCTGTGGACTGCCCTTGAGCACCGCCTAATGGCTGGTGGATCAAAATCTCAGAATTAGGCAAAGCAAAACGCTTGCCCTTAGCGCCGGCGGTTGAAAGGATCGAAGCCATTGAGGCTGCCATACCCAAAACGATCGTCTGGACATCTGAGTTCACAAAATTCATCGTATCATAAATTGCCAAGCCAGCTGAAACAGAACCGCCAGGCGAGTTGATATACATATAAATGTCTTTTTCTGAATCTTGTGCATCCAAGAAGAGAAGCTGTGCGATCACAGCGTTAGCCATATCGTCGGTAACTTCGCCGGATACCATGATGATCCGGTCTTTTAATAGACGTGAGTAAATATCATAAGCACGTTCTCCTTGAGGAGATTGTTCAATAACTGTAGGTACTAAATTCATAAGGATAAATACCTCCTGCTTCTTTTAATAATGCCGACAGGTCTTTTTTGTCGACTGTGATTGTTTTTAGTTTACCCCATAGGTCAAAAAAGGTCAAACATTAAGTCTGACTTTTACGGTTTGTCTGAAAACAAAATATTGAAAGTACAAAAATAGTTAATAGCACCTCAGATGAGAGGCTGCATGATCTAAGTTTCCAAATTTAAGCAGGGGGTTGTCAAAGGATAATGTTAACCTGCTAAGAGCCCAGCGCAAACGAGTTAAAAGCTCATTACTTGCAGACTGCAATTCAATAAAACTTATCGGGTGGATCAATTTACAGCCAAAAAACGCTATTCAGTTATGACTGGTGATCATTTGCCGGTTTGTTTTATGCATTATTTACTGTATAATTATTACTGGTAAAAAAGTGGTTCTGCTGATTTCACAAAGTTTTTATAGCTCTCTCGTGACGTATCCGTGACTCACTTTTTTAAAAAGTAGTGCTAATCAGTGAAAAGTGCAAAAGAAAAAAGCCTTTGAAATCAAGGCTTTTGATACTCAACGTTATATCGTATATAGTATTTATGCGCCAGCAGGGAGTCGAACCCTGATTACAAGAACCGGAATCTTGTGTGCGATCCATTACACTACCGGCGCGTACTAGATTATAATAACTTAAATGTTACTAAATTACAAGGTAAATTTGTGATTAAATTAATTCAACTGATAAAGGAGAAATCGTTATGTCCTTGCGTCAAGATTTGGGACAGCAGCAAAATCAAATTCAAAAGTTAGCGATGACGCAAAAAATGCAGCAGTCGATCAGAATGCTGAGATTTAATGTCGAAGAATTGCAGAACTTTTTGAAGGAGCAGGAACTTGAGAATCCTTTCATGCTGGTGAATCCAAATAAAAATTCGAAAGGATCATCGGTGGTCAGTGCCAGCCAAGGTCTCAGCGGCAGTCAAGACTGGACCGAGTACACCGCCTCCTCTCAAAATCGTTCCTTGTTTGAGTACTTGCTAGACCAAGTCCATCTTACGATGCGCAAGACTCCATTGCGCGGGTGGGTGATCTTTTTATTGGAGCACCTTGATACAAATGGTTATTTGGACCTAGACCTCGAGCAGCTGGTCAAGGATGGAGCAGTTGAGCAGACAACGATCATTGATGCATTGACCTTGCTGCAAAAATTGGATCCGCCGGGGATCGGGGCGCGAAATTTGCAAGAGGCGCTTCTCTTACAAGTCCGAAATGACAGCATGGCTCCACAATATACTGAAGAGATTTTACAAACTAACTTTCAGGACTTCGTTGAGCACAAGTGGCAACGGCTGGTGAGCATCTATCAAATCAGTTTGCCTGAAATTCAGGAGATCTTGGATTATGTTCAGACGCTTTCCCCAGCACCTGGAGCCGAGTATAACCAAGAACAGATCGGGTATATTCAGCCAGACTTGATTTTAAAGAAAAATTCAGATGGCAAATTAGAAGTCAAGACAACCAAGCAGACTAAGCCGCAAGTCGTCTTTCAAGAAAAATATTTTCGTGAGATGCTCGAAAGTGATGATCCGCAAGTTAAAAAATATGCCGCAGAAAAAAAGAAAGAGTTTGCTGCGATCGCGCACGATATCGAACAGCGGGGGACGACCTTGCAGCGTGTGGGGCAGGAAATTGTGAATCGGCAGAAAAATTTTCTGTTGGATCCAAAACAACCATTGGTCCCGCTTCTTTTACGTGATGTTGCTAATGTCTTGCAACTGCATGAATCGACGATCAGCAGGACGGTCAACGGCAAGTACTTGCAAACCGACCTTGGTGTTTATGAGCTGAAGTCGTTTTTCTCACAGGCGGTCAATTACAGTGAGGATGGTGAGAGCCTGACGGCAGGAGACGTGAAGGCGCGAATTAGGGCGGAGATCATGGCGGAGGATAAGCAAAAGCCGCTTTCTGACCAGAAATTGAGTTCCATGCTTGCTAAGGAGGGACTTAAATTGTCCCGCAGAACGGTTGCCAAGTACCGCGAACAACTCAAAATTCCTAGTTCAACGCAACGTAAAAGATACAACTGAACATTCTTTTTTCAAATCTTTCACAAAAGCTCTTTTTTTCAGAGCCGTTCATTTTTGAAATCAAGCCATGATGCAAAAGTTGGGCTGGGACTAATGGTCGCAAATGTAAAGAGTATGAAAATATCTCTGGATAATTTCAAAAAAAACGGTTGCTTAACTTGCAATGGGTTGTTAATGTTGTTATAATTCACTTGTGAATAAGGATTCTGAGCAAACATTTTTCAGAATTTTTATCTGCTTTGTTTAAATCGATTGTTGGACATTATCAGTCCCAAGGGAGAGACGACAAATGCACCGTGAGTTTGAGTGGATTGAAAGTGTCGTTCCCGACATGGTCAATGTCTTGAACCGGCGCATTTCAATTTTGCAGGGGATCCTGCAAGATCAGCCAGTTGGTCGTCGCAGCTTAGCCAGCCGTTTAGATCTTAGTGAACGGGTTTTGCGAACTGAGACGGATTTTATGAAAGAACAAGGCTTAGTTGCTGCAACTAAGTCGGGGATGCAACTGACAGAAAATGGCCGGATCACTGTTGTCAGTTTAACTGATTTCTTGCAGCAAGAACTTGGTTTGCGGACTAAAGAGCGGCAATTAAACTCAATTTTTCAGGTCGAGCGTTGCTTGGTTGTTCCTGGCGACAGCGACTTGGATCAGGCGGTGAGCCGTTCGATGGGAGCAAGTGTCAATCAGCTCCTGCAAGCATTATTGCCTCCTGGCAAAAATGTTCTCGCCGTGATGGGCGGAACAACAATGGCAACAGTAGCTCGCTCCTTAAGTTCCGAACTTGCGCACGAACGCGACCTAATGTTTGTTCCTGCGCGTGGGGGGATCGGTGAGCGGGTCGATGTTCAGGCTAATAATATTTGTGCTCAAATGGCCCAGCAGACTAATGGGCAGCACCGGGCATTATATGTTCCTGAACACGTTAGCGAGAAAACTTATCAACCGTTATTACGTGAACCTGCTGTTCAAGAGGTCGTCTCTTTGATCAAGCAGAGTAATGCGGTGATCCACAGCATTGGTGAGGCAATTCCGATGGCCCAAAGGCGTTCGATGCCACAGGTTACGATCGATGAATTGCTCAAAGATGATGCTGTCGGGGAAGCTTTTGGATACTTCTTTAATGCAGAAGGACAAATTGTCAGAAAGCTTTCTCGGATCGGATTGCAATTAGAGGATCTCGCTTCAATGAAATGTGTAGTCGCGGTAGCTGGCGGTGCTTCTAAAGGCCAAGCAATTGCCGCCTACATGAAAATTGCTCCTCGTCAGACATATTTGGTTACTGATGAGGGTGCAGCTAATGTGATTTTAAAGGGTAGTGTTTAGCCGCATTACTTTATTAAAATAAATTTTTTATTTCCTAAAGGAGGAAAATTTTAGTATGACTACTAAAGTAGGTATTAATGGCTTTGGCCGTATCGGCCGTTTGGCATTCCGTCGTATTGCAGAAACATCAAAGGACTTGGAAGTTGTTGCAATCAATGATTTGACTTCACCAGCAATGCTCGCTCATCTGTTGAAGTACGATACAGCTCATGGTCAATTTGCTGGCGAAGTTTCAGCAACAGACAATGCGCTTGTCGTTGATGGCAAGACAATTCCTGTTTATGCAGAAGCTGACGCACACAATATTCCTTGGGTTAAGAATGACGGCGTAGAATTAGTACTTGAATCAACAGGTTTCTATACTTCTACAGAAAAAGCAACTGCTCATTTGGATGCAGGCGCAAAACGTGTTCTTGTTTCAGCACCAGCCGGCGACATGAAGACAATCGTTTTCGGTGTTAACGACGACACAATGTCAGCTGATGACAAGATCGTTTCAGCTGCTTCATGTACAACAAACTGCTTGGCACCTCTTGCAAAGGCTGTTAACGATGCATTTGGTATCAAAGCAGGTACAATGACAACAGTTCATGCTTACACAGCTACACAGTTGCTGCAAGATGGTCCTGACAAGAAGGGTAACGTTCGTAACGCTCGTGCCGCTGCTCAAAATACTATTCCTCATTCAACTGGTGCTGCTAAAGCTCTTGGCTTGGTTGTTCCTGAATTGAACGGTAAATTGGATGGCCATGCACAACGTGTTCCAGTTATCACAGGTTCATTGACAGAATTGGTTACAACTTTAGACAAAGTTGTTACAGCTGACGAAGTTAACGAAGCTGTTAAGAAAGTTACAGACGGCAACGAATCATTCGGTTACAATGCTGACGGCATCGTATCTTCTGATATCATCGGCACAACATTTGGTTCTGTCTTTGACCCAACACAAACACAGGTTGTTGGCGACGGCGAAGGCCAAGTTGTTAAGACTGTTGCTTGGTACGACAACGAATCAGGCTTTACAGCTCAAATGATCCGTACACTTGAAAAATTTGCTAGCATGCTTTAATATTCGTTTTTAAAACGAATATGACGCCTGCATGGCGCTAATTTTTGGCGGGGGGAGGCAACTTCCTCCGCTTTTTCTTTGAAATTGGATCCACACAGGTTATCCTAGTGAAGCGAGTTTAAACTGGCTGACCAGACTTAAATCAATGGAGGGTTTTCAATGGCTAAATTAACTGTTTCAGATTTGAAAGATCTCAAAGGTAAAAAAGTCTTGATCCGTGTTGACTTCAACGTTCCGATCAAAGACGGCAAAATTGGTGATGACAACCGGATGGTTGCTGCATTGCCAACGATCAAGTATGTGACAGAAAACGGCGGCAAAGCTATTTTGTTCTCACATCTTGGCCGGATCAAAAAAGAAGAAGATAAGAAAGCTCTGACTTTGCGTCCAGTTGCTCAGCATTTGGCTGAATTGCTCGACAAGCCGGTAACATTTGTACCTGTTACTCGCGGTCCACAATTGGAAGAAGCAATTGACAAATTATCCGACGGGGATGTTTTGTTAGTTGAAAATACTCGTTTTGAAGACCTTGACGGTAAGAAAGAATCAGGCAATGATCCTGAATTAGGCAAGTACTGGGCATCATTAGGCGACGTTTATGTCAACGATGCATTCGGTACAGCTCACCGTTCACATGCTTCTAACGTTGGAATTGCCAGCAACATGGACCAAGCCGCTGCCGGCTACCTGCTTGAAAAAGAAATTAAATTCTTGGGTAATGCAGTTGATGATCCTAAGCACCCATTTGTTGCCATCCTTGGCGGGGCTAAAGTTTCTGACAAGATCGGCGTGATCGATCATTTACTTGCTAAAGCTGATAAGATCATCATTGGCGGTGGAATGACTTATACATTCTATGCTGCTAAAGGCATCAAGATCGGTAATTCTTTGGTTGAAGAAGATAAAATTGACTTGGCTAAGCAGATCATCGAAAAGGCCGGCGACAAGTTAGTGCTCCCAATTGATAACGTGGTAGCACCAGAATTCAAGAATGACGCTCCAAGTGAAGTTGTTGAAGGCGACATTCCTGATGGAGAAATGGCTTTAGATGTTGGTCCTAAGTCCGTTGAATTGTTCAAGGATACTTTGAAAGATGCTAAGACCGTTGTTTGGAACGGCCCAATGGGTGTCTTCGAAATGAGCAACTTTGCCAAGGGTACTCTTGAAGTTGGTGAATTCTTAGGTACATTAGAAGATGCTACTACGATCGTTGGCGGTGGTGATTCAACTGCTGCTGTTAAGGAACTTGGCGTTAGCGATAAGTTAACTCATATTTCAACTGGCGGCGGTGCATCGCTTGAATACCTTGAAGGTAAGGAATTACCAGGTATTGCTGCTGTTTCAGAAAAGTAGTCGCTTAAAAACAGATTTATTGATAATTGCGAGTAGTTGAATGACCCGCAATTATTTTTTTGAAAGAGAGGAATATTTAATGCGTACACCAATTATTGCAGGTAACTGGAAGATGAACATGAATCCAGCACAAACTGCTGAATTTGTTAAAGCTGTTAAAGATGAATTGCCTACTGACGGCAGTGTTGAAGCTGTCATCGGTGCTCCAGCCGTGGACTTACCGGCTTTGCTGGAAAACGCCCAGGGTTCAAGCTTGAAAGTTGCTGCTGAAAACAGCTACTTTGAAGATGAAGGTGCCTTCACAGGTGAAACTTCACCTAAGGTATTAGCTGAAATGGGCGTTGATTATGTGATCATCGGTCATTCAGAGCGTCGTGAATATTTCCACGAAACTGACGAAGACATCAATAAAAAAGCTCACGCAATCTTTAAAAATGGTTTGACACCAATTGTTTGCTGTGGCGAGACTTTGGAAACTCGTGAAGCTGGCAAAGCTGAAGAATGGGTTGAAGGTCAAGTAACAGCAGCTTTGAAGGATCTTTCCGCAGACCAAGTTTCATCATTGGTTATCGCCTATGAACCAATCTGGGCTATTGGTACTGGCAAGACCGCTACTTCAGATCAAGCTGAAGAAATCTGTGCGGTAGTTCGCCAGACAGTTGCTAAGTTGTATGATCAAACAGTTGCTGATAAAGTTCGTATCCAATACGGCGGCTCAGTAAAACCAGCTAACGTTAAGGAATTAATGGGTAAAGAAAACATTGACGGCGGCTTAGTTGGTGGTGCTTCATTAGTACCAGAATCATATTTGCAATTAGTTAACTTCAACAAATAATTTGCGAAACGCTGCAAAATAAAACAGCGGCTGCATGACTGCAAGGATCAAGATTGTTCCTCGCGGTCGATGCGGCTGCTGTTTTTTTGCATTCTTCTGGGAAAATCCTTGCGTTCGAGCAAAGACGCTGGTTGTGTTATTGCCTATTTTGTGCTAAATTAGAAGAGATGTAGGTTACCGAAATGGGTAAGGAGGAAAATTGCTTGTACAATACATTATTGACTCTGCTGTTGATCGATTCAGTTCTGATCATCGTCGCTGTGTTAATGCAACCGGCTAAAAATGATAACGCCGCGTCAGCATTGTCAGGTGGGGCAGCAGACCTCTTTAGTAAACAAAAGCCGCGTGGGTTTGAAGCTTTTATGCAGAAAGTTACCACCGTTTTAGGTGTGTTATTTTTCCTGTTAGCGTTGGCTTTGGTATATATTTCTTCACATTAGTTTATGAAGTAAACCTCCTGCACAGTGAAAAACAGGAGGGTTTTTTGTTTATAAATAATAAAACTAAGACAATACGAGGATTCGAATGAATAAAGAAAAGATTATTGAAAAACTAACAAGCTATTTTGAAGCTGAACCTGAGCGTAAGTTCGCGGTGGCAGAGTTAGTTGAAAAACTGGAAATGACCGGCGCAGGACAGTTTAAGTTTGTAGTCCAGGCGTTGACCCAAATGGAACATGACAAGAAAATCGCCTTGGACGCAGAGGGCAATTTTTCATATCTTGCACCTGCGCAAACCTCCGATATGAGCGGTATTTTTCACGCCAATGATCGGGGGTACGGCTTTGTCACGGTTGACCCTGAACAACCGGATTACTTTATTAACCCGACGGCGACTCTTTCAGCCTTGAATGGTGATGAAGTTAAGGTTGAAGAGATCGCACCGGGCGATCCAGCGATTAATAAGCGTCCTGAAGGCAAAATTGTCGAGATTTTGAGTCATTCACTGACGCAAGTTGTCGGCGAATTTCAAACAGATGAAGATGAAAACTTGCCAAACGGGATCTTGGGTACAGTAAGGCTGAAAGACAAAAAACTGTCGAATTTCAGATTTTTACTGGAAGACAAAGGTTTGCATCCTGTGGCAGGAGAAGTTGTTTTAGCTGAGATCTCAGCTTATCCAAGTGCGGCTTTGCCGGGCTTGCTCAAGGGTGTAGCTACTAAGATCATTGGTAACATTAATGATCCTGGGATGGATATTCTAGAAATCGTTTATGAGCATGAGATCCCTCATGAATTTCCAGAAGATGTGATGGAACAGGCAGAAGCTATTCCTGACCACGTAACAGATCAAGATAAGGAAGGTCGGATCGATTTGACCGACCAGCCTTTAGTGACAATCGATAGTATCGAGTCTAAGGATTTGGATGATGCTGTTAATGTCTGGAAGCTGCCAAATGGCAACTATCATTTAGGGGTGCATATCGCAGACGTTTCGCACTATGTCGTACCTGGGACACCGTTGGATCGCGAAGCATTTGAACGGGGGACCTCTGTTTATCTGACGGACCGTGTAATTCCGATGCTGCCGCCGAAACTGTCTAACGGCATCTGCTCTTTGAATCCACACGTCGAGCGTTGTGCGATGACCTGTGAGATGGAGATCGACCAAGAAGGTCATGTGGTCAACCACAAAATTTTCCCAAGTCTGATCAAATCCACGGAACGCATGACATACATTGCGATCAATAAAATCGTGGAATCTCAGGATGAAAAAACGATGGAACGGTACCGCGAGCTCGTGCCGATGTTCCAAGATATGGCCGATTTGCATAAAATTTTGCTGAAGATGCGCAAGCGTCGTGGGGCCATTGAATTTGAAGATACCGAAGCTAAGATCATTGTTGATGAAAAAGGACATCCGATCGATATTGAGTTGCGCCAACGCGGGACCAGTGAACGGATGGTTGAATCATTTATGTTGGCAGCCAACGAAACCGTAGCTGCTCATTACCACAAGCTCAATGTGCCCTTTGTTTATCGGATCCACGAAACTCCTAAACCGGAAAAGATTGACACTTTCTTTGAGATGTTAGGCGGATTGGGTGTTGAAGTGACTGGTAAGAAAACAGAGATCAAGCCTAAGATGCTGCAAGGCATCTTGAAAAAGGTCGCTGGCAAACCAGAAGAAGCGATGGTTTCAACGATGCTTTTGCGTTCTATGCAACAAGCCAAATATTCTCCGCAGCCGCTGGGACATTTTGGGATCGCAGCCGATGACTATACGCATTTTACTTCACCGATCCGGCGCTATCCTGATCTGATGGTACATCGCTTGATCCGTTACTACCTGGAAAATGGTATTGGGGAAGATGCGCAAGCTAAGTATGTTGATCAATTGGATGAGATCACCACGCACAGCTCTGAAGCAGAGCGTCGGGGGATCGATGCTGAACGGGATACGGACGCAATGAAGAAGGCCGAATTCATGGCAGAACATGTCGGCGAAGAATTCGATGCTGTAGTTAGTTCTGTGACTAAGTTCGGCATGTTTATTGCTTTACCGAATACCGTTGAAGGTTTGATCCATATCAGTGAGATCAAAGATGATTATTATGAATATCTTGAAAAACAATTGGCTTTAGTCGGACGAAGGACTAAGCAGACTTATCGGATCGGCCAGCCACTTAGAGTTAAATTGATCAATGTGAATGCCGAACAAAAACAGATTGATTTTACTTTAGCTGAACCGGGCAAAGCTCCAAAAAGCGATTTGTTGGATGGCGTTGAATTGCCTGATCGTCGGCCTAACCGCCGAAATGATCACCAGCAGCATGGACGCGGCAACTTCCAACATGGTCGCAAACGACCAGCCGGTAAGAAAAATTTTAAGGGTAATAACCATTCGAACCGTACACATAGTCGGGGCGGTTCACAGCGCAACTTTAAATCTAATCAACAGCACCACTAAGAATGGCAGCTGTCTGCTAGTCGAAAAACTTACTGTTTAAAAATATGGGGGTTGATGTGGATGGTAAAGCAAAAGCAGCAAACAAGGCCGCTGGCGCAAAACCGCAAGGCTAGTCATGATTACTATATTTTGGAAACTATCGAAGCAGGTCTTTCTTTGACAGGAACTGAGATCAAATCAGTCCGTGCCAGCCGCTTAAATTTAAAAGATGGTTTTGCACAGATCCGCAATGGAGAAGCATGGTTGATGAATGTCCATATTTCACCTTATGACCAGGGAAATCAGTTTAACCATGATCCTTTGCGTAATCGGAAGCTCCTGTTGCATAAAAAAGAAATTGCACGTTTAGCGCAGGAAAGTTCCAAGAAAGGCGTGACTTTAGTTCCCTTAAAAGTTTATCTCAAGCATGGTTTTGCAAAAGTTTTGCTTGGGGTTGCCCAAGGAAAACATGATTACGACAAACGTGAGTCGATCAAGAAGCGTGATCAGGAACGCGAAATTAGACGTACCCTGAAAAATTATTAAGCTTGTGTAAATGTCTAGCTGAAATTGATGAAAAAAGCATCATTCACCTCGAACCTGTACTAAACAGGACAAAGGTGAGTGATGTTTTTTGGCTCTTCGTCAAGTGGTACTGATGGGTAATGATATTTAAAATTTCAAAAAATTGGTATAGCTTGATCAAGCTGCCTGTTCCTGAATGGGATGGGTGGCTTTTTTATTTCTCTGCGCATATTCATGCTTAAAAAACTGGTCTTTAATGCTAGGAGAATACGCAGGCGGAAGTTGGCAAAGTTTCTAAAGCCATAAGCAGTCTTCTTGATAACCTTGATTTTGTTGTTGGTACCTTCCACAGGACCGTTTGAATATGAGGTTTTGAAGCTGTTGACGATTTCGTCAAAGTGTTTGAGCAGGGTTTTATTGAC
>NZ_BFFP01000034.1:30961-31538 GCF_003864415.1 Ligilactobacillus salitolerans
ACTGCATTCTTGCGGTGTATAGCCAATAAAAGCTCTTGATAATACTTATAAGCCTGAGCTAGCTCAGGAGACATTTTCAAAAGCCGGTCTACAACTTCTGAATCAGTCAACAAGTCACCGCGAAAGTTAATCCGCTTTTTTCGTTCGACATATTCAAGTTTATTTGAGTCTTTCATTAAAAGCTTCCAGAGGCGCTTGAGTGCGCGGCCTTCATGGAATTTTGCACCATATTGCTTCATAACTGAGATTCGGACACTGTTTAAGCCACGGTAAGCCTGAACTACGGTATGGAAGCGATCCGCAATGATCAGGGCATTGGGAAAAAGCTCTTTGATCAGCGGGCGATAAGGCGAGTACAAGTCAACAGTCACAGTTTGAACTGCCAGCCGTGCTTTACGTGGATATTGATAAAAATAGCTGTGCAGGTATGTATTAGTCCGCGAACGAATGATATCCAGGGTGCGGTGTTGCGCGATATCCATCAATAAGATACTCATCCCGCTTTTCGCAAACTTGCCAGATTTAAAGTCATCAAAGGCAATATCTTGTGGCAGCCAAGTATACCTGGGCTTAAAAT
>NZ_BFFP01000035.1 GCF_003864415.1 Ligilactobacillus salitolerans
CTGTTAACGCTGAGTGCACGCACTCATTGTTAACAGATTGCGTTCGACTTGCATGTATTAGGCACGCCGCCAGCGTTCGTCCTGAGCCAGGATCAAACTCTCATTTTAAAAGTTTGTGACTCATAAATTTTACTAGCGAATTGACTTCGCAAATGTTGTTTGCACTTACCATTCGGTAAGCGACCTCACACATTTGATTTGTCGAAACTTTGTTCAGTTTTCAAAGATCTACTTGGTGTTTCACAACAAAAATTATTATATCACGCTAACTTCTGACCGTCAAGCGTTTATTTTACTTTAAATTAGAAGTTATTTACGCTGTCTTGTAAAATGTAAATCAGTTCTTAATATTCATTTATCAAGATCCGATTTAGTCTCAAAAGACAACTTAATTATTGTACAGCACCGATCACTACTTTGTCAACAAAAAATTTAAATGAAACAAATAGTTTTTGTTGTCATCTCAGCGACAAATACTATCATAGCAACAATTATAAGGACCGTCAATAACTTTTTTTAATTTAGTTGCCTTATTTTCAAAATGTGAATTAATTTTTGCATACGAGTCTAAAAGTTAAGCTTTACACCATTAATTGGCAAATTATTTTGTCAATGTTCGCCTTTAAGTCGAAAACAAGCAACATCTTCTTTACCCGCAAGAAGTTGTTATTTTCTGCATTCGCCCGCCTGAAACCATTGCATTCTTTATGTTGGCAAACTAATACCATCACAACCAAAAAACGACCTCCAAAATGCGAAGGTCGTTGCTTGGTTATTTATCTTTTAATTCAGGTGCATCCGTTTGATAAAGATCTTGGGTCGACTTCCCGCCATTTTGTTCAATCACGCTGGTCTTCTTCTTCTTTTGCGCTTGCTTTAAAGCCTTGATACCGTATGAGTACTTATACTTATACTGAGACTTATCCACTTTAGTAAAGTCTTGTAGTGTATGGAAACGTAACAGATCTCCCGTGACGATCTTATCGGACAACGATAATGATTTATCCGTATGCTCCTGTTGATCTTTTAAGATCTCCTTTTGCTGAGCAGTCAGTTTTTTAGTATTAACTATATTACCCTGATTATCGTAGACTTTGCTGCCGATCTTGCTAAGATCAGGAGAAACGAAATCACCATTTCTAAATGGAACTGTCTGGTTGCGGTTGGTCGATAAGAGATCATTGCCCAGCTGAATAGTATCAGTATTTTGGATACCCAGCAGGTCCATCAAGGTCGGCATAACATCGATCTCGCCCCCGTAGGTGTGATTGATCCCGCCCTGTAAATTATCACTATGGATCATGAATGGGACCTTCTGCAGCATCGCCAAGTCATATTTAGTGACAGACTTTTTACCCAAAAGTTTAGCTAAAGCTTTCGGATGATTCTCAGAAATACCATAATGATCGCCGTATGCCACAATAACAGACTTATCATATAAACCAGACTTCTTAAGATAATTCATGAATTCACCAAAGGCTTGGTCAAGGTAACGAGCAGTCTGCACGTAGCCGTCAACTGTTTTGTCACCGGTTTTGGTTTTGGCGATCGACTGGTTGTCCTTATCCAGCTCATAGGGGTAATGATTGGTGAGTGTGATCATCTTAGCATAGAAAGGCTGCGGCAACTGTTCCAAGTATTTCACCGATTGTTGGAAGAAGATCTTATCTTTCAAGCCGTAGCCGATACTGTAATTGCTCTTAGTCTTGTAATAGGGTTCATCGAAGAAGTACTGGTAGCCCCATGACTTATAGGTGTTATCCCGATTCCAGAAACTGCCGACATCACCATGGAATGAAGCAGTAGAGTAGCCCTTCTGGTCAAGGATCGCTGGCAACGCCTGAAAAGTATTGGAAGCGCCGTAAGAAGTCATGCCAGAGCCTGATGGTAAACCATACAAGGAATTTTCAAGCATCATTTCTGCATCAGACGTCTTCCCCTGTCCAACCTGGTTAAAGAAGTTGTCAAAAGATAAGGTATGCTGATCGGCATAAAAACGATTGATGTTAGGCGTTACTTCCTGCCCATCTGACTTATAGTTAATTAAAAATTGCTGGAAACTCTCTAAATGGAGAATAAAAACATTTTTGCCCTTTGCCTTACCATAATACGAAATATTCGGTTCGGACCGGTTTTTATTGACATAATCCAAAACTTTTTCGACATCACTGGCACGAGCGTTTTCTCTGGTAGCAGTTTGCTGATGAGATTGATATGCAGAATATCCCGCAAAAAAATCAAGTCCTAAGTATTTAACGATGTAATTGTTATCAAACGTCCGAGTCAGCAATTGCGAACGGTCTTTTTCAGCTAAGCCCAAGTTGCCCGCGAATAAAACTACCGCTAAGACAGAGATAATAACCCCATAACGTCGTTTAGGACGACTTAAGTCTGGTTGGATCACCTTCAAAGAAAGAAGCAACATCAAGACTAAAACATCCAAAAATACTAAAAAGTCTGTCGGATGAATAATTTCTAAAACACTAAGTCCCAGGTTATTTGAAACTGAACTTGATGATTTGATGATCCCAACTGACAAGAAGTCTGAAAATTCCCGGTAATACAAGGTATTAGCAAACAACCAGACAGATTGCAGGAGGGAAATAATGACTTCGATCCAATATGACTTTCTCCCCCCGAAATAAAGACCTAACCCTAAAAGCAGCAGTCCAAACGGCAACGGATTAACAAAGAGTAAAAAGCGCTGCACGTTATTGTTAACGCCCAGGGTAAAATTATTCTGGTAAACAATGTAAGTTTTTAACCAAAACAAAAAAAGTACTAAAATAAAGAAACCTGACCTGGAGCTCAACACCTGGCGTGTTTTTTTAATAAACGAACTCATCTTTACAATTCCTCCATAATTCAAACTTGCCTGCTAACAAGTATAAAGTGCAAATAAAAAAAGAAAAACTGAAAATAGAACATCTTCAGTTTAACTTAATAATTAATAATCAAGCAGGTCATAGATTTCGATTGCGGCAAGATCGATATTATCAAATTGAAATTTTTGCTGTGAGCCAATTTCTTCTAATTCGAAAGCTTCAGTCTGCGGGTCATAAGTAACTACTCCGCGTTCTTCGCCTTCCTTTTCAAAACGTCGTGACACTACTTCATCTTCGGCACTTTTGATCATTGCATCTAAACGAGAAATGATCGCAACTAATTGAGAATTTTCCATGACTAACCCCTTTTCTAACTGAAAGATTTGCAAGTGCCCCCCAACTAAAGGACTAACACTTACCACCTTTTACATACAAAAATGATAATACCATTTTTTTGCCTAAAATAAAATTCAAATCATTAAATTGACTCGCTGAGGTGTCAGTTTTAACTGATATTTAATAAGTGTTTACGAAATTAACTAGCCTCAGCGCCGCCTACCGTTTTTTTTGCTGCGGTTTGACCGCTAAGGCACCCATGCCCAAAGCCATCCCAAAGTAATAGGTGATCAAGCGCCACAAAACCATGGCAAAGACGACCTTGCTGTTTTGTGTAAGAAAGGTTGAGAAAATAACGGAAAAACTAAATTCCGCACCACCCATCCCCCCTGGTAACGGAAAGAGTGAAATGATCATAACGATCAAGATATGCATGCCTAAGACCAAAAAGATATTGGGGCGCGAAACATGCAATGCCAAGAGGATAAAATACGGAATGACATAGTAGAAAAACAGTTGGCACAGGGTCAATAAACCAATCTTGATCAAAAGCCGCGGGTCTTTTTTCAAGCGCAGACTTTCTTGATAAAAGTTGTCGATTTTTTCATCAGCAACGGTCTGGTAGTGTTCATAAGTCGCCTTTTTCCCCCAGCGCTTCACCGGCCAGAGTCCAAAATTGACCAGCTTTTTAGTCAGCGAATGCCAGTACATGATCAACAACAAGCCGGTGATCACAAAGAAATGCACTAAAAAGCCAAAAATTACCAACAGTGCCAAAGCGTGCAATTTAGCCGCCAAAAAATGAAACTGTGCCAGCAGGCTGATCACGAAGCAAACAACGATCATCGCCTGATAAACAACAAATTTCATCAGCATGCTCGAACTTGCCCGCCCAACATCGATTCCAGACTGCAATAAAGCAAAAAGCTGTGCCGGCTGGCCGCCGCTTTGAAATGGCGTGATCCCATTAAAAAGCTGCTCGATCAACGGCACGCGCAACGCTGCCCGAAAGTTAAAGCTTGGCTTTTGCTTATGCAACAGAACATAAACAACCAGTCCCTCAAAAAGTAATGAGATGACCATACACAAAAAAGCCGCTGCTAACCAGCCCCACTTTAGTTCAGCGACTTCATTTCTGATAACATGAAAAGGGATATCTTTAAGAGAATACGCGAAGATTGCTAAGCCGATACAAACAATGGCAAACAAACTCCACTTGTTTTTTCTATTCATTTTTCCCCAACCTTGATTGTTCCTGGTAGTATTCTTTCCAAACTTCTGCCAAATGGTCCTCGTTATAGTATTGAGCGGCTTCATTAGCCTTGGCCCGCAGCTTTTCTAAGGCTGGAGGATTCTCCTGGAGATCCTTGAGGATCACTTGCATTTGCTCACGGTCTTTAGCTGGTTGATAATAACCGGTTAAAATCGAATGATACAGATCTAGATCACGCAAGACCACAGGCAGCCCACAACTAAATGCTTCTAAGACACTCATCGGAAACAGTTCATTATACGATGGCAATAAGAAGAGATCGGCTAAATTGTAATACTCATTCATTTTTTGCCGGGGCACGATACCAGGGAAACTGAGATTTTGCGGCGGATCGTCAACGATCTTTTTAAGTTTGCTATAGCCATCAGTCATCTTGCCGAAAGAAAAGCCTCCGACCCAGACAAATTGAAACTCGGGCATTGCTTTAGCCAGCTCAATGAAGTCAAAGACCCCTTTACGCTCTTGAACTTGACCAACCCCAATGATCGTAAACTTCTGCGGATCTAAGCCGTATTTCTGCTTGAGCGCAGGCTTTTGCTCAAGAGGCAATGAATAAAATTCTTTTTTGGAAACAAAGTTCGGAATATATGTGATCTTACTTCCGGGGATCCCATATGCTTCCAGCTTAGGAATAAACGATGGATTGACCACCACTAGTGCATCCATCCGTTTATAAAAGGAAATCAGGTATTTATTGAACAGCTTCGAGATCAACGGCGGCAGCTGCAGACTACCCTTCATTGTTTCCGGCAAGAAATGCACGTAGCCGATCTTTCTGCCGCTGCTGGGCAGAAAAGTAGATAAATAAAACTGCGGGTCGATCGTATGGTAGTGGCTAATATCAGCCCCTCCAAAACGATTGACGATCAAATTAACTTTAGCCGGATAATGTTTCTCCAGCAAAGAGATCAGTTCAGCATACGCACTGCCAACACCTTGGCCAGCTACTTTACTTGCAGATGAGTACATCCGAATCGTTAACATGACAGAACACTCCTAGACAAATTTCTAAATACTTTCACGCGAATGATCGGCTCTAGTTTCAGCATAAAGCTCAATACTCTCCAGATAGAACTGGACGATCTGTTCCCCAAAATTTTCTGCCGAAATGCTGGCAAGTTTTTGGTCGCGATAAGACAGGTCAGTATATTTTGCTGGTTCCTGCAAATATTCGATGACCTTCTGCGTAAACTGGACCGGTGTTTCAAAGGTGGCGCCCAAGTTTTTATTGTCCAGTAACTGATCAGTATAAGGCCCGCTTGCAGCAACAACCTTGAGTCCAGCTGCCAAGGCTTCAATGAAAGTCAACCCTTGCGATTCAGAAATCGAAGTTGAGACAAACAAATCTGCCATATGATAATATGCGGGAACTTCATCATGATCGATCTCGCCCGTAAAAATCACGTCATCAGACAGCTTAAGCTGCTTGACCTGTGCAACTAAGTCATCCTTGGCGGGACCATCTCCACAGATCATCAATTTTACCTCCGGGACCTGCTTTTGAATAATTGGGAAAGCATTGATCAAGCGGTCAATATCTTTTTCATAGGCCAAACGGCTGACTGTCAAAAGTAATGGCGTGTCTTGACTCACTCCATATTTTTCGCGCAGATACGGGTCGGGCTTTCCTTCAAATTTATGCAGATCGACTCCCGTTGGGATTACCTCAATTGGTGCGGTGACCCGATAATTGGTCAGCGTATCCAATACCCTGACGCTGGGTGCGACGATCCCTGACAGGTGTTCACAAAAGGTACGGCTCAATTTTTCCACATGAGCCGGCCGTAAAACTTTTCCCTTTAAAACATAGTGCAGATAATCTTCATACATCGTATGGTAGGTATGCACGCAAGGAATCTTGAGATTTTTTGCCACAAACTTGCCGATCAGCCCCATTGAAAACTCAGTCTGGGTATGCACGACATCCAAATTCAGTTCTTTAGCGATCTGATAAGCTTGAAACAGTCCACGCACGGCGATCCTGCGATCCGTAAAAGAAACGAATGGCACACTGGTAAAACGAAACACATTTCTTTCGAAGACATTTTTTTCTACATTAGGGTCTGTCGTCGTAAAAATATACACATTATGCCCAAGAATTTCCAGCTGTTCGCGCAGCGTCTTGATCGAAGTTGCGACACCACTGACTTGCGGATAATATGTATCTGTAAATATACCTATATTCACGGTGAACCCCCTTAGTTTGAATAATAAACATGTTTCATTATATGGTTTTCTGGAAATTTAAGCAACCAAAGACTAGCAGCACACAACTAAAACATCGCTTGGCTAACTTCCAAAGGCCAGCCTGGCGCATAGTTAAGTCAACGCAGCAGCTGCCAATATTTCCTCAACACTAGCAAGGATACTACTAGCACCCAAAGCAAATTTTCCAAGCTAATTTATTATTTGACAATATTATACAACATATAGTATAAATTGCAAATTTGCTTGCTTCATCCCTCAACAAACTTCCCTTGATTGTTGACTCAACGGTCAAACCACCAAGCACAATTATACATTGAAGTTTTCACAACGACTAAAGTGGCAGACAGGCTTAAGATTTTTACAAACAAAGGAACAAATTCTTAACTTCTGCTGCCGGCCCAAATTTCTAACCCAGTTTTAAATTTGGATAAAAAAAACCCGGCCTTCTGAGAAGGACCGGGTTAAGAATGCAGCTGCTTAATCAGTATATTCGTGAACCAGCTTAACAACTTCTTCTGTTGTTTCGCATTCACTAACTGCTTTATCAGCTAATTCTTTCATCTTAGTAGTATCAAGTTTCTTCAGCAAGCTGCGTGTCTTCAAGATCGAAGTTGCGCTCATTGAAAATTCATCCAAGCCTAAACCAGCCAACAGCGGAACAGCGATTTGATCGCCGGCCATTTCGCCGCACATCCCAGTCCACTTGCCTTCTTTATGCGATGAATCAATAATGTTCTTGATCAAGCGCAGTAAAGAAGGATTGTATGGTTGATACAAGTAAGATACTCGTTCGTTGCCGCGATCGGCAGCCATCGAGTATTGAATCAAATCGTTGGTGCCAATACTGAAGAAATCAGCATATTTAGCTAACTTGTCAGCAATCATTGCAGCAGCTGGGATCTCCATCATCATTCCGACTTCGATATCATCTGAAACTTTGACTCCATCAGCAACTAATTTAGCTTTTTCTTCTTCAAAAATTGCCTTGGCATCCTTGAATTCTTTAACAGTAGCGATCATTGGGAACATGATAGCCAAACGACCATAGGCGGAAGCCCGCAACAAGGCACGTAACTGTGTCCGGAAGATATCCTGCCGATCCAAAGAGATCCGGATCGCACGATAACCCAAGAATGGGTTTTGTTCATCAGGCAATGGCAGATATGGTAATTCTTTATCACCGCCGATGTCCATTGTCCGAACAACGACTTGTTTGCCGTTCATACCTTCAACGGCTTGCTTGTATGCTTCAAACTGGTCATCTTCAGATGGCAATTCAGAAGCATCCATGTACAAGAATTCAGAACGGAATAAGCCAACAGCTTCTGCACCGTTATCAGTAGCACCCTCAACATCTTTAGGTGTCCCAATGTTAGCACCAAGTGTGACCTGCTTACCATCAGCAGTGACAGATTGTTCATTCTTCAACTGAGCCCACTCAGCTTTTTGAGCTGCAAAATCCTGAGCTCTTTGCTCATAATCTTTCAACTCATCTGCACTTGGGTCAACCAGAGCATCACCATTGATCCCATCGATAATAACAGTTTGATCTGCTTGAATATCACTTGTTGCAGAACCAGAACCAACGATGGCAGGGATCTCCAATGTCCGTGACATGATAGCAGAATGTGAAGTCCGTCCGCCGATATCAGTAATAAAGCCCTTCACGTACTTACGATCAAGCTGAGCAGTATCTGAAGGAGTCAAGTCGTGCGCAACGATCACAACTTCTTCATTGATCAGTGCTGGGCTAGGCAAAGTAACACCAAGCAAGTGGCTTTGCAGACGCTTCGTAACGTCGCGGATATCACCGGCACGTTCTTGCATATAAGCATTATCAGTCATTGCTTCAAACATTGAGATAAAAGTATCAGTTACAGCCTTAACTGCAGCTTCTGCATTCATCTTGTCATTCTTGATCTTATCACTGATTTGACCGAGCATCTCTGGATCAGAAAGAATGGTTAAATGTGCCTCAAAAACTTGGGCTTCTTCCTCGCCCAAATTCTCAGCAGCCTTATTTTTAATGACCTCTAAATCTTTCTTTGAAGCAGCAACAGCGTCGTTTAGCCGTTCAATTTCAGCCGCTGCATCATCGATTGTTGTCTCGGAAAATGATAAATCGGGTTGCACAAGCATATAAGCTTTAGCTGCGGCAATACCATCACTGGCTGCGATCCCTTTCAACATTTTCGTCATTATTCAGCAAGTCCTTCCTTTTTCATTGTCTCAGCGATAGCTGCAATAGCATCAGCTTCATCAGCGCCTTCTGCAGTGATCGTAACATCAGCATTTTGGCCAACACCCAATGACATTACGCCCATGATGGACTTCAAGTTAACTGACTTGTCGTTATAAGCCAATGTAATATCTGAGTTGAACTTGCTTGCAGCTTGAACCAGCAAAGTAGCGGGACGAGCATGAATACCTGTTTCTGCAATTACGTGAAAGTCTTTCTTTTCCATTTTAAACCATTCTCCTTTGAGTAATAAAAATTTGTTGAGTTCCTGCTATGAAAACAAGTGGTCATTTACCGAACACGTTTACATTTAAAAATGGCCACAAAGCACACGTCACAGTTGAAACTCGCTAAAAAAATAATACCATGTATTATATGATAAAACAAGTTTGTTTTGCCCAACCGCTCTAGAGTGGTGCTTTAAAAAGCCAGCCCAAAACTCTGCATAATTTGCTGATTTTCATAAATTTTCACGACCAGCATATTACGTTTTGCAAAATGAATATTTTTTTAACTACATCCTCTTCGTTTTTTGTAAAAAAAATCAGTCTGGTTGATCATTACTGGCGTACTGGTAACTGACCCCGCCGCCGCGTTTAGCCGTCCCAATAACCTTCTTTTTATGTGAATATTCCATTAAGACTTTCTGGAAATCCATAAATTCATCCGTGCTGATCTCTAGTTCAGACAACTCGCCGTGGCGCAGCTGTTCAAGCAATTCATGATAATCTTTTGCCATCGCTATCCCTCTTTTCATCAAAGCTTGGTTTATTATAGCATGGAGCCAAGAGAATTTTGAAACGTATCACTTGCAGTTTGCTGAGAAGTTTGTATAATAAAATCATGAAAGGTCAAAGTTGGTCAAATAAAGATCGACTTTGAACTTAAATAGATCTGACGAAAGGTCGTGAACAAATTTATGTTATGTCAAAATTGTCATCAAAATCCAGCAACTATCCATTTAACGACCAGCGTTAATGGAAAGCAGACTTCGATCGATCTGTGCCAAAGCTGCTACCAAAAACTAAAAGATCAAGCAGGTAATAATGGTCGTAATAGTTCAATGATGCAGGACCCCTTTGGTTTCGGCAACCTGGATGATCTTTTCCGGGCGATGTCAAACGGTCAGCAAAGACCTGCTTCGGGCAGTGTCCCGCCGAACCAGGCTGCTGGCGGTCGCGGTCATAATAATAATGGAAATGGCAGTAATACGATCCTTGGTCAATACGGCTTAGATCTTACAGACGAAGCTGCAAATGGCCGGATCGATCCAGTTATCGGCAGAGATCGGGAAATCGAGCGCGTGATCGAAATTTTGAACCGCCGGACCAAGAACAACCCTGTTTTGATCGGTGAAGCTGGTGTTGGTAAAACAGCTGTCGTCGAAGGGCTTGCTCAAAAAATCGTTGATAATGACGTGCCGCAAAAACTGCAAAATAAAAAGGTGATCCGTCTTGACGTTGTTTCTTTAGTCCAAGGAACTGGGATCCGTGGTCAATTCGAAGAGCGGATGAAACAGTTAATGGATGAATTGAAGAAACAAAAGGATACGATCCTGTTCATCGATGAAATTCATGAAATCGTTGGTGCCGGAAATGCCGAAGGCGGCATGGATGCGGGCAATGTCTTAAAGCCTGCCCTTGCACGAGGTGAACTGCAGCTTGTCGGTGCTACGACAATGAACGAATATCGCTCAATTGAAAAAGACGCTGCTTTAGCTCGACGCTTGCAGCCGATCGAAGTCAAAGAACCTTCTGTTGCCGAGACGATCAAGATCTTACAGGGGATCAGCGGTAAATACGAAGCATATCATCACGTTAAATATACCCCAAAGGCGCTTGAAGCAGCAGTCACTTTGTCAGACCGGTATATTCAAGATCGCTTTTTGCCTGATAAGGCGATCGACCTCTTGGATGAATCTGGTTCCAAGAAGAATCTGACCATCCGAACAGTCGACCCGGCTGTCATGGACGAAAAGATCAAGCAGGCCGAAGCAGAAAAACAGACTGCTTTAAAAGATGAAGATTACGAAAAAGCCGCTTATTACAGGGATCAAGTTAACAAGTTTAATGAGATGAAGGCCAACTCTTCCTCAGATGAAGATACACCTGAAATCACAGAAAAAGACATGGAAAAGATCGTTGAAGCCAAAACCAATATTCCGGTCGGTGAATTAAAGGCTAAGGAACAGGCTCAACTCAAGAACCTTTCAGACTCCCTAGAAAAACACGTCATCGGACAAGACCAGGCGGTCACTAAGGTTGCACGTGCTATCCGCCGTAATCGGGTCGGTTTTAACAAGTCGGGGCGTCCGATCGGTTCCTTCCTCTTTGTCGGACCGACCGGTGTCGGTAAGACTGAGACGGCTAAACAGTTAGCTCGTGAACTTTTCGGTACAACTGATGCCATGATCCGCTTTGATATGAGTGAGTATATGGAGAAATTCTCAGTCTCTAAGCTGATCGGTTCACCGCCAGGCTATGTCGGCTATGAAGAAGCTGGTCAGTTGACCGAACAAGTTCGGCGCCAGCCGTATAGTTTGATTTTGTTGGATGAGATCGAAAAAGCACATCCCGATGTCTTGCATATGTTCTTGCAGATCCTAGATGATGGCCGCTTGACTGATTCACAGGGTCGGACTGTTTCCTTTAAAGATACGATCATTATCATGACATCCAATGCCGGAAGCGGTGATTCCGTTGCATCAGTTGGGTTCGGTGCTGAGATCTCCGGCAAGACCAACTCGATCATGGATAGCCTCTCCAAGTACTTCAAGCCTGAATTCTTGAACCGGTTTGACGGGATCATTGAATTCAATGCCCTGTCTAAGGAAGACTTGCACCAGATCGTCTCCTTGATGTTAGATGATGTCAACCAGATGCTTGCAGCCAAGAATATTCAGCTGCATGTCACTGGTCCAGTTGCTGACAAACTGGTCGACCTTGGTTATGATCCAAAAATGGGCGCTCGTCCGTTACGGCGGGTGATCCAAGAACAGATCGAAGACCGGATCGCAGATTACTATCTGGACCATCCGGCTAACAAGAATCTATTAGCCAAGCTCGATAATGGTGAGATCAAGATCACCAAAAATGAAGAGTCGACTGCAGCTGCACCAGCAAAAGACGACTCGCAAGATCAATAAATTCCACAAAATTAGTCGATTCGCATAGCGGGTCGGCTATTTTTGTGTTCACTTCATCAAAATTTATATATTTTTCCGCAAATATTGGCACTTAATATTGTTTACCCAAGAAAATTTAAGCTATAATAAAAACAGATAAAGGTAGCGAGGAGGTTGTGAATATGCTGAATTTAATTGATGTCACTAACAGCTATGCGCGAGAGATCCGGCAAGAATTACGCAGTTCTTCTGTCCACTATATTAAGGTTTATACCCTGGGTAATTCTGTGGTCGTACACAAGAAAAAAAATGAGCAGCACGAAATTGTCATTTCAAACAAGATCCGTTCAGTGACCAAAAATGAGGTCGATTTTGTCCTGGATAAGCTTTTGGGTGAAAAGCGAGAACAGGCATCAGTGACCAATGCTGGTAATTTGGTTGAGATCGAAGCTCAAATCAACTAAGCTCTCCTCCTTATTGCTTGCAAAAATATGTTCATGACTTCAGCTTCGACTAAAGACTCAGCTCAGAAAATGCGCGCAGCAGGCTGAGTCTTATTTTGACGCAAAATCCAGGATTAGATTTAAAAAAAGCTAATAGTTAAGTTATAATAATAGTATTAACAACAAGCAGACAGACAATATTAGGAAATGAGGTGATAGTCATGGCCAGGTCAACTCCCTTGACAGTCTTGCGTCGCGGGCTCAAAGCATTAAAAAATGAATTTAAACCTCAACCTGCTAAACACTCGGCACAGCCAAAAAAGCCGCGGGAAAAAAAGCAGCCGCAGGCACCTCTGGTTAAACGCCAGAGAATTGCAGAGGCAAGCAAAAATGAACCTGCAAAAAAAAGCCAAGCCCCAGCTTTGCTAAGTGCCCGTCCGATCCCAGCGACCCTGCTGGTTTTGTACTTAGATGAAAATGACCATTACTTAACTGATCCTCAAGTTCTCCATGGATATCGCGGAGAAAATGTGGAGCTTGACCTCAAGTCCTTTCAGACCTTCTATCTGAGTGAACTTTATGGCTACACCTCACGCTTCATCGACCGTTATGGCGTTGTTAAGCTGCGCTACCAAAAGCGTACTGCAGCAGCGATCTGGGTCATAGCTAAGGATATTGATGAGCAGTTTTTATTAGCTAAACCGGAATTCATCCATGGCAGCTTGCATGCACCCTACTCATTGTCTGCGCCAAGTTTCCCAAATTACCGTTTAGTTCAAGCTCATGGGCCTGTGACTGGCAGCTATTCTACACAGCAGCAGTTTGTCACCTATTTATACCGCAAAAAATTATGGCAAGAGGTCGACGAAACACCGCAACTCTTATTAGTGACCGACTTTACCGCATGTTACAGCGAACCTCATGGTACAAAGTTAAAGCTGACTCTGGCCAAAAACACTCGCTGGCAAGTCTTTAAAACCGTTAAAACAACGGATGACTCACTCTGGTATTGTCTGGGCGGCAACACCTGGACCAAACAAGGAGAAACAACCCAGCTTTTCCATGAAAAGCAAGGAACGATCGCTGAAGATCATCATACTGGTACCCTATTGGGGATCACACTTCACGAGGTCCCAGCCGCAGTCAGCTTTATTCCAGGCAGAACTGTCAATGTTTATCGGACACCTTGCGGTAAAAAAGCCGGTGAGATCAGCGATGGAACTCAAGTTACCGTGACAGCCCGCAAAGATATCGACCAGATGCACTGGTATCAAATCGACAAGACCGAGTGGATCTTAGGCGAATATCTCCATTTTTAGCAAACAAAAGAACCTGATCTGCGTCGGACTTGTCCCACGTAAATCAGGTTCTTTTTTTGATTAGAGTAATGAATATAGCTTGACATCAGGATACTTGTCTGCAAACCAGCGCTCAGAAAATTCATTTTCGAATAAGAAGAGCGGCTGTTCTTTGCGATCCTTAACCAGCATGTTACGGGAGCTGGACATTTTTTCGTCTAGCTGCTCCGGTGCGATCCACCGCGCGATTTTATGTCCTAACGGCGTCAAGACGACTTCAGAATGATATTCATTCAGCATTCTGAATTGGAAGACCTCAAACTGCAACTGTCCCACAGCCCCAAGAATGTAATCACCAGTTGAGTAACTTTGATACAGCTGGATCGCCCCTTCTTGAACGAGTTGCTGGATCCCTTTATGAAAGGATTTTTGCTTCATCACGTTTTTGGCAGTGACCCGCATGAATAGTTCTGGCGTAAATTGCGGTAATTTCGGATATTCAACAGGACTTTTACCCGTGTAGATCGTGTCGCCGATCTGGAAGTTGCCTGTATCATAAAGACCAATAATATCACCAGCAACCGCGTTTTCTACTGTCTCGCGCGTATCAGCCATGAACTGAGTCGAATTAGACAGCCGCATTTTCTTGCCGGTCCGTTGCAAGTTAATGTCCATTCCTCGTTCAAATTCACCGGAACAGATGCGCACAAAGGCGATCCGATCACGGTGCTGCGGATTCATATTCGCTTGGATCTTAAAGATAAAGCCTGAAAATCCAGAGTCATCCGGCTGGACCTTTTTCTCTGAGACAGTCTCGTGAGCGGCAGGGGCCGGCGCAAACTCTAAATATGCGTCAAGGAAAGTTTTGACGCCGAAATTAGTTAAAGCTGAACCGAAGAAGACTGGAGTTAGTTCACCGCGGGCAATTTTGTTGGCATCGAATTCATTACCTGCATCTTTGACCAGTTCAACTTCTTCTAAAACTTGCTGGTAAATACTTTCGTCAGCCAGCTCATTTTCAACCGCCAATTCTCCCTGCTCAGTCAGCGGCAAAAAGCTTTGTCCCTTGTCCTCCGAATGATACAACTCGATCCGATTATTATAGATATCATAGAGCCCCTTTAAACCCTTACCCATACCGATCGGCCAGTTCATCGTGTAAGCATCGATTCCTAAAACTTCTTCCAGTTCGGCGATCAATTCCAGCGGCTCGCGACTATCACGGTCTAACTTGTTCATAAAAGTAAAGATCGGAATACCGCGCATCTTACAGATCTGAAATAACTTCTTAGTTTGCGGTTCGATCCCTTTGGCAGCATCGATCACCATCACAGCCGAATCAACTGCCATTAGTGTCCGGTAAGTATCTTCTGAAAAATCCTCATGACCGGGGGTATCCAAAATGTTGATCCGCTTGCCGGCATAGTCAAATTGCATCACCGAGCTAGTTACGGAGATCCCACGCTTCTTTTCGATCTCCATCCAATCTGATTTCGCAAAGTTGCCGCTCTTTTTAGCTTTAACGGTCCCTGCCGAGCGCACCACGCCACCAAATAACAAGAGCTGTTCTGTAATGGTCGTTTTACCGGCGTCCGGGTGAGAAATAATCGCAAAGGTCCGTCGTTTGCCGACCTCGCTGTCTAATTCTTTTTTGTTCATATTATTCACTATTCCTTACTATTAGTTCTTTATTTCAGCAAAAATGAGTCGGCTTCATCCATGCAAACCTCCGACTCATCTTCTTAACGATTTAATTCAAGTTTTTCCCGCGCACTTTTCTTCGATTCTTCCCGTTGCTTACGGTATTCGACAGCTTCTTGCGCCAAATTGACTTGAACTTGCAATAACCGATCGCCTGACATCTTATGCACCAGCAAACTGGAACCGTCATCTAACTCAATTGGTTCCGGACTTGGTGCCTTGGGAATATAGCCCAAACGCCAGATAATATAGCCTGCGATCGTATCAATGTCAGGGACATTCAGATCTTGACCAAATTCATCGTTAAAATCATCTAATGCCATCTTGCCTTGAACAATAAACTCGCTTGAAGTCATCTTTTTCATGATCAAATTCGGCTCATCGGATTCATCCTGGATCTCACCGACGATCTCTTCGAGCAGATCTTCCAGCGTGACTAAGCCAACGACTCCGCCATATTCGTCCAACAGGATAGCCATCTGATTTTGTGTTTTTTTCATCTCATAAATCAGGCGGTCAAGCATAATTGTTTCTGGAACAAAGAATGGTTCCTGCATAACTTGCCTGATCGTCGTATGCTCAAAACCAAAAGTCCGGGCAGCCTTGACTAAGTTCTTGATATGCACGATCCCAACAACTTTATCCTTGTCCTCATGGTAAACAGGGACCCGGGAGTAATTCATTTGTAAAATGTCGTCAATACTACGGTCATTATCATTGGTAATATCGATCATGAAAGCATCGATCCGAGGGACCATCACTTCACGTGCCATTTTTTCGTGCAAGGATAAGATCCCGTCAATCATTTCAAACTCATCGTTATCCAGCTCGCCCTTACTGCGTCCTTCCTCGATCAGCTCAACAATGTTCTGCCAAGACAGAGGCGCACTTTTATCATCAGTGACGACTTTGCTTTTTTCAAGCACATTGCTTAACCAGCTGCTCAGCTTAGCTAAAGGATAAAACGGCAAGAGGATCCAATGCTGGTAACGGTATGTTTTTAAAACCGTTTTAACTGATTGGCGTGCGCGCATCTTGGCGGGCAGCTTCTCGAAAAAAGGATCAAATAAAACAGCTGTCACCAATCCTAAGACAAGTGAACCACAACTTAATGCCAATAGGTTTTCATGCACAAACAGCATGAGAGCAGCTGCCCAAAAAATAAAGGCAGTGACACAAGCAGCAAGCCGCGCAACATGAGCTGTATAATACTCAGTTGGAAGCTTGCCAGCCAACTTCAAAACACGGCTTTGCTTACTTTGCGACAAAGCCCTGCTTGCGTTCTCTAATTCCTGTTTAGTTATTCGGCTGAGAGCTTGCTCATACGTTGCAAAGTAAAAACCGATCACAGCCAAAACTGCACCGACCAACACTAATAACCATTGCTGTCCAGGATCAGCATCCATATTATTCCACCACTCCAAAAATAAATTTTACATTTGTTTAATTATACTATATTCACGCGGTTCAAACCAATTTATTTTGGAACTTTGATCGAGTCTCCAGCCGTTAAATCAACACTTCCGCCCATATTGTTGAGCTCTTGGATCTTAGCAACTGTGGTCGCATATTTTTGAGCTAGTTCTCCAATAGTTTCACCGCTGCCAACGTTAACAGTCTGCGTCTCTTCCTTCGCTGATGAACTCGAACTTGAACTGGAGCTGGAACTTGAGCTCGAACTTGAGGCTTTCTTGCTGCTTTCCTTTTTCGCAGATTCATCAGAAGCCTTTTTGCTGGTTTTAGCCTTGTTAGCACTGGAAGCAGCAGGTTTTTCACTGCTCGAATCTTCTTGCTTCTTGGCAGCCAGCAAGGAACTTGACTCTGCTTTCTTGCGGGATGCAAGCTTGGTGGATTCGGCAGCCTGCTTGCTGGTCATGGTCAAGTGCTGCGAATCAGCATACCACCAGCCGCCGCCTAAAACGACGATTGTAGCTAATGTTAGGTACCAGCCAGTTTTTTTCGACTTTTGCGGTTTGTTTTCTTTTTGTTCAGGTTGATTTGCAGGATCTGACTGAGCTTTGTTGGTCTTATGGTTGACGGGATCCACTCCACGATCAACGAAGAAGGCCTTGCGCATGCGCGGCTCGTCCTTACGCGTATAGCCCAGTTTATACTGCTCACCCTTAAATTCTTCATAGATCTGGTTAATATCAAAGTCGACTTGTTCTTGCTGCTTTTGTGCTAAGTAGTCGTTTTGTTCCGGCAAGCTCAAATTATAATAGTAATCAATAAAATACTGATACTGTTGCAGCACATCCTGCGTTGGTCCAAAGTCTTGCTGTTGGCCAAATTGCAGCCAGAGGGTCCGCTCGCAAAAAGACTCCACATTCAAGCCGCGGGAATCACTGATAAAAAATGAAACCCCAATATCTTTGAGACGCTGGATCCGATCTGCCGTTTTTTGGAAAAAGTCTTGGTCTAACAAAAAGAATAAGTCATCGATCAAGACTAGTTCAGGCTGAATGTAAAGCGCGATCCCCAGGCTTAAGCGTGCTCGCATCCCGACCGAGTATTCTTTGACCGGCCGGTAAAGCCACTGGCCTAACTCACTAAAATTGATCACGCCATTGGTCAAATGGTCGCCTTTAAAGTTATCAATATCGGATTGCTCGATCCGGGTGCGAATGTTTTCTAAGCCAGTTTTTTCTGCGAGCAAGCCATCTGTGACAGAAGCATAGTTAATGTGGTTAGAAGTTGTGATAAAACCGGTTGTCTGTTGGGTCAACCCTGCTATGATCTGCAGCAAAGTTCCCTTGCCAGACCCGTTCATCCCAACGATCCCGACTGCTTCGCCGTCATTCACGTTCAGCGAGATCCCGCGCAATTCCCAAAAGCGGTCGTTTTCTGCAGTCTGGACGACCCCTTTGCCGCGATCCTTACGATCGATCATTAGGGGATTGTCTTTAGAAATATATTTTAGTTCAATTTTAGCCATTTTGTTCTCCCTGAATTTTTTCGAATACCTCAAATAATAAAGGAACTCTTAACAAGAGTCAATTATCGCAATAATAGTTTAACAAGAATGAAATGTTTTGTTGACGGCATGATAAAACCCCAACCGTGGTCTCAACAGTCGAGGTTTACAATGAATTATTCGAGCAGCCTAAGCTTTTAGGCTTGCTGCTGTGTCCCTATTTCTGCCTTGCCTTCGCGGGTCATTAAACAAGTGATTTCTTGCTTGATATCTGCTCCCTGATAAAGAACATTATAAATTGCTTGAGTGATCGGCATCTCGATCCCTTTTTGCAGCGACAATTCATAGGCCGCCTTACAAGTGTTGATTCCTTCGATCACCATGCCCATGTCGTTGATAACGTCAGCTAATTTTTTACCTGAGCCGAGCTGATCGCCCGCACGCCAGTTACGTGAATGAACACTTGTACAAGTCACGATCAGATCGCCAACACCTGAAAGTCCAATAAAAGTCAATGGATCCGCCCCAAAGGCAACGCCTAACCGGCTGATCTCGGCTAAACCACGAGTCATCAAGGCTGCCTTGGCATCATCGCCATAACCCAAGCCATGTAATGCACCGGCTCCTAAAGCAATAATGTTTTTGAAGGCTGCGCCCAACTCAACACCGATCAAGTCAGTATTGGTATAGATCCGCAGGTATTCGTTCATAAATAGTGCTTGCGTTTCTTCTGCTTGTTTTAGATCTTCACTTGCAGCTGTGATCAAAGTCAGATCCTTTTTAGCGACCTCTTCAGCATGACTAGGACCGGATAATGCTACGATCCCGCTGCGATAGCCGGCCGGGATCTCTTCTTCGATGATCTGTGAGACCCGCTTATAAGTCTCAAGCTCCAATCCCTTGCTTGCATGGATCAAAAGCGGTGCACTGTTCATTGCACGCAACTCATCGCAAACCTGGACAGCAACTTCACGGATCGCCTTAGTCGGTACCACGAATAAAACAACTTGCGCAGCGGTGAGTGCCGCATGCAGATCTGTCGTCGCGTGCAATTTGTCAGAAAAATGAAAATCTGCAAGATATTTGCTGTTAGTATGTTCAGCATTAATTTCAGCGGCCTGAGATTCTTTATTAGTCCACAGCTCAACTTGATGCCCATTTTCTAAAAGGACACTTGCTAGAACACTACCCCATGAACCGGCACCTAACACAGCAACTTTTTTAGTCATAATCAACGTTCCATCCCAATCTTTGATTTTATACTTTCAACGATTTGTTTACGCAAGTAACAATACCATACTTAGCATCGACTAGCAACGTATGGTCAGCCAAAACGGCTTCAGACCAGGTTTTTTACGTTTCAAGGACAGAAAAAAACTCGGCCAGCAACACCCCTGCTGCCAGTCGAGTTTCCTAATTATAAACACCGGTCTTGGTCTACTGCCGCCGTGACAATTCCAGGTAACGGTTATACCAGATCTCCACGTATTCTTGTGAAAATGGTCCTTTTTTATGGTCGATCCAATCAACCAAGGTGCGGACATTATACTTTAAGATCTTATCTGTTTCAGCAGAATAGTGCCACCGTGAGCCAAACTCTTGGTACTCATCTACATCTAAGAGCCGTTTTTCACCGTTAGGGAAGACTTTGACATCCAGATCATAATCGATATACTTCAAGGCTTCCTTATCTAAGACTGCCGGTGAAGCTAGATTACAGTAGTATGAAATGCCATTATCACGAATCATCGTTACAATATTAAACCAATAATTAGCGTGAAAATAAACTAGTGCCGGCTCCCGGGTGAGCCAACGACGACCATCGGACTCTGTCACTAAAGTGTGATCATTGCAGCCGATCAACGCGTTTTCACTAGTCTTTAAAACCATTGTGTCACGCCACGTGCGGTGTAAGCTACCGTTGTGTTTATAACTTTTCAAGGTGATGAATTCACCTTCCTTGGGTCCGCTGAAATGCCGCATACAATTCCCTGCTTTCATAAACACAGGTGTAAATACACCGATATCGATTTAATTATAGCAAAAAAAAACTAAAATGCACAAAATAATTCTCAGCATTTTGCAAATTAGCTTTTTACTTGGTGAAATCAACTATTTTTCAAGCTTAATTTAACTACGGCTTCAACCCGAGCCGTTTGCGGAAACATATCTAATGGCTGAATATAATCAACTGTGTATGCCGCAACTAGCTGCGTCAAATCAGCCGCAAGCGTTGATGAATTGCAGGAGACATAGGTCAGCTTTTGCGGGCGATACTTAAGGATGGTGGAGGTCAGCTGATCATCCAAGCCTGTCCGCGGCGGATCAACGACCAAAGCATCTGGCACGATCCCAGCTGCCGTCCATTTTGCGAGCAGTTTTTCGGCTTGCCCCACCTCGTAGTGGGTGTTGGTCAACCCGGCAGCCTGTGCATTTTTGCGCGCATCTGCAATGGCTTCTGGGATAACATCCATCCCATAAACAGCCTGTGCACCTTGAGCAAGGTAGATCCCAATTGTTCCGGCCCCGCAATAAGCATCAACCAAAATTTCATTGTCCTCAAGCCCTAGAGCCTGCTGGACCTGGTCGTAAAGTTTTTTAGTCTGTAAAGTATTCAACTGAAAAAAGGCTCGTGCCGACAAGTGATACTGGACATGCCCGACCTGCTCAACTAGTTGGGCTTTGCCATACAAGAGTTTCGTTTCATTTCCCCAAATCAAAGAAGTTTGGTGGGGGTGAATATTTTGCAGCACAGAGACAACAGCCGGCTGTTTTTTGAGCAGGTCTGTCAGCAGGTTGTTGATCTGCGGGATATTTTTAGTCCGGCTGACAAAAACAACTTGCAGCTGATGGTTCGCAAATGATTCGCGAATGATGACAGTTTTGATACAGCCGCTATCATGTTTTTCATCATAAGGCAGAATTTGCCAACGCTCCAGCAGCTTACAGATCAATCGGACCGTTGCAAGCGAGAGATCGGTCTGCGTGGAAAAAGTCGGCAAATCGACAAGTTCGTGGCTGCGTGGGCGATAAAGCCCTGCCATGACGCGTCCATTTTTCCCCGCACGCACCTGAAATTGCAGTTTATTGCGGTAGTGGTATGGTTTTTCCATTCCTAGTGTCGGTTTAAGCTCAAACTTCTGATAACCTCTTGGCTGATATTTTTTTAGCGCTTGCTTGATCACGTCGCGTTTAAATTTTAACTGGGCCGGATACGCCAGGTGTTCTAATTCGATCCCTCCAACATCATACTGGTCGACCGGTTTTACCCGGTCTTTGCTGGCTTTTTTAACAAAAACGAGCTCACCTTGCAGGTACTTTGCCTTTTCAAGCGTGACCCGTGCTAACACATCTTCATGCGGCAATGCGCCGGGAATAAAGATGATCTTCCGTTTATAATAACCAATACCTTCACCGTTGATCCCGAGCCGTTTGATCGAAACTAGGGTCACTCGCTCCAGCAGCGTCTGCTTACCTTGCCCATCTTGTTTTTTCTTCATACTTATCCCTTCAGTTATGCCTGCATTTTCAAATTCTACCGCTCAATTATACCACGACCCATTTGAAAAAAAGTCCAGACAGCTATTATAATAGGATGCAAAGCAACACCAACTTGACTTAAAGGAGGAGCACCGTGACGCAAAAGATTACCATGATCAAAACGCAAAAACGCAAAGGACGCTATAATATCTATTTGGACGGCAAATATGCCTTTCCAATTGGCGAAGACGTTTTGATCCGCTTTGCTTTAAGCAAAGGACAAGAATTGACCGAAGAAGAGATTCAAAATATCACTGAAGCGGACAATACTTCAAAAGCCTATCAAAAAGCACTGAATTATCTTTCTCACCAATTGCGGACAAAAAAAGAAGTTCGTGATCACCTTGCCCAACAGGAGATTGCTGTTCCGGATATCGAAAAAACGATCGACAAGCTGGTGGAGCTGAAACTGCTTGATGACCTGCAATATGCTAAAAGCTTCGTGCGCACCATGGCGCGTACTTCCGATAAAGGCCCAACCGTTATTAGCGCTAAACTGAAGCAAAAAGGGATCCTCGCTGATGACATCAGTGATGCCCTGCTTGAATTTCCGCTGGCAGATCAAATCAAAAGCGGACTAGCTGCCGCCAAGAAAAGTGCCAACCATCTTCATGGTCAGTCCTTTCGCGCAGCAACCAACAAGATTTTCCAACAATTAATGCAAAAAGGATTTTCTAGCGAAGTCGTCTCTGAAGTCATGGATGAGCTGGATCTAAAAAGCGATGATGAGGCAGAAAGCTCTGCCCTCCGTGAGCAAGGGGACAAACTCTGGCGCAAAAACCAGCGCTTCGACCCCAAAAAACAGGTGCAAAAAGTCCGTGAAGGTCTCTACCGCAAGGGTTTTGCCAGTGATTTGATCAATAACTACCTGGAGGATAAGCAGGCAGAACAAGAAAAAGAGTAACTGTCAGTACACATAAAAGGCCGGATCTTCAACTTAAAAATTGAAGGTCCGGCCTTTTGTGTACTTCCGTTACTTATTCTTTTTTTTAGTAGGATCGACTCGATCATATAGTCGTTTGATCGCAGTTCTTTTTGGTTCGATCCTGCCAAAATGATATCTTTCTAGGGTCGCATTGATCAATGCCCCGAGCAGCATGACCCAGGCAGTAAAGTTCAGCCAGAACAAAAGCACGATAAAGGTCCCGATCGTCCCGTAACTGAGGACTGATTTGGCGAAATACTTAACGTAGATTGAAAAACCTTGCGTCAAAGTCATCCATCCAAGGGCAGCAAATAAAGCTCCCGGCCAGGAATAACGGATATGTGTTTTAGCATCGGTCAAAGAGCGGTAAATAATAAACATCACCGCAAACAAAACCAAAAAAGTCGTGACTGATTTGTATTTCGAAAAACTATCAGCCCAACCCAAAGACAGATTAAAAATCGGCGTTAAATATTCGATCACCATCTGTCCAAAACTATAAACTACAAATAAACCAATCACTAGGATCTCAAACAGCAGGATCATCAGAAAAGAAAAGATCCGACTCGTGATCGCATTGTCAGCCTTGCTGACCCCATAAACTGAGTTGATCCCGATTTTTAAGGCGTTCACGCCCCGGCTGGCTGCCCAGACCGTCAACAGCCCAGTAATAGAGGCCAGCCCTCCTGAACTATTGCTCAAGAAATCCATAATGATCGGGCGCAAGGTTAGATAAATTGATGAAGGAAAAGCCGCTTTTAAATATGGCAGGATCATCTGCGCTTTCAGCCCCATCATTGGCAGTAAGTTGGCCACGAAAATTAACAGCGGAAAAAGCGCCAATAACAAATAATAGGCTACCACGATCGCCGTATTCCCCATATTAACTTCACCAAACTGCTTAAAGGCCAGCCCAAAAAACCTTTGAACTCCCCCAAATTTTTTACCGAATTTCATTCAGCAATTTCACATCCTAAATTTATTGATCTTGAGCAGCAGTGTCACCATCAGTAGTAGAAGAATCGCTTGCTGCACTCGACGAAGCAGTGCTGTTACCGTCGGAGGGTACCTTTAACCGTGCGCCGGCAGAGATCTCACGACTGTCCAGATCGTTGAGTTCCATCAACTCGTCAACGGTAGTCCCATATTCACTTGCGATAGTCGACAGGTACTCGCCGCTTTCCACTGTAATGTACGTGTACTTGCCGCTGTCAGTCTTGTGCGCTGAACTTGAAGTAGAGCTAGCAGTGCTGTTTTCGCTAGCCTGCTCGCTGGAGCTGTCTTGCTTTTCTTCAGTCGTAGTTTTTTTAGCACTAACAGCACTACTTGCCTGTTTGCCATATTTCTTCTTGGCGATCGCACGCTGATGGTCATATTCCTTTTTTTGATAGGCAGCATTATTCCCAAAAGAAGCCTGCACCCGGCTTTGGACTAGCGGACTCTTCCAAGCCCACACACCAGCCAGCAAGAGCACAACTACAGCAACTGCACCCCAAGCGATCCGTTTCATCAGTTTCTTTTTATGTGAATTCCGATGTTTCTTATGATTTGCCATTACAATACTCCCCTAATTATATTTGCGTCAAGCCAGAAGACAGCCGCTCGCAGAGAACCTTATTTCTGGCAGACCTAAATTAAATAATTCATACGGTTTAATTTTACACTAAATTCTACCCAAAAAATAGTTTTTTTCCGCTCAGGTGCTTTCCCTTTTTGCCCCCATGCAAAAAGGCACACCGACATGTCGATGTACCTTTTAGATCTGCCTACTAAAACAGATTTATTTTAATTTTTTACTCAAGTCTTTGATGTATGCTTTCAATTCGTCCTTGACTTCGGGATGACGCAAACCAAATTCGATGGAAGTCTTAAGGTAGCCAAACTTATACCCAACGTCGAAACGATCACCCTTAAATTCATGGGCAAACACGCGCTGGATCTTGTTCAAACGATCGATCGCATCAGTCAATTGGATCTCATTACCTGCTCCTGGCTTCTGTGTTTCCAGCATCTGGAAAATTTCAGGTGTCAGTAAGTAGCGGCCGATGATCGCTAAATCTGAAGGTGCCTTGTCAACATCAGGTTTTTCGACAAAACGCTTAACATCATATAAGCCAGGCTGAGTCTGAGAAGAAGGATCGATCACACCATATTTATTGACTTCTTGATGCGGGACCTTCATGACAGCCAAAGTTGAAGCATGGGTGCTGTCATAACGATCAATTAACTGCTTGGTCAACGGGACCTTGTCTTGCATGATATCGTCGCCTAACATAACAACAAACGGTTCGTCGCCAACGAAATCTTTAGCCATCAAAACCGCATCGCCTAAACCACGCGGATGTGATTGTCTAATGAAGTAGAGGTTGATATCAGTCGTTTGTTCGACTAATTTCAGCAGTTCTTTTTTGCCCTTCTCCTTCAAGTTCTGTTCTAGTTCAGGCACGGAATCAAAATGATCTTCGATTGGCCGTTTGCCCTTTCCGGTTACCACTAAGATATCTTCGATCCCGGCTTGTTTAGCTTCCTCAACGATGTATTGGATCGTTGGCTTGTCGATGATCGGTAACATTTCCTTGGCTAACGCTTTAGTTGCTGGTAAGAATCGTGTTCCTAAGCCAGCAGCTGGAATAACCGCTTTTCTAACTTTCATTTGATCGCTCCTCTTTAATTGATCAGTCAAGCTCACTGATTGAATTTAGTACCATGCTGATTTGTAAGCAACTCAAGGTTATTATAACAATGAAATCATTATTAGTAAATAAAGCAGTAATTTTTTTAGTTTTCGTTAATAAATTTGTTTAAATGAAGTCTATTTTTCGGGCAGCAAATATTTAGCGTCAAATTCAGGATCTTGCGACGTCAAAATTTTCGGGCCATCATTTGTGATTGCGATCGTATGCTCAAACTGGCAAGAAAGACTGCCGTCTTGTGTCCGTGCCGTCCAGCCATTTGGATCATCCATTTCGGCTTCCCAGCCGCCCAGATTGATCATTGGTTCGATCGTGATCGTCATTCCTGGACGCAAGCGTAAGCCTCTGCCCGCCTCGCCATAGTGAGGAACATTCGGGCTTTCATGCATAGTCGGGCCGATTCCATGACCAATAAATTCCCGGACATCGCCAAAGCCGTTTTCATCCTCGGTAAAGTGCTGGATCGCAGCTCCAATATCGCCGATCCGATTTCCGACTTGAGCTTGTTCGATTCCTAAGTACAAAGCCTTCTTAGTCACATCCATCAAACGATCGATCTCAGGCGTCGATTTGCCGACAACATAACTCCAACAAGAATCACTCATCGCACCATGATAGTTGACTACCGTGTCGACTTTGATCAAATCGCCGTCTTTTAAGATCAAATTTTTACGCGGAAAGCCATGACAGATCTCGTCATTCACGCTCACACAAGTAGCGTATTTGTACCCTTCAAAGCCGATCTGTTCAGCTATCGCATCATTTTCTTTGAAATATTTGCGCGCAAACTTTTCAATTTCCCAGCTAGAGATCCCAGGCTTGATGAGATCGCGCAGCTTAATATGCATCCCTGCTAAAATTGCACCTGATTCAGCCATCTCACGGATCTCGCGGTCAGACTTTAACGTAATCATGAATTTAGTACCTCCAATATTTTTAGCTCCACTGAGAAGCGAGCGTCCCAAGAAGCCAAAGAAAGTCTCAGCCAGCAATTTGGGGGCCGCGCAACCAGCGTGTTCCTAACCATTATAGCCTATTTTGGAAATAATGTTTAATTTTGCAAGAAAGGGATGCTTTTCAGACATAATCTGCTATAATAGCCAATGATATAAATTTTGAAAGAAGGATCGGCCATGCCAACGGCAAAAGTTGTTTTCGCCACAATTACCGGTAATAATGAAGATATCGCAGACATTGTTTCTGATAAACTGGAGGATCTTGGGTTTGAAATTGAAGAGATCGAGATCTCGCAAGCCCAGATCGAGGACTTTGAGGAAGCTGACCTCTGTGTGATCTGTCCTTACACTTACGATGAAGGAGCTTTGCCGGATGAAGGCTTAGACTTTTTTGACGACTTGAAGGAAGCTGACCTCAGCGGGAAAGTCTACGGTGTCGCCGGCTCAGGCGATACATTTTACGAAGAATACTACTGTACCGCGGTTGACGATTTTAGTCGAGTCATGACAGAAGCTCATGCGATCCAAGGTGCACCGGATGTCAAAATCAACCTTGCCCCAGACTCTGATGAAGACATCGCACAATTGAATGATTTTGCTGCTAAACTAGCAGCAACCCTGAAGGAGCAAAAGAATTGAAGCTGCTGACTAAACTCTGGCATCAATACAAGGGCGTCATCGCTTACCTTTTCTTTGGAGTCCTAACGACTGTGATCAATATCGCGGCCTTTTATCTGTTCGGAACAGTATTTTCGCTCTATTATCAGCTGGCTAATGTCATTGCCTGGCTGCTGTCCGTACTGTTTGCGTTTTTCACCAATAAAGTCTGGGTTTTTGGGTCTAAGTACACGAATGCCAAGGATTTCATGAGCGAGATGGGTAAATTTTTCTTCTACCGTGGTTTATCCTTGGTCGTTGATGCCCTCATTATGTACTTAGGTGTTTCAGTTTTACTGCTCGACAAGAATCTGACCAAGTTAGCTGACCAGATCGTCGTTGTTATCTTAAACTATTTCTTCAGTAAATTTTTGATTTTTAATAACAAGAAAAAATAACTCCAGTTAAACAATCAATTAAAAATCTCCAATTCGTTCCGCATTTCCCCTAGTTTAGGGTAAAATGTTAGAGAATAAAGAGGAGGTTTTTTTGTGCAATTTTCGAGCAGACATCGGCGGATCAGCCACTTATACCTGAACTATACACTGGTTTTCATCGTTGCCGCACTTTGCATGTTTGGTACATATTTTTTAACTGGTCATTCTCTGATCTGGCGGCTTGACGGAGCCAATCAGCATCTGCCCTTACTCGAAAACTTTCGGACTGGACTCGGCGACTTGCTGACCGGTAAGATCAGTTCATTTGACCAGTGGTCCTTTCAAATGGGCTTAGGCACTGATAAATTTTCGGTCTATTCTTACTATTTAATAGGTGACGTTTTTGCCTACTTGACCCTGCTCTTTCCTGTCGCTAAAGTGGTCACAGTCTACCAATGGCTGATCGTCTTACGTCTTTATTGCGCTGGGCTTTCTTTCGTTTTTTTGGCATCACACTTTAAATTTACCAAAAACGTGATCACTACTGGTGCCCTAGTCTACCTATTTAACGCCTTTTTACTGTATTCGGCTGAAGCACAGCCTTTCTTTACGACGCCGTTCATTATCTTTCCCCTGCTGATTTTGGGGATCGAAAAAATTTTACAGGGCGGTTCTGCCTGGCCGCTCACAGCAGCCTTTGTCTGGATGCTGCTTAGCAATTATTACTTTGCCTTCGTGCTCGGGATCGGTGCCATTCTTTACCTGATCTTACGGATCGGCTGGTATTACTTAAAAGAACTCAATTACTGGCAGGTCTTTGGCAAGCTGCTTTTTGCGACGGTCACAAGTCTGCTGCTTTCAGCCTTTATGCTGGTCCCAGAAATCATGGCTGTCATGGGTTCAACTCGTGCTGCCAGCAGCTTTGCCAACGGCTTAAAAGTGTACCCGCTTTATTATTACCTGGCACTCCCATCGCAATTCATCAATGGCGGGAACCGAGATTTTTACTTTTGGTCTGCCTTAGGTTTTGCCAGCATTGCCCTTTTCTCCGTGGTTTTCATTTTTAGCCGGGCCAAACGTTACCCGCTACTCTCCAGTACCTTTATCCTGAGCTTTATCATGTTATTGATCCCGTTTTTCGGGGCTTTCTTTAATGGTGGAATGGCTCCGTCCAACCGCTGGACCTTACTCCTATGCTTGCCGATCGCGCTAGCCACTTGCGAGCTGGTTCAAAAATCGGCTCATCTTTCCGATCGGTTGGTCTTAGTAATGATGCTTGCGCTGGGGATCTATGCGCTAGTGATCGGGCTGACCTATTATTTTCAAAGCGATGAGAAATTATTCGTTCCGCTGATTTTTTTGTTTGTCAGTTTAGGTGCGATTTTATATGTTCATTACCGGCACCCGGCTCACCCCCACCGCCTCATCCTGCTGGTCGTGTTGGCTAATGTTTCGTTAAACGCGATCTACTACGAAGCTCCGTATAATGGCGGTTATTCCAATGAAATGCTGCCCCAAGGAGCTTATCAGAATTTGCAAAAAAATCTGTATTCAGGATTGGATCGGAAGTTAAAACCAGTTGATCAAGGCGGTTATCGTGTTTCAACCACCAGCAATAATTTCAAATTAGGTGCCGGCTACCACCTCTACAACAGTTTGTCGCCAACAACCAGCTCCCTAACTTCGTATTATTCGTTACAAAATAAATATCTCGGCCAATTTGCAACTGACATGCAAAATATTCAGTACGACGCTAATGTCCCTTTACGTCAAGTCGATGACCGAACGATCTTAAATAATTTTATGGGTGTGCGTTACATTTTCAACTGGCTCAACCAGGAAAATACTGGTAAAATCCCCGCTGGCTATTATTTGAATAAAACTTCCCAGCTGGTTACTGACCCCAACGGAGATCCAAGTCTGGACCAGCAAGCACGGCGCTACCGCAGTGATCAAGCGTTCCCGCTGGTTTACTGGCAAGACAAAGTCTTTACGGCCAAGCAACAGCGGCAATATACCACTAGCCAAAAGGAGCGCGCTCTAGCCAGCGGTGTCAAAGTCAGCGAAAAAGCCGCCGCAGGTCTGACAAAGGGAACAGTTAAAGACCAAACGATCAACGTGCCTTATCGGCTGATTTCTAGTCGCGGCAACGAGATCGACTCACAGCACTTGGAGAAAAGAGATAGCGATGAAAGTTATCAGATCGTCTTGCCGCGGCCAAGTGATCAAGGAACAAAAGCATATTATCCGGGATCAGAACTGCACGTTGAGATCACCAATATCAGATACCAGCCTTATTCTCTCAAGGATCAGATCAAGTTAGAACAGCTCCACCAAAACTCGCAGGGACTCACTGGCTTGCTTGCACAAAATAACCGTTATAATTACTACAAGTATTTGCGTTATCACGTGCTGCAAGGGTCACCGGACACCAGCTATAAACTCGACGTCCAGTCGAATTTGGGTACTGAAACGCTTGAACAGCCCAAACAAAACGCTCTATCCTTTTACAAAAAAGTGACAAACGGCACGTTGAATATGGGTTATTTCAAGGAATCGCTCCCTAAAACACTGACTTTGACCCCTTCTAAGCTGGGAAAATATAGTTTTGATCTCAAAGTCATTGCGATCCCGCTGGCGCAAAGCGGGTCCTATGCAAAACAAGTCGCTCAGATCAAAAAAGATCGGCTTAAAAATATCCGGATCAACAATGACCAGGTTTCTGGCACGATCACCACCAAGAAAGCCGGGATCCTGACATCGACGATCCCTTACTCTGAAGGCTGGCACGTGCAGGTCAATGGCAAAGCAAAGAAAGTTCTGCGCACAAATACTGCCTTCCTTGGAGTAAAGCTCAACCGAGGAAAACACAATGTGAAATTCACCTACCACTTGCCTGGGGAACGTTTGGGTAAGCAGCTCTCACTTCTCGGCTTAATATTGAGTCTGCTCGGTATGTCGTTTGCTCTGACTCGCCGTTTCATAAATCAACGTCGTTAAACCGTTGAATTCCTACTAGAAATAACAGGACCGTATCAACTCACCTTGATTCGGTCCCGTTTTGTAGTGACTTAACATCGATTCTTGCGCCCCTTCTTCTTTAAACTTGGGGTTCGACTTCTAATCTTGAGCCCCTTCTTCCTTAAACTTGGGGCCCGACTTCTAATCTTGCGCCCCTTCTTCTTTAAGCTTGGGGCTCGACTTCTAATCTTGCGCCCCTTCTTCTTTAAGCTTGGGGCTCGACATTAATTCTTGGGCCCCTTTTGGCAAACACATATTTACAAACGATCCCGCTCTTTCGACAAATCAGGCCAGATTTTTATTTGAAACAGCAAAAATGCACCACTTCTAATTAAAGAAGAGGTGTATCAAAGATCAATGTTCTATAATGTCCCCTGCCGGACTGATAAAGTAAGGTTAGGACAGAGGACTCTGATGTAACGTTCTCAAAGTTTTGCCAGAGACGGGGAGCTCGGCTGCAAGTTCGCCAAAGTAATGTCCGAGCCAGGGAGCTCGGCCGTAAGTTCACCAAAGTAATGTCCGAGCCAGGGAGCTCGGCCGTAAGTTCACCAAAGTAATGTCCGAGCCAGGGAGCTCGGCCGTAAGTTCACCAAAGTAATGTCCGAGCCAGGGAGCTCGGCCATAAGTTCACCAAAGTAACGTCCGAGCCAGGGAGCTCGGCCATAAGTTCGCCAAAGTAACGTCCGAGCCAGGGAGCTCGGTCGTAAGTTCGCCAAAGTAACGTCCGAGCCAGGGAGCTCGGTCGTAAGTTCGCCAAAGTAATGTCCGAGCTCAATCGGGTAGGAGATAGTTCACACTATCGACCTCCCACACCACCGTACGTACGGAACCGTATACGGCGGTTCAACAACTTAAGCTTTTGCTTGAATTGACTGATACAACTGGGACATGTTTAATAGTCCGCGCTGTGTCAGTCTTTTGTTTGTTATGGATATACAC
>NZ_BFFP01000036.1 GCF_003864415.1 Ligilactobacillus salitolerans
CGCAAAAGCTAACGCAATTTGGTTGACATTGATTGAAAGTGCAAAAGCCAACGGCTTGGACCCATTGCATTACCTTTATAATATTCTGACGGCACTCTCCCAAGCAGATTCGCTATGTGAAGCTGAGCTGAGGCGTTATTTGCCATGGCATCAAACGAAAACGTTAAAAAATGCCGCTGCGTAAGCAGCCTGAAAAAGAGGTGTAAAGTTCATTGCGAACTTTGCACCTCTTTTTCAGCGGAAATCATTCTTGATTTAAACCAGACAGATCGAACTTAGAGACTTAGACGTCTGTTGTGCACTGCTTACGTATGATCGATAATTAGTAGAGTTAGACAAAAAAGCTCTCCTCTTGCAAAACGCAGACTGAAACTTTTCTGTGTTTGCGAGGAGAGCTTTTATTTAATTATTCACTCTAAATTCGCGTGGCGGCTAAACATGGTCGCTGAAGTCTCGCCCAACAACTTCATCAACTCGAGCACGAGCGCGTCATAGGTCAGCCAGCTCAGCTGTTCAAATAAAGTCCCCATCGGTTGGATCGAAGTTGCCGTATCTTGATCACTAGACTCATTTTTAGGAGTCCCGCCTGGAATGACGATCAGCGCATCAGCCAGTTTGCCAATTGCCGCATGCGGATAAATCGTTAGCGTTGCGAGTGCTGCACCTTTTTCCTTTGCCTTTTTGGCATCAACCAACAGACTGTTGGTTTTCCCCGAGCCAGACCCGATCAGCAGCAAATCACCTTGCTGAATCGCTGGTGTCGTTGTTTCCCCAACAAAATAAGTCTCTTTTCCCAGCTGCATCAACCGATTGGCAAAGCCCCGCGCGGCAAAACCTGACCGCCCGGCTCCAGCGACAAAGATCCGCTGGGCTTTCTGACACAAGTGCGCCACGTTTTGAATCTGCAAAGCATCAACTTGCTCGCTATAGAGTGAAAGTTCTTGCACGATCTCATGCAGTGTCTCAGACCTCATGAATGACCACCTCCTTCAGCTTGCTTCTATCTTAGAGTGATGAACTTTGGCAGCGAGTTCTTTGGCGGCTGCAACCGGGTCTTGCGCGTGATTGATCCCGCCACCGACGATCAAAATATCTGCTCCTAAAGAAAGATATTCATGCACGGTACTTAGGTTAATGCCGCCAGCGACTGAAATGACCGCATTTTTGCTGACCTTCCGCACTTCACTCAATGTCTCGAGCGGTGTTTTGCCAACTGACTGCTGATCGACCCCAACGTGAACGCTGAAATGATCGACTCCTAGTTCCTCAAGTTCTGGGATCCGTGTATCGATTGCTTGAATGTTGATCGTATCGACAAAAACATGCTTCTCATTTTGCACGGCAGCCTTGAGACATTCTTTGATCGTGAGGTCATCTGTAATACCGATCACAGTACAATAATCAGCTCCAGCATTAAATGCCAAGTCAGCTTCATATTCACCTGCATCCACGATTTTTGTATCTGCCAAGATCTCTTTGTCAGGGAACTTCTGCTTGAATTCACGGACCGCATCCATTCCTGCTTCAATTATCAAGGGCGACCCTATTTCGAAAATATCGACATAATCCCGCACCTTCTGCCCTAAAACTAAAGCATCGGCCAGGCTGATGTCATCTAGTGCCAATTGCATTTTCATGCACTTTGCCTCCTTATGGTCGTGCTAAAATTTGCAAGCTTTCAAACACAAAAGGCGAGTAACCACTACCCGCCTCGACACACTGCAATATCCATTGTTACTTGTTACATGTTACTTATTACTTATTACTTATCACTTATTACTTCTTGCTGATTTTGCGCGTTTTCTTTTGCAAATAGTCGACCTTTTGCTGGTAGTCGTCAACTACAGCCTTAACATTCTTTTGCCCGCGCCAGCCGGTGTAGCCAAACAACAACATGCCTAGGGCACCAACCACAAATAACACAGCACCCAAGATGGTGAGCCAAAGCTTTTCACCGTGGAAGAAGTAAAGGACCACAATGCCAACACCACTCAAAATAGTATTTAGCTGGAACCAATAGCCCAAATTCTTTAGCATGTGTTTTTGGTAGGCTACCTCTTTTTCGTAACCTTTCGTCATTTCATCCAGTGTCACTGTGCTCATCCTTTCTTAGGGGTGTGTTTTGGAGTCGAGCTGCTCGAGTTCTCCCGGCTTGCTCCGCTCTGTTTTATAGTCGAGCTCCGGCAAGCAAGAAGTTCCGTCTATCTCACTTTGACAGCACAGTGCCAAAAACGCACTATGCTGTCAAAGTCCGATATACTCGGTTCTTCCCGCTTGCCTCTGCTCTGTTTTAATAAGACAATCCTGGATCAAAGAAGCCGCACAGCACTCCAACAAATGAAATGACCACCAAGATCAACATCGTCCAAATTGCTGAAACGTGCTTTCTTGACATCAACCACCAGCAGAATAATGTAATGATGACCGTCAACAAACCAGGAAAAATGCTATCGATCTTGTCTTGTAGATCCAAGAAAACTTTACCGTTCGCACCGTGCAATTTCAGTGAAGTCGTAACATTGACCCACGATGCTAACACACCGCCAACAACCATACTACCTACGATACTGATGGCGTAACGTACAGCTGCACCTTGTTTGCCGACTAAGAAACCAACGGCTTTATCACCTAAACTATAACCGCGGAAGTACAAGAATCTTTGCCCAAAGTATGCCAATAAGACCCACACAATAATGTAGAAAATTGCGCCAATTGGCGAACCATCAGTCGACATCCCTAAAGCGATCCCCAGCAAAATCGGGATCAAGGTCCCATCGATCAAAGAGTCCCCGATACCAGCGATCGGGCCCATCAGACCAGCACGCATATCGTTGATCGTGTCGCCCTGGATCTCTTTGCCGTTGGAACGTGCTTCTTCCATACTAGCCGTGATCCCGACGATCACAGACCCTAACATTGGATTAGTGTTGAAAAAGGCGGTATAAGCCTGAATTGCTTCGACCTGATCATCATGTTTAGGATACAATTTCCGCAGGATCGGCAGCATTGAGGACATATATCCAAAGGTCTGCATATGTTCCTGCGAAAAGCAGGTCAACGCGCCCCAAAACCACAGGTTAAATGAATGAGACAGTGTCTTTTTATCTAATTTTTTACTGCCCGTATTTTGTGTAGTTTCCATATCAGATATCCTCCTCTTCTTCATCATCATCCTCGTAGTCATCTGGCGAGCCTCCACCCGCACTAGAAGTCCGTGGAGTATTGGAGCCGCCGTTCATTTTGATCTCATACATAATAATGGCAAACATCAATGAAATGACGGTGATCGAAACCAGATTTAAATGCAGAGAAGCTGCCAGAGTGAAACCAACGAAGAAAGGTACAAAGTCGATCAGCTTATCAATGATCTGCCGCAGCAAAATTGCGATCCCGACACACGGCAGCATGCCGCCAACCGTAAAGAGCGTCTTCATTGCGATCCCATCCATCGGCAAGGTGGACCGCAAAGCAGTAACAGCACTTGCACCATAATAAGTCATCAACATCGTTGGCAAGAATGAAAAAATAGCATGTGAGACCCACGGCCAGCCGAAGTTGACGCTATAGAGCTTATCGATTTTTCCACTCTTAACGTCCTTCCACCCGAAAGACTGCCAGACTAGGTTCAAAGTAGCAACCGAATAATAAAGCACCGTCCCGACAGTCCCAACTAAAGTCCCCACTGATTTTGCAAGGTTAGCAGCTGAACCGCCGACTGGATTTAATCCTTGGGAAGAAATAGCGACCATCGCTAAGGGGATCCCGATATAAGAAATTGCCCGGACATCGGCCGAAACAGTCCCGCCCGGGGTAACCAACGCGATATAAACCAGCTGCATTGCCACCCCACAGGCGATCCCTAACTTCATGTCTCCTAAAACGATCCCACAGACCAAGCCCCCAACCAAGGGACGGCCGATCGTATAATTACCAACTGCTTGTCCAGCCATACAAGAATTAGAGCAAAGACAGGCAAATAAACCTAAAATTGCGGCTTGGAACCAATTAATTGTCATAATTACGCGCTCCTTTTTAATTTTGCACCAGAGCGAGACTGCTCGTAGTTTTTAATAACAGTCGCTGGCAGTCTCAGTAGCCAAATTTACCTTTGAACTTCTTCCACTCGCCGATCCTTTGATCAGGTAAAAGCGCAAAATCAACCCGATAGCCTGCTTGTTCCATGGCTTCAAAGGCATCAGCTTCAGCCTGGGTAAAGGATTGGTTATCACCCAACTTGATCGAACCCTCACGTTCATTACCTGGACCCACGTTGACAGTCTTAATATCGCTGGGTTTAAAGCCCCAATCGACTAGAATCGTCTTCATATCTTCCGGCTTTTTAGTGATCAAAAAATATCGCGTGTCGGAATTAAGCACCTTGTCTTGCACTTTTTTAAAGTGTTCCATCGTCCAGACAAAGGTTTTTTTGTTTTCTGCGGCAGCTTTATAGGCCGATTTCAGAATCGGGTTATTAGCAGCATAGTCATCAATGGCAATTATCCCATCGCATGGGCGTTCTTTGCCCCAACGAGTCGTGATCAAGCCGTGGATCATCCGATCATCGATCCTTACAAATGTAACTGACATAGCAATCCCTCCATTATTTTTTTGAAATGCTTCAACCTGTACTAGATATCATCTTCTTCATCGTCAGTATCAGTCTGAAAGTTAAACTGTTGCAGTGCCGCGCTGGCTTCCCCTAAAACCTTCTCCACAAATTGCGGTCCATCCAGTGAATCTTGGTACAAAACTGCATTCAAAGCCATCGGAAAATTCATGCCGCCCAGAACGATCGTATCTTCCATGCGGCCAGCTTGGGCTAAGATATTGCAAGCTGTCGTTAATGGGCTGCCCCCGATAATATCAGCTAGTAAGACTAACCCAGTCGATTGATCGACTTCAGCCATGCCCTGGGCAAAACGTTGGCCGAATTGATCGGCAGACTCACCCTTTCTTAAGCCAAATGCCAGTACGTCTTTGGCCTGATCGCCAGCAAACATTTCTAAAGCCGACTTTAATCCTGGAGCAAACTCTCCGTGGCTCAGTAAAATAATTGTCTTCAATTTTCCACCTTCTTTTCTTCCGCTTACCTCAATTTTAGCAAGTTCACTTCTTCTTTTGAGGTGTCTATTGTCACGAAAAAAGATGACAAATGTCACTAATTTTAGAAAAATGGACAGCATTTAAAAAGCCCTCAAACAACCGTTTAAGGACTGAAAAAATTGCTAAAAAAAATATCTAGGATGAAAGCTGCTGCTGCGAAACTTCATTCATGATCCCGGCCTGGTTAGCCCAAATTGCCAACTGAGTCCGATCACGAAAATTCAGCTTGGATAAAATATTGGAAAGATAATTTCTGACTGTTCCGACTGACAGGTATAACTTGGCTGAAATCTCCTTATTTGTAAGACCCAAACCGATGTATCTAATGATGTCCCATTCCGACGGCGAAATATCATGTAAAAGATTTTCTTCGACGCGCATCGTCTTTTCCGGACAGGCGAGTTCGGAAAAAAGTTTGCACACCTTAGCCGTCATCGCTGGATCTTGCTGAGGGCTTGCACCAACTGTGTTTTCAATAATATCAGAGTATAGGCCGTCCAACGAAACCTCTTTTGTTTGTAAAACATACCCCAGACAAGTACTCAATACAAAGCGGTATTCAAGAAAATTATTTTCCAAAAACTCCAACAGGATGATCTGCTTATTTTTGAGCGGTTTTTTTAAAGAAAGTACGTAATCAAATTCAGTGCTATCAACATCAACCAAAATGACATCAACTTTATTTTCACTGTTGAGCATCTCTGTTCCATTTACAGCCAATTCAACGTGTAGTTTGGAAAAATTATTCAGCAGGACTCGCAGTGCTTTTCCAACTAGGACGTTCTTAGTTAAGATCTTGACCTCCACCATAACTGACAACTCCTCTCAGCAATTCTATTCACGCAAAATGTTCATAAGTAAAAACCATCTCTATCCCCGCAAGTTTTCTTATCTCCTCCTCTGCTGGCCGAATAATGTCTTTCTTGCTAGGATAGCAAAAAAGTAATTTTAGAAAACGCTTTCTTATCTATATTAAACCACATTTTATTGCATTTGGTTATTCAAAAAGTTTTTCTCCAATAGATATAATTGAATTTCAAAGCAAGGCCTGCCTTGAGTCAAAACTTTGAGAAGTATTCAGAGCGAATCAGACTGGTGCCAAGTCGGGCAAAGTTGGAGCCAGAATGGTTCAGTCTGGTGCCAAATCCGTCAAAGTTGGAACCAAAGTGGTTCAGTCTGGTGCCAAGTCCGTCAAAGTTGGAACCAAAGTGGTTCAGTCTGGTGCCAAATCCGTCAAAGTTGGAACCAAAGTGGTTCAGTCTGGTACCAAGTCCGTCAAAGTATTTTTGCTTAACTTACTGCAAAAAAAACCATCAAATTTTCTTTTCTTAAAGTACTCATAATTGTTAGACATAGAAACTAACAGTATATGGAGCACTTCATCCTTTGAAAATTCGATGGTGTTTTTAAACTGATCATAAAAAATATAGCTGGGAAGCGAACTAAAGGTTATACTTTATCCTTAGGTTAGATCAATATTGTCAGTACATCCAGCGCGTCTATCACGCCGCCATACTCAACCGGCTCTTCTAACGCATTGACTGCTTGGGCGTTTTTAGGCAAGACATAGTTGACTGGTTCTTTAGCCCCGTTATTTAAGCGCACTACCAGCCCATGACCTTTCAGGTAGCTGGGATAGCAGGCAGTAACGGTGACTTCTTCTGGTATTTTCAACAGACTCAGCTCAGTGGGCAAAGTTATTTCACCTGCCAAACTGGGTTGAAGTTTATTATCCAGTCGATTTAAGAACAGGTTGAGTCCTTGTTTTTGATAGACAAAGGCTGCAAAAGTCTCTCTTTCCTGGATCTGCTCTGCCTGAACTAAGTCGCCGCCTTCACTAAAATCAACGACAAAATCATACTCAAATGCTTGTTGCAATTCCGCTTGCGGGGTCGGGATCTGCGGGTGCCCGAACTGAGTCGTATCTCCAGACGCTCTGCCAGGCCGATTGACCAAGTCTTCTTTTCCTAGCTGGTCTGTCGTTGCTAAAAGGGTCAGGTCTATACTGTCAACGTTTTTGACAAATTCTTTGACGTCGTTTGAAAAAACGGTGAGTGCTAAATTATCCTGAGAAACGGTGACCCAGTGATCAAATGGCCAGACTGAGACTGGTTTTTCCGCGTACTTTTCTTGCCAGTCAGTCAAATCATTCTCTCGGTATTGAAAACTGCCGTATGGCACGCCCGCCTGGTACTGTGCCGCTTTTGGCGTTCTGATCTTCAAGGTCAATTTATGATCAAGGACGTTGTTCTCGAATTTCAAATGCACTGTCAAATGATCATCGGGAAACATGCGTAATTCCAATTCATATTTGAAATCCGTTGTTTTCTTCTGTTGCTCGCGCTCGGTCAGATCATACGGCAATTTTTGCTGCCCTTTTAAAATCATGGTCGAAATTTTTCCTGAAGTAAAAACTTGGGCAAAATCAAAGTGCAAGGCTGACCGCTCTTCTCCAAGCAGCGGCGATGAGTCATAGGTGTCGCCCGTATTGCCGCTCTCAGTTAAGACAAGAAAATCTTGCACACTGCTGCCCGTGTGCTTCAAATAAAGGGAACCATGCGCATACTCCACCGTGATATTTTTGCCTCTCATCTTGGCTGAATTCACCGCAGAAATACATTTATCTTGACCATCGCTAACAAATCCAAGCACCTGATAGCCCAGTGCCGGCAAGTGAACTTTAACCAGATAATCACTGATATAATAACCCGGCTCCGTGCCATACTTAGCTCCGCTCACTGTTTCTTGAAAAACATTTGCTCGTGCAGGGACATACTGCTGTGAAACCAGCGCCGTATCCTCTGCTGCCGGAAAGGTCACTGCCTGCTCATGAGTAACCAGTCTGACTTTTTGGTAGCCGTTGCTTTCCTTGGGCAAAGGATTAACAAACAAAATTTGATTTTCAGCTAAGTTCAGCTGCTCAGCCAGCAAACGCTCGATCGTATTCAGAATTCCGTCGGCAATCTCGTTGCCCTCTTTTAAGCGGTGCAATACGTCTTCAGCCACTGAATCGTTGATGCTGCCTGCTAAACTGTCGTGGGCTTGTGCAGCCAGCAGCTTTTTCCAGGCTGCGACTATAATTCCTTGCTTTAAATCGATCCCGCACTTTTGACCGATCAGCATTACAGGTTCGACTTGACCAACCAACTTGGCTTCCAAACGACTGGCTGCAATTTTGATATCCATTCTGCTGGAGCCGCAAGTCCGGTGAACTCTGGCTAAAACAGGTTCGATCATTGCACCGACGTAATCATTCAATTCCTTACTTTGCCTGATTTTCGTGACAAAAGAAGCGTAATCTGAAATTTCGTATTCAAAATCGCCTAATTGGTTGATTTTCTGGACGCTGCTTTCAAGTTCCTTCTTAATTGCCATCTGGTCATTGCCGACCGGGATCAGTACATCTGAAACCGGCTGGGAAGAGTGATCCCGAATAAAGCGCACGGCCGGATCAAGACTTTGTTTGACAAAATCCTTTGATCCAGTCAGCTGTTTGCAGACCCCATAGCCTTGCGGCAGATTGATGGCCGTGACTTTGCTGCCTCCGCCTAAACTCTGCCAGTTAAAGTAAGGTCCGCCAGTACGCTTGGGATCTATCCCACGCCAAAAGATAAAATTATTCAAGCCCACTTCGTTCAAGATCACCGGCATTTGCGGGTTGAAACCGAAAGTATCAGGTAAATAGCCGATTTTAGCGACGGGGCCGTATTTTTGCGCCGTCAAATGACCGATGATGCCATTGCGTAGTAACGATTCCCCACTCGTATGCAACGCATCAGGCTGCGTGTACCACGGACCAATGATCAACTGTCCGGCTTTGATCAGTTTTTCCACTCGCGGCAACATTTCCGGTCTAATTTGTAAATAATCTTCCAAAATTGAGGATTGTCCATCCAAGGTAAAGTTAACTTGCGGATGTTTCTCCAACTCTGCGATGGCATCTGTGAACAATAAATTGCTTAAAACAGTCGAATCCTGACTGGAAAAGTACCATTCACGATCCCAGTGCGTATGATTGACCAAGTGGACCCTTATTTTTTTCATGCTCGCTGCTCAACTCTCTTCTGATCTTTTGCGGTCTGCTTAATTTTCCCATTCATCCTCTGAAAAGTACTGTTCTTCTTCTTGCTCGTCTTCTTGACTCTCTGTCTTTTCAGGCTGATAGTCTTTTCTGGTCAATAAGGTCAAAATCGTCACGATCGCCGTCCCGACTGCGATTCCTAACAGATAGAACCACCATTTTTCAACCGCAAACCACCCATAGAAACCAGAAATTGGGGCACGATTGATCGCCCCAAGACCAACGGCTAAGGAAGAGCCAATTGCACAACCGATCACGTTGATCGGAACAATTTTCAATGGGGATTGGACGGCAAACGGGATCGCCCCTTCGCTGACACCGATCAGACCCATTACTAAAGCAGCACTCCCTGCCTCATTTAATTCAGGACTAAATTTCTTTTTCTGAATAACCGTCGCTAAGCCTAAACCCAACGGTGGAATAATAATTGCGACCTGCGCCGCGGTATTGGGATCATAAACCTTGCTCGTGATCAGCGCCATCGCCGTGGTCACCGCCGCTTTATTGACTGGTCCGCCCAGGTCAAAGCCAACCATGCCGCCCACAATAGCGGCGAGCATAACTTTGTTGAGTCCCGTCAGACCTTTTAGCCATGAGGCCAGACCGGTGTTGATGGCCGCAAAAGGCGAGCCGATAATATACTGAATGATCAGCAAGGTTATTAATGTCCCGAAAACCGGCACGATGAAAACGGGCAAAACTGATTCTGCCGCCTTCGGCAAATGGATCTTATCGACCATCAGTTTCACGATATAACCAGCGATCAGGCCTGAAGCTAAGGCTCCCAAAAAGCCGGCATTCATATTTGAAACCAGCAGTCCGCCGACCATCCCCGGCACGATCCCGCCCTTATCTGCAATCGAATAGGCAATATAGGCTGAGATAATTGGAAACATTAGGTTCAAAGCTAAGCTTCCCCAGCCGTCATCAGTATGCAGAAACTGAATAAAGACATTGGCATTGCTAGCCCACTTGTCGTCCCAAATATCCGAAATTCCGTAAAAAGAAGCTCCGATCCGACTAATGGCCATCAAAACGGCTCCGGTGATCACAGCTGGGATCATATAGGAGATCCCAGTCATGATATGTTGTTCTAACTGTTTACCTGCTTTTTTCCAACTCATTGCAAGCAGCCTCCTATTCATCAACTAGAGCCAAGGCTTTTTCAATCACTTTCTTGGCATCTTTGATCGGTTCGCTAACGCCGACTTCTAACACTTTCTTACCATTAAATCTTTCCTTTTCTCTGACCTTGGTATCAGTCGCCAAGATCACAGCCTCTCCAATTTGAACATCTTTTTCCGTTAATTTGTGACCTAAACCCGTCGCTCCTTGAGTCTCGACCTTAATCAAGACACCCATCTTCTTGGCCGCCTGGATCAGAGCCTTTTGCGCCATATAAGTGTGCGCGACACCTGTCGCACATGCCGTCACTGCAATTAATTTTCTAGCCATTTGAATCTCTCCTTACTTTTGAAATACTTGCATCAAATCTTGGGCTGACTGACTTTTTTCCAATTTCGCACGGACATCATCATCCATCAAGTCTTCGGCTAATTGCGATAACAACTGCAGATGTTCCTGAGCACCTGAATTTGGTATCGCTAACAAAAATACATAAATCACGGGTTTGTCATCCAAAGACTTCCACTCAACAGCCTCATGTAATTTAGCAATAGCCACCGCAGAAGCGGTAACTGTATCTGCCTGACCATGAGGGATCGCGATCCCGGCCCCGATACCTGTTGTTCCGGTCTTTTCTCTTGCAAAAACTGAAGCGACAAATTCGTCTTGATCCAAAACAACGCCTTGTTTGACCAACAGTTCTGCCATTTTGTTGATCACTTCTTTTTGATTAGAAGCCTCTAGGTCATAACTAACTAATTCTGGTTGAATAATTTCTGCTAACTCCATTCAATTCTCTCCTCTAATTGCCTGATAAAGTTCTTTTCTATCAGTTATTTTGCTCAATTTTTGCAGCAGCCGCTTGTTGGCTGTTAATCGGTAAAAGTAATCAAAGATCAAGTCCAGCTCCGCCTGTGATTTAGTTTTGTCCATCGCCAAAAAGAAGATCACCGCGACTTCATTTGTTCCCCACTTGACTGGCTGCTCCAACGTACAAACTGCCAAAACCGGCTGGATCACAAAGTCTGGGTCGGCGTGGGGAAGCGCATACATTTCAAAGCTGGTTGAAGACACTTTTTCGCGAGCGAGCGCGCTCTCAAAAATTCCAGCGCGAGCATAGCCTTTTGTGACCAATTCCTGACTGATCATTTGCAAAACTTCATTCCGTGACTGAGCTTGATACCTCGCCCAGGTCAGTTCTGGGGAGACCAAGGCATCAAATTCTGCATGGTCAGCACTGTTGTTTTCCTGGTTAGCCTGGATGAAATTATTCAAAGCAGCTTGATCATCTTGCGTCACGAATGGTGAGACTAAAATTGTTGGTATTCCCATGATCTCAACTTTAATAGTCGAAATAATACAGTCAACTTGACTAAATTCCTGTGTTTCCAATTCGGCCGCAGCCCAGATCCCTTGGATCTTGATCTGCGGAAATTCGTTTCTGATCTTAGCCGCCAGCAACTGAGCTGAACCTTGACCAGTACTGCATACAATGGCAGCGCTGATCACGTGCCGATCGAACCTTTTTCTTTCTAAATACGCTTCAATATGCAGCGCCAAGTAGGCAGCTTCGTCATCATCCAGCCGGACACTATACTGACTTTCAATAGAAGCGACCAGTTGCAGAGCCATCTCAAAGGCCTGCTGGTAATTTTGCTTGATCTCTGCGGTATATGGGTTAGAGATCGACATGTGCGCTTCAAGTCTTTTGATCGTTGAGAGCAAATGAATGACCAAGCCTTGCAATAGTTGGTCATCATATCCAAAATTTTCCAACTTGCCCTTGAGCAGTTTCCTGATCTCAAAACCCATTGGACTTTTTTGCATTTGTTCCGGACTAGTACTTGCAGCGATCAAATGCAGCTGAATATAATCAGTCTCTTGGGGCGGCAAAGTCACCCCAAGCTTGCTTTTGATCATTGTACTTAGCTGCTTGGCATTTACTCTTTGTCTTTCTTCACTGCCGCCCAGTCTTTTAGTTAAAGGCTGACCCTGCTGGACGCGGCTGATCGCGATCGCCAAATGGATCACCAAAGATTGAAATTCAAAATCACTGAATTTAAATTTATTCTGCTCAGAAAATTGGTTTAAAATCTCAGTCAGTTTTTGGACTAAAGCTTCCGAGATCAACCGCGCGTTTTCTGAGAGTCCGTCAAATTTAATTGCAGCCTGCTGACCATTTTCGCTGATTTTCCACGATTGTCCCCAATACTTGTTCAGCAATTGAAACATCAGGCTTCGTCTTTTTTCCTCAGTGATCTTCAGCTTCAATCCAGAATGCTGATTTTTTTCCAGCACGACACCTCGGCTTTGCAATTCAGCGCTTAAGGCAGCAACGTTACGTTCGATCGTTCGCTCACTAACGTGCAATTGCTGCGCGAGCCAAATTGGGGAAATGAAGTCATTTGTCCGTAATAAGCGATGATAAATATCGAAAACTCTGGCTCGATCACTATTAGGAACTTGGCTCGCACGCTCAAAATTCTGGCTGATCTTTAAAGCTTCATTTTCATCACCTCGTAAATAGATCCCATAATGCGGCTGACTTTGCACTTGAAAGGGTCCGTCCTTGTATTCGGACTGAAGAATGGCGATATCTTTATAGATGGTCTTTTCGGAAACACCTAGCTCTTGGGCTAACTGCGCGGCTGTGGTTCTTTTGACTGCAGCTAGTTTCTTGATGATCATGTGACGTCTGTTTGTTGGGCTTGGCAAGTTCTTCACTCCCCTTAATTTACAGTGTAAATTACTGCTGGACTTGTGAACGACAAAAAGTTCTCGGATATTCTGGAAGAGCAGGCAAAACTTCCAGTCTAACACTAAAAAAAATAATTTTTTACAGTTCATTACCTTCATCCTAGTAAATCAACCGGCATTTGTCAGTTCCCAGCCCTTAGATCAATTTCTTGATATCGGTTAATATTTGGTACTGATAGATAAAATCTTCTATCTGTACCATTTTTTAGTTATACTAAAAAAAGAGATAAGGCCACCACCTCATCTCCAAATCAAATTTGCCTACTGACAAATAACGAAAGAATGTTTAATTCATGGATAATTCTACACGCATTTTACTTGGAATTAAAGACCCCAACCTTCAGCCTGATCCTAAGTTCCCAGAAATGGTTACAGAAGGTATCCATCAAGGCGAAATATTTACCGACGGGACGCCCTTTGAATATTCTCGTAACAGACACCGCTATGATCATGGCGGGATCGTTGTCTATCACCCAGAAAGACCTACACCTTAACTTATGAAAGAAGATGTTATGATGCTTTTGAAGAAAAACTCAACTATCGTTTTTGCCGGAGACTCAGTCACGGATGCCAACAGAGACTATGCTGCAATTCCGGGAGATTTTGAATCTTTTGGAGACGGCTATGTCCGGATCGTGAGTGCAGCCTTAACGACGATGTACCCAGACTTGAATACCATGGTCGTCAACGCAGGCGTCAATGGAGATGACATTAATTTGTTAGCCAAAAGATGGGATCAAGATGTGCTTGGCGCCAAACCTGATTATGTGGCTATTTTGATCGGGATCAATGACACATGGCGCTGGTTTGATTCTACCTTCCGCCACAACCAAAATTTAGTCACGCCGGAAAAATACCGCGCCCAGTATCAAGGTCTGATCGACCGGACTAAAGACCAGGCACAGGTCATCATCATGAGTCCCTTTATGTTTGAGCTCAACCAGGCTGATCCGATGCGCGCAAAACTCCAGGTCTTCCAAGATATCGCTCAAGAACTTGCTTCCGTCAACGGCCTGCAGTATATCGATCTTCAAGCCACGGTCGATAAATACTTAAGCCAGCAATCATCCTACACGGTCACTAAAGATCGGGTGCACCCGAAGTTTTCTGGCGCGATGCTCGTTGCGCGCAAAATCTTGGCTGCTTTAGATGTCGACTGGGAAAGATCCATTTAAGTCTTTTGACATAGTGCCTCCTGAATTTTATAATAAAAGCGTTTTCAAGAATGAAGGAGGTAGATTTTCATGCAAGGATGGGTTTTTGAAAAAACGCACCAGCCATTGGAGTTAAGAGAGGTCCCAGAACCAGAATTGACCGCGGATTCGGTCATCGTCGACCTGAAGGCATCCGGTCTGTGTCACACCGATGTCACGATTTTAGACGATCCCGGCTGGATGAAAATGACCAAGCCGCCAGTGATCTTAGGCCATGAAGGTGCAGGAGTGATCGCACAAGTCGGCGCTGACGTGACCGGTTGGCAAGTCGGCGACCGGGTGGGCATTTGTCCGCTAGATCCCAAGACCCTAGTCGCGATCGGCGGAGCAAGAGACGGTGCCTACGCTGAAAAAGTGCTGGTACCAGCCACTCAGCTGATCAAGCTGCCCGATAATGTTTCCTTCGTTGAAGGCGCGGCGGCGACTGACGCCGGCATGACTTCGCACCATGCCCTTTTCACGCTGGGCGGAGCTAAAAAAGGCATGAAAGTCGGCATTATCGGGGTCGGCGGCTTGGGCGATTTTGCCGTGCAAATGGCTTTGGCGGCAGGCTGTGAAGTCTTGGTCGCCGACCCGAAGCCCGAAGCGCAGGAGATCGCTAAAAAGCTCGGCGTCAAGAAAGTCTTTCAAGATGCCAGCGAGTTTAAACCAGAAGGACCCGAATTGATCGTAGATTATGCCGGTTTTGGCTCGACCACAGCGCACGCGGTCGAAGCGGTCAAAACTGACGGCACGATCGTAGTTGTCGGAATGGGCATCCTGCATTCAGACATCAGTACCTGGGACCTGACGACTCGCCGCCTGAAGATCTTTGGCAACAACGGCGGCGGCATCGAAGACATCGCTGAAGTCTACAAATTCTTTGAGGCCGGAGCCTTGAAGCCGACCCTGCACACCATTCCCTTTGCGAAGATCGGTGCAGGCTTAGACCAGCTGCGAGCTGGCAAAGTGTCTGGCCGTCTGATCGCCACACAACCATAAAACCAGCAAGGCAGTTGTCACATTCCAAGACAACTGTCTTTTTTTGGCTTTGAAACAAAACTCAACTGGGTAAAATTCAGGCAAAGCCTTAGGACCAAAAGTCCCCTGCCCTTTTATTCTGCGCCCGCCTGTTTTTGTTCGCTGGCCGGCAGAGCTCCCTGCCGTCTGGCGCCTTTTCAGAATTGCTTTATTTGAGTCTAATTGTGAAATTAGGAACTATTATATTTTATAGCAAAAGTCTTATATAACCATTATTTACAAAAGACATGAATTATTTTTAGCCATATTTGTTACACTTTTCACTTGATTATTTGTTTAAATATAACTAGAATTTAAGTGTAGATAAAATAATTTTGAAAGAGGGAACTTCCTAATGAAAGCAGCAGTTGTCAGAGATAGTTGTGATGGATATGTCGATATCAAAGATGTCACTTTGCGCGAGCTGCGCCACGGTGAAGCCTTAGTCAAGATGGAATATTGCGGATTATGCCACACCGACCTGCATGTCGCGGCCGGCGACTTCGGCAAGGTCCCTGGGCGGATCATCGGGCATGAAGGCGTGGGTAAAGTCGTCAAAGTTGCAGACGGTGTCACCAACCTCAAGATCGGCGACCGGGTCTCAATTGCTTGGTTCTACAAGGGCTGCGGTCACTGCGAATATTGTACGACCGGGCGCGAGACACTCTGCCGCAATGTGGAAAACTCCGGTTTCAATGTCGATGGCGCGATGGCAGAAGAGTGTATCGTTCCGGCCGATTACGCCGTCAAAGTTCCAGATGACCTCGACCCAGTTGAAGCTACTTCATTAACTTGCGCCGGTGTGACTGTTTACAAAGGATTAAAGACTGGAGACCTCAAGCCCGGACAATGGGTCGAAGTCGTCGGGACCGGCGGTTTAGGCAACCTGGCCGTTCAATACGCGAAGAACGTCTTCGGTGCACATGTGGCCGCAGTCGACATCAACGATGACAAGTTAGCTGCCGCTAAAAAACTCGGTGCTGACTTAACGATCAATTCTCAAAAAGAAGATGCATCCAAGATCTTGCAAGAGCAGGTCGGCGGCGTCCACAGTGCCGTGATCACCGCGGTCTCAGCTGATTCCTTCACGGCGGCAGTCAATTCCTTACGGCCAGACGGAACTCTAGTCGCCATCGCCTTGCCGCAAGGCGATATGGCCTTGAACATCTCCAAGACAGTCCTGGATGGGATCAAGGTCGCCGGCTCCTTAGTGGGTACGCGCCAAGATCTCAAGGAAACTTTCCAGTTTGGTGCTGAACACCGCGTTCACCCGATCGTCCAGACACGTAAATTATCCGAAATCAACGACATTATCGATGAAATGAAGAACAACAAGATCGTTGGCCGGATGGTCGTGGACTTCACTTAAGATGGTAAAAATTCACTATTAATGCATAAAACAGCAGGTGTGGCAAAAGTTGAGCGCTTTTGTCGCACCTGCTGTTTTTTTGTAGGGATGAAGCTCAGATTTTGATCTCTACAGCACTGCCAAAATGACTAAATAACAACAGGAGATCAATAATAAACCTAAAGCCATCTTCCAGACCCATTTCCACCAAACCGAGATGTTGATCTGCGCGATCTGCATTGCACCAACAACCACGGCAGAAGTCGGGGTCAACATATTGATCAAGCCTGAAGCAGCTTGATAGATGCTGACTACAATATTGGAAGCAACGCCGGCAAAATGCCCCATTGGCCCAATGATCCCCATCGTAGCAGCTGCCAGCCCAGAAGTCGAAGGAATTAAGAAAGTCATTGGCAAGTAGAAAATATAAGTTACGATGGTATACATGATCTTGTTAGAACCTTGCAAGACCAGCTCACCCCAATGCAGCACTGTGTCGGTGATCATGCCGGCATCCATCACAACTTGGATCCCGCGCGCTAATGCCACCACGATCGCAACGCTGGCAAAATCTTTGACACCATCCATAAAGTAATCGACAAATTTTTGCTCGGGCATATGATACACAAATTTGATCAAAATTGACATGCCTAAAAACAGCATCGTGATCTCGTTAAAATACCAGCTGCCAAACGCGACGGTGTCCTTCCCGATAAAAGCTCCTAAAAATGGGACATTTCTCAACCATTTCAAAAACGATTCAAAGAAAGTCCAGTTTGGGTTGATCGTTTGCCACGGTACTAATCCAATGATCATAATGACAAAGGTCATGCCAAAGATCCAGAGAACGTGCTTTTGTCCCTGACTTAGTTCTGGTACGTCCTCAGTTTCTTGTAAGTCGCTTTGCAGCGAACCTGAATTCTTATTTGAATATAGTAAAGATTTCGTTGGATCTTTTTCAATCTTGGCCGCGTAATGATAGATATACCAAATTGAGAAGACTAACGTTATTACCAATAAGATCAACCGCGAGATCAACCCATCGCCCATGGAAATGTGGAGGGTTTCTGAAGCCACCCCTGTTGCAAAGGGGTTAACAGTCGAGGCTAAGTTTCCGACTTGGGTCCCGACCAGCGGGATCGCCACGGCAACCAAAGCATCCAGCCCCATCGCTTGCATTATTGGGATCAACAGAGGGTAAAATGCCATCGTTTCTTCAGACATTCCAAAGGTAGACCCACCCAGCGCGAACAGCAAGGTCAGCAGCGGGATCAACATTTTCTTTTGTTTGGAATACTTATGGACCAAGACCTTGATCCCATCATTCAAAGCATTAGTTTGATTAACGACACCTAAAAATCCGCCGATCACCAGGATAAACAATGAGATCGAGATCGCACCGCCAGTTTTGGCATTCCCGACCATTCCGATCACAGGCGCCATCAAGACGTCCCAGATCCCCTGCGGCTTGTTAGCTACAGCATGGTAACTATGATTAATAACATTTCCAGCCTGGTCAATATTATATTTTCCAGCCGGAATAATCCAAGTTAAAATTGCAATTGCGACGATCAATAAAAATAAGATCGTAAAAGCAGACGGCATCGAAAAATGGTGCCTTTTAGTTTCTTTTGACATAAAAGCCCTTCTTTTTAAGAATAAATTAGCATGCTGTCGAAATCCATTAAATCGTGACTTATTTAACATACCAAAAAATTATCACTTATGGGTTAAATGGAGACATTACTCATCTCCCCGTTCAATTTTTTTAGTTATCTCTCACGGAAGAATAATTTTTATCTCAGAGATAGTTTGCCTACTAATTTTCAAGTCTGGCCGGCTTTCGTGGTAAAATAAATGTAATTTTAAGTTGAGGAGATCCGTCATGAAACAAACCGTTAGCAAAGCAACGATCGCCAACTGGCAGCGGCTGGGCAGCACTGATAAACAACTCTTGCACCGCGCCAATAAAACTGATTCGCGCCGCCGGATCTTTCCGGACAAATACGTGCAAAATCCAGCCAACAAGCAGCGGATCGTGGAACTGGCCAAGATGGTCGTTGACCAGAACCTAGATCCGGACGAGTTTATTTTGCAGCTGGCAGCCAGTGCTGTGGCTAATTCCACCACGATCTCCTTACATAACAAAGAACGTTTTTTAACCGAAGTCGGGATAACTCGGGATGATCTGCTTGCTTTTGAGCTGGACTTAGCGGAGCCGGATTTTTTTGGTGCCCTCTACCAGACCTTAAAAGCAGAAGGCAGTCGGAACAAGAGTGGTTTGTACTACACTCCCTATTACGTAGCTGATGAATTGCTCGATCAAATCAAACCTGAGCCCGGCCAAGATTTTTTGGATCCAGCAGCCGGAACAGGCATTTTTTTGCTGGAGCTCAACCGCCGATTCGGCGTGGCGCTCAAGCATTTGCATGGCAAAGAATTGGACCAGACTGCAGTCTTATTGGCGCGGGCTAACCTCATGCTGCACTCCCCCGCAAATGACCAGACTTATCCGGATATCCAGCTAGTCGATTATTTGCAAAGTCCAGCCACCACTTCGTACACTACTATCGTCGGCAACCCGCCCTGGGGAGCCAAAAAGAAATCTGCCGTGCCGGACAGCATTTTCACCAAGGCAGATTCGTTTGCTTATTTTGTCGAAAAAGGCTTGCGCGAACTGGCAAACGGCGGCAAGCTTGGATTTGTGCTGCCCATCTCATTTCTAAACATTGCCGCTCACCAGACTTTGCGCGCTCTACTCTTAAAGACTGGCACGCTTAAACAAGTCACTTATTTGCCCAACTTGTTCCAGGGGGTGGTCTCGGATGTAGTTTTGCTGGTAGTTACCAAGGAAGAAGCAACAGAGCAAACTTTGATTTCCTTCCAGAAAGGCTCACGGGTGCTCCAGACGCCGCAAAATATTTACGCGCAAATGCCGCATCTCAATTTATTGCCCTTGGCAGAGCTGGACCGCACAATTTTGACACAAGTTTGGCAGCAAAAGGATTCGGACCTCAGCGCTAGCCAATGGGGGTTGGGCATCGTGACCGGCAACAATAAAAAACACGTCTTGGACCAGCAGCATGCCGGCGCCGAGCCGCTTGTGACCGGCAAGGACATCCAGCCTTATTCCTTGAAGCAGCCGCAGCATTTTTTGAAATTCGAGCGGAAGCATTTCCAGCAGGTCGCACGTGATGCCTTATATCGGGCACCGGAAAAATTAGTCTACAAATTTATCAACCAGCGCTTGGTTTTTGCCTATGATGACCAGCAGCTGCTGACTTTGAACAGCGCCAATTTGCTGGTGCCCGCTGTTCCGACGCATAGTGCCAAAACAGTGCTGGCTTTCTTGAATTCACAGCTTTTTCAATATTTGTATCAGTTGCTATTTGCCAGCGCCAAAATTTTACGGGGCAATTTAGAGCTGTTGCCATTTTTGAGTTTGAATGCCTCGGAAAAAAATCACTTGGAAGCATTGGTCGAGCAGCAATTGGCTGGAAAACAGAGTGCAGCTTTGATCGACGACTTTATTTTTGCCAAATTCGGTTTAACACCAGTGCAGGTTACGCGAATAAGCGAAGTTTTGGAGCAAGGGGTATTCGGATAGAAACACCTGGCAATTGGTCCACTTTTGGTTGGTCTTTGGCTTAAAAACCAACCAATTGCTCCTCTTTCGGTTGGTCTTTGCCTGAAAGACCAGCCAATTCATCCTCCTTTGGTTGGTCTTTGCCTAAAAAACCAACCAATTGCTCCTCTTTCGGTTGGTCTTTGGCTTAAAAACCAACCAATTGCTCCTCTTTCGGTTGGTCTTTGCCTAAAAGACCAGCCAATTCATCCTCTTTTGGTTGGTTTTTTACTTAAAGACCAGCCAAAGGAGCCTTTTATTTATGACAAATTGCTTTCACCCTTCAAAAAATTGTTTGTTTTCTTGTCCAAGCTTTCCTCTAGTTTGTAATCTTTCAAAATAGTCCTTTTGATCGTAAAACCAATACTCAAATTCTTCGCCTTTATTTAAGTAACAGCTCTTTTTTCCCTTGAAGCCGTCTATTTTTTGAAAGTTTTTGTACAAAGTGCTTTTTAATGAATTCTCGTTTATCTCCTTTCCCAAAAACCATCGCAATTCTCCACGTAACAAATCATGTTTGAAAAATAATACTCCATACTGGCAGATCGTGCGCACAGTTGCATGCTCCTTGGACTCACAAAAACCGCAGTGGGTGCATTTCAAATAATGTTTCTGTTCCTCCCAACCAAATTTTAGACAACGTGAACAGCAGATTCCCGTTCGTAACTGACGCGTTGGGCAATCTTGTTGCGGACGGTACGCTGAGACTGTATACTGCGCCAATAACTGCTTGATTTGCTGAGCAAATTTAAGTTGATTTTCATGCAAAGAATGCTTGAGATCTAGCAGCCATTGTGGCAAATAAGCGACTTGTTTGATTTTTGTCACCAACAGCTGATGAACTTCAAAACTAACCTGCGGATCCATGAAACAAAGTACACGCTCGATTGGGAGCTGAATCCTATTTTGCTGAAAGATTCGTGCCAAAATATCGTGCGCCCGATCAATTTGACGAAAAATATTGTTTGACAGAACGCGCTCATTACAGTACCACATGTTGTTTTCATAGCGATATTTACCCCGATAATTTTTGACGTCCAGCAAACATAGCTTGCCTTTTGTCACAATCAACTTGTCGATTTGCGCTAACTGCCCGTCAAATACAATGTTTAAATCGTCAATCACCAGTTCGGGAACGGCAAAATAATCCGTAACCAGCTTATCCAACAATCTCTCTCCCTGGTAACCCCGCTTTTGTCGCCGCAAATTATCAATTTGTTCACGATCCAACTGTGTTCTTTCCCGCAGCGTTTCTAAGTACTGCAGTTCAAAGGATTTCTTGCGCGTTGCGTAAATCCCCTCCTTTCAATTTATATATACGCAAAAAAAGCCTAATTTTTCTTCAAAAAAAACGCCTTGCCGCAATCAGCAAGACGTTCCAATTCAAATTACAAATTTACTTGTTCAATGGTTCCCAGTTCCAGTTTTCAACTTCTGGCAAGTCTGTACCTTCATCACGGATGAACTGGTTGTGCTTGGCAACCATGTCGTCCATTTTCTGTGCAAAGGCAGCACCCTTTTGTGCATAAGCTGGGACTGACAAGATGGCATCTTTAGCCAAATGGTAGCGGTCCAGCTCATTTAAGACACGCATGTCAAATGGTGTCGTGATGTCCCCGTTTTCACGGTAGCCGTGGATATGCACGTTGCGGTTGTGGCGGTCAAAGAAGATGTCTTTGATCAAGTCTTCGAAGCCATGGAAAGCAAAGAGGACTGGCTTGTCCTTGGTGAAGTAGCGGTCAAATTCTTCGTCCGTCAATCCACGCGGATCATTTTGCGGTGAACGCAGCTTCAAGATGTCAACAACATTGATGAAGCGGATCTTCAATTCTGGGAATTCTTTGTTCAGCAATGAGATTGCGGCCAAAGCTTCCAAGTTAGGTTCACTGCCGGCTGCTGCGACAACCAAATCAGGTTCTGCGCCTTGGTCGGTTGAAGCCCAGTCGATATAGCCTAAGCCCTGGTCAACGATCTTCTTAGCTTCGTCGATCGTGTACCACTGGCGGCGTGGGTGCTTGGAAGATACGATCACGTTGATCTTCTCGTAGTCACGGAAAGCCTTATCGCCGACTGCTAATAATTCGTTAGCGTCAGCTGGAATATACTCGCGGATGAATTCAGGTTTCTTTTCTGCCAAATGAGTCAACAAGCCTGGATCCTGATGGGTATAACCGTTGTGGTCTTGCTGGAAGACAGTCGAAGTATCCACAATGTTCAATGATGGATATTCTTTTCTCCAAGACTGTTCTTTAGCTTTACGCAGCCACTTGAAGTGTTGGGTCAGCATGGAGTCAACCACACGTCCAAATGATTCGTAAGTGGCAAAGAAGCCGTGGCGTCCTGTCAGGACATAGCCTTCAAGCCAGCCTTCTGCTTGATGTTCAGACAATTGTGAATCAATGATCCGACCGGAGTTGGCCAAATTGTGATCGTTGCCCGGCTTGATACCTTCCATCCACTGACGTTTTTGCCCGTCAAGGAAAGCATACAAACGGTTGGATTCACTTTCGTCTGGACCAAAGCCGCGGAAGTTAGTTGGGTTCAAGTTAGCCACTTCGTTGAGCCACTTAGCCCATTCGATCATATCTTGATGCTGTTCTGTCCCACGTTTGTCAAACTTCACGGCAAAATCGCGGACTTCTGGGAATTTCAACGGCTTAGGATCGATCCCGCCGTTAGTGATCGGGTTGACTGACATCCGTTGTTCGCCCTTCGGAGCTAAAGCACGGATCTCGTCTTTCAACTTGCCGTCTTCGTCAAATAACTCTTCTGGCTTGTAGGACTTCATCCAGTCCACTAACAATTCCTTGTGTTCCATATGCTCTGCGTCAACAGGGATCGGAACCTGATGGGCACGGAATGAGCCTTCGATCGGGTCGCCGTCAGCGTTGAACTTCGGACCAGTCCAGCCCTTTGGTGAACGGAAGACGATCATTGGCCAGTGCGGCAATTCTGCTTCACCGTCTTGTGCGCCGGCTGCGGAACGAGCCTTTTTCTGGATGGCTTTGATTTCTTCGATCACAGTATCCAAGGTCTTGGAGAATTCTGCTGAAACGGCCAAATGATCTGAATCAGCATCTGCTTCAACGAAGTACGGCTTCCAGCCCATGCCTTCAAAGTACTTGGTCAGATCTTCATCGCTCATCCGGGAAAGGACAGTCGGGTTAGAGATCTTGAAACCGTTCATGTTGATGATTGGCAAAACTGCCCCGTCTTTAACTGGGTTGATGAACTTGTCGGAGAACCAGGAAGCCGCCAGCGGGCCGGTTTCTGATTCGCCATCGCCGATTTCAACGGCTGCGATCACGTCTGGGTTGTCCAAAATAGCGCCAGTCCCATGTGACAAGGAATAACCTAATTCCCCGCCTTCATGGATCGAACCTGGTGTTTCAGGTGCGGCATGGGAAGCAACTCCGCCTGGGAAGGAGAATTGCTTAAACAGCTTCTTCATTCCTTCTTCATCCTGGGAAATTTCAGGATAAATATCTGAATAGCTGCCGTCCAAGTAAGAGTTAGAAACCATTACTTGTCCACCATGACCAGAACCTTCAATATAGAACATGTTCAAGTCATACTTATTGATCACACGGTTTAATTGCGCGTAGATAAAGTTCTGGGAAACGATCGTACCCCAGTGGCCAATTGGCTTAACTTTAACGTCTTCTGCAGTCAAATCGCGTTTTAACAACGGGTTGTCCCGCAAGAAAAGCTGACCGACAGAAACGTAGTTAGCTGCACGCCAATACTTGTCGAGTAATTCTAAATATTCCTTGGAATCATAATCAACAGTTGGCTTTAAATCAGTTTTTATAGGCATTTCAAGCACACTCCTTAGCTTAAGTTGCTAAACCTTACATTACTTACTAAATATCAAACGAAATTTTTCCGTTCTTCACTGACTATCATAAAGCATTTCAAGAAAAAGTCAACCTTTTAAAAAATTGGGACGTACCAATTATAAAGACTGACAAATCAAGCTCCAACTCACTTTAGTTTGTCATTTTGCCCTATATTTAACAAATTTTATCGAATTTTTTCACTTCAATTTCTCAGTATTCAAATTGATATTCGATCTCCTTATCCAGTGAATTATGGACAGTGCAGCGAACCAAAACATCATCAATGAAATGCTGCTGGTCGCCTGAAGCCAAATCGCTTTGGACATCAAATTTAACTTTGATCTGAGTAACTTTGGATGAATGATCCGGGAAGCGTTCCGTGACGCCGGTCGTGTTCAAGTCAAACTTAGTTAATTTCACTCCCCGTTTTTCAGCCAAAGCCTGGGCAGTAATTGTCAGACAGCCGTTTAAAGCTGCTAACAGGTATTGGACCGGGTTGGGCGCCGCATCTGTCCCTTTCGAACTTACCGGTTCATCGAAGAGGATCTGGTGGCCGCTGGTCTCGGCTGTAACCTGCCGCCCGATATTTTTCAAACTAGATCTCACCGTATTTGCCATTTGATCAGTCCTTTCAAACGTTCTACCCTTATTTTACTTGGAATGCTGGCGGACCCCAAATAATCAACTCACATTTACTGAAACTGTACAAAAAAGGTTAAGCTCCAAGCTTCAACTCGAGCCCCTACTTCCCGAGACTTGGGGCTCAAGGTCAACACTCGAGCCCCTACTTCCCAAGACTTGGGGCTCAAGATCCACACTCGAGCCCCTACTTTCCAAGACTTGGGGCCCAAGTTTTGGAAGATAAAAAAAGACTCGGAAGTCAATGCGGCTTCCAAGCCTTCTTATAATCTATTCTTCTTGTTCTTCACGGACAATATCCGGAATGATCGTTGCATACGGGATCTCATTGATCCGGTAAGCATCTTGGACCTTAATTTTTGAAATGCCATTTGCTTCGTTCAGGTCAAACTTCGTGCCATCGCCATGCGCTAACATTTCAGCCGTAAATTCTCCGCCTGGACAGATCACGACCAGATGGCCTGAACCACCAGTAATGTCGCTGTCACTATCATCTTTTGTACCCATATAAACGCAGTATGACGGCTCCCCGTTGACTAATAATTTAATTTGCTGCACAACTCTAGCCATTGTTTCGATCCTCCTATAACTACAAAGACACCATACGACGTGTACGGTGCCTCACGATCAACTTAATTTCTCCAGATCCATTTTAGGGGTGCCTTTACACACCTAATACAAATGTTATTTTACCATAACGGCCGATTTTTGTCTAAACATGCGTTTCATTCAAAATAGTCATGCTGCTGCAAAAACGTCCGTGCGACCTCAGCCGGCTCTTTGATCCCATTTTCAACCTCGTAGTTGAGCCGCTGCATCTCCTGCAAACTGATCTTTCCTGTCAGCTTGTTGATGACAGGTTTCAGCCGCGGATACTTTTTCAAAGCCTGATTGGTTACGACTGGGCTGCAATCATAGGGCGGGAAGAACTTCTGGTCGTCTTGCAAGATCTTCAGATGGTAGGCACTGATCCGGCCGGCTGTCGACTCCCCTAAAACAGCATCCATGCTGCCATTGTGGACCGCTGTATAAAATAGCCCGGATTCCATCGTGTGCAGTTTGCCAAATGAGTAGCCGTAGACCTTTTTGAAATCTTGATAGCCGTCACCTTGACGATGCTCCCAAGTGCTGTCGATGCCGACCTTCATTTGACTGGCGAGCGGTTTAAGATCCGAAACATTTTGCAAATTATGCGCCTTGGCATATTGCGGCGTCACGAGCCAGACGTATTTGTCGGCGAAACCATAGGTGGGAAAATATGTCATCTTGTAATGCTGCTGAAAGTAGTTGAAGACGTGCTGGTTGATCTGCTTGCTTGATTGCGAGCGGTCATATTTTTGATCCATGACCGTTTCCAGATCAGTCCCGGTGTAGCGCACAGCCGAAACATCAGCGTCTCCCCGTTTTAAAGCAGCAAAAGTCATGTTCCCGGATTCCAAATTACTGATCACAGATGCTTGATAATCCGTATCATGAACGATCAGCTGCTTGATGACTTCAGCTAGGATCTCCCCTTCTGTCGTGGACTGCGCGGCGATCCTGATCGTCCCGCGGCTAGTATCATTTAACCCAGGAAAATGACAGGCAGCAAGGGTCACTAGCATAAGTATGCTCAGTACCAGACCAACTGTCCGGCGCAGCAATGAACTGATATTTTGCATAATCGTCCTCCTTTGTTCAAAGGATCAAACTAATTATTTCACAATTTAACGATAGCATTAATTGCGAACGCTGTCACAGCTCAGGGCTTTTGACCAAAGCCCGCGACCATTCCTTGCTCATAACACCAGGCCCGGTAATCTTCGTATTTAGCCTGCCGTTTTTTTGCACTGACCTTCTGCCAGGCAGCCAAATCCGGCGCGGATTTGACCAGATCAACATACTGCCCGGAATGTGGAATGTGAAACCGGCGGGTCGCCTCCTGCCGAACCAGGGGATCAGCCGGGTGCTTGACATCCAGGACTTGGTGGCTGTGGTCCTTTTGTTTAACGTCACCGCGCTGTCCTTTAGGCAAACCATAGTTGAAAGATTCCGTATTGGCGATCTGATACTGGTCTTGGCGTGAATAGCGGCCCGGATCGGAATCGATCAAACCAGCGGCTGTCTTGCGATAGACATTCCATTCGCTAACAAAAGCGCCGGTATCGAGATCCACGATAAATTCACTCATCCGTGCGTTGTTGAAGCCTTTTATTTCCATAGTGTTACTGGCAGGCACTTGAACTTTCATATGGTGCGGATAGCTAAAAGCACTCTCGACCCGATTGTGAAAAGCGGCGTTGGTTGTGTAGTCCATTTCCAAGCCGGCCTGCTGGGCGTAGTCGAGCAGCTTTTGGTAGTCAGTTTCCCCGGCAAAATAATGCCGCACATAGGCGATGAACTGCTGGTCCAGCCAACTGCGCAAAAGATGCAAGCGCAGCCCGAGACTATCAGTCAGCAACCCCGCAGAAAAAACTTTTTGCACGTCTGCCCGGAAGCGCGCTAAGAATTCGGCGTGCGGAGCAAGGGTCGGCGCGAATTGATGCGTCCCTATCAGCTGCAAGAAACCGGACTGATCGACTTGAGCCCCCAAATGCCTGAGGACAAGCCGCAGCTTTTGGCGCGGTTTCAAACGACTAGCGGCATACATCCGCGCGTACAGCGGAGAACCGACCTGCTGAGTGGTCAAAAATTGAGCAGCTAAATCTTCAAATGAAACTGAGCTTGCAGTCTGACTGACATATTCGGCCAGCGCCGCTTGGTCCCAATGATCAGACCGCCGCAAAAAGCGCAAATGCGACAATAGAGCAACCCTCCGAGCCGGCCCCATTTTACCCAGCAAACTTGCATCTTGCTTCAAACGTAACATGGCGGGTAAAATAAAAAGACAGGAAACACAGGATTTTTTCATTTGCTCACCCCCGAGTAGTTCATTAACTCTAAGGTAGCATACTCAGTGAACAAAGAGGAGCGTAACACCTTGCTTTTAGAACGCCATTTTCAAGTCCAAAATATGCCAGCTTCATTGACCTTGCGGCAAGCCTTAAAAGAATGGCTGCTTCCGCGCAAATGGCAGCACGAGTTGCGGATCAACCGTTCAATTTTGGTCAACGGGAAATATCTGTCCTATAACAATCCCATCCATAACGGTGATCAGATCGACTTGACATTAGAAACTGAAGTTAAAGAACAGCACTATTTACCGAATCCAAAAATCACCTGCCAGATCGTGGCAGAAAACGCCGACCTAGTGATCATCAACAAACCAGGCGGCCTGAAAACTCATCCGAACCGGCCGGATGAAAACGGGACAGCATTCAACCAGCTGGCAGCTTATTTACAGACACCGCCATTAATGCTGCACCGCTTAGACATGCTGACCAGCGGTTTGTTGATGGCTGCTAAAGATCCACTGGTGATCCCGCCCTTAGAACGGCAACTAGCCGCGAAAACGATGGAACGCTTTTATATGGCGGTGACCGAGTTTGACCCTAAGCTCCCATTATCCGGCACGATCCAAGGCCCCATCGGTTTGGATCCATCTGACAAAAGAAAGCGCATGGTTCGTCCCGACGGCTTACCCGCTGTCACGCACTACGAAATTGTCCAGCATAACGACCAGTTCGCCCTCGTCAAATTAAGTTTGGAGACCGGTCGGACCCACCAGCTGCGGGTCCATTTGGCAAGTTACGGCATGGCGATCTTAGGCGACCCCTTGTACAGCACGCGCGCGGCTTCCCGCATGTACCTGCATGCCTACAAATTAAAATACTGCCTGCCCTTTAACTGGAAGTTTAACACGGTGGAGATCCCGGTCCCGCCGGAATTTCAAGCACTGACAGACTAAACGGGAATCCACAATTTTTAAAAAACATCCAAAACTTTACATCTAAGCATAATTTTAATGCTGTTTACTTACCAGCAAAAAAAGATACTATTTATTTTAAAAATGTAATAAAGAGCGATACATGGGGTATCACTCAAAACAAAGTGAAAAGCTTTACAATATTTTATAGTTATCAATTGATAAACTTTTTCCAACAAGGTAACATTAATGACGTGAGGGGAGCAAAAAATTGGCAACCAAGACGGTAATACAAGAGTTGCTCCATTACTTATTTGGGCCGCTGGTGTTATAGGTGGCTGGCTTGGAACTAAGCTACTTGATTGGGGAGCTTCTAAGTTCTGTAAAGCATATCGTCATAAGAATAAAGCAACAAAATATGTATGTGACGTAATAGATTAATGCTGTTAGATTAGGAGGTAAAAAATGCTAAAATATACTGGTTATATTGTTTTTATAAGTTTAATCCTTACCTTTGTTATTATGAAAATAATTAATGAATCTTCGCAAGGGTTACTATGGGACTTTGTAATTTACATTATCATCGCCATAGTAATAACTGGTTTATTTTATATTACTAATCAAAATTTTAGAGCGTTATGGCATAGCTAGTTAATTAGCAGATGGGCTCCCTACTCTACAAGCGATAAATATGATGACAGCCACTAGTAATACTGTACTGGTGGCTATCATCTTATTTATTTTCTAACAATGATTCAAAATGGCTATATCCCTTTTGGTTTGAGCACTTAAACTCTAGCAATTTTAGGCTTTTCTGTTAATTTACTAAAGGTTGAACGGTCAAGCTGACAGCCCGTTTACATACGAACCTACACGTTTTTACATAAAATTTAGAACCATTGTTCAATGGTTATTATTATAATAGTTTTTCCTAAAGGGCTATACTTAAATCATAATCAAATCAACGGAGTAAACGGATGAAGAAGAAAACAAAGATTATTTTAGTTTGCATTTTATTGGGAATAGTAGTGATTGGAGGAGGAGTGTGGTATCAGGTGCAAAAAGTTGCGCAAGAAAAGCAAGAGTTGATTCAGAAAAGTGCTAAAGAAATTGATGAGTTTTATAAATGGAATTACATTGGTGTTGAAAAAACTACCACGGGCAAACTATGGAGAAATCCAGCAAGTGGAGATCTGCAATTAAACTATAATGTTTATCTGAATTCTGGAAAGAAGCAGACTCTAAGCGCAGAGTGGGACAGTAAGAAAAATATTATACTTGTGCCATTTAAAAATGGTGAAAAAAACAAACCCACAATAAAGGTTCCTGAAAGCGGACAGTATATTCCGCATTCAAGTCGGTTTCTATTACAACCAAAGGATATTCAAAAGTTAAAAAAGCAAGGGTACTCTACAAATATCGATGGTAAACAAATTAAATTGTTTCTAATAAAGGAGCATCCACAGAAATTTGAACACTAGGAGGAAAACTATGACAATTAGTGATAAATTGCTATGGTATGTTTCACAAGATGAATATCAGCCAATTTATAATAAATTACAGAAAAGCTTTCCAGATTTACCTGACGATAGCAGAGTAATAGATTCTACGTCAAAACTACATACTCATTCTTCCTACGAATCTCACGGCTTACAAGCCAGCCTGATCAAGGTCAACGGGCAGTATGTCGTTGCAGCTCGGGGAACTTCTGGTGCAGGTGATGCTAAGCAAGATTTTGACTTGACTGATCCGGATGCCACCAGAAAGAGTCTCAATTTAAGGATTTTCAGCAATTTATTGAAAAAATGCATCGGCTCCATCCAGGTTTTGACCCACAAAAAGCGACCTATACAGGTCATTCGCTTGGAGCTTCGTTAGCAACTTATGCTGCGGTCCATTACGATGCCAAAGCAACTGTTTTTTCGGCGCCGAGTGCGTACAATGAATTGATACCTCAGCAACGAGCTCAAGTTCGGCAGGGAAAGTTCAACAAGAAAATCAAAAATATCAAGCATGCCAATGATATCGTCCCTGATCTGCCAGGACTGGTACCGCCGATCGGCAAACAAGTTTACATATTTAACAAAAATTCGCTTCCCTCTAGTCTGAGTGATCTTGCTTTCACCATGATCAATGCGGCTGGCCATCTGACCAAAACTTTTTCACCGGATAATTTTGATGAGAGTGGTGCAGCAATTGCGGTATCAGAACTTACAGGGGCAATCCTGCATGCTCAAGCAAACAGATATTCACTGGGACTGGGGATCAACCTGACGATAAATTATTTTGATTTGGTTCGAAAAGAGTACAGCACAAGCAAACGATTGGCAGCCAAGTTGCAAAGCAGCATTACAGATACTGCCAAGCAAGTTAAGATGCTTGCAAACCGTTCAGTACAGGCAGAAAAAATTGCCTTGCAAAAAGATTCGGTTGACGCAGCCATTGCTTCGTTGAAAGCTTCCAAAGAGCCTCTGAAAAATATCAAGAAGATCAACA
>NZ_BFFP01000037.1 GCF_003864415.1 Ligilactobacillus salitolerans
ATTTCCGTTGGGAAGTGGCTTTTTTTATATAAAAAAGTTTAGTCGTGTTTTTGCAGGAGCATTCAGTACAGAGAGCCCCAATTTCTGGTATGGTTAGACGGAGTAGGTTACAATAATGGATGTAGTACATATAATCAAATATTTTGGAGGATGAGTCTATGCAGACGAGAAAAGAATTAAAACGAGAGGCTAAAGCATTACTTAAGGGTCACTGGGGAAAAGCAATTGGACTCAACATTTTGCAGATTTTGCCTTATATATTGTTAATGATATTTTTTATAGCTTTACTAGTGCTGATAAGTGTCTTGGTCAACCAACCATCCGCTAGCGACTGGCTGGATCAATTGGACCCGTCCGCTAGTTTCGCTGGTTCAGATGGCCGTTACTTCACGAATATTTTAACCTCTTTGGTTGGCAGTCTATTAATGGTCGGGGTGAATTACACAATACTAGATTGGCTGCGCACTAAAGATGCAAATTTTGGTGTTGTGCGGGGAATTTTCAGTGTTTTCAATAAAAGGGACTTCTTACCGGTAGTTGTTTTGTGGATCCTCCAAGAAATATTTACTTTCCTTTGGACACTGTTATTTTTCGTTCCGGGCATTATCAAGCGCTATTCTTATTCACAAACATACTATATTTATAAGGATATTGCAGACCAAGGCGGAGATGACGATCTCAACTACTTGGATTATGTCACAAAGAGTCGGCAGTTGATGAATGGCCATAAATTTGAGCTGTTTGTTTTGCAGCTGAGTTTTTTAGGGTGGGATCTATTGAGCCTGGTAACTTTGGGCTTGTCCCAAATTTGGGTGGTTCCTTATAAAAATGCAACATACATGGCTTATTATCGCCACTTAGCTGGGGATAGATCCGAAGTAGAACAGCCAAATGACGAACAGAATGCCTATTTTGGCGAAGAGTAATTAGAAATTTCGATCAATAAAAAAGTTGGAGGCATTTGGTGAGTCCAAGCACAAAATGGACTTGCTAAATGCCTCCAAAATGTCTAAGCTATTAATGATAAATAAAAATTAAAGGTGGATGATCATGGAAAAATCCGCAATTTTTCATAATTCACAGAGTGCAATGGCCTTCGAGACTGGTGTCAATTCGGTTACCATTCGCCTCAAAAGCAAACACGATGACCTGACTAGAGTGGAACTGCTGTACAGCGACCTTTATGCACCTGCTGCCGATAATGGCGGCTGGCGGCCGCACGTTGCGTCAATGAAGCGAGTATTACAGAGCAGCGAGACGGATTATTGGAGTGCAACTGTTGAGTTGAGCAAGACACGGCGTTTGAAGTATGCCTTTCACTTGATTGCGAGCAGTGGTGAGGAATATCTTTACGATTTTCACAAAATTGAGAACTATACAGCCAATAGTTTAATGGGAGTTGCAGCATTTGTTTTACCGTATTCCTATCCAAATCAAGCTTTTAAGCAGTCAGCCTGGACACAAAATACTGTCTGGTATCATCTATTGATCGATCGCTTTTCTGATGGTGATTCTCGTCTTGACCCGGCAGACAGCAGTGAGTGGGGAAGCGAAGAGCCAACAGATACTAATTTTTTTGGCGGCGACCTGCAAGGAATTCGTGATCGCTTAGATTATATTGCCAAATTGGGAGTTAATGGGCTGATTTTAAGTCCGATATTTGCTGCGTTTTCCAACCATAAATACGATACTGCAGATTTTTATTCGATCGATCAAGCGTATGGCAGTAAGGAAACTTTCAAGCGGCTAGTTGATGATGCACATCAGCACGGCATGCGTATCGTCTTAGAATTGGAGCTGGACCATTTGATGGATTTCTCGATTCAATGGCAAGACGTCAAACAAAAAGGGACGGATTCGCAGTTTTTTGACTGGTTCCTAATCGACTCACTTCCTTTGGACTTTACGGGTACCGAAGATCCAGCATTTTCACCTGATATTTCATATCGCGTACATGCAAATAACCCGCATGAGCCAAAACTCAATCTTAGAAATAGGCAAGTGCTTCGTTACTGGTGTGACCTAGCTAATTACTGGGTGGAATCTTTTGATATCGACGGCTTTAAAATTATGGATCCAGAAGAACTGGATCCCAGCTTTTTACAAAGTTTAACAGCTTCTTTGCATCGCTTGAAACCAGCTTTATGCCTCTTAGGTACATCAAATAGCTTTACGCCTAACTTGCTAGAAGAACGCAGCTTAGATGTTGTGGTTGATCAGGACCTCACGCAGATCTTAGCAGATTATTTTATCACCCAAAAGACAAACGCGGCCGAGATGGTCGTCAGTTTAAACGATAACCTAATGAAGTATGCGACCCCGGTTCAAAAGTCCTTAATCTTGCAGCTTGATGGTCCATTCAGCTCGCGTTTGCTGGCTCAATGCCAAGAAGACCCGGAGTTAGTCCGCTTGTTACTAGCTTTTAGCTATCTTTTGCCAGTTTCACCAAGCCTGTACTATGGGACAGAAGTCGGCCTAAAGGGCGGGGATGTCCCTGCGAATCGCGAGTGTCTGCCTTGGAAAGCCGGTCAACAAGATCAGACGATGCTCCGTTTTGTCAAATTATTGGGTGAATTCCATGCGCGATATAGCATGCTGCTAAAGGAAGGCACGCTTGATTGGGGACAGCTTAGCAATAAGAACAACTTTGTGAGTTTTACCCGCAGGTGGAACGGTAAATGCATTTTCGCCCTCTTTAATTTAGGGTACGGCAGCATCAAGTTTGTCTTTCCGCCCCAATCTAAATTGTTGATCAGCCAAAACCTGCTTAAAGATCAGAATCGGATCGGACACAATGGCTTTGTGATCGTAGAAGCCTGATTTTTACAAATAAAAACCATTCGTCATAACAAGCTGACGAATGGTTTTTTATTTTTTATTGATGAATGTAGTTGTACTGACTAGCATTAGTAATTGTCTGGTAATTAGGGCCACCAGGATTAGAGAAGCCCATGCCTCCCTGCGAGATAGTGATCGTGTTGCCGTTGACGCTTTCAACGTAAGCGACATGTCCTGCCCAACTGTCAGCAGTCCATTGTCCGCCAACCGATTGACCAGGATGGAAGACCACTAAGGAACCAACAGCTGGCTGGTTGTTAACTGTAAACCCTTGTTGACGCGCTGAAGAATCCCATTGTCCACCGTTACCCCAGTAGTTGCCTGCCCAACTAGCGCGATTCTTTGCGTACCAGGTGCATTGGCCCCAAGCGTAAGTGTTGCCGCTTGGCTGATAGCCGTTACCATGAGTCTGGCTAGTAGTTGTCTGGGAAACAGTTGTTGTCTTAGCAGCAGAACTAGTCGATGATGTTGTTGCTGTACTTGCAGATGAAGTTTTCTTGGCAACTACATTATTTGTTTTAGGTGCTTGACTAGTTGTTTTCTGAGCTGTTTGGACTGTGCTGGAAACAGCGCGACTGGAATTATTTGTTTGAGCAGCAGAGACTTGCTGGGTATTGCTGTTTGCTGTTTGATTGACAGTACTTTGCTGAGCTTGTGCTGCACTTGGATCTTTAGTCGGGTCATTGACAGTCAATGTCTGTCCAACTTGCAGTGCCGCAGCATTGTTCAAACCGTTAGCTTCCCGTAATGAGTCGATCGAAACACCATAATCTTGAGCAATCGTATACAGTGATTCACCAGCTATTACTTGATGAGAAGTATGGTTAGCCGAGATTTTAGGCTCGACCACGGTCTTCGTTTGAGTCTGAGGTTGGCTTTGCGCTTTGACCGGCTGAGAACTTTCTTGTGCAGTCTGAGTTGTTTTTGCTGGCGTTGCAGCAGCATTCACCTCTGGGGCAGCCTTTGTTTCTGTCTGCTTTTGACTATTACTCGAAACACTAGGGGTGCTGCCCTGTGCTGGAGTTGTCGCAGTGGCTTTAACGGCTGGAGCCTGTGTTTGTGCTTTCACGTTGCCCTTGACGTTCAAAGTCTGACCAGGGATGATAATGGTCGTTTTGAGACTAGCATTGAGTGAACGCAATGAACCAACTGAAGTTCCAAGGCTCTGCGCAATCGACCATAAGGAGTCTCCCGCTTTTACTTGATATGTAGAAGTGGCAGTTTCATTGTCCTGTTTAGCAGCAGTCTGTTTAACAGTGGTTTTATGGGCAGTCTGACCTTTATCTGGAATCTGAATTGTTTTCCCAGTGTAGATCAAATGGGAGTGTGCATCGATCTGGTTCAATTCCTCGATCGACTTCACAGAGATCCCATATTTCTGTGAAAGCCCCCATACGGTATCATTGGCTGTAATTTTATGAATTGTATTGGCAGAAGCTGTGTTAGCACCGGCTAAGAAAAGTCCTGCTGCTCCAACTGTGCCAAAAAGTAATTTCTGTGCTTTTTGTTCCACGGTTTTCACTCCCAATCTTTTTGTCTAGTTTGCCTGTTGAATTGTTTACAATTTTAACGTATCAACGATTAAGTGCAAGTATTTGGTTTATGTACCAAATTCTATGTGTGATAAATCCGACACAAGATTATTATAGCGTATTTCGAGACAAATAAAAAGACATCCACTCAGGATGTCTTAAAATAATGTTAATGTTTAGTTGACACGAACTGCGTACATCGGGTTGAAGTAACTAATCGAGTTAACGCGTACACCAGTTGAAGGATTTTCAGCAGAGATCATCTTGCCATTGCCAACATAGATACCAACGTGTCCGCCATTGTTACCGATGATCAAGTCACCAGGTTGTGCTTGACTAAGTGAAACTTGTGTCCCAGCACTTTCTTGTGCTTGACTTGTCCGTGGCAATGTCTTGCCAAAGTGCTTAAAGACGTAATATGTGAAGCCAGAGCAGTCAAATTGTGAAGGACCGGTTGCTCCATAAACATAATTGGCACCAACAAATTGCATTGCGTACGAAACGATTGCACTTCCATTGGCATTAGTTGAAGTGGTTGAACTGGTATTATTTGAACTCTGTGTTGAAGTTGAAACAGCAGTCTTAGCAGTTTGTGCGCTTGTTGAACTTGCTGAACTTACGGCAGCCCGTGTTTGGGCTTGCGGTCTGTAAGTTGTTGTTGCTTTGCTTGCAGTCTGTGCGGAGCTCTGTTGAGTCTGAGCCTGACTTTGACTGGAACTAGCAGTTTGAGTCTGGTTTTGGCTAGCAGTACTTGTCTGAGCTGCTGGTGTCTTAGCCGGATCGTTGACTGTCAGAGTTTGACCAACTGTCAAAGCACCATTCAATGAGTTAGCTGCACGCAAGGAAGCAACAGTAACACCGAATTTTTGAGCAACAGTGTACAATGAATCGCCTGTTTGAACCTTATAAGTTGTATGGTTAACAGAAACTTGCGGAGCAGCAGCTTTTTGTGCTTGAGCCTTCTGCGGCTGAGCTGCTTGGACTGCAACAGTTCCGGCGACTTTTAAGGACTGTCCTGGCTGCAAAACATTTGATTTGAGCCCATTCAAAGCAAGTAATTTTTGAACGCTGGTCTTACGGGCTTGCGCAATTGACCAGAGAGTATCGCCAGATTTCACAGTATATGTAGAAGAGCTGGCAGTTGCTTTAACTGGTGCTGCTTTCGCATCTTTGTCAGGGATCTGAACAGATTGACCTGGGTAAATTAAGTGGCTGCTTGTGCTGATGTGATTTAATTGCTCAATTGATTGAACAGAAACACCATATTTTTGCGAAAGTGCCCAAACGGTATCGTTACTTACAACTTTATGTGATGTATTAGCTGAAACGCTAGCTGTGCCGGCTAAGAATAAGCCTGCCGCACCAACGGTACCAACCAATAATGATTTAGTTGAATGATTCAAAATTTACTTCACTCCTGTTATTTTTTATATTAAGTATTTTTTCCTACAACCGAATGACTATATTGTAACGCGTGAATATTGCATTCCAGTTCAGATGAGTTTACAAAACAATAGAGGGGTGTAATAAAGGGGCGACATGCTTGCTGGCAAGGCATTTGACTGGTCTTGATAAATTTTGAACTTAATTTGATTTGGCAAAAACTTATAGTTTGATTGGCTAAAAGCGGATAAAAAACATTAAATAAAGCTCAATATTACAATGCTTTTACATAAAATTTAAGAAGTTAAAAAACGTTAAAGCGGGTCGTTTTAAGCGCTATCTTCGTGAACAAAATTGCCCGCAATAAAAAAATGAATTTCAGACTGTACCTGAGACATTAAGTGAAGTAACAAAAATGTTACAGGCAAATGACGCAACTTTGTGGGCAGGCTGCTGATCTTCTTAGCACTTCACCTTTGTTTCGGTAAATTATGTGACACATTTTACATTTCACTAAAGCTCACATGGTATAATGGAGTTCCTTGGCAGGGGCACCAACTGTTAAAAGTTGGGTCACGAGGGGAGCTGGGATTTTCAGCTCCCTTTTTTAGAACTGGATCAGTGTTGGAGTGAAAAAGCATGAACAAGGATATAGAAAGAATTATTAACCAAATCGAAGCAGACCCGCAGAATCAAGAATACACCCAGCGTCAAATCGCTCCCTTATTCTTGGCAGATCCGCGGGCAAAAATTTTAGTTGTCGGTCAAGCGCCTGGCAGGATCGCTGAAAAGACGCGCTTGACCTGGAACGACCGGAGCGGCGACCTTTTGCGCGAATGGATGGGTGTTTCGCGGAAACAATTTTATGAATCTGGTCAAATTGGGATCATACCGATGGACTTTTATTTTCCTGGTTCAGGTCCAGGCGGCGATCTGCCGCCGCGTGCCGGTTTTGCCGAGAAGTGGCATGAGCCGCTGAGAAAATTAATGCCTCAAGTTGAAATGACTTTGCTGGTGGGCAGTTATGCGTGCCACTATTATTTGAATTTAAAGAAAAGTGCGCGTTTAGCCGAAGTCGTTCATAATTATCAAAATTATCTGCCAGAGTTTTTTCCTTTGGTTCATCCTTCACCCCGCAACCGGCGGTGGTTAAAAAATAACCCCTGGTTTGAAAGTGAAGTGGTCCCCACCTTGCAGAGGCACGTGGCAAAAATAATTGACTAGTAAGTTACTTTTGATGCAGCAATTCTTGGTAGACCTGGTAGGTTCGTCGATCATAACAAACAAAGACAACTTCTGAAACTAACTCAGACTTTTGAACACATTCGAGCGCTATTTGGCAGGCTTTTTCAAGGGGAAAACCATAGATCCCAGTACTGATGGCTGGAAAAGCAATGGTCCGGCACCCATGTGCTGCTGCTTGCTTGAGGCAGTTGGCATAGCAGCTGGCGAGAAGCTTTGCTTCATTTTTCGTTCCACCCCGCCAAATTGGGCCAGGGGTGTGGATGATATATTTTGCGGGAAGATTGAATCCAGGCGTAGTTTTAGCCGCGCCAGTCGGACAGCCGCCCAGCTTTTGACAGGCTTCATTTAATTCTGGACCGGCTGCGCGGTGAATTGCTCCGTCGACACCTCCGCCGCCGCGGAGTCTAACGTTGGCTGCATTGACGATCGCGTCTGTCTTAATTTGAGTAATATCTCCTTGACGCAAAAGAATTTTTGCCATGACTTCTCCTCCATGAAAATGCGATAAAGTTTAAATTTTGCCAATAGCATATACGTGCAAATGCGGAAAAGCAAACAAAAACTTCCTGAGAAAAAGCCAAATTGTTCTCAGGAAGTTTTATTTAATTATTTTTCGTTTGTTTGTGCTAAGTTAAGGCGCTCAACGCTGCGCAAGATCATCCAGCCAAGGATGACTTCGATCGGCAGCATGATCAGTTCTTTTGGCAGGCGAACTGTCAGCAGTGCTTGCCAAGATGCGTGGTACAAGACGTTGATCCACAAGGTGTTAAAAAACAAATTGGTTACCAGCATCTGAATCGTCTCATAAACTAAAAGCCTGGGCCAGGATATTTTTTGCTGGTGCAAAATTAAACCTGCAATCACACCCGAAATGAAGGCTGTTAGTGTAAAACCGATGAAAAACTGAGATCCAGTTGCTAACAAAGTGTTGGCAATCAGGTCAAATAAGACTTTAGCAACACCGCCAAGCCATGGACCAAGAAAGTAGCCGATCAGCATCGTCCCAATGAAACCAAAACTGAACTTTACTAGTGATTCTGAACCGACTGACAACTTTGCCAAAACGACATTGAGTGCAATTAAAAATGCGCTTAAAGTCAAGGTCCTGGTGGTCAGTTTTGGACTTCTCCAAGTTAACATCGTCATAATAAACATCTCCCTATTTAGTTATTCAAAACAGTTAATTCAAAGTTGAAAACTGTTATTGATACAGGGGGAGACAAGCACCTAGAATATTAAATTTTTGGTGAATGCGGAAAAATAGCGCAAACCTATGACGGAGGTTCTTCTGTCGCCGTTCACATTCCGTTCCGGCGACCCTTGACGTTATTTTTCCTACCCCTAGCGTCCATAATATAGCATATTTTTTCAGAAAAAGCTATGGAATTTTACAGAAAATACATAAGTAAAACAATTTGAATAAATCTGCTTATTTGTGGGCGGCGGCTAAACCTTGCTTAAACAAGGCCAAACCGTACAGGCATGCTTCGATGACAGTGATGAAAAAGCTGACTGGCCAGTCGGTGACAAAGCTCAGGTATAGACCCAGCCAAACGCCTAAGAGAACGAAAACAAAGGTTAAACCGATCATCTTGTTCAGTGAATGAACAAAATATTTAGCGGCCTGGGCCGGGATCGTCAGCAAAACAAAAATTAGCAGAGAACCAACGATCTGAGCTGTGATCGAAATCGTTAAAGCCAGTAAGATCAAAAAGATGATCGAGATCGTCTGATTGAAGCGCTGGTTGTATTCTGCACCTTGGGCATCAAAGGAATTATAAGCTAGCGGGCGAAACAGCAGAGCAACTACGACCAGCAAGAGGATGCTCAGCATGACTAAGGTCCAGAGGTTGGTGCGGTCGATCCCTACAATACTGCCAAAAAGGATGCTGGTCGCGTAGTTTGATTGTTTGTGAGATAGCGACAAAAACAAGATCCCAAGTCCTAAAAACAAGCCGGAAAAAACACTGATCGAGGCTTCACGGCGCCCGACTTTTTCACCGGATAGGCCGATCAGTAGACCGCTGGTACAGGTGAAGATCAGCATGCCTAGTAAGGGTGAGATCCCGGCGAAAACCCCAAATGAGGCGCCGGAAAAACCAATTTCAGAAAGAGTGTGGGTAAAAAAAGACGTTTGCCGGGCAACGACAAAGACTCCCATAAAGGCACAGATCAAGGCAATAAAGATCCCGGCAATTAGAGCATAGCGCATAAAGTTATATTCCAGCATTAGTGTTGCGCTCCTTTTTAGACATAGTTGCAGTATGGTCGTGCAGGTTCAATTCATAGTCCGCGTATTTTTCGATCAATTCTGGATCATGTGTGATAAAAACCACGGTGAGATCATTATTTTGCATGATCGTTTTCAACATTTGCAAAAGAAAATTCTTGGATTCCCGATCCAAGCTGGCCGTTGCTTCATCTAAAATCAGCAGCTCCGGGTCGGCACAAAGGGCTTGGGCTAAATATGCCCGCTGTTTTTCTCCCCCGGACGCATGACCTAAGGGCTGGGCGGCAATCTTGGTTAGTTTAGTTTCAGCTAAGATTCCTTCCAGTTTAGCTTGCATCTTTTTTGTATTCCAAGGCAGGAGCCTTTTTTTGAGTCCAAAGGAAACAAAGTCTCGGATAGCGAGCGGGTAATCATCGTCGATACTGCGTAATTGCGGTACGTACTGGACCTTATCTCTGCCGATCGTGAATTGGACATGCTCGCTGCGATGGTGTTCCAAGTCTTCCAGCAAATGTTTGATCAAGGTGGTTTTACCGACCCCATTTTCGCCTGTGATGCAAGTTAACTGTTGACGGGGCAGGGTAAACTGCAAGTCAGAAAAAAGCTGCCGGTTGGGTAAGGTTAAATTTAAATGTGTAACTGTCAGGATATTTTCCATAGAAACATAACTCTCTTATCAATTCGATTTTTGACTGGTTTTAGTCAAATTATTTTTTTCAGAAAAAATAGACCTGCTGGGGTCTATTACGCTTTACCTTGGTCTATGCTACAGGGCTTAAATGTTGCTGTCAAGCCGTTTTGTCAGCGTAAGTGAAACCATTACTATTTACAAAATGAAGAAAAGTCTGCTATTACTATTAAAAAACGGTGCAATTACGATTTAACTGCGAGGACAAAAAAATTTGTTATACTTAGTGATGGTGGTTCGTAAACATCCCACCTAAAAAAAACTAGGAGGTTTTTCACTATGGAAAAATCACAGACAGCTCTTAGCGGGCTGACTAAAACAGCGCTTATCGCAGCGCTGTATGTTGTAATGACACTGGCAATTTCTCCTTTTTCATATGGCCCGATCCAATTGAGGCTGGCAGAGATGCTGAACAATTTAGCGGTTTTTAACAAACGTTACATTTGGGCCCTATCTTTAGGCTGCCTGATTGCTAATCTTTGGTCGCCGCTTGGGATGGTCGATGTCGTCTTTGGAACTTTGGGCACGCTGGTCATGACAAGCTTAAGCTGGTTTCTGAGTCGTCACGTGCGCTCGGTACCGGCTAAATTGGCAATTTCAGTCACGGTCTGCACGTTGATGACCTGGAGTGTGGCATTAGAACTGCATTTTGTCAGTCACGCACCATTCTGGTGGACCTATCTGACTGTCGGATGCGGCGAATTTATTTCCATGGCCTTGGGGGCCGTTTTAACTTACGTGCTTTCAAGCCGCTTTGAGTTGCGCGCCTGATGAGAGATAATAAGGAGAAATAAAATGACATTTGAAAAAGTTTTACCAGCATTAAAGGCTGGTAAAAAAGCAGTCCGTTCAAGCTGGTCAGCCGGCGAAGAATATATCTACGTGGTCAACGATGATATGAGGGATGGGCAAAGCATTAACCCTTATTTTTTGATCAAAACTGATGAGGAACCGGCTCTATCACAATTCATGCCCAATTCATGTGATGTTTTAGCAGATGACTGGGAGCTGGTTGAACAGTGAATGCCGCAACTAATACAGGACAAACAGCGATAATTACAGGAGCGGCCTCAGGGATCGGCTTAGCACAAGCCAGGCTGTTTCTTGAACACGGTGAGAGAGTTTGGGGCTGTGATCTGCAGGAAAATGCAGAGATTCGCGCTTTGTTGGCCAGGTACCCAGATACTTTTACCTATTATGATTGTGATTTAAGGGATGCACAAGCTATTCACACATTTAGCCGGCAGGTACTTCAGCAAGCCGGCAAAATTGATCTCTTGCTAAATACTGCAGGGATCTTGGATGCGTATCGCCCGACTTTGGAGACGAGCCCGGCTCAATGGGACAACGTCATGAATACCAACGTGAAGAGCATGTTTTTGCTAACTAATGAAATATTGCCCAGCATGTTGAAACAGGAAAACGGCGTGATCGTCAATATGGCTTCGATCGCGGGACTGGTCGCCGGCGGGGGCGGTGCAGCTTATACGGCAGCCAAACACGCGATCATCGGCTATACCAAACAGCTCGATTATGATTATGCAAGCCAGGGGATCCGTGCGAACTGCATCGCGCCGGGAGCGATCAAAACTCCCATGAATCAGGCAGATTTCACTGGGGATCAAGCGATGGCAAAAATGGTCGCCAGACAGACACCTGCTTTGCGCTGGGCGGAACCTGAAGAAGTAGCTGAATTGAGCTATTTTTTAGCTTCTAAGAAGGCTGATTATATCCATGGCGCGGTTATCCCGATCGATGGGGGCTGGATCGAAAAATAGCGGCATAAACATTTGAAGTAAAGAAAAAAGACCTTGTGGTGAGGTCTTTTTTCTTTGGGCAAATAATTATTTTTCAGCATTCCATTCTGCCTTAAACTCGGTCAGAAAATCAAGCATCGTTTGCTGCCGATTTTCTGCGATCCGTTGGGCACTGGGTGTGTTGAGCTGATCTTTGATTTTGAGCAGCTTTTCATAAAAATGGTTGATGATCGTTTCATTATCCAAGTTGCGATACTCTTCTTTAGTCATAACAGTCCGCGGTTTCATTCGCGGGTCATAGATCTTTTCAGCGTGATGCCCGCCAAAATAAATCGCACGAGTGATCCCAATCGCCCCGATCGCGTCAAGCCAGTCGGCGTCTTGAACGATCTGGCCCTCGAGCGGTAATTCTACGGCATCTCCATCCAATGTATGTGCAAATGACATGTTTTGGATGATAAATAGAACCTTTTCACTTTGCGCGGCGGAAAATTCGATCTCGCTCAAGAATTCCTGCAGTTTAGCGAGTGCGGCTTGCGGGTCGGCAACCAGCTTGTCATCGATCACGTCGTGCAAGTAAGCTGCCGCTAACGTGACCAGCAGATCAGCGTTTTCTTGTTGACTTAATTTGCGTGCCATCGCCACGACGCGGCGAATATGGTCGAAACCATGTCCTGTCCGGTCAACCGTCATGTGGGCGTGTGAATATTCAGCAATTTTAGTTAATTGTTCTTCGCGATTCATTTTTGGCACTCTTCTTTCTTAATTGAAAATGATTTGAGCTAGTATACCACAAAATTACGCGCAGTAAAATCTGGCTGCTGTCTCAGTCAAGTTATGACTTGTTTTTCTTTTTGCAGCACTCTGCCAAAAATTCGGTCATAAGATCGCAAAGGTAAGGGGTAAAATACGCATCTGAACCATGGGGACAGTTTTCCAATTGATACATTGTCGCTTGCTGGTCAGCTTGAGTCAAGAAAGCATAAAGCTCAGCACTTTCTGAAAAAGGAACGGTTTGATCGTCAGACCCGTGGATCAGTAAGAAGGGGGGCAGACTTTTTTTACCAACTGCTTCAGGAAAATGAAATTGTTGGTCATAAGTAAAATCGCCGGCTAATGCCAGGCAACCGCGGAGCCTGACTGGCAAGGTAAACACATCTTCAGAGTTAAGATCTTGGTCAGATTGACTTGCTGTGGCCAGTGCTGCGATCCCAGCACCTGTCCCTTCACCGCCGGCAATTATCCGATGCGAGTCTAAGTGATACTGCCAGGCATGCAGCATCAGGAAACGTGCGGCAGATTGAAAGTCTTTGACCCGTGTTAAAAATGGCGTTTCTGGTGCGAAAGAATCTAACACAGCGACGGCGTAACCTTTGCTGCAAAACTGCAGCAAGGCACTAAGACGATTTTTTTTAGTCCGCGGATCTGCAGCAAATAAGAGCAGCGGGAAGTGTGGTTCTTTTTGTGCTCTGGTGTTGGGCGGGATGCAAAGTGTCAGACTTTTTTGGGGTAAATAGCTGATTTTTTGCCAGATCTGAGCATGTTGAGCTCTGGCGGGTTCATTTAATGTGTAATATTTATTTGTTTGTACCATGGAAGGACCTTCCTTTCCTGTGTAGTGAGTTTACCTATATTATGTTAACCTATTCTTCGTCAAAGGTTGTATTTCTATCTTAAATAAATTAAACTGTAATAAGTGCGTGAAACAATGCAAAACTGGTGTTGTTTCACAAAAAAGTGAAGAGGTTAACAATGACTCCAGAAGAATTTTATCAAGCATTAGAAAAACAAAACATTGTGCTGACACCTGGGCAAAAAGCTCAGTTCAATAGTTATTATGAGCTGTTGGCTGAATGGAATCAACACGTTAATTTAACAGCGATAACGGAAAAGAATGCCGTCTATTTAAAACATTTCTATGATTCGGTCCTGCCGGCTTTTTATGTGGCAGAATTAAGTCAAAAGGCGGTCTCACTGTGCGATGTTGGTGCTGGTGCCGGTTTTCCTTCGATCCCGTTAAAAATCATCTTTCCGAGCATGCGGGTCACGATCGTTGATTCCTTGAATAAACGGATCAAATTCTTAGAGACCTTGGTTGAGAAGCTTGAGCTGGAAGACGTCACATTAATTCATGCACGGGCAGAAGATTTCGGCAATAAAAAGAGCAGTGCACGTGAAAGCTATGATTTAGTCACCGCACGGGCCGTGGCTAATCTGCCAGTTTTAGCCGAACTCTGCCTGCCGCTTGCGGCTGTTGGAGGTAAGTTTATTGCTTTGAAAGCTCAGAAGGCTCAAGATGAACTGGAAAAAGCTGAATATGCACTCAAAACACTGGGTGCTGGACTTGAACAGGACATCCAGACCAATTTGCCTGGTGATGATGAAGAAAGGCATATCATTGTTGTTGCCAAGGATCGGCCAACACCTAAAAAATACCCGCGAAAAGCTGGAACGCCTGCCAAGGTACCCTTGCTTAAATAAGTAAGTTGAACTTAAAAACTGCTTGGTATCAATTATTATAGAGAAGATCGAGGAGGTCAGTCATGGCATTTTCATTTTTTGGAAAAAATAAACAAGTTCAAGAACAGCATCAAAATGATGAAGTAGTCAAGATCCCATTACAGGGTGTAATTTCTAATCGTTTTCAGCCACGGCAAATTTTTTCGGCAGAGAGTATCAGCGGGCTGGCTGAGACGATCTCGCAGCACGGGTTATTGCAGCCGATCATTGTCCGCGAGTATGAACCTAAAAAATACGAGATCATTGCTGGTGAACGCAGGTTTAAGGCGGTTGAATCTTTAAAATGGACTGAGATCCCGGCAATAATCCGTAAAATGTCAGACAATGAAGCAGCTTCAATGGCCGTGATCGAAAACTTGCAGCGCGAGAGCTTAACGGCAATCGAAGAGGCAGCGGCATATTCACAGCTGATGAAACTCAATGGCCTGACACAAGGACAGCTTGGACAGGCGATCGGTAAAAGCCAGTCATTTGTAGCCAATAAAATGCGCCTGCTAAAGCTCTCGGAACCAGCTAAGAAGGCGATTTTAGGCAGGAAATTATCTGAGAGGCACGGCAGGGCGCTCCTGAATTTGGATGAGCAGCAGCAAAAAGAAATTTTGACCGTAATTGAAGAAAAGGGCTTGTCGGTTAAAGAAACTGAGGCACTGGTCGAAAAGATGATTCAACCGGCTGCTAAGGAGAAAAAACCGCGGGTCCATACCACAGGCAGGTCTAAAAATACCAGGGTGGCTCTGAATACGATCAAAAAATCGGTCAAGATGGTCAAAGATGCCGGGATCAAAATCAAGACAAGCGAAGAAGAAATCGCCGGATTTCACCGGGTGATCATCGATATTCCTGTAGAAGAAAGCGACACGAGCAAATAGGAGGTAGACGTTTCGATGGGAGTTGTTATTGCTTTAGCGAACCAAAAGGGCGGTGTTGGAAAGACAACAACTGCGATCAATCTTGGCGCGGGTTTGGCCAAGAAAAAAAAGAAAGTGCTATTGATCGATTTAGATGCTCAAGGAAACGCGACTAGCGGTTTGGGCGTGCGTAAATCGACGATCAAAGAAGATATTTATGATGTTTTGGTCAATGAGACACCGGTCGAAGATGTCATTCTCCACACTGAAACAGAAGGTTTAGACCTCCTGCCGGCTACGATCCAGTTATCAGGTGCCGAGATAGAATTAACTTCGCAAATGGCGCGGGAAAAAAGATTAGCGGATGCGATCTTACCAGTCGTAGATGATTATGACTATACTTTGATCGACTGCCCGCCTTCATTAGGGTTACTGACGATCAATGCTTTTACAACATGCGACAGTATTTTGATCCCAGTTCAAAGTGAATATTATGCTTTAGAAGGGTTAAGTCAATTAATGAATACTGTTCACTTGGTGCAAAAGCACTTTAACCCGAACTTGTATATCGAGGGAGTTTTGTTGACAATGTTTGATTCTCGGACCAATCTGGGAAACCAGGTCGTTACCGAAGTCAAGAAGTACTTTAAAGACAAGGTTTATTCTACAATTATTCCCCGAAATGTTCGTTTGTCAGAGGCCCCAAGTCACGGAATGTCGATCATTGATTATGACCCGAACTCCAAGGGAGCTTGGAAATACATGAATTTAACCAAGGAGGTTCTAGCAGCCCATGGTGAATAAAAAGAAAAATACGAAAGGGTTAGGTCGAGGGATCGAGGCTTTGTTCGAAGATTTTTCTGAAGAAGCTTCAGAAAACGAACAAGTCAGTGAACTTGCTTTATCAGAGATTCGGCCTAACCCATATCAGCCGCGCAAGCATTTTGACGAGCATGGTTTAGCAGAATTAGCTGATTCGATCGAGAAGAGCGGGGTTTTTCAACCGATCATTGTGCGTAAGTCGACGATCAAGGGTTACGAGATCATCGCTGGTGAGCGCAGATTCCGTGCTTCTAAGATCGCCGGAAAACAGACGATCCCAGCAATCATTCGTGACGTGGATGAAGAACGGATGATGGAGATCGCCGTTTTGGAAAATCTGCAAAGGGAAGACCTCAATCCGATCGAGGAAGCCGAAGCCTACAACACACTGATGGAGAAATTGCAGTTGACGCAGACTCAGGTGTCAGAGCGTTTAGGAAAATCACGGCCCTACATTGCAAACTACTTGCGTTTACTGAGCTTACCGGCGGAAGTTAAAAGTCTGATCAGACAACAAAAACTTTCAATGGGGCAAGCGCGAACTCTCCTATCATTGAAAGACAAGTCGAAGATTTTGGCTTTAGCTGAAAAGGCAATTGCCAACAATATGACTGTTCGTCAATTAGAAGCTGAAGTTTTATCTTTGAATGGTGAAGGAAAGAAAAAAATTAAACATCCGATCAGAAAGGTTTCTCCTTTCTTGAAAGAAAGCGAGCAGCTGCTTGGCCAGAAATTCGGGACGAAGGTTGCTATCAAGAATAACGAGAAATCAGGCAAGGGCAAAATTGAGATCAACTACCTGTCAAATAATGATTTAAACAGGATCCTAGATGTTTTGAACATTCGCTTAGATTAAGCAGGTGATAAAATGTACGATTTACATGATTTCGTTGAGATGAAAAAACCGCATCCATGTGGTGTTAACCGCTGGGAAATTATCCGGATGGGAGCGGATATTAAGATCAAATGCAGCGGATGCGGCCGCTTAGTGATGCTTTCTCGGCGCGAATTTGAACGCCGGATGAAAAAAGTGATCGATTAAAAATAACTTTTTAGCAGGAAAGAGTGAAGGTATACCATGGCTTTAACAGCAGGGATCGTCGGTTTGCCGAACGTTGGCAAGTCGACACTATTTAACGCAATAACCAAAGCGGGAGCGGAGATGGCTAACTATCCATTTGCGACGATTGATCCGAATGTCGGAATGGTTGAAGTGCCTGATGCACGCTTAGCGCGGATCGATGAGATCGAACCCGCTAAAAAAATTATTCATACAACTTTTGAGTTTACAGATATTGCCGGGATCGTTAAGGGTGCCAGTAAAGGTGAAGGACTGGGTAATAAGTTTCTGGAAAATATTCGCCAAGTCGATGCGATTGTGCATGTTGTACGCGCATTTGACGATGAAAACATTACCCATGTTTCTGATAAAATCTCTCCGTTAGACGATATTGAAACAATCAACTTGGAGTTAGTGTTAGCTGATTTGGATGCAGTTAACAAGCGCTATGCCCGAGTTGAAAAAGTTGCTCGGACTACTAAAGATAAGGAAGCTGTGGCTGAATTTAAAGTATTAGAGAAGATTCAGCCGGTCCTAGAAGCAGGGCAGGCAGTTCGTTCGCTAGAGTTTAATGAAGAGGAGCAAAAAATTGTCAAAGGGCTCTTCTTGCTGACTTCTAAACCAGTTTTGTATGTAGCCAATATCGCTGAAGAGGATATGGCAGACCCGGATTCCAGCAAATATTATCAAGTCATCAAGGACTTTGCAGCCAAAGAAGGTTCGCAAGCCTTGGCAGTCTGTGCACAGACAGAAGAAGAAATTGCTGAGTTAGATGATGAGGACAAGCAAGACTTTTTAGAGGCTGAAGGAGTTGCGGAATCTGGACTTGACCGGTTGATCAAAGCATCTTATAAGTTGTTAGGATTGGCGACATTTTTCACAGCAGGCGGCAAGGAAACACGTGCTTGGACTTTCAAAAAGGGCATGAAGGCACCGCAGGTTGCTGGAATCATTCATTCTGATTTTGAGCGTGGCTTTATTCGAGCAGAGACTGTTTCGTTTGAAGACCTGGATAAGTACGGAAGTTTACAGGCTGTAAGAGAGGCAGGTAAGCTACGGCAAGAAGGCAAAGAATACCAGGTTCAAGATGGAGACATTATTGAATTTAGGTTCAATGTCTAAAACAGAGCGGAGCGAAACGGTAGAAAGTGAGCATTATCGGACCCAGGCAAATATTGCGGGCTTGGCAATAATTGCCTGGGTTGGATAAGCGGAATCTTTTGCGCTGTGGAGCTCAACTAAAAAGCGTCACCATTTGTATAGCACAAGTACTTTATTTGGAGAACGGGAGGATTATTCGTGAAAGAAGAAACAGTGCGGAAGAAAAATGAGAAGGCTGCTCAAAAGCAGGCTCAACACCAAGCTCAACACCAAGAACATGCTGAGGTTACTGTCCGCGATGGTATTTTTTCCGGCTTGACTAAACGCAATGAAGACTATATGTTCCACTTGAATAAATATTTGGATGAATATAATTATGATCCAGAAAAAAAGGAACAAGCTTTAAACGACACTTACCGCGAATTGTTGGATAAACAAAAAAACGGTGTGGTAGCATCCAAGTTTTATGGTCCAGTTACAGAATATGCTGAAAAAATAATCAAGGGCCGTAATGAGAGAAAGGAAGAACGCAGTACAAAGCGCACCTTCACCTTGTTGGCATTGGATAATGGTCTGATCATGCTGATCATGTTCTGTGTAATGTACACTTTTGTGGGCTTCTTTGATAAAAGTAAAAATTCGGTCAACGGCGGTTGGATCACATTGCTTGCCACCGCGATCATTGCTGGCGTTGGTCTAGCCTTCTTCTATGTAATGATGGACCCGGCAAATGCCAAGAATTCTTCGCATAAGATTTTGCGCGGAGTGATCGTGACAGTTGAGCTGGTTGCAATTTGGATGGTTGCTTTCGGAGCAATTTCATTTATTCCTGCCAAGTACAATCAGACTTTAAACCCAGTGGTTTACATTGTGGTTGGTGTGGCAGCCTTCTTCTTGCGTCAATATTTGAATCAAAAACTGCATTTCCCTAAAATGGGACGAGACATTGGCAGAAGATAAGTAAATCAAAATAAAGCAGAAAGTCGAGATAAATTGGTCCGGCTTTCTGCTTTTTTCGTAGAAGAAAATAACCGACTAGAAGATATAACCCGGGAAATAAGGTGGATCCCCTGGAAACTAGCTTTCTCTTGCTCAACACCTTATTTTATTGGTCTGTACAAGTGTTGTAGAACTGCTATTGCTCTAAAATCATGATAGAATTTAGATAAATACATATTATTGGAGGAAGGAAAATGCCTCTACTGATTGTGAGTGCAAGTATTTTATTACTTGTAATACTGATCGTTAAATTTAAATGGGAAACATTTAGTTCCTTGCTGCTGATCACCGCTTTGGCCGGCTTAGCACTGGGACTTCCGTGGGAAAAATTGCCGCAGATCATGGTTTTTGGAATGGGTGAGCAGCTGGGAGACTTGGCAGTGATCATCGGCTGTGGTGCCATGATAGGAAAATTAGTTGCTGATGCTGGGGGCAGTTACGTGATTGCTGAGCATTTGATCGGGGTCTTTGGACGCAAAAAGATGCAGTTGGCTGTCGTTTTAGCTTCAGCGATCATTGGGTTTGCTTTGTTTTTTGAAGTTGGTCTGGTGGTGTTGATCCCGATTATTTTTGAAATTGCCAAGGAGTTGAAAGTCCCGCTCGCCAAATTAGCCTTACCAGTTGGAGCTACTTTGAATACTATGCATGGCCTGCTGCCGCCGCACCCGGCACCAAGCGCCTTAACTGAAATTGTGGGTGCTGACATTGGCGATGTGATCTTGATGGGGATCGTGGTTGCAATCCCGACGATGTTGATTGCGGGGCCATTGTGGAATCTGTGTTTGCAGCACTTTTTTCCGCAAGCTTATCGGTATCAAACTAAATTAACTGGTTTTGAAGCAAGTGAGAAATTACCGCCGCGAACGCAATTGCCGAAATTTTCAACCAGTGTTTTGACTACGATGATGCCTGTTCTTTTGATTGGATCGTTGACGGCAGTGGAACAATTTTTGCAGATCCCGCGACCATTTGCTCCGCTGTTGAAGTTTTTAGCAGATCCCAACGTTGCAATGCTGCTTTCCTTGCTTTTTGCCGTCTATACAATGGGCTTTATGCAAAAGCGGAGATTAGCTGCGATCGGCCGTTCTTTAAACAAAGGAGTAGAACAGGTTGCTTTAGTCGTCTTTTTGACAGGCGCCGGTGGAGCATTTAAGGCTGTTTTGGAACAAGGCGGTATCGCGGAGTATATTTCTGAACTGTTTGCAGGGATCAATCTTTCACCAATTGTTGCCGGTTGGCTGATTGCTGCGCTGATGCATTTATGCCTAGGTTCTTCCACCGTTGCAGCGATGACATCGGCCAGTTTGATGGGTCCGCTCATTATTTCTGCAAATGCTGATCCGGTTTTGGTAGTTCTAGCCATCGGGGCAGGGAGTATTTTCGGGGATAATGTGACGGATGCCGGCTTTTGGATGGTCAAAGAATATTGCGGCTTCTCAGTCAAAGAAACATTCATCACTTGGTCGACTACCACAGCGATGATCGGGCTGGTCGGTCTGGAAACAATTTTGATCATTAACTTATTTTAAGGAGATTAGGATAGATGAGAGGGTTAAATACAAAACTAGCAGTGGAGCTGACTAAATTATTACAGAAACAAGATTTTCAGGCGGCCTTAATGATGCAGGATCAGACAGGCAAAACCTTTACTTTTCATGAACAACAGGTTTTTCCCAGTGCGAGTCTGATCAAATTAGGGATCGCTGCCTTCATTAAAGAAGAGTGGCGTACCAAGCCAGACCTTTTGGGCAAAAAACTAGTTGTGAATAAAGACCAACGTGTGGCTGGGGCAGGTGTAATGCATTTTCTGCATCAAAGCGAGTGGAGTTTGGGAGATGTCTTAGCCTTAATGCTCTCGACTTCGGACAATACTGCAGCTAATTTGTTAATTGATACTTTTGGTTTGGAGCAGATTGATTCATGGTTGGCAGAAAAAGACACTAACATCAAGTTGCAACGCCATTTTATCTCACCAGTAATTGACGGCAGAGATAATTTTTTAACCGCGGAGGCTCTACTGCCAATTTGGCAGAGTCTCCTAGATGGCAATGATGAATTTAGTCGCATCGTTGCAGTTGCTTTGCATGAACAAATCGATAGAAACAAGCTGGTCTATTATGCTGATGATTTGCAGTTTGATGGGGAAACCTATAACAAGACTGGTGACCTGGCTAACGTTGAACATGATTGCGCACGGCTGCAACGTGGGGATGCATGGTTTGACAGCATTGTTTTAACTAAATTTGAGAATAGCGACCAGCACCAAGCGGCAGTGCACTTGCAGCACGATATTGGCAAACTGCTGCTAGAAAATTTAAAGGACTAAATCCAGATCTTTGAAAGGGCTTACGATTGACCATTTTGGATATAGTTTCCTATAATTAACATAGGAACTAAATGGAATTGCTGCACTGAAACGGCAAAGGACGGTGTACGAAATGAGCAAGAGAATGTGGCTTGTCGTTGTGATCGTGATTTTGGTATTAGCCAGCGTGGTTTATGAAATTATGTCCGGTAACTTTTCGTGGGCTGTTGTTATTTTACAGATTTTGTTTTTGGGTTATGCTCTCTTTCAGTTTAACCAAAGGTAACTTAAAAACGGGTAGTAAAATTAAGCTGTCCATTCCTAAATGGGATGGGCGGTTATTTTACTGGGCTTGATTTGTTTTTTGCTTGCCTTCAATTGAGCGACCAGAAAGCTTGCACAGAGTGTGTGAGTGCAGGCAACTTCTGAGTGGTTCAGCCAACTTGAAGTTGAACAGGCAGGTTGTCGGGTGTATCAAGCAGTGGTAAGGTTAAGTTAAATCATTTTCAAAAGAAAGGTGCGCGCAGATGACAACATTAAATTTATACCTAGTTCGTCATGGACAGACTTATTACAATATTTTCAACAAAATGCAAGGCTGGTCGAATTCACCATTAACTCAACAAGGAATCGATGGTGCCAAACAAATCGCAAAGCGGCTTGCTGGCACCAAGTTTGCTGGTGCATTTTGTTCCGATACGGGAAGGGCAGAAACTACTGCCCAAATTATTTTGGATCACAATCATGCGTCTGATCTGACCGCACCACACACTGCCCCTTACTTTCGTGAGGAATTTTACGGTTACTATGAAGGAACGGATATCACCAGCAGCTGGTACCTTGCAGCTGGACCGCATGGTCTGAAAAGTTTAACTGATATCGTTGAGAAGTACTCTTTTGATACGGCGAAGGATTTCTTGAAAGAAGCAGATCCTTTCCACATGGCGGAAGATCACGATGATTACTGGCAGCGCGTCGACCAAGGATTTGCCTTAATTGCCAATGACCCTAGTCTACACGATGGGGATAACGTCTTGGTTATTTCTCATGGGAACACGCTATTAAGCTTAATGGATCGCTACGCACCCGGTAAATATGATTTGAGTAAACGGCCAGAAAACGGCAGCTTGACCAGATTGAAGTTAGTCGACGGACAAATCGAAGTTGTCAGCTATAATGAGTAATGAGTTTTAATTATTGAAAAAGATTCAATGTTTGGGATCGAGCAGCCCTTCTTAATGACATGGTGATGTTGTTAGGAAGGGCTATTTCTTTTCAAATGGTAATGGAGCTGTTATCAGACCAGAAAGCAGCAGTAAAAAATAACCGCACCCTCCACGAATTGCGAGACTTCGTGAGGGTGCGGTTGAAATAATTATTTTTTTGTTCGTTATGGCTTCAATTTGCGGAAACCGGGTAATGATAACATAACTGTCAGACTGATCAAGTAAAGTGCGGACAGGAAGCCCATCGTAACGGCAAGGTTAAAGTGATCCATTAGGACCCCGATCACAACAGAAGAGAAACCGCCAATTGCTCGGCCGACATTCATGATCAAATTGTTAGCTGTTGAGCGGATCTCGGTTGGGTATAACCGACTGATTACAGCACCGTAACCGCCAAACATGCCGTTTGAAAAGAAACCAATAATTGCACCAATGACTAACAAAGCCAGATTGGTTTTGGCATATAAAATTGCAAACATGACGGTGGCTGAACCGATCAAGAATATTGAAAAGGAAACACGTGGACCAAGTTTATCCATGATCTGTCCGAACACAACCATCCCTAAGCTCATGCCCAGGATCGTGGAGACCATCCAGAGCGAGGAGCCGGAAACCGAAAGACCTTGCTGCTTTTGGACAATGACTGGCAGCCAGTTCATTAAACCGAAGTAGCCGGCGATCTGAACTATGGTCATGATCATTAAGCCTAAAGTCTGGATCGCAGTCTGCGGTGTGTCAAACAATTGCTTGAAGGATGGTTGTTCTTGCGCTGCTTTTTCCTGCTTCTGTGCGGCGACAAATGCTTCTGTTTCATGGACGTGGCGACGAATGAAGTAGGTCAGGATCACTGGAATGATGCCCAGTAAGAAGAGGACGTTCCAGCCGAAATGAGGGATGATATAGGCTGCCATGATCGCTGCAAAAATCGCGCCGATTTGTCCGCCGATCGCAGCTGCCGAAGACATCCGACCGATCTGATCACTGCGGAAATTTTCCGCCAGCAAGGCGATCCCAACGCCGTATTCCCCGCCGGCACCGATCCCAGCCAAGAAACGCATCAGATAGATCATCGGTAATGAGTGCGCAAAAAACATTGCTCCAGTAGCCAGGGCAAAAATAAAGATCGTGTAAGAGAATGTCCTAACACGACCATACCGGTCACCGATAATACCAAATAAAGCGCCGCCGACCAACATTCCAATGTTCGTCAGTGAGCCGATCAGACCAGCTTGGCCGCTAGAGATGTGCAGCTCAGCGATAATTGAAGCCAAGGAAAAAGATAAGAACATGATGTCCATATTTTCCAAGGTGAAGCCGGCTGCAGTGGATGCAGTCACCCATTTTTGCTGCTTGGTAAAGCTGTTTTTTGCCTGCGGATTGGCAGTACGATGTACTTGTTCCATATTCAATTCCTCCAAATGGCGCTCTCTGACGCCTGTTATTTGTTCTTCAACATTTTGCCATAAAAAAATGACTTTGACAAGAGATAGTTCAATTTAAATTTATATCCATCCGACATTAATTTGGTCCAAATCAGCTTTGCCGACTTATTTACGGGCAAAAAAGCAGAAATCAATTGTGTTATTTGGGGCTACTTGTTGTAGAATGGGGGTACTAATTAATAAAAAATGGAGGCAATTCACATGCAGTCTAACCGCCACATGGAAAATGTTTCGCGGCTCGTCGTGAAAATCGGGACTAGTTCTTTGATGCATGCAAATGGCAAATTGAATTTGCAGGCAATCGATCAGTTGAGCTATACCTTGACTGGCTTGGTCAATGAAGGTAAGCAGGTCATCTTGGTGTCTTCTGGTGCGATTGGCGCTGGAATGGGGCAGCTGGGCTTGACCAAACGACCCGCACAGATCGCAAAACAACAGGCATTGGCTTCGATTGGACAAAGTGAATTGATGACGGTGTACCAGCAGCGCTTTGCGGCTTATGGGCAAAAAATCAGCCAAGTCTTGCTAACTCATGATGTTTTAGACTACCCCCAAAGTCGGGAGTATGTCCATAATACAATGGAACAGCTGTTGTCATGGGGAGTGATCCCTGTCGTTAACGAAAATGATACAGTCGCAGTCGATGAATTGGATCACCGGACGACTTTTGGTGATAATGATCAGCTGTCAGCCATCGTTGCAGTACGCTCACATGCAGACCTGTTGATCATGCTTTCAGATATCGATGGTTTCTTTACCAATAATCCCCATAAAGATCCCAACGCTAAATTGATCAATGTTTTACATGAAGTAACTGAAAACTCGGTTAAAAGAGCAGGCGGTGCAGGCACGAAATTTGGAACTGGTGGTATGGCGACTAAGCTTAAGGCTGCAGCTAATGTTTTGGCTAATGGGCAGATGATGGTCTTAGCCAATGGTGCTAACCCGTCAATTATTTTTAGGATCATGAATAACGAAGAGATTGGGACTTTATTTATTCCCAAAGAAGGTAATGAGGTGACAGAAAATGACGGAACTTTTAACTGAGATCGGGAAAAAGGCTCAGGCTGCCGCACAGGAATTAGGACAGTTACCAACGGCAGTCAAAAACCAATCACTGGCTGCAATTGCGGATGCGCTGGAGAAAAAAACACCAGAGATCTTAAGCGCGAATCGCCTGGACTTGGAGGACACGACTGGCTTAGAAGATAAGTTTATTGATCGCTTAACATTGACCCCAGAACGAATCTCTGCGATTGCGGCTGGGGTCCGTCAGGTCGCCAGCTTACCCGATCCGTTAGGGAATGTTGAGCGAGGCTGGACCACTCAAGCAGGATTGAAAATCAGTCAAGAACGAGTTCCCTTGGGAGTTGTTGGGATTATTTACGAAGCCCGTCCTAACGTCACGGTCGATTCCGCAGCGCTGTGTTTTAAGGCTGGAAATGCGGTGATCTTGCGCGGGGGTAAAGAAGCCTTGCAGACCAATATTAAACTGGCAGCAGTGGTCCGCGAAGTTTTGGCAGCGCAGGGCTTACCATCGGCCGCGGTCCAAGTGATCCAAGAAACTTCGCATGAATTGGCACAAAAGTTTATGCGCCTTGATCAGTATGTTGATGTCTTGATCCCGCGCGGGTCTGCTCGTTTGATCCAGACCGTCGTACAGAATGCAACTGTGCCAGTGATTGAAACTGGAGCAGGCAACTGCCATATTTATGTTGATGAAACAGCTGATTTGCAGATGGCCGAAAGAATTGTAATCAATGCGAAGACTCAGCGCCCGTCAGTTTGCAACGCGGCCGAAAAGCTGCTCGTTAACCAAGCAATAGCTGCAGAGTTCCTGCCGCAAATTGCGCAGTCTTTGAGCAAACACCACGTTGAGATCCGCGGCGATGAGGCTGCCTGCCAGATCATCGGCGAAAAAGCACGCCCTGCTCAAAGCGATGATTGGGATACTGAGTACAATGACTACATTATTGCAATCAAAGTTGTTTCTTCCATTGACGAGGCAATTGCCCATATTAACCAGCACAACACCAAGCATTCAGAGTCCATTATCACAAAAAACTATCAACACAGTCGTCAATTTACGCAACAAATTGATGCTGCTTGTGTCTATGTCAATGCTTCAACACGCTTTACGGATGGATTTGAATTCGGCTTTGGAGCGGAAATCGGGATCTCTACGCAAAAGCTGCATGCCCGTGGTCCAATGGGACTAAAGGAATTAACTACTACCAAATACGTGATTTTGGGTGAAGGACAAATCAGAGAGTAACCAAAGTTGAAAGTTAAGCTGGAAGATTCAAAATGAAACTTCAACAAGTTAAAGGTTTAACTCGCATTCCAGCTATATTTCTTATGATCAGCTTCAAAAAACACCATCAAATTTTCTTATCCTTATGAAAATTTGGTGGTTTTTTGGTAGTTATTTAGGCAAACAAACAGCCAAGCGTTCGGCGTTTGGAACAAAGTCTGGCAAACATACGTCCAAGCGGTGGATGTTTGGAACAAAGT
>NZ_BFFP01000038.1 GCF_003864415.1 Ligilactobacillus salitolerans
CGAGTAAATTTAGGATAGAATTGTCTTGGAACATCATTAAAACCTCGCTTTGATTGATTTTTAGACACTTTAATCTTAGCACTTGAGGGACAATGATGTCCTTTTTGAGTATCTTGAGTAAAAAAATAGTGCTGATGATTTTACTCATCAACACTAAAAAGTGTACACCCTAAAAAACGGTCCTCAGCACCATTTAAGATTTTTTTTGCCAGAATACTGAATATTACGAGTCAATAGGTTGTGACGAAAAAATAGACTTCTAAGAAAAGCTGGGCAGTCTCTTCAAATAAAGATAATCATTTCTTGCAAAAAGTGAATTTTGACAGAATGGTTTTTTAATTGAAAGATGAAGTTGCAGTCAAAGGTCAAATTCAGCACTAAACCTCAATAATATTTCAAAGATCCAAAGGGCTGCGCATGCCACAATTAGAGAAAAATGATAAAAAAATTAACTTAAAGTGGCAGGGAACCGTTCCTGTAATTAACGTTTAATGAGCATTATTGACGCATAAATTATTGAATTTTATAATAGTTAGTGTTATTTAATTTTATACCCGGATCCTGGGTAAATTTTGGAGGAATCATATCTAATGAGTGGTAGTAAAGAACCTTCATTTCTAGGACATCCACGTGGTTTATCTACGCTGTTCTTCACTGAAATGTGGGAAAGGTTCAGTTATTATGGCATGCGTGCCATTTTACTGTACTATATGTATTTTGCCGTCAGCCAAGGCGGTTTGGGAATGGACAAAGCGACAGCAGCTTCAATTATGTCCATTTACGGATCATTAGTCTACTTATCCAGTGTGATTGGCGGATTCATCAGTGACCGTTTGTGGGGCCCACGCCGGACCGTTTTTGTCGGCGGTGTCTTGATCATGTTTGGTCATATTGTTTTAGCCACACCATTTGGTCAGGCTGCCTTGTTCTCATCCATTGCTTTGATCGTTATCGGGACAGGTTTACTTAAACCGAACGTTTCTGAAATGGTCGGAAGTCTTTATACTGAAGAAGATCCGCGCCGTGATTCAGGTTTTAATATTTTTGTTTTTGGGATCAACATGGGTGCTTTCTTAGCACCATACATTGTTGGTTGGCTGGGACAAAACGTTAATTTTCACCTTGGATTTTCACTGGCAGCAATCGGAATGTTCTTTGGCTTGATCCAGTACACAATGGATGGCAAAAAATATTTGCCAAAGGAAGGGATGTATCCTTCTGATCCGATTCAACCTGATGAAACATCTAAACTGGTTAGAAATTCTCTGATCGGTGTTGTTGCGGTGATCTTAATCGTTGTGATCATGTTCTTATTCAACATGTTCAATATCAACAACATTATCAATCTGTTAAGTATTTTCGCAATTCTTTTACCAGTGTATTACTTTGTTAAGATGCTGAGCAGCAAGAAGGTCGATAAAACTGAACGTTCCCGTGTTTGGGCTTATGTACCTTTATTTATCGCCTCGATCCTTTTCTGGTCGATCGAAGAACAAGGCTCTGTTGTTTTGGCTTTATTCGCTGAAGATCAGACCAAGTTGTCGATCCTCGGGTTCAATTTCCCGGCCAGCTGGTTCCAAAGTGCTAACCCGCTGTTTATTATGCTGTATACGCCGTTCTTTGCCATGTTATGGACTAAGTTGGGTAAGAAGCAGCCTTCTTCCGGTAAGAAGTTTTCCTATGGGTTGTTCTTTGCCGGTGCTTCCTTTATTTGGATGATGCTTCCTGTCATCTTACACGGTACTTCGGCTCAAGTCAGCCCATGGTGGCTGATCGCCAGCTGGGCCTTGGTGATCATTGGTGAAATGCTGATCTCACCGATCGGGTTGTCTGTGACGACTAAGTTGGCTCCGCGAGCTTTCCAGTCTCAGATGATGAGTATGTGGTTCTTGGGTGACGCGGCTGCACAGGCGATCAACGCTCAGATCGTTCGTTTGTATACACCAGCTAATGAAGTAATGTATTTCGGCATCGTTGGTGGAGTAACAGTCGTATTTGGTGTTATTTTGCTTTTCTTCGTACCGAAAATCGAAAAATTAATGATCGGTGTCAAGTAAATATTAAAGCTTTATCCGCTTGCAGCAGCTGAGGGCTGTCCGAGTGGATAAAGCTTTTTTGATTTGATTTTAGTAAATCTGTAAATTCAAATCAAAATAATTGTTGCAAAATAATCCGAAAGAAGGTATTATAGTTAAGTCGGATGAATTGCGACACGTTTTATGGAAGGGTAGCGAAGTCTGGCTAAACGCGGCGGACTGTAAATCCGCTCCTTCGGGTTCGGTGGTTCGAATCCACTCCCTTCCACCATGATTGGGGTATAGCCAAGCGGTAAGGCAACGGGTTTTGATCCCGTGATTCGCTGGTTCGAATCCAGCTATCCCAATAATTGATCATTTAATCCTTGAAGCGCTTTAAGCCGCTTCAAGGATTTTTTTACGTGTTTAAAAAATTGGTCTATTTCTTTGAAGATAATCTTTATCTTGAACACAATTCTTAAGCTGAATTTGGTATAATCTAGACAACAATTCAAATGAACAAGTAAGGGTTCAAGAATGGAGGCAAAAAAAGAATGAAAGTAGGCTTTATTGGAGTTGGAAACATGGCACAAGCGCTCATTAAGGGACTTTTGCATGCCCAGGCTGTGTCAGGTTCAGAGATTTTCATTCACAGTGCGCATCGAGCTAATTATGAGCCGTATGCAGCTAAGTATGACTTGCATGCCTGTGCTGATAATAGTGAGGTCGTCACTAACTCAGATTACGTATTTTTAGCGGTCAAACCTTTGGCAGCCGGTCCAATTTTAGCAGAGATCAAACCAGCTTTGCTGCAGAAAAAACCAGTCGTACTCTCGATGCTGACAGGAGTTAAATTGTCTGAACTCGAAAATTTCGTCGGTGAGTCAGACATTGAATTTTTGCGGATCATGCCTAATGTTAACGTGGCAATTAACCAGGGGGCAACAGCGCTGGTCGGAAATGCAGCTTTGACTAAAGAACATCTCAGCGCAGCACAGAAGCTCTTGGCTGCTTTAGGACAAACGACGGCTTTGTCTGAAAAAGACTTTAGTACCTTTGTCGCTTTGGCAGGCAGTTCCCCTGCATACGTTTATTTTTATATTGACGCTATGGCGAAAACTGGGGTCAAATACGGCTTAACTAAAAAACAAGCTGTCCAGATCGCGGCTCAGGCTGTTTTAGGCAGTGCTGCCAATGTCTTGGCAAGTGACAAAAGCCCCCAGGATCTAATCGATGATGTTTGCTCACCAGGGGGAACCACGATTTCAGGTTTGCTTGCAATGGAAGAGGCAGGCTTTATGACTGCGGTGATCAAAGGGATCGATGTAACGATCGCCAAAGACCAGCAATAATACAGTTTCTGGTCAACCTGGTTTATTGGCTACTTGTAATTTTGGTATATACCGATTATGATAGAAGTATCGAATCTATAATGAGGTGGAAAAATGAGTAAAGTACTTAAACACGCGGTGATCTATACTGGGGAAGAAAAAATCACTGACGGCTACATTCGTTTTGATAAAAAAATTGAAAATGTTGGTCCGATGAGTGAATTAGTTGTTCAGGCTAATGATGAAGAAATTATTGATCTGGAAGGTAAAGTTGTAGTTCCAGGCTTTATTGATGTGCACAGCCATGGCGGTTATAGTTTTGACGCGATGGATGGAAATGCTGAGCAATTGAATGAAATGGTCAATGACATGGTCTATGAGGGTGTCACTGGCTATTTTGCAACTACAATGACACAGTCCAATGAAAATATCGGCAAAGCCATGGTGGCAGTTGATCAGGCGATGAAAGAGAACCCTGTCATCTTAGGCGCTCACCTGGAAGGACCATTCGTTGCGATGGACTTCAAGGGAGCTCAGCCGCCCGAATACATTAAAGACCCGGACGCTAAGCTGCTTGCACACTGGAATGAACTTGCCGGCGGGCATATCAAAATGATCACCTATGCGCCAGAACACGAAGGCACAGCTGAATTCGAAGACTATTGCTTGTCTCATGGGATCGTGCCGTCTGCTGGCCACAGCAACGCGACAAGAGCCCAGATGAAACGTTCTAAGGCTAGCCATGTCACTCACCTTTACAATGCCCAGCGTGAATTTAAACACCGTGAACCAGGTGTGACCGGTCATGCTTTGCTGGAAGATAATATTTACTGTGAGATCATTGCCGATGGTTTTCACGTCGTACCTGATATGATCAAGCTGGCTTATGAATTAAAAGGTCCGGATAAATTGGAGCTTGTAACAGATTCAATGCGGGCAAAAGGGATGCCGGAAGGGATCTCAGAACTTGGCGGTCAAAAAGTGATCGTTAAAGATAAACAAGCTCGTTTGGAAGCCGGTAACTTGGCCGGTTCAGTTTTGCAATATCAAGATGCATTTGTCAACATCATGAAGTTTACCGGTTGCGGGATCGAAGAAGCAGTTAAGATGTCATCTGTCAACCAGGCCAAGGAATTTGGCTTGGAAAACAAGGGCGGTCTGCAAGTCGGTAAAGATGCAGATTTGAATGTCTTTGATTCAACGATGAAACTAGAACGGACATATAGTGTTGGACGGTTATTCAAAAAATAAGCTTGAGCGCGACTTGTTTTAGAATGTTAAGGTTGAAGAGGAGGTCAGGTTGCCAATTGAGTTCGCCAATTTATATTCAGATCCACAATAAAATCAAAGAGACTATCGCGGCAGGAAAATGGCAGGTTGGGGACCGGATCCCAGCTGAAAGAGAGTTATCTGTTCAGTTTGGCGTCAGCCGTATGACTTTGCGGCAGGCGATCCAGACCCTAGTCGATGAAGGAATTTTAGAGCGGCATGTGGGCTCAGGAACCTTTGTTGCTAGGCAAAAAGTGCAGGAAAAAATGTCGTCTGGAGTGACGAGTTTTACTGAGATCATAGAGTCGCAGGGCAAGAAAGCTTCCAGCAAAACCATTTCTTATTTGATCACGACTCCATCGATTTCTGAAAGAGAGAAGCTGCAGTTGACCGAAGGAGAAAAGGTTTTGCGGATGGAACGGATCAGGTACGCTGATGAGACCCCGATCTGTTTTGAAGTTGCAACCTTGCCTTACTATCTGATCCAAGATTATCAGCGTTCACAGACTTCAACTTCCTTGTACCGAACTTTAGAAGAAAACGGCTTATCGATCGGGCACGCGGAGCAGACGATCTCTGCCACCTCAGCGCCTGAAAGGATCGCCGATTTTCTTGCAGTTAAACGCGGAGCAGCCATTTTACGTCTGCGCCAGACGACCAGTTTAAGCGATGGACGTCCTTTCGAATACGTGCGTACACAATACGTTGGAGAACGTTTTGAATTTTTCTTAGCGAAATAAAAAAGAGGTCTTATAAACACGCTGGTGTTTAAAGACCTCTTTTTTTAATTGCGGCGGCTGGTACCGTCGGCGTAGTTGATCGTAACGCCAGGCTGGATGTTAAAAATATACACATTAAAGCGAATCTGCTGGTCGCCAACTGATTGTGCCCGTAGTTGGACCCCGCGTGCAACTAGCTCATCAGCGCGGAAAAATAGGCGTGACTGAATAGCGCACGTAGTGAGATGGGCTTTGATGCAGGTAGCGGGAGATTTGATTTTCATAAGTAGTCATTCCCGGATCATTTAAGGAACGTGTTCCAGTCATCAAATTACGCAGGTTATTATTTTGACCAGTCAGTTGATAGTCGATCAAGTGACTGCGGTTGTACAGCCAGGTCCCATTGACTTTCTTATTGTGCCATCCAGTCGGCTGGACGTAGAGACGCTCGCGCTCAGCCTGGGGCATCAGGTCTTGGTTGAGCAGCGCGTCTGCTTGACTGACGCGGTTCAACCGGTCTAAATTACCGTACCTTTGCCAAGACCCCTGTGCTAAGGATAGCTCCGCCTTAGAGAAAAGAGGCTGGTTTTCATTGACCGTGATCACTTGTTGACCTTGATAGCTGAGATTTGCTAGACCAGCCTGGCTTGTATTTTCATTGGCTTGGGAACTGGCCGAACTGTTTGCTTGCCTAGATCCGTTTTGACTGCGAGAAACAGAGGAGAGGCTCGAACTGCTGGAAGAAAGCGAGGAGTTGTCGCTTTTTTCAGTTCGAGCAGGTTCGGGGCTGCTCTGATCATTATTCGGCAGAAAATCCAGAGTCAGTGCGGTTATGCCAAGAAGTATCATTAATAAGCTGCTTAAACCTTTGGACAAACGCTTTTTGCGCTTACTAGTGTGGTAAAAATCCAAAAAGGTCAATGTGCCAGCAAAAATCAGCAGAGTGGCAATTAATTTCATATATAGTTACCTTAATAATTTCCTTCCATCTATTATTTTTGTGCAGCTAAAATATATTGTAGCATAGATATTACTCAACCCAACGGGCAAAAAAACACCCGTTCCCAACTTGAAACGGGTGCAAATGAGTAATTAGAATTTAAAGTCGTAATCACTGTCTTTCATGGCCTCAACATTTCCTAAAAGATAACCGTTGCCGACTTGCGAAAAGAAGTCGTGGTTAGAAGTAGAAGTTGAGATCCCGTTCATGACAACCGGATTAACATCTTCTGCTGTATCTGGAAAGAGTGGATCCATCCCCAGGTTCATCAGCGCTTTATTGGCATTGTAGCGCAAGAAAGTCAAAACATCCTCGGCCCAGCCAACTTGATCATATAACTGATGAGTATATTTCTCTTCGTTCTCATAGAGATCATACAAGAGGTCATACATCCAGCCGGTCAGTTCTCCTTGCTGGTCTTCGTTTAGTTCATTGAAGCCTAACTGGAATTTATAGCCGATATAGGTTCCGTGGACCGATTCGTCACGCAAGATTAATTTAATGATCTCGGCGACATTGGCCAGTTTATTATGGCCTAACCAATAAAGCGGGGTATAAAAGCCGGAATAAAACAAGAACGTTTCTAGAAAGACAGAAGCAGCCTTTTTTTGCAGGGGCTGACCGTTTTGATAAATATCATTGATCTTTTGCGCTTTATACTGCAAGAATTCATTTTGATTAGTCCAATCAAAAATCTCAGAGATCTCTTTGGGTGTATTCAAGGTCGAAAAAATTGATGAATAACTTTTAGCGTGGACTGATTCCATGAATTCAATGTTGTTTAAGACGGCTTCTTCTTGTTGCGTGCGAATATCTTTTTTTAGTGAGGACATGCCGTCTTGCGATTGTAATGTATCTAGCAGCGTCAGACCGCCAAAAACCTTATCTACTACATCTTTTTCTTTGTCCGTCAGCGACCGCCAGTCACTGAGGTCATTTGAAAGGGGGATCCGGGTGTCCAGCCAGAACTGCTCGGTCAACTTTTCCCAGGTAGCTTTGTCGATTTGATCTTCCAGCACATTCCAGTTGATTGCCTGATAATTTTGTTTGTCCATTACTTATGCTCCTTAGCTCGCGAAATTACTTTTGTGACCGACTTGATGCTAGATCGAGCAGCTTTCACACTCGTTGGCGCCAACTACACCTGCATCATCAGTAAAGGTCCGAATATAATAAATCGATTTAATTCCCTTAGCATGCGCGTAATTTCTTAAAATAGACAGATCACGAGTTGTCAGCTTGTTTTCACCAGGTTCCTTCCATTCGTACATGCCTTCAGGCAGGGTCGAACGAACAAATAAAGTCATACTTAAAGACTGGTCGACGTGTTGCTGAGCAGCGGCATAAGTATCGATCACCTTGCGCATGTCCATGTCGTAAGCCGAAGTATAGTACTTGATCGTGTCATTTGACAGGTAAGGAGCAGGATAGTAGATTTTGCCGATCTTGCGCTCCTGGCGTTCCTCGATCCGGTTGATGATCGGCTGCAAAGAGGCAGTTGTATCATTGATGTATGAAATTGAACCGGTTGGTGCCACAGCCATTCTATTCTGGTGGTACAAGCCGTCTTTTTGTACTGCTTCCTTGAGCTTCAACCAATCATCTGTTGTTGGGATAAAGATGTTTTTGAAAAGCTCTTGGACTTTTTTTGTCTGTGGACCAAAATTTTTGGCTAAATATTGGTTAAAATAGGTCCCGTTTGCGTATTTACTATTAGGGAAGCCTGCAAAAGTTTCTTGGCGTTCTTTGGCGATCTGATTGGAGGCAACTAAAGTCCAATAGTTCAGCAGCATGAAATAGACGCTGGTAAACTCAACTGCCTCGGTTGAGCCGTATTCGATTTGATTTTTGGCGAGATAACCATGTAAGCCCATCGCGCCCAAACCGATCGTATGCGCCGTTTGATTGCCGTGCTCGATCGATGGAACGACATCGATTTGTGAATGGTCCGTGACAAAGGTCAGCGCGCGGGTCATCGACTCGACCGAACGGCCAAAGTCCGGGCTCTCCATTAAGTTGGCAATATTAGTTGAACCCAAATTACAGCTGATGTCTGTTCCCAGTTTTTCAAATTCCTGGCGGTTATTGACGACTGAAGGTTTTTGCACCTGCATGATCTCTGAACAAAGATTGCTCATGATGATCTTTCCGTCGATCGGATTGGATCTGTTGGCTGTATCGATGTTGATAACATAGGGATAACCGGATTCCTGCTGGAGTTTGGAGATCTCTTCTTCCAAGTCTCTAGCTTTGATCTTTTGTTTCGGGATCCGAGGATCGGCAACCATTTTGTCGTATTCTGCTGTAATGTCAACGTAAGAAAATGGGGTGTGGTAGACACGTTCAACTCCCCATGGGTCGAATAAATACATGTCCTCGTTATTTTTAGCGAGTTCGTAGAATTTATCGGGTACGATCACACCTAAAGAAAGGGTCTTGACCCTAATTTTTTCGTCTGCATTTTCTTTCTTAGCGGATAAAAAGCTGATAATATCCGGGTGAAAGACATTTAAGTAGACGACGCCTGCACCTTGGCGCTGACCAAGCTGGTTGGAGTAAGAAAAGCTGTCTTCCAGCAACTTCATGACCGGCAAAACCCCAGAAGCAGCGCCTTCGATCCCCTTAATGGGAGCACCCGCGCCGCGGAGGTTGCTTAACGTGATGCCGACACCGCCGCCGATCCGTGAAAGCTGTAAGGCGGAGTTGATCCCGCGTCCGATCGAATTCATGTCATCGGTGAATTGCAGCAAGAAGCAAGAAACTAACTCTCCCCGCCGTTTTCTGCCAGCGTTTAAGAAGCTGGGGGTGGCCGGCTGGTAGCGCTGGTGGATCATTTCATCAGCTAAGCTTAACGCCAATGATTCATCACCGTCTGCAAAGTAGAGTGCATTAGCCGCCACACGGTCAACATAGCGCTCAAGGTATGAGTTATTATCGTTTGTTCTTAGTGAATACTGTGCATAGAATTTGTAGGCTGCCATGAAGGTTTTGAAATGGAAGTCTGCTTCTTCTAGCTGCTGGTATAATTTTTCAATGAAAGAAGGTTGATACTTGTTGAGAAATTCTTCTTCCAGATAGTCATTTTCAATTAAGTAAGTAAAACGTTCGCGCAAGGAAGAAAATTGCACGAGGTTGGGGGCGACGTTCTCCTTTAAAAAAGCAGCCAAAGCTTCTTTGTCTTTATCAAGCTGGATCTTATCATTCAAAGGGATATTGACCTGATTATTGAGGTCGTAATAACTAACTTGGTTGTTATCTAAGGTTTTTAGACTCAATTTCCTTCACCACTTTCTCAAAATTCGCCACGTCCTTGAGCGTCCCGTTAAATTCAAAAGAATAAAGCAGGGGGACTTGGAACTCTTGTGCCAGGTCTTTGGCAGTGAATACAAATAATTCAGCAAAATTGCGGTTGCCGGAACCGGCAATTCCTTGCAGCTGCTGGCGGTTATCTCCAAAATATAAAAAGTCGGTGACCGGCTCGGTAATGTCCTTGGCGTAGGTTGGTACGATCAGGACGAAGGGCTCACCAACTTCATATTCTGGGTCGATTGGATCGATCTCATAGCTATCTGACAGGTGCAACTTTTTTACAAAACGTCTAGTTTGACCTGTGACGCTGAAATAGACGATTTTCATTGGGCAATCAGTTTTTTCAGTAAATCCGGCCGAAAACCGTTCACGATCGGTTCAGCGTTATTTTCTAAAACTGGGACGCTGCGGAATCCCTTGTCTTTCAAGTAATCGATATATTCCGGACGTTCATTGATATTTTTTTCAGCAAATTCGATTTGATGTTCATTCAAAAACTTTTTTGTCATTTTGCATTGGATGCAGTTGTTTTTAGTGTATAATTCTAAGCTCATTTCGAAGACCTCCTAGATTTTTTGCATGAGTTTAGTATACACCTTAAAGTAAATGTTTCAAACAATTTATACTATATCTGGTATAAAGTTTTGCAAAACTCTTCGATATATAGTAGTTTCAAGCATTTTGGGATTTAGCTGATATGGACGAGCCTGCTTTTGCCGTGCTTTGCTGAAAAAATAATTGCTAGGCGCAGCAACTTAATTTAAGATTAAACATAGGAAACAAATCGTGAACCGAAATTATCTGTATTTTTAGGAGCAAGACACAAAAAGCTGACAAGAAAAAGAGGGAAAACTGTGACGGACCATTATTACACAACTGAACCAAACGCAAAACATGAGGAAAAAACGTGGCATTTTACTTTATATGGGCACGATTTTGTCTTTAACACTGACAGTGGGGTGTTTTCTAAGAACACCGTAGATTTTGGATCGCGGACATTGCTTGATGCTCTAGCAGGTTTAGACATTCAGCCCAATAAAGTCTTAGATGTCGGCTGTGGGTACGGACCGCTGGGATTGGCAACTGCATTTCATTTTCCGGCCAGCCGGGTGGACATGGTAGATGTTAATGAACGGGCGTTGAACTTGGCACAAAAAAATGCGGCTGACAATGGGATCAACAATGTGCAGATTTTTAGTTCCGACGGCTATGCGAACGTGACCGAGCAAGATTATACATTGATCCTGACGAACCCGCCGATCCGTGCGGGTAAGAAAGTGGTCCATGCAATTTTAAGCGGAGCTAAGGAACATTTGGCTGCCCAAGGTATTTTGTTAGCGGTGATTCAAAAGAAGCAAGGAGCACCTTCTGCCCAAAAGAAAATGCAAGAAGTTTTCGGCAACTGCCAAGTGATCCTAAAAAATAAAGGCTACTTTATCTTGCAGAGTGTAAAGGAATAAAATGAGTGAATATAGCAATGAACAACTTGACTATTTCATGGGTCAAGCCTTATTAGAAGCAAGAAAGGCGGCTGAGATCGGTGAGGTCCCGATCGGTTGTGTGATCGTTAGTGCCGGAAAAATTATTGGACGCGGCAGCAATCGTCGTGAACTTTCCCATGATGCCGTCGCACATGCAGAGATCCTAGCAATTAGAGAAGCCAACCGTGTTTTAGACGATTGGCGCTTGGAAGGGTGCACTTTGTTTGTGACTCTAGAGCCGTGCCCGATGTGTGCTGGTGCGATCGTGAATTCAAGGCTGAGGGCGGTTTATTATGGCTGCGCCGACCTAAAAGCCGGCTGTGCTGGCACATTGATGAATCTTTTGACAGAGCCGAGGTTCAATCATCAGGTCCAGGTCAAAAAAGGGCTGCGCCAGGAAGAGTGTGCGCAAGTCTTAAGCGACTTTTTTGCGAAAATTCGAGAAAAGCATTAAAAAGACTGGAAATTTAGGTCAATATCATGTAATATAGTAGGTGCCGTAAGGCCTTGGGGCAATGTTGTCCTTACGAAGCGTGTCAGGTCCGGAAGGAAGCAGCACTAAGTCTGGTTCGACATGTGCCTTAAGTTATTATGATATTTAAACCCTGGTCTTTTCAAAGATCAGGGCTTTTTTTAAAGCCATTAAACGAAACTAATTAAACTGCTGAATTCTAAATCAGCAGCAATACTGCAGCAGAAACGTCACGCAAGGTTTCTGGCTTGCAGTATTTATCAGCATTCTGGACTAAGGAGGAAATGGTCATGAGTTATCAAGCCTTATATCGTGCTTGGCGTCCCCAGAAATTTGGCGATCTCGTTGGTCAGGAGCTGATCACCAAGACACTGAAAAACGCTATCGTGACAGAGCAGACATCTCACGCATATCTTTTCACAGGACCGCGGGGTACGGGAAAAACTTCTGCTGCCAAGATTTTTGCTAAGGCGATCAACTGTCACCGCCAAGAAGACGGTGAGCCGTGTAATGAGTGTGCAACTTGTACTTCGATCACGACTGGCAGACAAAATGATGTGATCGAGATCGATGCGGCATCCAATAATGGTGTCGAAGAGATCCGTGATATTCGAGATAAGGTCAAGTATGCACCGACCGAATGCGATTATAAAATTTACATTATTGACGAAGTGCATATGCTGTCAACAGGTGCTTTTAATGCTCTGTTGAAAACTTTGGAAGAACCGCCGGCTAACGTGGTTTTCATCCTAGCGACCACGGAACCGCATAAGATCCCAGCTACGATCATCTCACGGACCCAACGGTTTGATTTTCGGCGGATCCAGGCGACTACGATCTTGCAGCGCATGGAGTTTATCGTTGAACAAAAGCAGCTGCAATATGATCCGGCAGCCCTGAAGTTAATTGCTCAAGCTGCCGAAGGCGGGATGCGTGACGCGCTAAGTATTTTGGATCAGGTGATCTCATTTGGCAATGACCAGATCACATTGGATAACGCGCTGATGGTGACTGGCAGTGTGCAAAATCATGAATTGCTCGAGTACCTGGAGCAGGTTCATTCTAATGATACAGCGGCTGCCTTAGAAACCTTGCATCAAATCATTGTCGCGGGTAAAGATGCCGGCAGATTTATTGAAGATCTGATCAGTTTTTGCCGGGATCTGCTTTTATATCAACAAGCCCCTAAACGCCTCGAAGAAGAACAATTAGATGTTGTGGATGATGATTTTCGTGCCTTTGCTGCGAAAATTAGTCCAGAGGAGATCTATCAGATGATCGACTTGCTCAATGAGCAGCAAGAAAACATGCGTTTTACAGCGCACGCATCGATCTACTTGGAAGTTTTAACGGTTAAATTAGCGACTCGAAAGCAAACGTCAGTTGCGCAGACGAATGCCAACGTGCAAGTACCTGAAGCTGCACAAACAGCGCTGGTCGAGGATCTAAGCCGCCAAGTGCGTGCTTTGCAAGAACAAATCCATGAATTGGAGCAGCGCAGTGCACAAGCTGGGAATGGCGTCCAACTTAACCGGCAAGAAGCTAAGCCGCGGATCAACAAACAGTCTGCTAAAAAAGCACCAACTGTCAATCTGACACAGCTGTACAGTGTTTTGGATGATGCGACTAAAAAAAGTCTCTTAGAATTAAGGGATATTTGGGATGACTTGATGAATATGCTGACGGTGGCGCAGCGGGCAGTGATGCATATTAGTTCGCCCGTAGCTGCTAGCGAGGATGGTGTGATCGTGACCTTCCAGTTTGACTTTTTATGTGAACGGGCACAGACTGACCAGCAGCTGCAAACGACCTTGGAAAACGGCTTGGATCGCTTGATCGGTCATGTTCCACGCTTGATCTTTATCCCGCAAGACTCTTGGCCGCAAATCAGACAACAGTATCTGGATAGCCAAAAAAATGCACCAAGCCATGAAAAACATCCAGAAGATCGCAGTCGTTCTGAGGAAAAACAAGCTGACCAGACAACACAGGCTCAACCTATTGTGGATGAAGCCCGTAAACTGTTTGGCGATGAATTAATTGACGTTAAAAATGACTAACTAATAAAGGAGAAAACACTTATGATGCCAGGAAACATGCAAGGAATGATGAAAAAGGTCCAAAAAATGCAAAAACAAATGCAAAAGGACCAAGAAGAGCTGAACCAGACTGAATTTACTGGGAAGGCCGCCAATGAAGAAGTCGTAGTTAAATTTACCGGTGATAAGAAAATGACTGATCTTGCTCTGAAAGAAGAAGTCATTGACCCAGATGATCCAGACATGCTCCAAGATTTAATTATTTCTGCTGTCAATGATGCAATGGCCCAGATCGACAAACAGACACAGGCGACTTTAGGCAAGTATTCTAAAGGGATGCCAAGATTTTAAACCAAGCGAGAGGGAGATTTTGTCATGCAGTATCCGGAACCGATCGCTAAGTTGATCGATAGTTATATGAAATTACCTGGAATTGGCAACAAGACTGCGGTTCGTCTGGCTTTTTATACGATTGATATGGGCGAGCAGGATGTTACTGATTTTTCTGCGGCCTTGCTCGCTGCCAAACGCGACCTGCATTACTGCAGTATCTGCGGTAATATCACTGAGGAAGACCCATGTGTGATCTGTGCTGATAAAGGGCGTGACCAGTCGCAGCTGATCGTGGTTGAGCAGCCCAAAGATGTGATGTCTTTAGAGAAGATGCGTGAATATCATGGACTTTACCATGTTTTGCACGGAGTCTTGTCTCCGATCGAAGGAAAAGGGCCTGAGGATATTAACATTAAGAGCCTAGTACAGAGACTGCAAAAAAACGACAGCGTTCAAGAGGTGATCATTGCTACAAATGCTACGCCAGAAGGTGAGGCAACAGCGATGTATCTTTCCCGTTTGTTAAAGCCTGCTGGGATCAAGGTCACGAGGCTGGCTTCTGGCCTGGCAGTCGGCAGTGATATTGAATATGCCGATGAAATGACCCTCTACAAAGCGATTGAAGGCAGACAGGAAATTTAAGCGAGGTAAGCTTATGTTTGGAAAGAAAAAGATCCAGCTCAAACAAGAATTTGATGAATTATTGTTAAAAGATATTGACCAAGCCTTTGCTGCTTGGAATACCGCCAAGCACAATCAAGAAAATATCTATGAAGCCGATGAAGAACTAGCAGCTAAAACTAAGGCAGCTAAAGCCCAGTATGAATTACTATTTCGTGAAGCCCGATTGCGGCGTGTTAAAGGTCACCTTCAGGCTTCGATCATCAGCCGCTAAGATGAGTTTAAGCAGGGTCGCTAGCGTTATACATGGACAGTGACCACTTTTTTAAGTACAATATAATTAATTCAATGTAATTGAGGTTTTGTAAGTGACTGGATTATTTGTGACATTCGAAGGAACTGAAGGTTCCGGTAAAACTACTGTGATCAAGGGAATTAGTCGTCGTTTAGAAGAGTTGGGTTGGCAGGATAATTTTCTGGTGACTCGCGAACCGGGCGGCAGCCGAATTTCGGAGGCTATTCGCGAAGTTATTCTAAATAAAGCTAATACTCAAATGGATCGAAAAACAGAGGCTTTGCTATTTGCGGCTTCGCGACGGCAGCATTTAGTGGAGAAAATTTTACCGGGACTTAATGCAGGTAAGCTGGTTTTATGCGACCGCTTTGTTGACAGCTCGCTAGCTTATCAAGGAGCCGGACGTAAAGTTGGGGTTCCGGAGGTTGCCACCATTAACCAGTTTGCAACAGGCGGTTTGCAACCGGATCTAACTTTTTATTTTGATTTGGACCCGATCGTCGGGCTTGAACGAATTAGAACTAACCGACAAGATGAAGTCAATCGGATGGATGAGGAACAATTGGATTTTTACCAGCAGGTCAGAGCCGAATATTTAAAGCTCGCCCAGCAAAATCCACAGCGTATTCAGCTAATTGATGCGTCTTTGTCACAAGATCAGGTCGAAGCCGCAGTTTTTTCAAAGCTAAAGAAATTTTTAGAGCAGGCAACAATACCACAGGATTAAATTTTGGGGGTAAAAAACCATGAAATTGATAATTGCGATTATTCAGGATAAGGACAGCAACCGACTCAGCAATGCGTTTATAGAACAAGATATTCGGGCAACCAAGTTGTCATCGACAGGTGGATTTTTACGGTCTGGCAACTCGACCTTTATTATCGGGGTCGAAGACGAGAAAGTTGCTGACGTGATGGACCTGATCAAAGAAACTTCTAAAACGCGCAAGCAGTTTATGGCACCTCCAGTTAACCTTGATTCCCCAATGGAAGCAGCAGGGGCTTACCCAGTTGAAGTTCAGGTTGGCGGCGCTACGGTCTTCGTCTTACCGATCGATGCTTTCCATCAATTTTAGGGTTGCAGACGATGGAAATTACAGATGCTCAGCCGCAATTAACCGAACACTTTCTTAAATTAGCGTGCGCAGAGCAGTTGGCACATGCTTATCTCTTAGTCGGCGACCAGGGGGCAGGGAAAAAGGAACTTGCTTTATGGGTGGCACAGCTGTTATTTTGTACAGAAGTCACTGCTGCCGGTCCTTGTGGTCACTGCTCCGAATGCTCACGGATCTTAGCGCATGAGCATCCAGACGTTGTAGAGGTCGCGCCAACAGGCTTATCAATTAAAATTGATCAAATCAGATATTTGAAATCTGAATTTGCCAAAAGCGGTGTCGAGGGTGCGCAAAAGGTCTTTATCATTGAAGACGCTGAAAAAATGTCCTCAAGTGCCGCTAATGGTTTGCTGAAGTTTCTGGAGGAACCAAGCGGCGAAGTTGTGGCGTTTTTATTGAGCAGTGAACAAAACAAAATTTTACCCACGATCATTTCTCGGTGTCAGTTGATAGAACTGCAAGCGCCAAGTAGTGAGCTGTTAGCTCAGCAGCTTGAAAAAAAGGGGATCCAGCATGAACAGGCGGTTTTAGCTGCTCACGTGACTAAAAGCAGCCAGAAAGCAGAAGAGCTGCTCGCTGATGACAATTACCAAGCAATCATTAGTAACCTGTGGCAATGGTATAGTGCGATCTTAAAGAATGATCTGCGTGCCTTTGTTGATGTTCAGCAGAAGCTGCTTCCGTTGGTTGAGACCAATACACAGCAGGAGAGGTTACTTTTTTTGATCGCACTGCTGGCACGCGATTTGATGTTTTATGCGACTGGTTCGAAGCAGGAGATTGCTTTTCAAATGTATGCCCCTGAGTTCAAAGCCAAATTGGCTAAAATTTCAGTCCAAGCAGCAACCGAGGCCTGTGATATTGTGTTAAAAAAATGGCGGCTGCTTGCCATCAATGTTTCGTTCCAAAACGTATTAGAATCGCTGACTTTAGAGTTGTGCGACTGTTATCAGCGATGAGCGAAGGTGAATTATTTTGGATAAGCGTCAGTTATATGATAATCTTGAGCATTTAGGAACAACGGCAGATCAATTAAGGCAAATGATCGGCGAAACTCAGCAATCGATGGCAGAGTTGATCGAACGGAATGCGGAATTAGAAATTGAAAATCAGCATTTAAGGGAACACTTACGTGAATTGGAAGATAAGTCGACTGCCAAAAATACGACGAGTCTCTCTAAGTCGCGGCAGAACTTGGAAAAGCTGTATGAAGAGGGCTTCCACGTCTGCAATGTTGATAATATGTATGGTTCGCGACGGGTCAATGATGAACCTTGCGTATTTTGCCAAGATGTTATTTATGGGGAGAGAAATTAATGAGTATTGAGATCACCAGCAGTTTTCAAGGCAGTAGTTCTGCCGGCACACTCTTTTTAGTACCAACGCCGATCGGCAACTTGGGTGACATGAGTCCACGTGCCGTTGAGACCTTGCAAAACGTCGATTTGATCGCAGCTGAAGATACGCGCAATACTCAGAAGCTTCTGAACCATTTCGAGATCAAAACTAAGCAAATTAGTTTTCATGAATATAATACTAAAGAAAGGCTGCCGCAGCTGCTGGATAAACTGCGGCAAGGACTGTCGCTTGCCCAGGTAAGTGATGCCGGAATGCCTTCGATCAGTGATCCTGGATCAGAACTTGTGCAAGCTTGTATTGCTGCTTCGATCCGGGTAGTTCCATTGCCAGGACCAAATGCTGCCCTGACAGCCCTGATTGCGTCCGGTTTATGTCCCCAGCCTTTTTTGTTTTACGGTTTTTTATCTCGGAAAAACACAGAACGTAAAAATGAGCTGGCAGAATTGGCTGCGCAGCAAGTTTCTTTAATTTTCTATGAAGCACCGCATCGTTTGGTCAAGACGCTGCAAAGCTTGGTCACGGCCTTCGGTGGGGAGCGAAAAGTTGTTTTGTGCCGTGAGTTGACCAAAAGGTATGAAGAATTTATTCGGGGAACATTGCCTGAGGCACTTGAGTGGGCGCAGAGTTCTCAAGTTAAGGGCGAGTTTGTACTGATCGTTGAGGGAAATCCGCAAAAAGAAGAGGATAAACCGCAAATTGTGCTGCCGTTGGAAGATCAAGTTCGTTTGCTGATCGAAAGTGAAGATTTGAAAACCAATGATGCGATCAAACGAGTCGCCAAGGATAATCATGTCAAAAAACAGGTTGTCTATAATGAATACCACCACCTGAATTAATTTGTAGGATGTATGACGGAGGATTTACATAGAACAGAAGGTTGAAAATGAGTGCAAAGACATTTAGTGAAGATCATCGTGTAGTTTACTATGAAACAAACGTGACTGGTGTGATCGGGATCGGGCGGTTAGTGGATCTGATGATATTAGTCTCTGGCGATCAGAGCGATTCGTTGGGTGTCACTGATCAGAAGCTCAGCGAACTTGGATTGGGCTGGGTCGTGACGCAGCATGTGATGGATATTACGCGCCTGCCGCATGCAAATGAAGTGGTCACGATCTCGACCAAAGCCCAAGAATATAATCGCTTTTTTTGCTACCGCGATTTTTGGGTGACCGATCAAGAAGGACAGCAGCTGGTTAAAATGCACAGTGTTTTCGTCTTAATGGACCGGACTAAACGTAAAATAGTGCGTTTGCCGCAAGAGATCATTGCGCCCTATGAGTCTGAATATACGAAAAAAATTGAACGGCTAGCCGCACCGCAGCCGGTTAATGATGCCACTGCAAGTAAAAAATATCGAGTGCGGTTTATGGATATTGATGGTAATCACCACGTCAATAACGTTCACTATTTTGATTGGATGCTCGATGCTTTGCCAGCTGATTTCTTATTGAATCATCGTTTAACTAAAATGAATATTCAATATCGGCAAGAGGTTTATTATGGTGCAACTGTTTCCAGTCAGGTCGAGTTAGATCAAGACGAATTGATCACCAAGCACGTGATCACGACCGAAGACGAAAAAAATTGTAACGCCGAGTGTCATTGGGAAAAAATCAGCGATTAATAATAAGGCTGTGCGCAACCGAAATTTTCCGGTTGCAGCACAGCCTTATTTTTGAACTTATTTTGGAAAAACTGTTAAGAAACAGCATCACTAACAAACTGAGTCAGTTCAGCAGGTGCCATTTCTTTACTGAGACCGACTGCCAGCTTGATCCGAGCTTTCTGACCGTTAAGACCATGGCAAAAGATCGCACCCATTTGTTCTAAACGAACGCCGCCGCCCTCATAATCATAGACGCTTTCAGCTGTGCCGTTAAAACAACGGGAAACGATCACGACGGGGATCTTGAGGTCCAGCAGGCTTTTTAACCCAGGCAAAGCGGCAGGCGGCAGATTGCCAGCCCCCAAGGCTTCGATCACGACCCCTTTGGTCTCTTGATTTGCCAAGGCAGCGAATAGTTCAGAATCCATGCCGGCGTATGCTTTGAGCAAGAAGACATTTTTGACAATGTGGTCGATCGGGATATAAGTTTGCCGGATCAGCTGCGAGTAAAAGGTCACACGATCTTTAGAGATGGATCCTACCGGGCCAAAGGTCGGCGTCCGAAAAGTTGCGACGTTGGTAGTGTGAGTCTTGGTTACGAAACGGGCGGTATGGATCTCATCGTTCATAACGACCAAAACTCCCTTACCGTGAGCCTGATCACTTGCGGCAGTCAAGATCGCAGTTTGAAAGTTATGCAATCCGTCAGAACCGATTTCATCTGCGGAACGCATTGCACCCGTAACTACAACTGGAGTTTCCGCGGGTAAGGTCAAGTCTAAAAAATATGCGGTTTCTTCCAGAGTATCGGTTCCGTGCGTGATCACAACACCATCGACACCGTTGTTTTCAGCGGTCAGGATCTCATTGCGCAAGACCAGCATTTGATCTGGTCCAATATGAGGGGAAGGGAGGTTGAACGGGTTTCTGATGTCTAACTTGATTTTGCCGGTAAAAGGGTTGGTGAAACTATTCAGCGGATTTTGTTTGCCAGGCACGATCGTTCCGTTTTTATCTGAAGACATGGCGATCGTTCCGCCAGTATGTAAAACTAAGATGGTTTTCATAAGGAGCTCCTTTTTAAAGAACAATTTTAACTTGATAACAATTATTATAGTGATATTTTGGCCAGTGGTAAATCACAATGCTTGCAAAAAATTTCATAACTCCTTGCAAATGAATAAAAATGTGATTAATCGGCAAAAATACTGTTAAATTCGCAGATTGGTGGTAAAGTCTAGTCTCGTATGTGTTAAAATGCTAAAGGGAAACGGTAATATTAAAAGAGGACTGAATAATAATCATGAAAATTCTTGCAATTGATACTTCCAACCGGCCGCTAAGTGTGGCGCTGCTGGAAGATCAAACTTTGCTGGCTGAAAATACAACGGCGGTCGGCAGAAACCACAGTGTCGCCTTAATGCCTCTGGTTGACAACATCTTTAAACAAAGCAGTTTAACTCCAGCACAGATCGACCGCATCGTGGTTGCTCAAGGACCAGGTTCATACACGGGCTTGCGGATCGGGATCACGACTGCCAAAACTTTGGCTTATAGTCTCGACAAAGAATTGGTCGGGGTCTCGAGCTTGGCGGTTTTGGCAGCTGGCGTGCAGGATGTCAACTCGGTGATCGTACCGGTGTTTGATGCCCGGCGCGGGAATGTTTTTGCTGGGGGCTATGTCTGGCAAAATGGCCAACTAGTCAACCGAATTAGTGACCAGCATATTTCTTTTGCTGCTTTATGTCGGCAGCTCCCAGACCGGCAGGTGTGTTTTGTCGGCGCTGACGCTCAGCGGTTTGAAGCTGAAATGAAACAAAATCTGACTCCTGGTACTTACCGGATCGGCGGAGCAGAAACACTGGTTCCGCGGGCATTTAATTTAGGGCAGTTGGGAAGATTTGCCGACCCAGTCAACGTCAATGATTTTGTACCCAACTATCTCCGTTTGACTCAGGCAGAAACACAGTGGCTCGCACAGAATCCGAAGGAGAAAGATAATAATGGGGCCTATGTTAAAAAAATTTAAGCAGCAGTTGAATTTAAAAATTAAGCTGGCTTTTCAAGAAAAACAACTCCAATTTGAAAATCGCAACGTTTCTTTAGCCGGGCAGAATTACTTTTTGTGTCGGAATGTGATCTCTACGATCCCCGAGATGGTTGCGGTGGAAGAGCGTGCTCACAATGATGAAGATGTCTGGAACTATAATACTTTTCAGATCAAAATGAAAGACCAAAACAAGACCCTGTATTTTGGTTTACGGCAAAATGATGAATTGCTTGGCTTTATCGGTTGCCGTTTTAATCTGCAATTGACCCGTTTGCGGATCATGAAACTATCAGTTTTGCCTGAACATAAAGAACTTGCTTCCTTCTTGCTGGACATTTTGCTTGATCGTGCGCAGGAAAGCGGAGTGAGTTCTGTGTTCGTGCAGGTTCGCAGTGACCAGGAAAAAGAAGCTGCCTTTTATCAGGAGCATGGTTTCAAAAAACTCCATCCTGAAAAAAACGCGGCAGTTAGCGAGTATCAATTATTATTGAGTGAAAATAAGGACAGGAAAGATAATGAGTGAAGAAGAAACAATAATTTTAGCCTTTGAATCCAGCTGTGATGAAACCAGCGTTGCTTTAGTCAAAAACGGGGCGGAAGTCTTGGCGCAGTCAACTGCTACGCAGATCAAAAGTCATCAACGTTTCGGCGGCGTGGTGCCAGAGGTGGCAAGTAGACACCATATTGAACAAATCATTGGCTGCTTGGACGATGTTTTTCAAGCAAGCGGCTTGAGCTATGCTGACTTGAGCGCAGTAGCTGTGACTTATGGCCCGGGGTTAGTTGGCGCACTCTTGGTCGGACTTTCGGCGGCTAAGGCAGTGGCATTTGCCCATAACCTGCCGCTGGTACCGGTCAACCACATGGCAGGACACATTTACGCCGCCCGTTATACGGCTCCACTGCAGTTTCCAGCGTTGGCATTATTAGTCTCTGGCGGCCATACTGAACTAGTTTATTTGGAAAAGGAAAATGACTTCAAGATCATTGGCGAGACTCGCGACGATGCTTGCGGCGAGGCATTTGATAAGATCGGCCGTGTTTTAGGGATCAACTATCCGGCTGGTAAAGCCGTTGACGAATTGGCGCGCCGAGGAAAAGATACCTTTCATTTTCCGCGGGCGATGGAAAAAGAGGATAATTACGACTTTAGTTTTAGCGGCTTGAAGAGTGCCTTCATCAATACTGTTCACCATGCAGATCAAGTGCATGAAGAACTTTCTTCCGCTGATCTGGCCGCAAGTTTTCAGCAAAGCGTGATCGATGTTTTAGCGCAGAAAACTGTCCGTGCTTTGCACAATTACCCCGTCAACCAGCTGATCCTAGCAGGCGGGGTCGCCGCCAATAGCGGTTTACGTGCGCGTTTAAATGAAGAGATCGCAGCTTTTCCACAGGTTGACTTGGTTAAAGCTCCGTTGCAGTATTGTGGAGATAATGCGGCGATGATCGGAGCCGCGGGTTACGTGGCCTTTAAGCATGCTACTTTCGGTGATCTATCTTTAAATGCAGATCCTAGTCTGGAGTTTGACTGGCTGGCAGCTAAATAAAGCAAGCCAGCAAAAAAGACCATTTCACTTTTTTAGTGAAAGGTCTTTTTTTGATTCACGCCTGTTCTAGGAAAGTTTCCAGTTCTAATGAACTTGCTTCCCATTCAGATTCTTTGTCCTGCAGCTGGGTCGTTAATTCTTCCAACTGTTTTTGTAGGTCTTGCATTTTCGTCGGGTCATTAAAAGTTTCCGGCTGTGTCATCACAGTTTCGAGCGTGCTTTTTTGAGCATCGAGCTGATCGACTTCTTCTTCTAAAGCAGCAACACGCCGCTCCAATTTCCGCTGCTGCTTTTGTTTGTCTTTGCTTTGCGAATAAGCAGTTTTTGCTTTTGAGGCGGGTTCTGTTTTTTCCTGAGTTGTTTGCTGTGAGGCTTCTTGCGCCTTTTGCTCGGCGATCAGCTGCAATTCTTCTTTTTTTGCTAGGTAATAATCGTAATTTCCCAGGTAGAGAGTGCTTCCTTTCGGTGAGATCTCGATGATTTCGTCAGCAGTCTGGTTAATGAAGTAACGATCATGAGAAACGAAGAGAACGGTGCCGTCAAAATCTTGCACAGCCTGTTCCAGTACTTCTTTACTATTGATATCCAAATGGTTCGTTGGTTCATCCAAAATCAACAGATTATCATGCTGCATTGCCAATTTGGTCAACAGCAGACGGGCTTTTTCTCCCCCAGACAAGTTATGGACCAACTTTTTGACGTCGTCTCCCTTGAAGAGAAAGCCGCCTAGTAAAGAACGAATATCTTTTTCTGGAGTAGTAGGGTGGTCATCCCAGATCTCGTTGAGCACTGTTTTTTTAGAGTGGAGACCGTGTTGTTCCTGGTCGTAGTAGCCATACTGAACATTTGCTCCAAACTTAGCGGAACCGGAGATAAACGGGAGCTGACCGATAATGCTTTCTAGGAGCGTGGACTTGCCGATCCCATTTTGTCCAACTAAAGCAAGGACCTTGTTCTTTCTTAATTCAAAATTGATCGGTCCGGCGATCGTTTTTGCATCGTGTCCGATGTAACCGTCTTTAACCGTTAAGACAACTGAACCGCTTTTAGCAGCCGGGGTAAAGGAAAAGTGCGGTCCCTGTTCATCACCGCTGGGACGATCCAGCCGCTGGATCTTGTCGAGTTGTTTTTGGCGGCTTTGCGCTCGTTTGCTGGTCGTGGCACGAACTAAATTTTTATCAACAAAGTCTTGCAGCTTATTGATCTGCGTTTGTTGTTTTTCATATTCCTTCCATTCACGCCGCTGTTTAGCCTGTTTTTGCTTCACAAAGTCGGTGTAATTTCCTGGGTAGGTCGTTGCTTGCTTGTGACTGATTTCGCAGACTGTCGTCACGATTTTATCGAGAAAATAACGGTCATGAGAAACAAGTAACAAAGCGCCAGGATAGCCTTGCAGATAGTTTTCCAGCCACTGCAAAGTCTCAATGTCTAAGTGGTTGGTTGGTTCGTCCAAGATCAAGAGATCTCTTTTTTCTAAGAGGAGCCGTGCTAAGGCCAAACGGGTCTTTTGTCCACCTGAAAGTGACGCCACTTTTTTATCATAGTCTGCTTCATAAAAATGAAAACCGTGGAGAACGGAGCGGATCTCGGCTTCATAGCCGTAGCCGTTACGTTCAGAAAAGTCATGCATTAATTGATCGTATTGTTTTAAAAGTTCTTGATAGCGTGTAGAATTAGTGTCGGTTGAACTCGAGATCAGTTTTTCTAATTGATGGATCTTTTTTTCCATTTCGATCAAACCGGCAAAGACCTTTAACATTTCAGCGTAAATCGTATCATCGGATTCAAGACCGGTATCTTGTGCTAAATAACCGATCGTCAGGTTCTTACGTTTGACGATTTGGCCTTCATCTGGTTCACTTTGGCCAATGATCATTTTGATCAAAGTTGATTTACCAGCTCCATTCGGACCAACCAGCGCGATTCGAGAGTCGCTTTGAATGTTGAGATCGATCTTTTGAAAAAGCGGATCTCCCGCAAAGACCCGAGCGGCTTGCTGGACTTGTAATAAAAGCATATTTGTCACCTGCCTAAAATTTTGCTGTCTATTTATCATTTTACCATATCTCAACGATATCTAAAGCACATCTAAAAAGGTCGTCTCAAATTTAAATTATTTCAGATATGTTGTGAATCAATGAACTTTTTCCTTGATTGTGAAAAACAGTATGGTAAAATTATTTCAGTAAGCATTTGTGAAAGGAGCTTATATAATGGCACATTCAAAGATACCTCAGGCTACAGCCAAACGGTTGCCAATTTATTACCGTTATCTGGGGATATTATATAATTCAGGCAAAAAAAGAATTTCTTCAACCGAACTGGCTGATGCTGTTAAGGTTGATTCAGCTACGATCCGTCGTGATTTCTCCTATTTTGGGGCACTTGGAAAGCGCGGCTATGGTTATGACGTTAAAAGCTTGTTAGATTTCTTCAAAAAGACTTTGAATCAAGACAAGCTGACTAACGTTGCGTTGATTGGCGTTGGTAATCTAGGCCATGCTTTATTGAACTACAATTTCCATGGCAGCAACAATGTTCGGATCAGCGCGGCTTTTGACATTGATGATCGGATCACAGGAACGATCCAAAGCGGAGTTCCGATCTATCCGATGAGTGAAATGAAAGAGCAGCTCATTGAACAGCAGATCGAAGTTGTGATCTTAACTGTTCCTTCACCAGTTGCGCAACGTGTCACTGACGAATTAGTTGCAGCGGGTGTTAAAGGTATCTTGAACTTTACTCCTTTACGGGTCACAGTTCATGAAGGTGTGCGGATCCAAAATGTTGATTTGACAAATGAATTGCAAACCTTGATTTATTTCTTAAATCACATTGATCACCAAGAAACATAGACGATCAGGTCAACAAATAAACAAAGAGACATACAGGCTTCCGGCGGGAACTTGTATGTCTCTTTGGTGCGCCCGGCATGGGCAGTAACTAGGCGGTGTGAGTCCGCTGTGAGCCGTAGTGGTCGGTATCACAAGTCGAAGGCAAGGGTGTCTATTGCGAGGTAGAATCTGAAGGAAGCCCTAGACAAAACATCGAATCGATGTACAAGAAGTGGCTAAAAGGCTGGAAACGGTAGGATGAGGTTGCCAAACAAACCGGAGTCCCTAACCACTCG
>NZ_BFFP01000039.1 GCF_003864415.1 Ligilactobacillus salitolerans
CTGGTAGCGTGGAAACTGACGCAAGCTAGTACGTGGGAACAGCACTTTGTCGTGCTTATCAAAGACAATTTCCTTGAGTGCATTTCGTCGGCGACGTGCCATCTTGCGTTCCCACACTCTAATCTGTTTCCTTGCATCAGTGTCAAAATGTACCATGTTGACTTTCTGACCGTTGGACAAAATCATGAGGCTATCTAAACCAAGGTCAATGCCGACAGCCTGCTTTGTTTTTGGTTTGAGAGCTTGTTTTTCGCCCTCAATCAAAATTGTGGCGTAATATTGACCTTGCGAGTTGATCCGGACGGTTGCCCGTCTAACTTTGCCGGTCAAAATACGCCCGGCACGGAAATAAACTTGACCTAATTTAGGCAGCTTCAAGTGGTGCTCATCAATGACCTTGATATTCTGATTAACCGCTTTAGAAGTGTAGCTTTGTGCGTAGTTTTTCTTACTTTTAAAGCGTGGATAACCGTTACTTAATTTCTTGTTGAAAAAACGTTGAAAAGCGTCGTGCAAATTGCCATTGGTTGCTTGCAAAGCAGTAGCATCCACGTCTTTTAACCACGGATATTCTGTCTTGAGTGCTTTCAGCAGGTTATTCATAGCAAACTCATTTTGATAACTAGCATGAGAGTTGTTTTTGTGGCGAGCACTTTGCATAGCTAACATTTGATTCCACACAAAACGAGTTGAACCAAAGGTCTGTTTAATTTGCTTAATTTGCTTTTGATTTGGATATAGGCGCACTTTAAAAGCTTTCAAAGTCATTGATTTCACCACCTTTTAATTTAAGATAGCACACTGTCAGTTCAAAGCAAGTTCTAACTATTTTTTTGTGAAATTAGCGTGCAAGCACACTACGGCTATCCATCCCCCGACTAAAGTCGAGGGTCTTTCGCCAAAAACTAAATAAAAATATGCATTAAACTCAATTAGTGAAGTACAGCAAAAAGTTAGCCGATAAAGAAATAACACGAAACTTTCTGAAATTTTTGAAAGTTTCGTGTTATTTTTCTCAAACCAGCAAAGTTTTTACCAGTTGTCTGGCACACTTCTAAACGATAAAATGGCTCATGCAAAAACTGCTCAAAATTCTTTAGAGGTTGGCATCCATATTGAAGGTTAACTTGGACAAAGTTAAGCCTTGAGTAATGAAACTGCCAATTTCTTTCATCGTCCGGTCACGAACAGCTGCAGCTAATTCGTGGTTGCGTGAAGTCAGGTAATCAACCAACTCTTGGCCACTCAATTCAGCTGCTTTGGCATCGGTTTCAGCAACCAAACGATTCTGAATTTCCTTAACTTCTGTCAAGTAATCCCGGTTTTGTTGGATAAAATTGGAATAATGTGATTCCGTCAGCATTGACAGGGTCCGGTACATCCAGTAGGCATCCTGAATGTTGTATTCGCGTGAAGTCTCGCTCCAAGCAGAATCTGTGTCGTTGGCATTACTATAAAATGGGACATATGGTGTGAAGGTCGGGACCCCAAAGCAGATCCACATCAATGCCGACTGTGCAACGGGCACATCATTTCTGATCTGCAGCACATGGGAGTTTTGCGTCCGGTTCAGAGAGATCGGCCGGAATTTCTTCTTATCAGCCTCTGACCCATGACCCAAAGGATCATATTGAGTTTCGTTGTAATGCGAACTTAAAACATCTTCTAGATCTTCAACCGCAAGTAAACGGCTAGCGTGGCAAATAAACGGCAAGTCGCTGCTTTGCGGATCCTGTTCGATCTCAGGGTTAAAACAGCGTTGTCCATACCAGACGCGCGGCGTGTTATAGTACCGGTCTTTTTCGTTATCCGTACCAAAGATCCGTCTGAAATTAAACCCTTCTTTAGCCGGGTTCAAATGATGCTCGGCGACAAATTCCTGTAAGCCTTCAGACCACAAGTAATTCTCAGGATCTGCAAAATCGATGCGATCTTGGGCAACCTGATTAGCTGCAATCGCATAGGCATCGTCTGGGATCCTCGTTGCGGCCCAGTGGTGTCCGGTCACAATCTCCATATACCAGACTTCATCCGCATCTGAAAAAAGTACCCCATTGCCTTCGGGCGAACCATATTTCTTGATCAGTTCACCGAGATATTTGACACCGCCACGCGCGGAATCGATGAAGGGTGCCACCATCGTCTGCAAGGAATCTTCTGCCAAACCATTCTTGACCCAAGGATCATAGGCTAAAGCCCGCTGATTCCCATAAACAGATTCTGTTGCTGACATGGCGACGTTCTTTTCGTTGATCGATGTTTCGTTAAACACACCCCATTTGTCAACTTCAACGTTGGGCGTAAAAGTTGCCTTGTAGCCCGATTCCGGCAAAGGTGCCGTAAAACCGTTTTGGTTGGAAACCAGTGTTTCATGCCGTCCAGTGACTGCCGGTTGCATCACGAAACGCTGCGGTGTTAGCGGCAAAAATGTGTCGTCATTTCTGGCAATCATTGTTGAGCCGTCAACTGTGGCTTTTTTGCCCACCAAGATCGTGGTACATGCACTTTCATTCATCTAAATTCATTCCTTATCTATAAATTATTCTTCTTTAATTTTAGCATCAAAACTTGCGAAAATAAGCTTATTGCAAATTTCTCACCAATTTGACATCCAAAACAAAATTACTGTTTTGCTAGTTCTTTGAGGCCCGGGTTGGTTTGATAAAGTTTGACCAGTAATTCGACCAATTCTGGCACAGAAAGATCCTGCCCGCGACTAAGCCACAACGAAAAAAGATCCAATGCACCAGCCAGTCGAAACTCAACCAAGTATGGTTCATATTGGTTAGCTTCATCATTGCGCAAATGAAATAAGCTTAGGTCCAAACTGCTTTTTAATGCGGTTGAAAAATGGTCCCTGCCATATGGTCCTAACAGTGCGTTAACTTCGACTGAACGTTCCTGATAAAGGTCAACCAATGCATTGATAAAGTGGTACTCATTCGTTTCTGCCGTTATAGAAGGTCTTCTAGTCGTAATGTAGCCCATCAGTTCTTCTTCAAGTTGGTCGAGCAGATCGCGCAGATCGATAAAATATTGGTAAAAAGTCGTGCGATCATAGCCTGCTTTTTTCGCCACGGCTTGAACAGAAATCTTACTAAAGGGCTTTTCTTGATAGAGCAGGCAAAAGGCAGTCACCCACGCTTGCCGAGTCTGATCGGCTTGCTTTGTTATTTCAGTACTCACAAAACAACACTCTCCTTATATTGTGTTGTAGTATCTTATCTTTGAATTTGTTACTTTAAAGATAAGTTACAACACGACCTAAAGCCAAGTCAATTTTAGCTGCAGATCAGCCATACCTGTAAGGAGGAATCTTAAATGAGTGACGTCCAATATTCATTTACTTTGAACGGTGAGGAATGGAGTAAAGTACAATTAGATCGTTTAGAGTACGAACGAAATCTGCATATCTTGCATTCCATGAAACGGCATGGGATCGACGTTAAAGATGGAGAACGTTCTCTGAGTGATGACGACATTGATTATCTGACGGCAAACAAAGCCTGGGATGTTTCGATCGACAATCGCTTACAATATACCGGTGAAAAAATCATCAAAATCTACGAAGAGTCACTGCATAAATCTGATAAATTCTGGGAAAAGTTAGCCTTTAGTCAAGATAAACCAATGAAAGTCTCGCGCACAGAAATGAAAGTCAGCGGCGTTAACCTGCAGGAATACATGGGCATGATGCGCTCCATGCAAACTGATGACCGTGTCGGTTTAGCCGCACACCCGGAACATTTTGTCTGCTCCGTCACTTGGGACGACGGTCAATTAGTCGGGATCGAACCATTTGGAATGTATGGCACACCGACCTTGGTGGAGGTCAATGTTGTCAAAGACGATCAGCTCGGAGAGGCAATTAAAGCTGATAAAGATCCGGAATACCCGATCTCGATGGCAGGCGAAACTTTCTTGACCGGCGGCAAGGTTGCCGTGAACGTGCCTTTTCACCAGTTCAAACCAACATCAGACGGCTTTGAAGCTAAGATGGCAGTTTACTGGCCAGAAAACACACCGGACGAAATCGTGGATGGACATAGCCTGCACCTGGCAATGGAATTTTACGGCGGTTTGAAACTGACTGGTAAGCTAGATTAATATTTGTCAAACAGCTGACCGGTAATGACTGGACAGCTGTTTTTATTCTCAAATTTCACGCTGGATCACCTGTTACTGTATAATTAGAACAACACATTCACTGAACTTAACAAATCGAATCGAGGGTAAAGATGCAAGCAATCGTTAATCACCGCGCTGGGGACCCGCGTCAACTTTACATTGTAGAAAGACCCACCCCGGTCATTTTGCCAAATCAAGTCTTGATCCATGTCAAAGCCGCTTCAGTCAATATTGCAGATACACAAGAATTTCAAGATTATTATCAAAAAAAGCACGTTCCCACTAAAACTAAGCTGTTGGATCGAGCCTATGTTCACAGTGAAAATAAGGTCTTAGGAGCCGATGGCGCTGGCATCATCGTGGCTGTTGGTTCTAAAATCAAGGATTTTCAGCTGGGCGATGAAGTTATTTTTATCGCTGATGACTACCTGCATGGTGCTTGGGCAGAATATATCGCAGTTTCACGCAAAAACATCGTGTTAAAACCGCAAAATCTTTCGTTTACTGCGGCAGCTGCTCTCCCGACTACTGCTGGAACTGCTCTGGCTGCACTCAAAAAAGCACAGCTCAAAGTGGGCCAAAAGGTCCTGATCAACGGTGCTTCCGGCGGGGTCGGTTTATTCGCGCTCCAAATCGCTAAAGCCTATGGAGCAAGTGTTTCAGCTGTCGTCAGCAGCTATAATTTTGACCTGGTGAAAAAATTTGGCGCCAAAGAAGTCTACGATTATCACACCACTGATATCACGCGTAAAGCCCGGACCAAATTCAACGTCATTATCGGAGTCAACGGCTACCACTCTGTCCAAGATTACAAAAAAATATTGTCTTTTGATGGTCGCTACGTTGCTGTCGGAGGCGTCAAATAAGCAATTTCTGCTGGTGTACTTGGACCGCTAGCAACTTTGGGCAGAAAAAAACAGATCTCGATGACTTCGTTATTTGCACTTAAGGGCAATTGGCTAGAGGAGCTAGCTGTGATGGCAAGTAATAAAGGTTTAGTTCCTTACCTTGACGCTGTTTTCCCCGCTGCTGAAATTCAGGCGGCAGTTAAATATGCAACAACTCAACATCTCAAAGGCAAAGTCGTCTTGCAAATTTCAGAATAAATGCAGCCCAATAATTTAAACGACCGCAAAAGCACCTAAAAAGGTCTGCTTTTGCGGTCGTTTACTAGTCTAGGATAAATTTTCTATCATCTGCCGGCTAAAGTCCCGCCATCAATGACTAACTCTGAACCAGTAGTATAAGCGGCCTCATCCGAAGCCAAATAAGTCACAGCTTTGGCGATTTCTTGCGGTTTTCCGAGCTGTGAGATCGGCTCTGGCGAATTCTCCAAAGCAGCCTGTACATCCTGAGACACGATATCTGTTTTAACGAGTCCAGGGTGGACTGAATTTACACGGATCTTCTTGCCCATCTGAATTGCCTCAACTGCTGCGGCCTTGGTGAGCGTGCGGGTCCCGCCCTTGCTTGCAGCGTACGCACCGATCCCAGACATTGGTGTAATGATGCCCAACACTGAGGAAACATTAACTATACTGCCTTGGGTCATTTTGTTTAAAGCCGTTCTGATCCCTAAAAAATTTCCGGTTAGGTTAATAGCTGTAACTTTTTGCCAATCAGCTAAGCTCGTCTCTGCAATCAGCTTCCCTGAACCGCCTACTCCTGCATTATTCACCAAGATATCCCAGTGACCGAAATTCTCTATGACTTGTTGAGTTGCATTTTCCCAATCTTTTTCCTGACTGACATCTTGTTTAACATAGACGACCCGGTCAGTTGTGCCCAGGCGGGACGCAACTTTTGCGCCCAGCTCTTCCCTGCGGCCGGTAATAACTACCCGTGCACCTTCAGCCAAAAAATCCTCTGCAATTGCTTTGCCGATCCCTGAGATGCCGCCAGTAATAAGTGCGGTCTTGTCTTTTAGTCTTTCCAATTTTCTCTCTCCTTATTTGAATGCCGTTCGTTAAAATTTAATGATCACTTTGCCTTGCGGGTGTCCTTGTGCAACGAATTGTAAGGCTTGATCAGCCTCTTCAAGCTTGAAGAAATGAGGATCAACTTGCGGGACAATTTTTTCTTCTTCAATGATACGTGCAAGTGTTCTTAACTGGTCGCCGGAACTCCTCACAAACATAAAGCGATATTGCACTCCAGCTTGTTTAGCTTGACGATCAAATTTAGCCCCCGCAGCAGAGAAAAGAACTTTCTTCCAGTTTGGAAAATCTCGTCTTTGGGCAAAAAGCTTATTGGGACCGGTTCTCAAAGACAAGAGCCGGCCGCCTTTTTTTATGACAGAAAGTTCATGTGCGAATTCTTGCGGTCCCAATGTATCGATCACGTAGTCCACCTGAGCAATTTTTTCCCAGTAATTTTCCTGACGGTAATCCAAGTATTGATCCGCACCTAAAGCTAGAACACGTTGTCTGCTTGCGCCATTCCCGCTGGCAATCACTTTTGCCCCTAACTTTTTAGCCAAGGGAACTGCTAACTGGCCAAAGGAACCAGAAGCGCCGGGGATAAAAAGCGATTCTCCTGCTTGCACATTTAATTCTTCGGACAGCGCTTGGTAAGCAGTTAAACCGGTGAGCGCGGCGGCGGCTCCATTGGTCAGGTTTAAATTGCTAGGCAGCAGTGCCAGCGCACGACTATCAATGGCAGCGTACTCTGCAAAAGCACCAATTTTTTTAAGCGGCATTCTAGTATAAATCCTATCTCACTTTTGAAAACCACTAACCTGCACGCCGACTTTTTCAACTATTCCGGTTAATTCATTGCCCATCGTCAATGGAAATTCATAGTCTTGAATCAATTTCAAGCTGCCTGTCCCTATTAGATTATCCAGTGGATTGACCGCTGCAGCTTTGACTTTGACCAAAACTTCCTGCGGCCCGATTTCTGGCACCGGGATCTCTCTAACAGCTAAAGAAAAGTTTTCTGCGTATTTTTTTAGTTGAGCTGCTTGCATACATACCTCCACCTGTCAAACACTTAGTAACATTTGCATTATTTTGTAACTTAGCCACACTATAGAACGTTAAGTTATAAAAGTCAAATATTGTTACTTTTGCTATTTCATGCTATCATTGAAATATCGAACACTGACCCGAAATAATCGAAAAAGGACTTTAACTATGGGCAAAATAACACCTGAACTAATTATCTCAACTGCTAGTCAGCTTATTTCTCAGACCAAAAAAGCCGAGATCTCATTAACGCAGATCGCTGACCAGCTAGATGTGACTCACGCTGCCATTTACAAACATTTCAAGAATAAACAGGCACTCTGGGAAGCTGTTGCTGCTCAATGGTTCCAAGAAAACATTATCGCTGAAGTCAAAATTAAAAATATTAACGCTGAGGATCCAAAAGATGAATTGCACGAGTGGTTGTGGCAGTTTGTTAATGCTAAGAAAAAGGTCTATCATTCCGACCCGCAGATGTTTTTACTGAACACACAGTATATTGACAATAATCCCGCTGCTCTAAACGAGGTCCTGATCCCTGCCTATCAAATAATCGATCAGATCATGGGTTATGCTGATCCCGGTTATGAGCACGCTGAAACGTTGCTGGCAGCTTTTTCAACCTTTACCCTTCCCAATTTCAAGGACACTTGGGACCAGCCGGATTATCAGAAAAGATTTGAAATGTTATGGCAGTTAGTGAAAGACGGGCTCTAAACAAAAATCCGCTCAGACCAGCTTGGAAATAGCTGCCTGGGCGGATATTTTTATTATCTAGAGATTTTAGAGTTCTTTGGATGGGAAGTTGATTTCATAAAGCATAGAGCCATTGATTTCTTCAGTCTTTCCATTCCGAGTAATTTTCAAATTAGTTGGAGCCAAGTAGCGGGTATAGGTTGGCTGCATACCCAATTTGTCAAATTGTTCCTGTGCGGGCTTCGGTGCCATTTCGTAAATATCGATCAAATTGATCTCTTCAGGATCCGTGATCGTATACTCAACCTGGATATCCTTTTGATCAAAGGTATAATGGAGTGTCTTCGGCACATTTTTACCCGTTTTTTCCTGAACATACATCTCAGGAATTTCAACCTTAGTTGTTTCAGCGCTCGTATTTTCAAAGACACGATTACCTTGATTATCATCGATCGTCATTAATGGAATCTGCGGACGGCCAAAGCGGTCTGCACCAACCATATCATAAATCAAAACATTGTAGTCGCCGATGTTTTGCCGACCCCAAATCCAATAATGGAAGGCATTAACTGGACTAATGCTGAACCATTGATGGTTGTAATAAGCTGAACCATGAACTTCCTTTTCTTCGCCATCGATCGTGACCTTACCACTAACAGAGAGCTTGGTTACACAGATAAAATTGTAGTAGTAATCGCCAAAGGTGATATAGCCGCTGCCAGGACGGAATGGTTCAACTTTTGCTTCGAAGTGCAAGTCAACTGCTGTTTGATGATCAACTGACTTTTTGCCTTCCATCACGATCTCATAATCATCTTCCGGTTCAATGTGAATGTCGTATTCTTTCCAATCTTTCCCCACCAAAGTGCTAGGGCCCCACTTCAAGTCAGCGCCATCTGTGCTGGTCTTAGTATCAGCCACATCGTAAAGCCGATAATCATAGAAAGGACGGCCATCTGCATGCGTATAGTTGATTGCAACGTTCGGGTTGTCGCCATCTTGATCCACCCGATCAACAGTTTTTGGTCTAAAGCCCAAAACTAAAGTTGACTTATCGTCAAAACTGCAATCAAGATACCAAACCTCAGCATGTCCAGCCTTATCATTGTCACGGCGGCCATCTTCCCATGCTTCAATCTTATTCGGGTTGATTCCTAACTTCTTGTAATCTTCTGGTTGATCCATGATTCTTCCTTGAGCCATTTTATTTTCCTCCTAAATTTTTATTGATTATTTTCTGGTAATTCAACGTGTAATTCTGGGATTTCTTCCCAGACAACGTGATTCAACCCAACTTCTTCATCAGAAAATGGTTTATCAGGAATAACCATTGAAATGAATTGCTGTCTAAAGTCCCCAGCTTGGTCATCGCTTTCTGCCGTTTTCATCGTTGTCGCATATTGTTCGTGGTCGTTGGATTCATCCATAAACATCCAAATTTCTTGAGTTGGATCGTCAGTCACTGGACGATACCAGGTCCTTGACAAAGAATAGTGAATTAAACTCGGGTGTGCCTTTTGGTAGTCTAGCGCCTTCACTAAAGCTGCAATCATTTTATCATGATTCTTTTTGAGTACCCGATAATGCATCGTTTCAACTTTTGCCATTATTCTCAACTTCTTTCAATTAAACGTGTGCGCGTGGATCTTCTTTACCACCGTAATTGTATTCATAGATCATAGTCCCCGATTCATTCACACTTGTACCATCTTTTTCAAATGAAAGTGTTCCATCGGCAAAGTAGCGCATATAGCCGGGCTGGATCCCCATCTGGTCATAAGCAGCCCGTTGCTGCTCAGAAGCACCCCAATACATATTGCGTACTTCGAGTTCTTGTTTCCACTCAGTTGTGAACTTGACGCTGCTGCCATCTTCGTTGGTAAAAGTATAACTGGATTTCTTCGGAAAGGCCTTCTTAATTGTCGGCTGCTGTTCTAACTCAGTCTGGCGAGTAAAATGTCCGTCAGTTTGAAAGACTACTTCACCAGTTTTATTATCCATTACCCCAAAGAACGGCACTGGAGTAAAGTCAAATTGTTCAGCGGCCACAAAGTCATAAATCAAGACCGTGTAGTTTTCCGTGTACAAATGTCCCCAGAGCCAGTGATGCCAAGCAACAATTGGTGAGATGTTGACCCACTGGTGATCGTGGTAACCAGAACCAGTTACTTTGTGTGTTGCACCATCGTATGTCAAAGTTCCAGTAACTTCATTTTTAACCACACTGAGATCGGTATAGTGATATTCATCATGATCGCCCATGGTAATGATCCCCTTATTACCTTGCCGGAATGGTTTAACAAGAGCGTGGAAATGCAAGTCTGCAGCCACTTGCGCAACAGGATCAATATGGATCTCATAATCTTTAAAGTCACCGACAACGCTGTGCGGACCAACTTGGACATCGCACTTTTCAGTGCCAAAATGCGAATCTTCAGCTGGGTAATCAATGATCTGCTGCCCGTAAGTTTTGCCATCTGGAGCAGTGATCAAAATCCCAATATCGGGATGATCACCGTCTTCTTGCAGTTTATAGGGTGATTTAGGGTGGAAGTAAAAGACTGCTTTACTGCCATCATCCAAGATCGCATCAAAGTACCAAACTTCCGATGTTCCAGGTGCATTGTTATCCCTGCGGCCGTCCTCCCAAGTTTGAACCTGCTTGGGATCGATCCCTAATTTTTTGTAGTCTGCTGGTTGATCCATAATTCGTGCTTTAGCCATAACATTTCACTCCTTCTTCAAAAGTAAAAATAATAAACTCTTGTTTACGATTCATAGTATAATAACGTTAAAATAAGCTGACAACCAACAAAAAGAGCAAAAAAGTTTACTATTTAGAAGGGATTCTTGCAATGACAGCGAAAACAGATTTAAGAATCAAAAAAAGTAAATATGCAATTCAACAGGCTTTTTGGAAACTGCTCCTGGCAGAAGACTTTCAGAAAATCACGATCAAGCAGATCTTACTTGAAGCCCAGGTCAACCGGGCAACCTTTTATAAATACTATGCCAATAAGTATGAGCTCCTGGATGCAGTTGAAGAAAAACTCCTCGCCGAATTTGAAAAAATGACTAAAAATGTACCTGAATCCATTTTAGGTGTTAACCTTGACCAAACTGCACTGAACGGGTATTACCAGCAGCTTGCCCAATACATCTATCATAACGGCAGCAAGTTTTCAGCCCTGTTAGCTGCAAACGGCGACCCTGCCTTTATCAATAAGTTGATTGCGACCGATCAAAAAATCTGGTACCAAAAGAACTTGATCGAACATCTTACAGTAGCTGAACATTACGCAGCTGTTGCGGCAATTGGAATGGCGACAAGCTTGATCTCGGAATGGGTCAAATCTAGTTTTGCCGAATCTCCCCAGGAATTTGTCCAAATTATGCAAAAAATAATCAGTCCTTTTTTAACTGGGCAAACTATCTTCAAAAAATAGGCACATTTTTCTGAAAAATCACCTTGCGAAACGTCAAATAATTGCTTTTTTCAATCAAACACTTTACTATATTTATGTAAGTTAGATCGATCAACAAAGGGGGGGAAAAGGTTATGAACATCTTTTTATGGATCTTGCAAATTTTGCTGGCACTTCTTTTCTTGAACTCCGGTTTTTCTAAGACTTTTCAGTATAACAAAAAGGAAGCTGAATTAAAGAAAATGGATCATTTGGAGTCAGGGGCTTTCATCAAATTCATCGGGACCGCTGAACTACTTGGTGCCATTGGGTTGATTTTACCATTAGCACTCAACATTTTGCCTTTCTTAACTGCCTGGGCAGCCATTGGTCTAGGCATCGTCATGCTAGGCGCGATGTTTACTCATTTACGTTACAAAGAGTATCAGAATTTTGCTTTCACAACAGTCGTTTTAATTTTGGCTTTAGTCATTGCATTTAACAGATTCTAATTTCAGCAAAAAGACCTGAAAATGATCAGCTTGACAATCATTTTCAGGTCTTTTTTTCATTATTTATCTAGACGTGCAGCCGCAACATCGAAGATCTTGTCGACCCAACCGGCATAAAAATCTGGTTCATGCGTTACTAGCAAGACGTTGCCGGAAAAATTCTGCAAGGCTTCACGTAAGGCGTGTTTGGTCTCATCATCTAAATGGTTGGTTGGTTCGTCCATGATCAAAAAGTTGCTGGGAACCAATTCTAAGGCACACAATTTGACCTTAGTCTGCTCGCCACCGCTTAGTAATTTCATTGGCTTCATGGCATTAGCGGCGTTTAAACCAGCCCGTGCTAAGCGCTGCCGGATCGTTTTGGGTTCCAGTTTAGGAAATTGATTCTGGATCGTTTGCAACGGTGTTTGGTTGGGATCATCCCACACTAGATCTTGATCAAAATAAGCGATCTTGACCGCGGGAACAAATTTGGCGGTGCCATCAAACACAGGCAACTTGCCTAAAATCGACTTGATCAGCGTGGATTTTCCCGCGCCGTTAAAGCCCTTCAAGACGACCTTTTCACCGTGTGACATGGTAAATGTCACTGGCTCTAACAACGGAGTCTGATACCCGACCGACAAATTTTTGACCGTTAGGACCTCAGAAGACATCAGTTCCACGTAAGGAAAATTGAAGTGCGCCTGCAAATTTTCACTCGGCGGTGTGATCCGTTCCATTTTATCCAAGCGTTTTTGCCGGGATTTCGCCATTGTAGACCGCGTCCCAGCCTTGTTTTTTCTAATATATGCTTCATCTTTTTCGATCTGCTGCTGCTGCTTTTCATAGGCTTTGCGCTGAACTTCTTTTTTGACTTCTTTTTGTTTGACCGCAGAATTGAAACTTCCGGTATACTTGGTAATTTTGCCAAAAGCAACGTCAATAATACAGTTAGTAATTTTTTCCAAAAAATCAAAGTCATGGGAAATTACCATATAACAGCCGCTAAAATCATTCAGATAATCAGTCAACCATTCAATATGTTCGGTATCTAAATAGTTCGTCGGCTCATCCAGCAGCAAAACATCCGGCTGTTCCAGCAGTAATTTTGCCAAAATGATTTTAGAACGCTGGCCGCCAGAACAATCACTGACTTGTTTATCGCTTCCGATCGCATCGATCCCTAAGCCTGTCATAACTTGCGCGATCCTCGTATCAATGGCGTAAAAATCGGCGGCTTCTAATTCTTCCTGGATCTTGCCTGCTTTTTCCAGCAGTTCATCACGTGGATCTTGCGCGTAATCGGCATAACATTTGGCTTGCTTTTCAGCCATGGCAAAGAGCTTAGCAAATGCCGTGTGCAGAAATTCTGCGATCGTTTGGCCAGCCCCCGCTTTAACATACTGATCCAAATAGCCGATCGTGACTTTATTTTGCCATTTGACTGTTCCTTCGTCTGGAAGTTCAGTCTGTGTCAGCAACTTGATCAAAGTCGACTTGCCGGTCCCATTTTGGCCGATGACTCCCATATGATCTTCTTTATTTAAGCGAAATGAAGCATCCTCATACAATTGCTTATCCGCAAAGGCCATTGAGAGGTGCTCAACTTCTAAAACACTCATTCTTATTTCTCCTAATCTTTTACTACTCGTTATTTATCATTTTTCATCTTTTTTCAACTATCATTTGAAAACGCCTGGTATTCTATCAGAATAGCTCATTTCCCAGCTAAATTCCATTAACTAGGCCAATGCAGCTGACTAGAAATTAACCTTTCTAATATAACACTTTAACCCGCTTGAAGAAAACAAAATGAAAGCATTAGTTCTTTTTCATACCCGCAGACTTTTTTCAGGGTACAAAAAAAGCCCTTAAGCACAGGCCTAGGGAGCTTTAAATATCAGTAATTCAATTAATTGAAACTTGCCTGATTCAAGAGCCCAATAACTTCGCTCGAGCCGAAATTAATGGACTGTCTTCTTAAATCAGTTCAGCTCCACTAGGCAGATCTGCCAAGCGGTGCTGGATTATTTAGCAGCTTTGTCAGCTTCTTCGTGCTTCTTCAAAAAGTCAAGCACTGCCAAATGCTGCTGACGACGCTTCTTAACGTTCGTGTTGTTAACTGGACGACGATCGTTAGCTGTACCAACATGTGTATTTTGTGACATTATTTTTTCCTCCCTTCATCTAATCATGCACTGAAATATTTTACCGAAATTTTCGGAAGATTTCAAGTTTTTCTGTGAAACCATTATCCTTTCCCCCTAAAATCAGTCCAAGTCTCTTCCTAGTGGCAAAGACATCCGGTTTCAGAGACTAAATTTCACCGCCTTTTCCAGGCAAGCGACCAGCACAGCAAAAAGTGTTCTCTCCTGCCCCCTTATCAAATAAGACAGACTTGATGAAAGAATTTTAATTTTCCGGTGATTTTGTTTTCTTTTTATCAAAGGCATATGATAGGATGACTTTAGGAAGGGTTAAACTTCGATTTAGCCTAGTTTCCTACAATAATAAGGAGGTTCAGCGATTGAATGCTAACTACTATCAAGATCCCACCCAAGACGTATTACACAAGTTCAACGTAACACAGGATGGCCTAACGGAAAATGAAGCAGAGCAGAGGCTTCAAAAAAATGGCAGCAATGAATTAGCCAGCGAGAAAAAGACGACCATCCTGCAAAAATTCATCAATCAGTTTAAAGATTTGATGATCATTATTTTGCTGGTCGCAACAGTGATCTCCCTGCTGATCGGCGAAGCTTCTGACGCTCTGATTATTTTCATGGTAGTTATTTTAAACGCTGCTTTTGGTGTCTTCCAAGAGGCTAAAGCAGAAAATGCCATTGATGCCCTACAAAAAATGACCACGCCTTACACTCGGGTCCGGCGCGATGGTCAAGTTCAGCAGATCCCTAGCAATCAAGTTACTTTAGGCGACATCGTCTTATTAGAAGCTGGCGATGTGGTCCCAGCGGATGCTCGTTTAATTGAGACGCACAATCTTAAAATCGAGGAGTCAGCTCTGACAGGCGAGTCCGTTCCCTCAGAGAAAAACAGCTCCCGCATAGAAACGGAAGGCTTGGGGATCGGTGATCAGGCTAATATGGCGTTTATGAACACTAACGTCACTTACGGAACGGCCGAAGCGGTCGTCACCGGAATTGGTATGCAGACCCAAGTCGGTCAGATTGCCGGTATGATCTCAGGCGTGGAGCAAACCATTACGCCGCTTCAGAAAAACATCAATCATCTCAGCAAGATCTTGAGTGTGCTAATTCTAGCAATTGCTGCTGTGATCTTTCTTTTCGGAACACTCACTGGTCGTGAAACACCATTTGATATGCTGCTGACAGCTATTTCATTAGCGGTCGCAGCCATTCCAGAGGGGCTGCCAGCGATCGTGACGATCACCTTGGCTCTTGGGACCCAAACGATGTCCAAGCAAAATGCACTGGTGCGTAAATTGCCGGCCGTCGAAACACTGGGAACGACCGAGATCATTGCCTCTGATAAAACCGGGACATTGACCCAAAATAAAATGACCGTCGAGCAAGTCTACACGAACAATAAACTCATGCAAGTTTCAGACTACTCGCTGCCGCTTTCCTCGCGGATGGCCTCGATCATGATTTTGGCAAATGATAGTCAAGAAACTACCGATGGTCTCTTGGGAGATCCAACAGAAACCGCTCTGATCCAATACTTTATTGACAAAAAAGATGATGTCTCGCAGGTCAAAAATGACTATGAGCGGATCGATTCGGTCCCATTTGACTCTGACCGTAAACTGATGAGTGCCGTTGTTCAAGACCGCGATGGGCAAATCATGAGTCTCACCAAAGGTGCGGTCGACGTCTTATTAAAGCGGACAACTAAAATTGACGTTGACGGACAAGTCCGCGACTTGACCCAAAAAGACATTGATAAAATTGAAAAGACTAACAGTCATCTCGCTCATCAAGCACTGCGCGTTTTGGCTTACGCCTACAAACCGCTCGAACATGCCTCAAAGAACAGTGACGCTGCAGAATACGAAAGCGACTTGATTTTTGTCGGCTTAACGGGAATGATCGATCCCGAACGTCCAGAAGTCAGAGACGCCGTAGAAGAAGCGAAGAGTGCTGGGATCCGCCCCTTGATGATCACAGGCGACCATAAAGAAACCGCCGAAGCGATTGCTTTAAGGCTGGGGATCATTCAAAAAGACGAGCCTGACGCTGTGATCACTGGGAGTGAATTAGATCAACTTTCAGATGAGGAACTCCGCCAAAATGTTGACCAGTATTCTGTTTACGCCCGTGTTTCGCCCGAACATAAGGTGCGGATCGTGAAGGCTTGGCAAAGCCACGACAAGATCGTCGCCATGACTGGGGACGGTGTCAATGATGCTCCAGCTTTAAAGACCGCTGATATCGGCGTTGGTATGGGGATCACTGGGACTGAAGTTTCTAAAGGCGCCGCTGATATTGTCCTCGCCGATGATAATTTTGCGACTATCATTACGGCGGTTGAGCAAGGCCGCAAAGTTTTTGCCAACATTCAAAAAGCTGTCCAATATCTGCTTTCGGCCAACCTCGGTGAAGTCCTGACTCTCTCGCTGATGACCTTTGCCAACTGGGATATCTTCTTGCCGGTTCAGATCCTCTGGATCAACTTAGTCACTGATACTTTTCCAGCCATCGCTTTGGGTGTAGAAGAAGGCGAACCTGATGCAATGCAGCACAAACCGCGGGGGCAGAATTCAACTTTTCTCTCGAATGGTGTCGGTTCCAGTATCATCTACCAAGGGATCTTGGAAAGTTTCTTGACGCTGGGAGTCTACCTGATCGCAATTTTGTTCCCAGTTCATTCCAGCGACGCGATGATCCATGCTGATGCCTTAACGATGTCCTTTATTACTTTAGGTATGCTGCAACTCAGTCATGCCTTTAACTGCAAATCGATCCACCGGTCGATCTTTACGACTCAGACTTTCAACAACAAGTTCTTTAACTGGGCGATCCTCGCCTCTGGGATCTTGTTAGCAGCCACGATCTTCATTCCTGGCTTTAATGGTCTCTTCCACGTCAAGCCATTAGATTTTACACAATGGCTGATCATTCTTGCTGCTGTGGTTTTGATGGTCGTGATCGTCGAACTCGTCAAATTAGTTCAAAGAAAAACGGTCTACAAAAACATGTAATTTTTTTCAAAGCAGCCTGTGATCTAGGCTGCTTTTTTTGTGCACTTAAACTGCAACTAAATCTTGTCGCACACGAAAGCTTCTTCTATAATTAATTAGTACTTATCCTAGCTGAGTTCTTGAGGGGGGAACCAGCTAAATATTGTTTAAGGGGACCACAATGAAATTTTTACATCTTCACCACTATCCAGCATTACTGTGCGGGATCATTTTAGTCGGTGCAACCACGCTGACTCCAGCTGAGAAACTCAAGCAACCCATCCAAGCCGCAGAAGTTTCCACTGCAACTCAGCCGAGACCCGCAAAAGTTAATTTAATTGCTTTTGTCGATGGCAAAAGCCAGACAATTCGGCAAACTGCTTTAAAAATTGAGCCAACAGCAGCTCAAAACGTCGTGATCGCCCAGGTGCCGAAGTTAGACGGTTATACCTCTTATATCAACCAAAAAATTGGTACAACATTAAAGTTTATTGTCCAAGCTAACGGTGAGCTGCAGCAATTAGAGCGCCTAGAATACCGTAAAACGGTTACGGATGATCAAGCTGTCACCAAGGACGCTCAAATCACCGTGAGTAAAGATGGGGCAGCATTTGAACTGATCATTCCATCTGTGACTGCCCTTCCCGGCGGACCAAGTGTTTTTGTCGCTGCGCCGCAATTAGACGGTTATTCAACTTCTCTTGACGCGACCGGCTTAGAATTAAGACTATTGCCTGACTTAACTTGGGAATTGATCACACCCAACGTGACCTATACTCGTCAGCCTGTTACTAGTGACGCTTCGTTGACCGTTCAAGTTGATGGGCAGGCGCGTCAAGTCACTCTTTTGCACCTGACAGCCATCCCGGGCGGACCAGCAATCACAGTTCCAGCACCCACACTAGAGGGCTATACCAGCGATAAAACAACTTGGCAGCTCAAATTATCTGCAGATGGACAATGGTTTGCCGAAGACACGCTGAGCTATAGTAAAGATCCTGTCATCCAACAGCCAGCTGAAACCACAGAGTCTGCTGAGCAAAAAGACAAGAACGTAAACAATCAAAGAGTCGCTAGTCTGCCAGAGACAGCTGCCAAGCCAGTCCTGACCCAGACCGCAGCGAAACTGATTTCTAAACAAAAGCCGACCCGCTCTGGTTTGACTGCTAAGCTTACTCAATCAGCAGATCCCGCTCAGATCTTGCAGACACCGTCCCGGCAAAACACAATTAGCACTAAAACTAAACCAGTTCAAAAGCAAACTGTCGTAAACCCCAAAACTGCACCCAAAAACGATGCAGATGAAACGGCCCTCTTCACTAAAGTGGCTGGGATCTGTGCCGCTTTGATCGGGATCGTCAGCCTTGGGATCTATAAATTTCATTAAAAAAAACGTGAAGCAAAAATCTGCTCCACGTTTTTATTTGATTTAGGCTAATGAATCCCAAGGCTCTAGTGCTTGGGCCGGTGCATCAACAACCTTCAGGTCCTCTGCACTCAAGTACTTGCGAGCAACGACGACTTCATAAACATACTCATCAAACCACTGGTCTGACATAATAAAGTAGCCCTTCTCACCGACTTTTTCACCCCAGCTGTTTTCAACTTTCCACTTGGTTGGCCGTCCATCGACTAGATCGACACCTGTCAAAGTCATCGCATGAGAACACTCACCTTCACGCGTTGCTAACCTCTGTGCCTTATCCAAGGTCAGGTCGAGATTAAACAATTCGGCTTTTTGGAAGTACTCTGTGGCTAAAATTCCTTTTTGCCGGTCTGAATAATGGCCGACATCACAACCGAACCAGACCGTCTGCCCATCTTTAAGTGCTGCAATTGCCGCCTGTTTAACTGCTGCTAAACCAACATTGGCCATTTCAACCGGCACACCGCCAAAAATATAATCCTGGCTCGGTAAAGCTAAGTTTTTCCCTGCTTCATGGTCTGGTGCATCTGCCAAAACTGCGTATTCGCTGAAATCAGCCGCAACATACTTCTGGAAAAATTCTTGCGGTGTCAGATCAGGATCGAGATGATATTTTTTATCATCATCACGGTACTCGAAGTCAAACTTAACCGGCGGCTGCCCAAAAGCGTAGACCAAGATCCGGTAGACTTCACTAATTTTCGCCTTTTTTACGCTGCGCAGCTCGTCCTCGCTGGCACCAGCTTGGTATTTGGCACGCAGATCAACAACATCATTTTTTAACTTATAGTTTAAAACATCTGAAATTTCTTTGGTCTTATCACTATTGTAAGTTTCAGGCATTACACTTGCAGGAACAACGCCATACTTGTTGACCAACGAAGCGCCATTTGCCCATTGACCGCCGTCATCATCGCCCCACTTGAGCATGGCTAAATATTCACGATCATCAACCGGACGGTCGCGCAGCTCAATTGCCCACTCCAGCATTTTATTGGCTTTTTCTAAGCGATCATAAAATGAGTTGTAGTTTTGCGAAAATTGGAAGTCTTTGAGTTTATACTTTTTAGCAAAATCATGCCGTAAAGTATTCAGCGTGGCAAAAAGCCAGCACCGGCCGCTTTGTTTCTGGTTAGTAACTCCGTCAGTCTCGACTTCAACTGAAAAGGTGCGGTTCAAATTAGCCAAAAATGCATGATCAGCACTTGTCGCTAAAACACCGTTTTGCTGAACTGCCCGCGCTAAAGCCTGGTTAGCGGGAATTGATCGTAAGTCCTGCTGGAATTTTTCAAGGTCTTTAGCTGCTATTCCTTTTTCCAAATTAAATCACTCATTTCTCATTATTTTACGTTATGTTACGATTCTAGCACTTCGATCCAAGCCTTGACAAGATTAAATCTAATTAAATTCTAACTTTTTAATAAAATTCTCAGTTATTTGCGATGCGCTAGCAGATTTTGTGGTCAAAAAAAGCACCGGTTTTAAACCGATGCAGCAAAAGTTCTAGTTAAATGTCGTCTTTTTTACTAAAGAGCGTATCGACTGATTGATTGTGGTAAATCAGAGACAGGGCTTTAGCAAAAATTGGAGCAACAGAGAGAACCTTCAATTTATCAAATTGTTTCTCGGCTGGAGTCTCGATCGTATCAGTAACAACAACTTCTTTGTACTCTGATTCTTTCAATTCTTCAGCAGCATTACCTGACAGGATCGCGTGTGTTGCACAGGTATAAATATCCCCGGCTCCTGCTGCCTTTAAGGCAATGCCAGCATCTAAGGCTTTGGCTCCAGTATCGATCAAATCATCGATCACGATACACTTGTGCCCTTTAACATCACCGATCACAGTAGCTTTTTCAGGATCCAAGCGAGCATCATCCCGCTTATCAACGATCGCGATCGGAGCTTTCAGCAATTCAGCCAGATTCCGCGCTGCTTTCACACCGTTGTGGTCTGGCGCAACGACAACAACATCTTCAGCAATGCCGGATTCTTTAAAGTAGCGCGCCTGGGTATAAATTGCCAATAAGTGATCAACTGGAATATTGAAGAAGCCTTGGAGCTGTCCGGCATGCAGATCCATCGTGATCACCCGATCAGCGCCAGCTAATTGAATGAAGTTCGCCACTAATTTAGCTGTTATCGGTTCACGTGAGCGCGCCTTGCGGTCCGCACGAGCGTATCCGTAATACGGGATCACCGCATTGATCGAACCCGCACTTGCCCGGCGTAAAGCATCCATCATCACCATCAGTTCCATGAAGTTTTCATTAACTGGATCCGAGATCGACTGGATGACAAAGACATCATCCCCGCGGACGCTGTCATCGATATTGACCTGAATTTCCCCGTCGCTGAAGTGCTTAATGGACGCTTTGCACAAGCTGACATTCATCTGTTCAGCGATTTTATTTGCTAATTTAGGATTACCGTTCAAAGCAAACAATTTGATCCCTGCATTTTCTTGCATTATTCTTTGATCCTCCACAATCATTAGTCAGGCTGCCCTTTTCTGCGCTTTGGTTACAGTTCTGACAGTCCTTTGCATTTTTAGCGCTGTTCTTGTCTTCAAGAAACATTATAATAAAAATAAGCGTAAATAGCTATGATATTATCCAAGTTTACCCCATGTGTTTCCTATTCATTTTCATGAAAGAAGGATCCAGCTTGAAAAAAGAGAAACTCACACTCAGCCAACTCTACTATTTGCTCAGCAATCACTTAGGTCCGCAAAGGTGGTGGCCGGCTGATAGCGTGCCGGAAATGCTCTGCGGTATGATCTTGGTGCAGAACACAAATTGGAATTCTGCTGAGCGTTCACTGCAAAATTTACGCGAGACAGTCGGCTTTGATTTACAACGGCTCTTAGCCTTGCCCCGTGTGCAATTGGAAAAACTGATCCAGCCCAGCGGCTTTTACCATGCCAAAGCAGACTATCTCCGCAATATCCTGACAATGTACCAGCAAGACTACCCTGCATTAAGATCTTTGCCAACTGCGCAGCTGCGAAAAAAGCTCTTGTCAATCAAAGGGATCGGTAATGAGACCGCAGATGTTCTGCTGCTCTATCTTTTTGACAGGCCTGTTTTCGTTGCAGATACGTACGCTCGTCAGCTCTTTTTTGCCTTGACCCAAATCAAAGATTCTTATCCCGGACTTAAAATAAAAGTCGAGAGGTCCAGCCATTTCACTGTGCTTGAAGCCCAAGAATTTCATGCGCTGATCGATGAGTACAGTAAACTGGCAGACGATCCACTCGGTCTAAAAACCAATTATCAGCTTAAATTCTAATGAATTACATGACCAAAACAAAATAATTTAATTTACTGAAAACATCTTTTATACTAAGTTTACCGGCTGAAAATCAGCTCAAAAACATAAATAACTCAGGAGGCTCTTAAATGACTAATGAATTTAAGATCGGCAAAAGCGCTGTAACAGTCACAAACCGCTTAGGCCTTGGTACCAACAAAGTTGGCGGGCATAATCTCTTTCAGGATTTGAAAGACGAAAATGGCTATGCTTTAGTCAAAGAAGCTTTAAACGGCGGGATCACTTTGCTTGATACAGCTTATATGTACGGCCTTGGTCGTTCAGAAGAAATCATTGGCGATGTGATCAAGGATCATGATCGTTCCAAAATCGTTTTAGCAACCAAAGCGGCACAAGACCCAGACAAAGACCATCAGCTCAATAATTCGCCGCAATTTTTGACTGCCGCAGTGGATGACGCTTTAAAACGGCTGAAAACCGATTATCTCGACATCTTCTACATCCATTTTCCAGACAAGGACACTCCGAAAGCCGAAGCAGTTGGGGCGTTGAGCCGCCTTAAAGAAGCGGGTAAGATCCGCGCCATCGGGGTCTCCAACTTCTCGCTAGAACAAATCAAAGAAGCGAATACCGATGGTTTAGTTGATATTGTTGAAGACCAGTACAGCCTGGTTCACCGCCAACCAGAAGAAGCGGAATTTCCTTACCTGCAGGAAAACCAGATTTCTTTTGTCCCCTACTTTCCACTGGCAGCCGGCTTGTTGACCGGCAAATATAGCGCGGACGATGCTGAAAAATTCAAGCAATATACTCCTGAACAATACACCAATATTTTGGCCGCTCTGGACAAGGTTCGCACGATTGCAACTGCTCATGATGCAACAGTTGCTCAAACTTTGATTGCTTGGTATCTCAACAATCCTGCCATCAGCGTTGTAATTCCTGGTGCTCGAACTGCAAAGCAGGTTCACAGCAATCTTGCCGCGCAAAAAGTTGCTTTAAGCCCAGCAGAATATGAGCAAATCGACCAGGCATTTAGCCAAATTTAATAGATAATACGCTTGACACGCCCTTTAGTCACTATGACTGCTGGGTGTGTTTTTATTATGAATCAGCCTAAAAAGCCAAATTTAAATTTTTCTTGACTTTACCAAAATTCGGTTTATGATTTAAAAGTAAAGTATACTTTTAATAAAACGTTCCACTTTTAGGAGAAATCATGAAACTATTACGTAAAAATGTCCTGCTTTTTTGTGCCTTAACGACTATCTTGCTGCTGACAGCCTGCGGCCAACAAAACAGTCAGTCACAAAAAGAAAGCTCTGCCCCAAAACAACTGACCGTTCAGTTTGTACCGTCACAAAATGCCACAACGATCGAGGCTAAGGCTAAGCCGCTGGAAAAATTATTGCAAAAGCAATTACATATTCCAGTTAAGGTCAGCGTCTCCACCGATTACAACACGATCGTCGAAGCTATGGGTTCCAAGAAGGTCGATATCGGATTTTTGCCGCCAGATGCCTATGTCTTAGCCCACCAGCACTATCATGCCAAAGCACTGCTGCTCGCCCAGCGCTACGATGTGACGGGCGCAGACGACCACAACAGTAATAAGCTTGTTGACTTCTACCGCTCGCAGATTTTAGTCCGTAAAGATAGCGGGATCAAAAACATCCAGGATTTGAAAGACAAAAAAATCGCCACCCAAGATACTACTTCAACTTCCGGGTGGATTTTTCCGGCGGTCGGCATGTACAAACAAGGGGTCAACGTCAACAAAAATGGGATCAAAACAGCACAAGTCAAAGGGCATGATCAAGGCGTACTGGCAGTCTACAATCATGAAACTGACGCTGCTTTTGTTTGGCAAGGAGCCCGCAATCTAGTCAAAGCTGATGCGCCGGATATCATGCAAAAAGTGATTCCGATCTACACCAGTTCTAAGATCCCCAATGATACCATTACTGTCAGAGAAGGGATCTCTCCAGCTTGGCAAAAGAAAATCAGCCGTGCCTTCAAAAAGGTCGCGCAAACTAAAAAAGGACATGCTGTGATCAGCGAAGTCTATGGCCATGAGGGTTACACGACTGCAAAAGACAGCGACTTTAACGTGATCCGTGACTATGTGAAAACAGCCAAAAAACTCGATCAATAGTCAAAAAAATGGCGGTCCGCTAGTTAGATTTAGCTGGCAGACCGCTATTTTTTATTTTTCTAAAATTTGCCTGACTTACGCTTAGTTCGCCGCGTGTTTGTCAAACTTTGTTCCAAACGTCTATCTGTTGGATGTAAGTTCGCCAGACTTTGTTCCAAACATCCACCGCTTGGATGTAAGTTCGCCAGACTTTGTTCCAAACGTCCATCGCTTGGATGTAAGTTTGTCGAACTTTGTTCCAAACATCGAACGCTTGGACGTAAGTTTGCCTTACTTTGTTCCAAACATCCATCGCTTGGACGTAAGTTTGCCT
>NZ_BFFP01000040.1 GCF_003864415.1 Ligilactobacillus salitolerans
ACTAATTCAGCTACAATATTATCCATGGGGCTATTATCCTCTTTTCATGTTTTGTGATGATTACATGTATAAGGATAATAGTCCTTTTTGATGTTTAGCAAGCACTATTTTTAGGTTGCACAACTTTGTGAACATTCAAACTAGAAGAAAAAGCCCTAATTTTTTAAAACCAACCAAAACTTTACACTTAGCCGTCAGTTCAACTCTGAGCGCACAAGCTGCATAGATTAAAATTTATTAATCTGGTTTTTGTTAACCTTTAACTTTGTCATTTTTCCTAACATAGAATATAATTTAAATAAGGTTTTTAATTTAAAGTAAAGGAAGATGGCTATGAAAGCTACCAAAATAGTATCTGTGGTCGCTACGACATTTGCCCTGGGCTTAACTTTAACCGCTTGCGGCAGCAAATCAAGCAGTGACTCAAGTAAGCAAGTCCTTCGCTGGAGCGAAGATACAGAGCTCTCGTCCCTAGATCCTTCGAAAACAACCGATTCACAAAGCTTTGACATGCTGGGAAACTCAATGGAAGGACTTTATCGTTTAGGTAAAGACTCCAAGATCGAACCCGGAATTGCCAAGTCGACCAAAGTCAGCAAAGACAACTTAAAATACACATTCACCTTGCGTAAGGGTGCCAAATGGAGCAACGGTGATGAAGTTACCGCCAAAGACTTCGTTTATTCCTGGCGCAGAACAGTCGATCCTAAGACTGGTTCAGCCTACTCATACTTATTTGACGGGATCAAGAACGTCAACGAGATCATCGATGGCAAAAAGGCTCCTTCAACTTTGGGGATCAAAGCTGATGGCAAATATAAACTAACTGTCACCCTAGATAAAAATGTCCCTTACTTCAAGTTGCTGATGGGCTTCCCTGTTTTCTTCCCGCAAAATCAAAAGACCGTCGAAAAATACGGTTCTAAGTACGGGACTGCTTCTAAATACATGGTCTACAACGGTCCGTTCACGATGACAGGCTGGACTGGTTCGAACTTGAGCTGGAAGTTTAAAAAGAATAACACCTACTGGGATAAAAAGAACGTCAAATTATCCGGGATCAACTTCAAGGTCAATAAGAGCCCTTCGACTGCCTATAACCTTTATCAATCAGGCAAGAGCGACATGTCTCCTTTAAGCACGGAACAAGCGCGGCAACTAAGCAACAAGAAAGGCTTCAGGGTAGACAAGAGTGGTCAGATGACATACTTGGAGTTCAACCAAAAGCAGGCCGCCTTTAAAAACGCTAAGATCCGTAAGGCGATCTCCTTAGCGATCAACCGCAAGCAGTTAGCAAGCAAGATCATGGGTGAAGGAACCGAAATTCCTAACGGAGTCGTTTCCCACGGCTTAGCCAAGAATAATGGCAAAGACTTCTCAGAAGAAGCTAAGACTAACGACTTGCGTTATAACGAATCAGAAGCTAAGCAGCTTTTTGAACAAGGACTGGCTGAAACAGGACAAAGCAATCTGCGCTTCACCTTGCTTGGTGCAGATACCGACCAAAGTAAAGACGTGACCGCCTTTATCCAAAGTCAATTAGAACAGCACTTAGGTTCTAAGATCCACGTCGATGTTTCCAATGTGCCGTTGAAAACTCGTCTGTCTCGTTCACGTGAAGGCAACTTTGACGTCGTTGTTGCCAACTGGGTCGCAGATTACTCTGATCCGATCTCATTCCTGGAGCTCTTCACGACCGGTAACGAATACAACGATGGTTCATGGAGCAACTCTCAATATGATCAGCTGATCAAAGCAGCTAAAACCACTAATGCTGCTAACGAAGACAAACGGTGGGACAACATGGTCGACGCTTCCAAGATCTTAAGCAAAGACATGGGTGTTTCCCCACTTTACCAGCAGAATTCACCTAATATGGTCAATCCAAAAGTCAAAGGTTTGATCGTGAATGCAGCTGGGATCGTCTATAATTGGAAAGACACTTATATTAAAGAATAACCAAAAAGCAAACAGCTAACAGACTGGGGTTCAGTCTGTCAGCTGTTTTTTGGTCTGTGCGGAGAAAAATTTATCTTTTGAAAATAAATAACTAAGTATCACCTCATGCTTGGTTGGTTTCTTGCAAAAAACGACTCTCGATCTTCTGCTGCAGCTTGGTTAGTTCCGTTGGAGTTTCACTGGCTTCTTGGTCTGCGTTATAGCGTCTGATCTGTCCCATAAGGTTGCTGAAATCTAGTAAGGATAACTCATATGTCCGATCAGTTAATTTCTGATCTGCGTGATATTTTTTTAAAATTCTACGTTTCGGTCCCACGTATAAATCATAATCTTGAAACTGCGCAATCAAATCATTTTTGGTCAAAATCACTACCTCCTTAGGCTCAGTATAGTCCTTTTCTCATTGTTTTTTCAAAAAACAGGCTTGCGAAAAAAAGACAGCCGCGACCCGGACGCAAAACTTGCACAGGTTACGGCTGTTTAATTAATTTTCCATATTTCGGGACAGGCCTAGTCTTTGAGAAATTGCGTTTCGATAAAGCGTTTCAGGACCAACCCTTTCTCTTCTCCAGAATTCTTGTACTGGGCAATATAGTTTTTGAGATATGCCATCGTTTCTGGCGAAAATTGGAATTTTTTATCCGGCAGATCATACTTAGCGACCATGTCCATGCTGAAACGCTGCACTACATTGTCGTGTTCATCAGCATAAAGCGCAAAATCAGGAAAATCGACTAACAATTTGTACCCGCTAATATCACTGTCCAGATCATGGGTCATCATGCTCAACTCCCTTGCAGCTTGCTGCTTTCATCCTTCATTTCTCTATTTTTCTGTTTGACAAAATCTCGCTTCATGATCCCCATGAAGTGGCTATCCCGGTAATTTCCGCGCGCATAAAACTGTTCCTTCATTGTCCCTTCCAGCTGAAAACCTAGTTTTTGATAGATATGGATCGCTGGTTTATTCTCGGTATCAACATACAGATAGACCTTATGCATATTCAGGATAAAAAATGCGTGTTCTAATGCCTTATCCATCGCCTGTTGGGCTAATTTGCGCCCGCGAAATTTACTAAGTACGATCACCTGGATCTCACAGGTTCGTGGGATATAGTCGATATCGACTAATTCGACGACCCCGGCAAACTCTCCGTTTTCCTGGATCACGAACCGGCGCTCATGGGTATCATGGATATGTTTAGCGTAGAGTTCTTCTAGTTCATCAAATGATTCATAAGCTTCTTCGAACCAGTAAGCCATGGTATCCCGCTGGTTATTGATATGATGGATCTTTTTCAAGTCTTTTCTTTCTAATGGTCTGATCAGCACATACTTCAACCCCTTCTGCTTTATTCTAACAAAAGGCAGTCAGAACCACCAAGAAAAGGAGCTGATTTATGGACTTCTTGAAATTTCCGAAAAAATGTAGGTTTAGGATAAATCCTCCAAAGAACTGCTGTGCGCAGCTATGTTTATTTTATTGATCACTGACTAGGTTGGAGCTTAATTATTTTATCAGCAGCTTTTTCTATGAAATCTTGATCATGTTCAATTAATAGTAAGGTCGGTTTAATTGTAGTTATCAAGTTTAGCAGCTGTTCTTGGTTGTATGTGTCTAAGTAATTTAAAGGTTCATCCCATATATACAATTGAGCAGGCTGAGAAAGTGATTTAGCAACTTCCACCCTTTTCTGCTGACCCATACTCATTGTTTCAATTTTTTGGTTGAAAAAAGATCTTTCAACTCCTAGTTTGTGTAAATTATTTAAAAAAAGTTCATAATTCAAACAATATTGTTCCGCAAAATTCTTCAAAGTTCCATGATTTTTTTGAAAAGCTTGTTGAATATAGCTGATTTGTATCGCACTGGGAATATCGATTTTGCCTGTTACATGCCCATCAAAGTTATTAGTTAATGCCTTTAGAATGCTGGTTTTCCCACTGCCGTTATTTCCTGATATAACAATACATTGTCCCCTCTCAAGGGTAAAGTCTATAGTTTCAAACAATTTTTGCTTGTTATAACTCAGTTGCATATTTTCAACACGAATTAAAGCTTTGTGATAATCGCTGGAAAAACGCAGAGATAAAGGATCAATATGTTCAATATTTTTTAAAAGTTTCTCCTTGTCAACAATGTCTTTTTTCATTCGAGTATCCATAGTTTTAGCACGTTTCATAATTTTTGAAGAACGTTTTTTTAATGCGTCTGAACTACTAATGCTGCTAGTTTTAACAAGTGAATCTTTGGCGGCTTTTTTTTCAACTTTGTCTGCCCACTTTTTCTTTTCATTAACAGTTTTTTTTAGGTGTTTTATGCTGTTTTGTAATTTTTTGTTTTGCCCAGTTTCTAAGTTGTCTCGGAGGTCCTTTTCATGTTGATATGTTGAAAAATTTCCTTGATATAATTTTAAATTTGCTTTTTCGATTGCCAAAATGTGGTTACAGCATTGATTAATAAGATGGCGATCATGGCTAACCAAAATAAATCCTTGTTTTTTAGATTTTAAATAATTGGCAATTTGTTTACGACTCCTGTTATCTAGATGATTAGTGGGCTCATCTAGTAAAGGAAAATTATTTTTATCAATAAATAAAATGGCAAGCAATAACTTTGTTTGTTCTCCGCCCGAGAGACTTTTAAAGGGTCTCCATAAAATCTCTGGATCTGTGTGCAATAGATTCAATTCTCGTTCTAATTTCCATTCGTCCGCATCATTAATATTTAAAGAATGGAAGGCTAGTTCATCATAGTCCAGCACGTTCAAGGGAAAATAGGTGAAACGTACTGAGTGAGTGATCGTACCTTGATATTCTAGTTTGTTTTGCAACAATTTTAATAAAGTTGTTTTCCCCCGACCGTTTCTACCAACTAAGCCTAATCTCCAGTTGGAATCTAAATCCAAATTTACATGGTTAAAAAGTTGTTTAATTTGCCCATCATATTTAAAGGACATATTATTAATTTCAATTTGACTCACAAAAGACACCTCCTAATCGTAAGAAAGTAGTGGGTAGAAGTAATCTACAAAGAAAAATTTATGCTATAACCCAAAACTAAAAAAAATATGTGTCAGAAAAAAATAATGTCTGCTTGATTCGCATACACCTTTTACTTAGTATAATGTCATTTGTAGTAGCCTTTGACAGGATACTAAGTAAAGCTTCTATCCTTAATTTTTGTTTGTTTTATCACATTTTTGCTTTAGTTACCAGCCTATGATTAGGAAAGTTAAGAATTAAGCTTAAACTCTGCCAGAACCTTGCGGGAAATTAATAAAACAAAAATAACAATAATAGTTCCAGAGACTCCAAATATGGCAACTGAAGAAGTAGAATCAAATAAATACCCATAGAATGCTGTTCCAAGGGGGATTGCAATCTGCACTAAAGAATCAAAAATTGCGAATATCCTCCCTTGCTTCTGGGCAGAAACAATTCTTTGCATATAAGTAACAAGAGGAATTTTTCCTGAAGTTAGTACGATTCCAATACCAAAGTTGATAACCAAAATTATCATTACAAAAATCATTAATGGAGTAGAAAAAAATTTCAAAGTTAGAGCCATTAGGACAATCAATAACCCACAAATGCCCCAACTAGTCATAATGGTGGGCAGTTCCTTTGCCATAAATTTCAAATATGGAAGCAAAATAGACGCAATAATCATTCCAATAGGCATTGCGATCTCAATTGCGCCAATCGACAAGCTGTTTCCAGATAGCTTAGTAAATATTACAAAAGGCAAACCCACTGACAAACTAGCCAGGAAAAAATTAATAAAAAACATCCCAAGGATCAACCATAAAACAACTTTTTTTGTAAAGATATATTTAATTGCTGCAAAAAAAGAGTTATAGGTTCCACTACTCTTGCTATTTTCTAAAATTCTTTGGGAGTTATCTTCGGAACCCAAGGGCCTTTCGTGATAGGGCAGTCGTAAGAATAGAAATATCGCTATTCCTTCACAAAGAATTTCAAAAAACAGAAATGCTTGCAAATCCAAAAATGGATAAAGAGCCCCCGCAATCAACGGACCTGTTAAAGAGCAAAAGGAACTAAGCGACTCTTGAATACTATTAAAAGTGACAAGTGATTCTTCATTATCTACGATGTAAACGGCCGAAGACATTAACGTTGTTCCATAGATAATATCGCTGATGCTTAAAAATGCTGTTAAGATAGCAGTAGAAATAATATCTATTTTGTTATGCCACTCAAAGAAAGCAAAAAAGACTATTAGTGTAATAATACTCACGCATTGAGATACTGCCAGAAGCTTTCTCTTGGAATAACGATCCACCATGCTGCCAACAAATGGTGTCACAATGACAGAAGTTACCGAGTCAATTATGAGAATAGTACTATATGATAAGGCACTGTTGGTTTTATCTAGTATGGTGAGCGATAATATAAACGAGAAAATACTACTCCCTAATTCTGCAAACAAGATTGAGCTAATTAACCACTTTTTCATATATTTATTCTCACTTCCCTAAATCGGCTTATGAAGCTTATCTTTAGCTGTTATTTTTATTTCAGTAAAAATTGAAGATATTCTTTGAAGTGGTTAGTTATTTTAAAAAACGAACTCTCATTAATTTGTATGTTAAAAACTTCTTCATAAATTTGCTCCAAGCTAAATTTCTCTCTTTTGTTAGCAAGATATACTACCATTTTTTTGAAAAGTTCATTATTTTTAGTCAGTAAATAAGCGGCCTCAAAGCCCAAAATGTGTGATTTACTATAAAGATATACAGACCTTTCTTGAATCAACAGCTCTGTGTTTAGTGCAATATTATAGTCGCTGAGCTTTTCATTAGAAAATTTTGCGTCCGCATCATTTTCTTGTAAAGCTTTTCTTCTAGCATTTTTTATTGTATTCCAATTAATTTTTCCGAATGGAATTTGTAATATTTCTTTTTCGTATTCATCAATTGTGAAAGGAATATCAATCGATCTATATAAGTAATGAGCAATTGTTTGATTTAAGTCGACACTATTTTTATCATTGAGATTAAATAAAACAAGAAATTCAAGTATAGATGAAAACAATTCAGAAATTTCCTCAGGAAGGCCTTCTATAAGCTTGCTCGAGGAGATTAATGAAATAAAATAACCGTGCCCGACTTCATGCGCAAAGGCCATTTGCCCATCAATGGTACTATCAAATTGTATGGATAACCTTGGATACTTATACCGGCCGTTGTAATAAAACATAGAACGTTTGTTATTTTTTGAGATTTCAATTAGGTTATGCTCAAAAAGAAATTCAAGATAACGACTGACGTCAAAAGAATTTATTTTTTCATCAATGAGCGAAATATTTTGGATTTGGTCAGACAAAGTCATTTCCGGCAAGATAGAGAGAACCGGTTGCCATTTAGCAAAATCCATCGTTTTCTTGAAAAGAATATCTAAAAATGCTTTATCAGTAGCTACAAGCCCTTTTCTGTACTTTTCGTTTTTTCTCCATTGGTATAAATAACGTTTGTAATATTTTCTTTTTTTTGATTCTAAAAGTTTGATCACGTAAGGTTCTAATAACCGTAATTGATTCGAAAATGCAACCTGTGCTTGTTCAGAGATAACGGTTCCGTTTCTAAATAAATTGGCGAAGCTTAATACATTACCCGAAAAATCGTTAAAATGAAATTTGTATCCTTGTAACATTTCTAAATAAACAGTTTCTTCATCTTCCTCAGACAGATCTACTGGAATATGATATCTATCTGCTATGGCCTGGAGTTCGTATAAAACGCTGCTATTATTTGTTATATAATAATCAAACGCTCTATCATAAAAATATGGTTCAATTGAAAATTTATTTACAAACTCATCATCAGAGCTTGGAAATTTTGTGTTTTTTTTAAAATATGCTGGGATTCTTTCAGGCTTGAAGGTAATAAAGTCGTAACCAAGACTGTCCCAGCCAAAATCAGTTGTTTCAATGAAGTTTTGAAGCCATAACCGCATTAATAAGTGCGAAGAAACTTCGCCAAGCAACCCTATACCAGAATTTTCTGATATTGAATAAGGGTACTCTTTAATATCATTAGAAAGAGCTTTCACGTAGTTTTCGTTTAAAATACATGCATCTACAGAACCTGTCTTATAAGAGGTTATGTAAATATTAAACTTTTCCTTTCTTCCAAGAATAACTAAATCTGTCAGCAAATTAGGTGCCGTATGGTCGAAACAACAAAATATGTCAATATATTTTGCTGAGTTTATAAAAGCATTATTTGTAATTTCATTAATACTCGTAAAGAATGATTGCAAAGCTAAAACTGAAACGCTTGGATCTATCTCTAAAATTCTATCCTTAAGAACCTGAACTTTTGGTTTTCCCACATCGCTAGCTATGAAAAAAGATTGGTGCTTTAAATTTTTTGAAGTAACAATATCATTATCAATTAGGATGAAACTTTTAACATCAAACTGCAGCAGATTACGAACAAGCGCAGTGCCAATAGTTCCAACACCTATAATAACGGCGCACGAGACTTGAATTTTCTTTTCGACTTTATATCTGTCAAGCCCACCAGTTAAATTATTAAAAAAGTTTAAGGCTCTAACATTCTCATTCTTTTGGGGACTCGAAGTATAGACAAGATCATTTTCTTTAAGAAAAGAGTTAAATTCATCTTCCTTTTTTTTAGAGATATTGAACTTCTCGCGCCACTTTTCAATTGATTTACTAGAACTTTTTTTATCCGATAAAATAGATAAGTACTCCCAAATTGTTTCAAAATTTTCTGGTTCAATTTCCAATATTTCGTCTGTAATACCCGGTTTTCTAACATAAATAACATCTTTTTTGTTAGATCCAAAGAAAGTTAAATGCTTTTTTAGATACAAAAAATCATCCCCTAATTTAATAAAAACCCCTGCCTTATTTTACATGAGGAAGAGGTTAACACAAATTTTCGTTATTAACACTTTTGGAAGCAATAACATGTATTTGGTCTCTGGTTGAAGTTAAATTTCTTTCTTAATTTCATAATTACCAACTCCTTTCTATGGAATGAGAATATGATAACACTTAGATTATAAAATGTAAAGAATAGCGTTAAAATAAAATTTGGTTATACATTTGCATAAGCATCCTGTGTTTTTTCTAGAAACTACTTGAGCAATTCAAAATGGTGAGTATCAGGGACAGCTAAACCAGCTACAATTTTTCTTAAAAAATTGTAGCTGACAAAAGACTCATTATATAATTCTTATCTATTTCATAATTTATTACCAGAAATTTTAAAATTAAATAACTTAGTTAAACCATGTCAATGCTACTTAACATCTTTCCGAGCAAAATTATCCTAATTTCAAATAGGTGCCGTACTTGGACTACGTGCAGAACGATAAGCCCCGGCTTTGCGCAAAGGTCCAAGATAATTTAAATTCAACAGGCCGCAAACCTTGCTCCCACCCTTTTATAAAACTACTTTTAGTGCTGTGCCATTCCAAATTTCGAATCGAAGTAAAGAACTTTCGAATGTGCACTTGTCAAATTTGCTTGACTTTTCATTTTATTTCTTGATCTATAAACACCATGACAACACTATCTAAAATAGTTCTAAAGACTTAACAAAAACACCACCAAATTTCCAAAAACTAGAAAATTTGGTAGTGTTTTATCAGGTCTAGGAATATTTTGTCTCAACGACCTTTTTATCTGTTTCTTCCTGATCACTAATAATGATCATTAACCAATGTTGATTTTATGACCCGTTTCCTTCATTTCGGTCTTAGGCATGTTGATGGTCAAAACACCAGCTTCAACTTTAGCTGAAATCTTGTCTGCATTGACATCAGGTAAATGATAGTTGCGGACATACTTGCCGTATGAACGTTCACTGGCTAAAACATTGCCTTTTTCATCCTTGCGATCCAAGCTGGAGTTTCTCTTAGCTTGAATACTCAAAACATCTTGATCATATGATAAATCGATGTCTTCTTTATTGACCCCAGGAACGTCCACCGTAACTTGGTAACCGTTCTTAGTCTCCACAACATCACTGCTCATCTGTTTGTTTGAATCCGAGTTGAAGAATGGTTCACCAAAATCTTCAAAGAAGCCGTCGCCAAAATTCATCAATTGATTCAAGCTGTTTGCTAATTCGTTACTCATAATCTTTAGATCCCCTTTCCTTTCTTACATTGTTTATAGTACACCGTTGGTCAGTAAAGGTCAAACTTTAGAACTCGATATATAAAAAAGGCATAAATACTGTTTTATCAGCGTTTATGCCGGAAAATAGAGTTTTAAGTCTTTAATTTGGTCAAAAAAAGTCAAATTATTTTTAGTCAGTTACTACGTTTTTTGTCGCCCCGTCGAAGAAAGCCTGCAAATTCGCGACCGCGATTTGCAGCAGCCGTTCCCTGGTTTCTAGCGGAGCCCACGCAATATGCGGGGTGATGTAACAATTTTTTGCCTGCAATAGCGGGCTGTCAGCATTGATCGGTTCCTGGGCAGCCACATCAACGGCGACTGCCGCTAATTTGTCATTATTCAAAGCATCGGCAACATCTCGCTCAGAAATCAACCCGCCACGAGCTGTATTCAGCAAAATTGCAGTATCTTTCATCTGGGCTAGTGTTTTGTGATCGATCATTTCTGTTGTCTCAGGAGTCTGCGGCACATGGAGACTGATCACGTCCGACTGCGCTAACAACTCGTCTAGCTCTACTTGCTTGAGCCAGGCTTGAGAATATTCTTTTGGACGGTGATTATAAAAGATAACTTTCATCCCAAACGCATGACCGAGCTCAGCTACCTTTTGTGCGATCCGTCCAAAACCAACCAGGCCCAAAGTCTTGCCTTGCAGTTCCATCAGTGGTTTGGCAAAGAAAGTGAAGTCCGGGTTGGCAGACCATCGTCCTTCATGCACTAAACGATCGTGCAAGCCAACATGACTGGTAATTTCTAATAACAGTGCAAAGGTAAACTGCGCAACAGCTTCAGTCCCGTAAGTCGGAATATTGGTGACCGTGACCCCAGCCTCTTTAGACGCAGCCAGGTCGACCACATTATAGCCGGTTGCGAGGACACCGACATATTGCAAATTTGGAACAGCCGCAAAAACCTGTGCATCAAGCGGAGTTTTATTAGTTAAGACGACCTGCGCATCACCGATCCTGCGGATGATTTCAGCCGTGTCAGTAAAAGGTGTCCGGTCATAAATCGTGCACTCCCCTAATTTTTCTAATTCTCCCCAATCTAAATCGCCCGGATTTAGTGCATAACCATCTAAAACAACAATTTTCATTCCGACAAACCCCCAAAATTTTTCTTCATCTACTAATCATATTATATCCCGCTGTATTCTACCAAAATTTGGCTTAAAACTACTTTCTGCAATTATTTGAGCTTGACGACCAAGATACGGCAGAGTAGAGTATGTTTTATAAACACTAACTAAAAGTAAGCAATGCTAAAAATACACTTTTTGGAAAGGGAAGATAATTATGACTACCTCAGACAAACAATTAGTCTTTGGCTTGGATTCATTTGGCGATGTGCCAGACGATCTGGCAACTGACGCACCAGTCTCATATGAGCAGGCACTCCAACAGATCGTCACCGAAGCGAAACTCGCTGACCAAGTTGGAGTCGACGTTTTGGCATTAGGAGAACACCACCGGCCGGAATACGCAATTTCCAGTCCGGAGACGGTGCTAGCGGCCATCGCCGCCGTGACTGATCGGATCAAGTTGAGTTCCGGCGTGACCGTTTTAAGTTCCGATGACCCGGTCCGTGTCTACGAACGTTTTGCGACCCTCGATGCACTTTCTAACGGACGTGCTCAGATCATGCTGGGACGCGGTTCTTTCACGGAGTCATTTCCCTTATTTGGTTATGACCTGGAAAACTACGATGAATTATTTGAGGAAAAAACAGCCCTCTTTAACAAATTACTAGCTGGCGGAACCATCGACTGGGAGGGAAAATTCACGCAAAAACTCACAGATGTCCAAGTTTACCCTAAGCTCGCAGACCACCAATTGGAAACCTATATTGGCGTCGGGGGTACCCCAGATTCCATTATCCGGGCTGCCTACTACGACTTTCCGGTGATTTTAGCAATTATCGGCGGCGACCCGGCTCGCTTCAAGCCTTACGTTGAACTCTATCAACGGGCTTCCGCCCAGTTCAACCACCCTGCTAAACCGCTCGGAATGCACTCACACGGTGTGATCGCCGACAGCGCAGAAGAAGCCTATGAGATAGCGTGGAAATATCTGCGCCGCTCGATGGACCGGATCGGTTCCGATCGCGGCTGGGCTAAAATGACTAAGGAACGCTTCGATTTCGAGGTCAAACAAGGTTCTTACTATGTTGGTACACCAGAGCACGTTGCCCGTAAAATCGCCGACAAAATGACTAAGGTCGGTGTTAAGCGCTTTGACTTCATTTACGGTGCCGGGGGACAAACAGCCCCAGTCCGCGAGAAAACCATTCAACTCTATGGCACTCAAGTCATCCCCCGCGTCAAGGAGCTGCTGAAATCTGGTGAGTACCACTATGAATAAACCAGTAATTGGAATTCTAGGTGCCGGCAAATTGGGGACTACGCTCGCACGCTTGAGTACCCAAGCCGGTTACCCCACTTTGATCGCCAGCTCTAAACCCGCTAGCAAGATCGCATTGGCTGTCAGTGTGCTGGCTCCAGGTGCCCAGGCCGTAACGGCTGCCGAATTGACCAGTCAAGCTCAGATCGTGATCTTAGCCCTGCCGTTGGGCAAATACCAGACAATTTCACGCCAAGGTTTAGCCGGCAAATTAGTCTTAGATGCCATGAACTACTGGTGGGAGGTCGATGGCAAGGAAAACATCTTTTCGACACCCACGCACAGTTCATCGGAACTAATTCAAGAATTTTTAGGGGAAAGCACTGTCGTCAAGGCCTTCAACCACATGGGTTACCATGACTTAGACGCCGAAGTCGGCCAAGGCAAAGATGGGCAGCGCAAGGCGATCGCTATTGCAGGCGATGATGCCGCGACCGTCCGCCAAGCGGCCCAGCTTGTCACTGACTTCGGCTTTGATCCAGTCATTTTACCTTCATTAGCTGACGGGATCATGTTAGAACCAGGCAGTCCTTTGTTTGGCGCAGATCAACCCAAAGCTCAGTTGCAAGAAATGCTGGCCGCATTCCCAGAAAGCAAACTTGGCAAAGAAATCAGTACCAGTAATCAAGATAGTTAACAAGCACAAAACCGGATCCTTCTTCAGGGTCCGGTTTTTTATGTCAGAAAATATAACGTTAAAATCTTTTAAGTGATTGACAATCCCCCTGAGAATGCCTAAAATTAAAAACAATATCTTTGTCTCAAACAGAAAGGGTGATCAGTTATGCAAAATTTTAGTCAAAAACAAATTGCTGCCAACATCGTTAAAGGCTCCTTAGGCAACATGATCGAATGGTTCGATTGGTACATTTATGCTTCATTCACAGTCTACTTTGCCCCATCCTTCTTTCCCAGTGCTAACCAAACCGCGGAACTTTTGAGTGCAGCTGGTGTTTTTGCTGTCGGCTTTCTGATGCGCCCCTTAGGCAGTCTGATCATGGGAAAGTTTGCTGACATTCGTGGACGCAGGGCTGCCTTGACTGTCTCGGTCTCGATCATGGCAGCTGGTTCATTGATCATCGCCCTCGTTCCCAATTATGCAACGATCGGTATTGTTGCCCCAACGATCCTAATTTTAACCAGAATGGTCCAGGGTCTTTCTCTGGGCGGTGAGTACGGGATCTCAGCCACCTATCTTTCAGAAATGGCTTCACCCAACCGCCGCGGTTACTATGCATCCTTCCAGTACGTTACGCTGATCAGCGGTCAGTTATCAGCTCTAGCAATTCAAGCCGTACTGCAATTCTTCTTAGATGAGGCTCAGCTTCAGGCTTGGGGCTGGCGGATCCCCTTTTTCGTCGGGGCACTCGGTGCGCTGCTGGTCTTATACCTGCGCTTATCCATGGATGAGACCCAACAATTTGAAAAAGCTTCTCAGGGTCAGGCCAAAAAAGAGCATGATGCCCGTGGCTCCCTCAAGGCCCTCATGAAATACCCGACTCAGGTCATGACTGTGATCGGGCTGACTTTTGGCGGGACAATTGCTTTTTATACTTATACGACCTATATGCAAAAATATATGATCAATACTTTAGGCTTACCCAGCAGGACAGTGACTGCGATCAACTTCTTAGCTTTGCTGCTCTTCATGCTGGTTCAGCCGCTTTTCGGAGCCGTTTCGGACCGGATCGGGCGTAAAGCTCTCCTCTACTGGTTCGGGATCTTGGGAACAATTTTGACCGTCCCGATTTTCTTGGGCTTGCAATATTTTTCAAGTCCGGTCAGCTCTTTTTTGCTGATGTTAGCGGGCTTGCTGATCGTCAGCGGCTACACTTCGATTAATGCCATCGTTAAAGCCGAGATGTTTCCCACCGAGATCAGGGCGCTCGGAGTGGGCCTGCCTTATGGTTTAACCGTGGCAATATTTGGTGGGACTGTCGAATACGTCGCCCTCTGGTCCAAGAGCATCGGTCACGAAAACTGGTTCTTCTATTACGTTTCTTTCGCTGTTTTGGTCAGTCTCGTCGTCTATATTCGGATGCTGGAGACCTCCAAAAATTCACACTTGGAAAAGTAAAAGATGTGTTCCTTAATTCTCGTAATGTTCCAAGCTAAATATGAATATTTTTAATTGTAGGGAGCATCATATTTAGCTACAAATGTTCCCTTGCCTGCGCCATTTGAATTGCTCCATTTCTGCGCACTAGCATATCTCCAACCGTCACCGCTCCCACCAACTTTTGCATATGACCCATGTCTTTGCTTGTGATGCAGGTAATTAGAATGACCTTGTTTATAACCATTTATATAATTGTGGTGGTCGCTGTAATAAACCCAGCGACTATTTGCCATGTTAACAGCCGTCCTACTCTGTAAGCCTGGAGAATTAGAAGTACTATCTTCAGCATTTTTAGCTAAATTATAAATCACTGGTGACGAAGCGGAAACAACATTATCATTGTTATCTAGTGTGACACTGCCGCTACTTGGAGTTCTAACATTAAGTGTGAGGCTAGTCGCATTGACAGAATATGAGCTAAATCCTCCGATAAGACCAAGTCCCAAAATAAATGGAACAAATTTCCCAACAACTGACATACAGGTTCCCCCTTGTATCATTAAAGTCAAATACATTATGTGATATTGTGAACATTTTGTATTTATAAATTAATAATATACGTTTCTTTGGATTTGTCAACTATTTAAATTGTTATAATGTAATCACTTATCTTTTCAAATTCCGGATCATGGGACACTATCAAAATAGTTTTGCCTTGTTCTTTCATTTCCTCAAGCTTTTTCATTATATAATCCCTATTTTCATGATCTAAGGAACCTGTAGGTTCATCAGCTAATATTAATTTGGCAGGTTTAATTAACAAACGTGCAATTGCTACTCTTTGCTGCTCACCACCTGAAAGATTATATACTCGATCATCCAATGCTTTATTCAAACCCACCTGCTGCAATGCAGACATCATTTCTTCTTTTTTTGCTCTTTTACTTAATTTCTGATACTGTAACCCAATGTCCAAATTTTCTTTGATAGTGCTATTTTCTATCAAACCAAAATTTTGAAATAAATATCCGATCTTTTTTCTTCTAACGAGCATTGCTTCGCGGCTATTGACCTTTGGTGATTTTTCTCCAAATAATTTAACGCTTCCCGAATCATAAGTTTCTAATAGCCCAATTATATTAAGGATAGTTGTTTTGCCACTTCCACTAGGTCCAAAAATTGTAGTGATGGAGTCTTCCTCAATTGACATCGAAAAATCATCGAATACGTTTTTTCCTTTAAACGACTTATATAAACCATTAATCTCTAACAACTTTCTATTCTCCATTAAGAACGTCTCCTATATTTTTCTTCTCAAGATTTATTATTGTAATTAAGTTTATTACAAGCTCTATTACAACAGTCAAAGATAACAAAATTAAGGTATTTAGGTTTATATTTTTTTGAGCACCCGCTATGAGTAGCATAATTACATATTGGCATAAAGTTAGTAACCACAATTCTTTATATGCTAAACGTCTAGAGAAACCATTAATTTTTTTTATGACAATGCTGTATTTGAAAACTTTAAAGAAAAGTAAAGTTACATAACTAATAAGAATAAACGTAATAACCAAGCCCGTTAATATCACTGTAATTTGAGCTACAACGTTTCCAATATCTAACTTCAATTGTTCCTTTGAAATATCACTTAACTTAACTAGTTGCGGATAATTGTCGATATAGTTATTTTCTGTCAGTAATGGCTTAGCCATTTTATACGCTTCATTAACAGAGGACTTTATTGGTATTTTTAATCCATCGCCTTCACCTTGCCCATTCATAATATTTCTTTCAACAAAAGAAGAATTTTTGCTAGTTGTAATAAACAGAGTTTTTTTATCAAGTCCTAAGCCATTATTAATATCTTTAAAGTTCCTATTTTTAGCTGGTAAGGTAAAATAAACTTTGACCTTTGGTATGTATCCCAACTCATCGTTAGCAGTATATCGTACATATTTAATTAACTGCTTTTTGTATTTCTTTCTAAATTCTGGTAAACAAAGAACAATTGAATTATCTTTTTCGGATATAGAAATTTTCTTGCCGGTATTGTCATATAAAGGGTAAAGTTTTAAATAATTGGGATTTACTTTAACAAACTTTATTGCTTCTGGTATTTTTTGATGAATATCACTGTCGTCAATTATTATTGCTCCTTTCTTATTTAAAGACGGATACATTAAATCATCCAGTTTTTGTCCATCTTCTAAAGTGTGCTGTTCCAAATTATTTCCAATCTGCGTCGGATAAAAAACACCATATTTATTTTGCTTCGAATTTCCATTTGCTTGTATGGCATTTGTGTAAGCTCCCGTTGACAATTGTGCCAAAGGGACCAACGAAAAGAAGCATAAAACTAATGCCGCTCCTTTAATACAATATAAAATAATAAAGTTAAAGCGATTGTAATCTTTGCTATTGATCTGATTTGTAAAACTCATTTCTTGCAACATTTCAATTAACGTAAAACTAATTAGTGGAATAGCTATAAATGTACCGATCTGACCGAGAAAAGTTTCAAGCCCCCATCTCAATTTTCCGAAGTTCCAACAAAGCAAATCTATTAAAAAAATAGCTGACATAGAACCTAACCACATTTTCCCAGATGACCGCATAAAGGATTTATAAATTGAGAATCCATTCAACTTATAAATTGCTAGTTTCTTTGAATTAGATAGTTGGTACATAATCAAGAAAATAACTAAAAAGGCGAGAATAACCTTAGCTAATAAGCTTAATTGGTCTGGTCCATTGAAATTAACCTTTTCAATGTTATTCTGATCAACTAATTTAAAATCTGACTTTTGCAACTTCTGGTTACTTCGTTTATTTAAACGAAGTACTAGTAGCTCAATAAACCTTTGTATTTTTTGTCTGTCTTTAGTTTCTAAAAAAAAAGTTCCTTCTCTAGACTGACTATTCACTACAGTATTTTTTATCGGGATTAACCGAACTGAGTGTCCTGGTAAGTGGGTACCAATATTCTTTGTTTCTTTTGATATAAGTTGGGGTTTATCCCCAAAATTTTTCATTATTTTTGTTGCCTTTACTGTATACATTTGAAACTCTATGCTTTGTACAGGTTTATTATAATCAATTTTGTTATTTTTCATCTTCCAGCCAATAAATCTCTGCCGTTTTAAATAATTGATCCCTGTTTTGTTTGCTACCCAATTTAAATCTTTTATTTGCTCTCTATATTCTCCGCCATTGCCATATATTTTAGGAATTTGTATAGGATAAAAATCATTGCTTAATGTGAATTCATTCTCTGCCTGCTTTACTTTCTGTTGGTAGTTCCCAACCATGAGAATTAAAATAGCCGCAAAAATCGCTAGTAACCCAGTTAAAAAAGATAAAATTTTACTATTCATAACATTCATCTACTTCGCTATATTTGTTTGTGCATTCTGTAACTATTATTATCTCACAAAAATTATTTTTTTACTATTTTTAATGGGTCCTTACTTTCAATAACCTGATATTTTCGTCCCTACGAAAACTCCCTCTCAAGTAGGCAAGCTTTTATCATATAGCTTGTATCCTTGAGAGGGAGCATTTCAAAAAAATAATTCACTGACTTTCAAATCTAAACTAATCCTTGTGCCATCATGGCTTGAGCCACTTTTTCAAAGCCTGCGATATTAGCCCCGGCCTGATAATCATGGTCTAAGCCGTAGCGTTTAGCGGATTCTTCTGATTTAGTAAAAATATCATGCATAATGTTTTCCAAGTCATCGTTGACCTGGCGGAAATCCCAGGAGAGCCGTTCGCTATTCTGACTCATTTCTAACGCCGAAACTGCGACTCCGCCGGCATTGGCAGCCTTGGCCGGTCCGTAGAAAATACCATTTTCGTGGTAAACTTGCACAGCCTCCGGTTGGCTGGGCATATTAGCTCCTTCAGCAACATAGGAAACATGCTGGGCAACCATTGCTTGAGCTTGGGCCTCACTGATCTCGTTTTGGGTGGCGCATGGTAATGCGATGTCATAGTCAATGTCAAGATCCCAGACAGAACCCGTGTGGTATTCAGCCGTTTTTACCCGCTGGGCATAGTCTGCGATCCGTCCGCGTTCAATTTCCTTGATTTGTTGGACCTGAGCGGTATCGATCCCCGTTGGATCATAGACATACCCGTTTGAATCAGAGACTGTTAGAACTGTAGCTCCCAGTTCGGCTGCCTTTTGTAAGGCATAAATTGCCACGTTACCTGAGCCGGAGATCTTGATCTTCTTGCTCTGCAACTTATCCTCGTGTGCGTGCAGCATCGCTTGGGTGTAATACAATAAACCATAACCCGTTGCTTCTGTCCGCGCTGCGCTGCCGCCAAAGGTCAAGCCCTTACCAGTTAAGACGCCATTTTGAAAACCGCGCAACCGCTTATAGGCGCCAAACAGGTAGCCAACTTCACGTCCGCCAACACCAATATCGCCGGCAGGAACATCCAAGTCCGGCCCGATATGACGCGCAAGTTCAGTCATGAAACTCTGACAAAAACGCATGATTTCATTATCCGATTTACCTTTGGGATCAAAGTCGCTGCCGCCTTTACCGCCGCCGATCGGCAACCCAGTCAGACTATTTTTGAAGATTTGTTCAAAGCCCAAAAACTTGACGGTACTCAAATTAACACTGGGGTGGAAACGTAAACCACCCTTGTAAGGTCCAATGGCAGAGTTAAATTGCACGCGAAAACCGCGATTAACCTGGTAGTTACCCGCATCATCCTGCCATGGGACACGAAATTGGAGCACACGTTCCGGTTCCACGATCCTAGCCAGCAGGTTAGCAGCGATATATTCTGGGTGCTGCTCTAAAACTGGTTCCAATGAATCCAAGACCGCAAAAGCTGCTTCTTGGAACTCGCTTTGATCCGGATCACGGTGTTTAATATCTTCCTTGATCGTTGTTATGTACTCTTTTGCTTTTGTCATTAGCATGATCTCCCTTATTGCCAGCAGTTTTAATTCTTCTTTAACTTTAATACAACCATTTTCTAATATATAACATGGTGATGTCAATAGGTTTTTTTAGATTTTAACCAATATATTCTACCAAATTATGCTTAACCCTTTTCAAACGAGTCTTTTGACGTCCAATGGGCTCGCCAACAACAGTGACGGCTGCTTAAAATTTTTCGTTTCCCCACTGCCCCAAAGTGCACCGGCAAATTCGACGCCAGCATTAAACGCAGCCGTCTCATCGGTGTCAGCATCACCGATATAGAGCGTCTCTTCTGGTTGGCAGTCGCACTTTGCCAGCGCATATTCCAGCGGTTGGCCGGCTGGTTTAGGAAATTCAGTATCATCGGAGGTTACTACCACGGTCATGTGACTATACTACCAAAAAGAAGCTAACTTGCGGGCGACATCCTCCCGATTACGCGATGTCACGATTCCAAGTTTAAGGTTGGGCAGCGTGATTAGTTCTTCAAACATACTGTCGATCTGCGGATAAGCCTCTGGCTCATTTTTACGGCGAGCAGCGGCCTGGTCATAGGCGGCAAACCATTCACGCAGGCGTGCTGGCGGCAGTTGCAAATATTCGATTTCCTGCTCAACAGTCATGGTGAAGGCACGTTTGAGCCGAGCTGGAGCAGGCTCGATCCCAAACTGCGGCAATATTTCTCGCATCAGCCCAGCATAATTTGGATAACTGTCGACCAAAGTTCCATCAACATCAAATAATAGCAGTTTTTTCTTCATCCTCGACACCTCGCTTTGCTCTTAACGATCTTGATGGTAAGCCCAAATAACTACGCCCAGGTTGATCAAGACTAGCAGCGTCGTCATCAAAAAGACATAACGATAATCCAAGATACCCGCCACTCCTGAAGCCAGCAATGGTCCAATGACTGAGCCAATGGCTTGAAAAGACTGGTTATAACTAAAGATCCGGCTGACTGCCTGCGGCGGCGTGTTTAATGACATCACCGTTTGTGTGACCGGCATCAAAGCAGCATCGGCGATCCCGACAAAAAAGCGGAGCACGCCTAAAACGACGACCGTTTGGACGAAATACATTGGGAAAAATAGTAACCCAGAGAGCGCTAAGCCGGAAAGCAGTACCTTTTGAGCACCAATATGGTCACTCAATTGTCCTAAACGAGACGCCGCCAGTAGAGTCGCGATCCCAGGCAGGGCGGCAACGACCCCACTGACAAAGGCAACATTGCCCCGACCATGCATCAACTGCCGGACGAAAAGACTGATGATCGGGTTGATCGAATTCGTAGCTGCTTGGATCAGCATCGAGGAAATAAACATCGCCCAGACAATGTGCACCTTTTTAATGCCGACAAAAGCCGCCCGCATTCCCTGACCGCCTGCAGCCTTAACGGGTTTGAAGTTTTCCTTGACCCCAAAAAAGGTAACTAGGCTGGCAACGACCATCAGTCCCCCGAAAATAAAGAACGGGATCCGGTAACCAAAAGCACCAGCGATCGCGCCGCCAAAAATTGGACCGATCAACTGTCCTCCGACAGCCCCGGTCGTTAAGGTCCCCATCGCCTTACCGCTATGCTGGCGCGGAACCTCACTAGCGATCAGAGCGTTAGCATTGTTGATGTAGCCGGAAAAAGCCCCTTGGATCAAGCGCAATCCGATCAGCATCCAGACATTGGTCGAAAATCCCGTCAACGTTGCGGTGATCGTCATCCCGATCGAAGCCCGCAATAACATTGGCTTGCGTCCGGTCCTATCCGCGAGCTTCCCCCAGAGCGGCGAAACAATGGCCTGGCTTAAAAAAGTGCTTGAAAAAGCCAATCCCGCATACAAGGTCAGCTCCCATTTGGGGAAATGACCTAGGGTCGCAACAAATAAAGGGAGAAAGGGGAGACTCATACTAGCACCAGCCCCAGTCGCAAAATTTCCTAGCCAGAGAGCATACATATTTTTTTGCCACTGAGCTAACTGTTTTGTATGTACCATTTTCTTTTAAATACCTGACTTTCTAAACTAACTTTTACTCTATGAACCTTCAAAATTCTTCATGAAAGTATTTAGCTGTCACCTTGATCATATCCATATTCTGCTGGTTAAAGAGCGGCGGCAATTCATCAAAGGAAAAATACCGGAGGCTTAGCGTTTCATCAGTCTGTTCCCTAAGCAACTCGCCGCCGGCTGGCTCAACCAGGTACAGACGGGTAATAACCTGAGCCTGGTCGCCGTTCGGGTAAGTCACGAAACCCTGTTCAAAGGTCCCCAGCATATCTACGACTTCCACTTTCAAGCCCGAATCTTCCAACATTTCACGGTGCAAGGTTTCCAGAAATGTTTCTCCATATTCCATGTAACCGCCTGGCAACCCCCAATTATGCGTGTCCGCGCGTTCCTGCAGCAAAATCTGCTGGTTGGAATTCATAACAACTCCAGCAACAGCGTTCAAAATAATCGGCATATTGCCAACTTTACTGCGGATATCTTCAATATAGTTACTCACGATGATCACCTACCCTTTCATTTGATAACAATCACTCACTTCATAATAACACGAATTTTCAGCGCTATCAGCTCAGCAACTGCTGTGAATTTTTCGTCTAAAATGCCCCTCAGCTCGAGTAAAATTCACTCAGCCAAGGGGCAATTCATTTCGTTGATTGTGCTTTAACTTCTTTTGGGACTACGTCAAATAGTGTTGATGGTCTCTGAAACTCTATCTTTTAGATAGGGTTTCTTTTTTTCTCAATTGTTAAGTCAGTGTCTTTCTTTTCCTCTTTGTTAGGAAAGGCTGTGCCGAGGGAGGCAAGCCTTTCCTGACAAAGAGTTATTTTTTTGATTTTTTATGCTCGGATCAATTT
>NZ_BFFP01000041.1 GCF_003864415.1 Ligilactobacillus salitolerans
ATGTTGGGGTGAAAGCTGGTAAGGTTGAATTTAACGGTAAGAGATACATGGCATAAAGTCTTTGTTGGGAGTGGGGCTTGAGAGCTCTCAAGCCCCACTCCCAACAAAGAAAAGAAACAGTCTAAAACAAGTTAAATTACCTAGATAAGGATACAAACAAGAAGATTAGAAGTAAATTTTTTAATTCACAATCATTTAGTCAGAATTCGTCCAAAATCGGGAGAAGGAAAGTGACCAACTAAAAACGGCCACTTACTTTTTGCCGGATTTAAAATCGAGTTGGACACAAGTGTGCTATAATGTTACTTTAAAAGACTAGAGAAGAGGGGACACTTGTGACTGGATATAATATTGCAATTGTAGGAGCTACCGGTGCAGTTGGAGGTCGAATGATCAAAATGCTGGAAGAGACCTCCCTACCGATTAAAAGTGTTAAATTATTGGCTTCAAGCAGATCTGCAGGAAAAGTTTTACGGTTCAAAGACAAAGACTTGCAGGTCCAAGAAGCCAAACCGTCGGCTTTTGAAGGCATCGATTTGGCTTTGTTTTCTGCTGGCGGTGGTGTCTCAAAACAATTAGCACCAGAAGCAGTTAAACGAGGAGCTGTTGTGATCGATAATACGAGTGCCTTTCGCATGGATCCTGCAGTACCTTTAGTAGTACCAGAGGTCAATCCGGCCGACTTGTATCAGCATCACGGTTTGATCGCTAATCCTAACTGTTCCACTATTCAAATGGTAGTGGCACTTGAACCTCTACGGAAAAAATTTGGGTTAAAAAAGGTGATCGTCACAACTATGCAAGCTGTGTCTGGCGCCGGTAACCGCGCGATTCAGGAATTAAATGACGAAACTGCAGCTATTTTAGCTGGCAAGGATTATACTCCGCAGGTCTTGCCTGTATCCGGTGATCAGAAGCATTATCAAATTGCTTTTAATCCCTTAGCTCAAATTGATGTCTTTGAAGAAAACGGCTATACGCATGAGGAATGGAAGATGATCCATGAGACCAAAAAGATCATGGCTAACGAAGATCTGCAAGTCACCGCGACTTGTGTTCGTGTTCCCGTTGCTGTTGCACATTCAGAGTCGGTCTGGTTTGAACTAGAAAAAGATGGGGCAACCGCAGCGAAATTACAAGAGCTTTTAGCACAGGCACCTGGTGTGGTCTTAGAAGATGATCCAGCGCACCAAGTCTTCCCGCAAGCAGTTAACGCTGCTGGCAAGAAGGAGACTTTTGTTGGGCGTGTTCGTGCAGATGAAGAACAAAAAAATGCATTTCATTTGTACTGTGTTTCCGATAACTTATTAAAGGGCGCTGCTTGGAATTCGGTTCAAATTGCAGAGTATTTGGACCAGATGGACCTAGTGCGTGTGCCGCAAAAATGAAAGGCGGAAGTGGTATGGGGATAACTTTAAAGCAAGCACAGATCATAACTGCGATGGTGACACCTTTTACTTCTGATGATCGAGTTGATCCGGAGTCTTTGCAGACCCTATTGGAGTACCTGCTTGATCATGGAACTCAAGGTATTTTGATCAACGGGACAACTGGAGAAGGGCCTAATTTGACCAATGAAGAGAAAATGTTTATGGTCAAACACACGCTGGCTCTTGTTAACAAGAGGGTCCCAGTGATTGTTGGTGCAGGTTCTAACAGCACCAAAGCATCTATCGAAAATGTACAGGAACTTGCAGCTTTTTCTGGGATAGCAGCACTTTTAGTGGTTGTTCCTTACTATAACAAGCCTGATCAAGCGGGAATGATCGCCCATTTTACAGCGGTGGCTGATGCAAGCAAGTTTCCGATCATCATTTATAATATTCCTGGCAGAACAGGGGTCAAGATGGAAGTTGAGACAGTCTTAAAATTAGCAGAACATCCTAATATTGTTGGGATCAAAAATTGTACTGGCGCAAATGATCTCTCGTTGTTAATTGAAAATTCTCCTGCAGATTTTCTAGTATATTCTGGCGAAGATGAGGATGCATTAGTTGTAAAAACCATAGGCGGTGCTGGCATTATTTCTGTGGCCAGCCATCTTCTGGGAGAGCAAATCGCACAGATGTATGATAAAGTGGATGCAGGTGAAATCAAAGATGCTGGTCAGATCATGCGCAGGTTGACTCCAAAAATTGCAGCTTTATTTAGTCTACCTTCTCCGGCACCGGTTAAAGCGCTGCTAAATCTGCGGGGCATCCTCGTCGGTCAGCCAAGGCTGCCAATTTTACCAGCCAATACGGTGCAGCAGCAAACATTAGTTAAGATAGTTGAACAAAAATATTAAGTGAGGTGAAAAAATGAGTGATATTAAAATCTCTGCCCTGGGCGGTGTGCGTGAAAATGGAAAAAACATGTACGTCGTGGAAGTCAGAGACGAAATTTTTATTCTAGATTGTGGATTGAAATATCCTGAAACTGAATTACTTGGGATCGATACAGTGATCCCTGATTTTGAGTATCTGCGTCAAAATTCTGAGAAAATCGTGGGTGTCTTCTTGACACATGCTCATGCTGATGCGATAGGTGCTTTGCCATATTTCGTGAGTGAGTTCAATGTACCTGTGTTTGGTTCTGAAATCACGATCGCCTTGGCAAAAATTGCTTGTGAGAATGAAGACGGTGCTAAGAAATTTAATGATTTTCACGTAGTAAACGCTGAGACCGAGATCGATTTTGATAATGCAACCATTTCTTTCTTCAGTACCACTCATTCGGTTCCTGAATCATTGGGGGTCGTTGTTAAAACATTTAAAGGAAATATTGTTTATACTGGAGATTTTAAGTTCGATCAAACTGCCAGTGAGAACTACCGCACTGATTTTGGCAGATTAGCTGAGATCGGTAAAGAGGGCGTTTTGGCTTTGTTGAGTGATTCTGCTAATGCAGAGAACCCAACTGAAAATGTTGATGAACATGTAATTGCAGATCTAATTAGCGAAACATTTGAATATCACAAAGGACGAGTGATCGTTGCTTGTGTCGCCTCTAATTTAATGCGGGTCCAGCAGGTATTAGATGCTGCAGCAGCCAATGACCGCAAGGTGACTCTAACAGGATTTGATGCGGAAAAAGTGGTCAATACGGCGCTCAAAATGAAAAAATTGCATTTGCCGAAAAAAGACCTTCTGATCAAGCCAGCTAACATGAGCAAATATCGTCCAGAGCAGCTGATCGTGTTAGAAACAGGCCGTTCAGGCGAGCCTCTGAAGTCTCTTTATCGAATGGCAACCGGTAAGTATAAAGGCATCGACTTGACCGAAGGCGACCTAGCATTTATTACGACGACACCGTCGCATGCGATGGATACTAAGGTTGCTAAAACACGAGATATGATTTATCGGGCTGGTGCCGAAGTTAAAGCGATCTCTGACGAGTTTAATTCTTCAGGCCATGCCAGCAAGCGCGATTTGCAGCTGATGATCAATTTATTACAACCGAAGTATCTTGTGCCAATTCAAGGTGAATACCGTCTAATGGTAGCTCATGCCGAGTGCGCTGAGCAGGTGGGGATCGAACCGCAAAATATTTTTCTGCTGAAAAAAGGCGATGTTCTAGAATACACCAAGAACAAGATGATTTTAGGTTCGTCGATCGAAGCAGGCAACACGATGATCGATGGCAGCGGGATCGGAGACATTGGCAACATTGTTTTACGTGATCGCAAGGTGCTCTCAGATGATGGGATCTTTATTGCAGTTGTCACCATTGACCGTAAAAAGCACAAAATCATTGATACACCAAAAATTACTTCGCGCGGTTTCGTTTTTGTTAAAACCAGCCGTGATTTGATGTCCGAAAGTGCGGAGATCGTGACTAAGGTCGTGCAAAAAAATTTAGATAACAAAGAGTTCGACTGGAGCAGTTTGAAGCAGGATATTCGTGAAAATCTGAATCATTTTCTCTACGAACAGACTCATCGTCATCCAGTGATCTTGCCGATCATCATGGAAGTCAATCAACGGCGGCACTATAAGAAGAAAAACTCGGCTCCCGCCAAATAGGTACAGTCAATGGCAGAAGCATTAAAGAGAATGCAGCAAAAAGCAGAAGAAGCGTTAACTGAGCATAATTACGTCGTTGCGTTTGACATCTTAAGCAAGCTCTATCTGCAAAAAAAGACAGCCCGCAACAATTATCTCTTAGTCCAGGCTTTAGCTGGCCAGGGAAAATATGGCGAGGCGTTCACTGTTGGTCAGGAGTTTTTAACCAGCTATTTGACTGAAAATGCTCGCTTTTCTGATTTGATCCACGTGGCTGTTTGTGCTCGAAAAGGAATGTGGGTCGAAAAAATTTTAGTTCAAATTAAGGCATATTTAAAACCGGAAGAAAGCCGCTTGTTTTATGGACGACTTGCTGGTGAGATGGAGAACTTTTACCGAACTAAGCAGCAGGAGATTTCTGCTTTAAAAAGGCGCTTTGACTATCTTGCGGCTGTTTCACCTATAGAGCAGCGTGCAATTGTTAAGGAAGCGGAACAATTGCAGAAAGGTGATTTTGTTGAAGGTGCTTGTTTAGCTGTGAAAGATCCCAATGTGCATCCCTTGGTCCGTTCTTCACTTTTGAATGACCTGCGCTGCCTTGATTGGGCAGATGAAATCATGTACCAGCCTTTTATCGGCAAGCAAATCTCATTGGTACCTGGTGATCTGCAAGCATTAGAGGAAACCAGGCTTTTCAAAGAATACACTGTTCAAATCGAGGACAATACTCGTTCACCACAGGAATCCCAGCAGCTTTTAAATGAGCTGACGCTCAAATTGATGCTGCTTTATCCTCAATTTGAGGTGATTTATCAGCAACCTGAAGTTTGGTACCATATTTTGTTGAATGATCAGGAAAGTAAGAACTTGGATCAACGTTTTCAAACTCTAGCCGGTCAGTTAGAAGCAAGCGTGTTGGAGATGCGCCCTGACCAAAAAAGATGAAAAATCAAATAATTTTGTTATTTTTCGTTTTTTAGTATTTACAAACAGATTTTGTATCTATATAATAATTCAAGGATTCTTCTCTATGTTTGTTTTCAGTGTTTGTTCGCGCTTGGAAATCGCTAGAAGAAGTAGTATAATTAAAATCAAAGGATTATCGGCAAATTATTGCGGGTTTTCTTTGTAAAATCACAGGAGGTTCGTATTAATGGCAAAAGAACATTACGAAAGAACAAAGCCGCATGTTAACATTGGTACTATTGGACACGTTGACCATGGTAAATCAACTTTAACTGCTGCGATCACAAAAGTTTTATCTGAGAAAGGCTTGGCACAGTTCCAGGATTATGCATCAATCGATGCTGCTCCTGAAGAACAAGAACGTGGTATCACAATCAATACTTCCCATATTGAATATGAGACTGAAAAACGCCATTATGCTCATATTGATGCCCCAGGACATGCCGATTACGTTAAGAACATGATCACTGGTGCTGCTCAGATGGATGGTGCTATCTTGGTTGTTGCCGCAACTGATGGCCCAATGCCTCAGACTCGTGAACATATCTTGTTGGCTCGTCAGGTTGGTGTTGAATACATCGTTGTCTTCTTGAACAAGACTGATCTTGTTGATGATGATGAATTGCTTGACTTGGTTGAAATGGAAGTTCGCGATCTTTTGAGCGAATATGACTTCCCTGGCGACGATATTCCTGTTGTTCGTGGTTCTGCCCTTAAAGCATTACAAGGTGATGCAGAAGAACAGAAACACATCGAAGAATTACTTGATATCGTTGACGATTACATTCCTACACCAGATCGTCCTACAGACAAGCCATTCTTGATGCCTGTTGAAGATGTCTTCACAATTACAGGTCGTGGTACAGTTGCTTCTGGCCGTATCGATCGTGGTACAGTTAAAGTCGGCGACGAAGTTGAAATTGTTGGTTTGAAGGATGAAATCCAAAAGACAACAGTTACAGGTGTTGAAATGTTCCGTAAGACACTTGATCTTGGTGAAGCCGGCGATAACGTTGGTGCTTTGTTGCGTGGTGTTGATCGTGACCAAGTTGTTCGTGGCCAAGTTTTGGCACAACCAGGTTCGATCCAAACACACAAGAAGTTCAAGGGTGAAGTTTACGTCCTTTCTAAAGAAGAAGGCGGACGTCATACACCATTCTTCTCAAACTACCGTCCACAATTCTACTTCCACACAACTGATGTTACAGGTGTGATTGAATTGCCAGAAGGTGTTGAAATGGTTATGCCTGGTGATAACGTAACATTTACTGTTGAATTGATCTCACCAGTTGCTATCGAAAAAGGTCTTAAATTCACTGTTCGTGAAGGTGGCCGTACTGTTGGTGCCGGTGTCGTTTCTGAAATTGACGATTAAGACCAACATTTCAAAGAAGGGTTCGGGCTATGCTCGAGCTCTTTTTTGTTTGAAATGAAATTAAGCAGATAGTTAAAAAAATAGCCATTTTTTCTAAGATTGGTCTAGCAGGTCTGGAGGCTAAAGAGAATTGTTGTGCACCGAAAAACTGAACATTGAGAAGCAAAAAAATAATTTTCACTTGACTAAATGATTATGTAAAACTGCACAATTGAGCTTTGATGGGAAAAATAGCAAAATTTAGCAGAGTTTTAATGAGTTTTCAGTCTGAAATATTTACATTTCAGCGTTTGTAGGTTACACTAATTTAGTATGCAGTTCATGAATTATACAAACTTATTTGCTCGGAGGGAAAATAATGTCTGCAAAATGGGAAAAAGAAGAAGGCACAAACAACGGTAAACTTACCTTTGAAATTCAGCCTGAAAAAATTAAAGCAGGATTGGACACAGCCTTTAACCGTGTTAAGAAATCTTTGAATGTTCCTGGTTTCCGTAAGGGGAAGGTTCCGCGTCAAATTTTCAATAAAATGTATGGTGAAGAATCCTTATACCAAGATGCTTTAAATGCAATCTTGCCAGAGGAATATTCACGTGCCGTTGAAGAAAGTGAAATTAAACCCGTTGATCAGCCTGAAATTGATGTTGAATCGATGGAAAAAGATGCCGCTTGGGTTTTGACTGCTAAAGTCACTGTTGAACCTGAAGTTGAATTAGGTCAATACAAGGAGCTCGAAGTTACTCCTCATCCAACGCGTGTATTGAAGGCTGACGTTGAAAAAGCTCTGGAAGATAAGCGTCAACAACAAGCAGAACTTGTCTTAAAAGAAGACGAACCTGCTGCTAAGGGCGACACAGTAGTTATCGATTATAAGGGTACCGTTGATGGTGTTGCATTTGACGGCGGCTCAGCAGACAACTATTCCTTGGAACTTGGTTCTGGTCAGTTTATTCCAGGCTTCGAAGATCAATTGATCGATCACAAGGCTGGTGAGGATGTTGATGTTAAGGTCACATTCCCAGAAGATTATCAAGCTGAAGATCTGGCTGGCAAAGAAGCTGTCTTTGCTACTAAGATCCATGAAGTTAAGGCTAAGGAATTACCTGAACTTGATGATGAGTTTGCTAAAGATGTTGACGAAGACGTTGATACTTTAGAAGAACTTAAGGCTAAGATCAAAGAAGACCTCAAGGAAAAGAAAGTTAACGAAGCTAAGAATGCTATCGAAGACGAAGCTGTTGGTTTGGCAGTTGATAATGCTAAAATCGGTGAGATCCCTGCAGCAATGATCGATTCAGATGTTCATCGTCAAATTGATCAGTTTATGTCTAATATGCAGCAACAAGGGATCAGCGAAGAAATGTACTATCAATTGACTGGTTCAAGCGAAGACGATTTGCATAAACGTTTTGAGGAAGGTGCAGAACGCCGGGTTAAGACTAACTTGGTCTTAGAAGCAATTGTCAAAGCAGAAGATATCAAGGCTTCTGATGAAGAAGTTCAGGCAGAAATCTCAGACTTGGCTGGTCAGTACGGCTTAGAAGAAGATGCTGTTCGTTCAGCTCTTTCTGATGATATGCTGCAACATGACATTGCTATTCGCAAAGTTGTTGATGAAATCGCCGATTCTGCTAAACAAACACGTAAAGCAGACGAAAAAGACGAGAAATAATTTCAATTAGTAGAAAAAATCACGGTGACCTTGTTGGAATGCCGTGATTTTTTGACTATATGGCCCAGACAGAAAATTATCAGTCAGGCCAACTATTCGCCTTTTTAATCTGGTTTTGATAGAATGAGCATAATTATTAAACAAGGGTGATTTTGAATGTACGAAAATATGGACGATAATGGACCTGTAACTTGCTCCTTTTGCGGCAAGTCAGAAAATCAGGTCAAGAGTATGATTTCTGGGCCAGGTGTCTACATTTGTAATGAATGTGTGGCTTTAGCTCAGTCGATCATCGCCGAAGAATCCAAATCTGAGGCAAAAAGTGATCTAGGTGAAGTGCCGACTCCACGCGAAATCGTTTCGTTGCTGGATGACTATGTAATTGGTCAGTCGGAAGCCAAAAGGACTTTGGCGGTTGCTGTTTATAATCATTATAAGCGGGTTAACTCCCTGCTTGACGCACAAGATGATGAAACAGAACTTCAGAAGAGTAATATTTGTTTAGTTGGACCAACTGGGTCAGGAAAGACTTTTCTGGCGCAGAACCTAGCTAAAATTTTGAATGTACCATTTGCCATTGCTGATGCCACAACTCTGACAGAAGCTGGTTATGTTGGTGAAGACGTTGAAAATATCTTGCTGAAGCTTTTGCAAAATGCCGATTATGATGTAGATCGTGCAGAACACGGTATTGTATATATCGATGAGATCGACAAGATCGCGAAAAAGAGTGAGAATGTTTCAATCACACGTGATGTTTCCGGTGAGGGTGTTCAGCAGGCGCTGCTCAAAATTTTGGAAGGCACAACTGCCAATGTTCCGCCGCAGGGGGGCAGAAAACATCCGCAGCAGGAATTTATTCAAATTGATACAACGAACATCTTGTTCATCGTCGGTGGGGCGTTTGACGGTATCGAAACGATGGTTAAGAACCGGCTAGGCGACAAAACGATTGGTTTCGGGGTCAATTCTCATCAGAACTTTGACGAAAACAAGAGTTTGATGCAGCAAATCATCCCGGAAGACTTGTTGAAGTTTGGTTTGATACCAGAGTTTATTGGCCGTTTGCCGATCTTGACTGCTCTGGAAAAACTGGATGAAGCAGACTTGATGCGTATTTTGACCGAGCCTAAGAATGCTTTGGTCAAGCAATATAAGAAACTGCTTGAACTGGATCAAGTTGAATTGAGTTTCCAGCCAGATGCTTTGCAAGAAATTGCACACATGGCAATTGAGCGGAACACCGGTGCACGTGGACTGCGTTCGATCATCGAAGCAACAATGAGAGATATCATGTTTGATATTCCAAGCCATGATGATATTCAGAAGGTTAAAATCACCAAGAATACTGTTAGCGGTACGGAAAAGCCCAAAATTAAAAAGAAGGATGCTAAAGCATCCTAGCAAAACAGCGGTCCGTTTCTGACGGGCCGTATGTTTTTGGCTCAAACATGGGCTTTATTTCGCTTTTAAATTTTGCTATCATTAAAATGATGTAATTTCAGATTAAGCAGGAGGGCTAACTAATGAATAAACCGCAAATTGGTGTGATCGGCATGGCTGTCATGGGTAAGAACCTGGCTTTAAATATTGAAAGCCGCGGCTATTCCGTTGCTATTTTCAACCGGACAGCTGCTAAGACGGAGAAAACTGTTGCAGACCACCCAGATAAAAATTTAGTACCAAGTTACACGATTGAGGATTTTGCTGCATCTTTGCAGACACCTCGCAGAATTATCTTGATGGTTAAGGCCGGCCAGCCCACAGATGCAACGATCAAGCAGCTGCTTCCTTTTCTTGAGAAGGGCGACGTTTTGATCGATGGCGGCAATACTTTCTTTGAGGAAACTATCAGACGAAATAAAAGCCTAGAAGATTCTGGGATCAACTTTATCGGGATGGGTGTTTCCGGCGGAGAAAAGGGTGCCCTTGAAGGTCCTTCTTTGATGCCAGGCGGACAAAAAGAGGCTTATGATCTTGTCGGACCGATCTTAGAACAAATCGCTGCTAAGGCTAAAGATGGTGAACCATGCGTGACTTATATCGGACCAGATGGTGCTGGTCATTATGTTAAGATGGTCCACAATGGGATCGAATATGGTGATATGGAGTTGATTGCCGAAAGCTACAACTTGATGCGCAATGTTTTAAATATGTCATCTGAAGAGATCTCAGAAACGTTTAACGAATGGAAACAAGGCGAACTGAGCAGTTATCTGATCGATATCACAGCGGATATTTTGACTCGTAAAGATGACTTGGGTTCTGGTGAACCAATCGTTGACAAAATTTTGGATCGGGCAGGTAATAAAGGAACAGGTAAGTGGAGCTCTCAGAGTGCACTTGAACTAGGTGTTCCCCAATCATTGATCACTGAGTCTGTATATGCTCGTTATATTTCTGCTCTCAAAGATGAACGGGTTACTGCCAGCCAGTCTTTACATGGGCCTGCATTTGATTCTTCTAAACTGGATAAAAAAGCATACATTGAAAAAATTCGTAAAGCTTTGTATTTCAGTAAAATCATGAGTTATGCGCAGGGATTTGAGCAATTACGGGTTGCCTCTGAGCATTACGACTGGGATTTGAAATTTGGCGATTTAGCTAAAATTTGGCGCGAGGGTTGTATTATTCGAGCTCAATTCTTGCAAAAAATTACTGAAGCATTTGAAGCTCAGCCAACTCTAAAAAATCTAGTTCTAGATCCTTACTTCAAAGATATTGCCGAGAATTATCAAGGTGCTGTCCGTGACGTTGCTGCCTTAGCCGTCCAGGCTGGAGTTGCCTCTCCTGGTTTCACCAGTGCGATCACCTACTATGATCAATACCGGGCAGAGACACTGCCGGCTAACATCATTCAGGCTCAGCGTGATTACTTTGGCGCACATACCTATGAACGTAATGATCGTGAAGGAATCTTTCATTATGAATGGTATCATGAAGAATAATTAAAGTTTACAAAGAACCTAGTTGCCAAATATAGCGGCTAGGTTCTTTTTGACGCTGGGAGAAGCTTAATTATGCCAACTGATATTTACAACGTATCTTTAAGATAGTTGTGTAAATTTGTCTGATAAAATGTTAAAATTGCATTGGTAAAGAATTGGAAAATTACAAAATAAAATCTGGAAACCAGATTAGGAGAGTGCGATCGAATGAGTAATATTTTGATTGTGGAAGATGAGTTAAATCTTTCTCGATTTGTTGAATTAGAACTGCAACATGAAGGCTATACCACCAAAGTCTGCAAGAATGGGCGTGAAGGCCTTGATTTGGCTTTACAGGAAGATTGGGATGCGATCCTGTTAGATTTGATGTTGCCTGAATTAAATGGCTTAGAAGTCTGCCGTCGGGTGCGACAGGTCAAGAACACACCAATCATTATGATGACTGCCCGCGATTCAGTGATCGACCGAGTTTCTGGCCTTGATCATGGTGCAGATGATTATATTGTTAAGCCTTTCGCTATCGAAGAATTATTGGCACGATTGCGTGCCTTATTGCGTCGAATTGATTTAGAAAGCGAACAAAACTCCTCTAAACAAACTACGGTGACCTACCGTGATTTGACGATTGAAAAAGAAAATCGTGTTGTTCGGCGCGGCGATGAGATCATTGAACTAACTAAACGTGAATATGAGCTGCTTTTAGCATTAATGGAGAATGTGAACGTTGTTTTAGCACGTGATGTTCTGCTTAAGAAAGTTTGGGGCTATGAATCCCAGATCGAGACTAATGTTGTTGACGTTTATATCAGATATCTGCGTAATAAAATCGACCGGCCGGGTGAGGATAGTTATATTCAAACGGTGCGTGGAACTGGTTATGTCATGCGTTCTTAATGTCAACAAATAATGCTGCTAACGGCAAAGAACCAAAGGCGCCAAAAGCTCTCAAACGTTTTATATCCCTAAAAACAAAATGGTCGATTGCAATGGGATTGGGTGTCTTAGTGATCTTTGGCATCTTTGCTGTCCTTTTATTTCAAAGCTTTTCGAGCATTTTGTTGCGCCAAGAGAAAAATTACTCTTATAATGCGATCTCAACTGCTTCAGAGCGTTTGGAAGTGCAGGATTCTGAACTTGATATTAGTCATGTAAAAAAGATACTGAGCTACGATGTTGCGCCGCCGCATGAAGCGAATGGACGGAATGTTCCGGCTCCATATGCTGATTCAACCTTTACTTCGCTGGCACGTAAGAACTTGGCTGTCAGTGTGTATGATCTTTCGGGTGATTTGGTGTTTGCTTCACGCAACGTGCCTTACCACTTTAGAAAAAGCGGGTCAAATAAAGACACTGTAGTTTATAATGGGCACAACCACGTTTTTGTCGCCAGCCGCCCAGTCCGGTCGAAGTCTACCCATTCTGTCATCGGTTATGTCCAAGTAACCAACACGTTGAAAGACTATGATCGAACACGCGGACAGTTGATCTTAATTTTTGTTGTCTTTGGGTTGACGGCATGTTTTGCGATCATCCTTTTGTCCTTAGGACTATCTTCTTGGCTATTACGCCCAATCGAGGCTTTGAATGAAGCGATGCGTAAATTGAGCCAAGGAGATGAAGAAAAGGCCTTGCAGACTGTACGGGTCCAGCCGTTAACGCAACACGATGAGCTTTCAGAATTGAGCGAGCTTTTCAATGATATGCTTGACCAAATGCAGAGTTATATCGAGCAGCAGCTGCAATTTGTGGAAGATGTTTCACATGAATTACGAACTCCTGTTGCGGTGATCAAGGGACACATGGATCTATTAAACCGTTGGGGTAAAGATGATCCGCAAGTCTTAGCGGAGTCGATCAGTGCTTCATTACAAGAAATTGAAAGAATGCAGAGTTTGGTCCAGGAGATGTTGGATCTTTCTCGCGCAGGTCAAGTTAACCTTCATTTTTCCAATGAAAAGAGCGATATTCGTGCAGTTGTCATGCAAGTCTTTTCGAACTTCGAGATGATCCATCCTGATTTCCATTTTATTTTGGACAATGATTTAAAAAAGGAAACTGTGGTTAAAATGTATCGAAATCACCTTGAGCAGATCATTGTGATCCTAATGGATAATGCGGTCAAGTATTCACAGGACAAAAAAGAAGTGTATGTGGCGCTCTCCAAGACGGGACGCTATGCAGAATTAGTTGTTCAGGATTTCGGTACTGGTATTCCGGAAAATGATGTTCAGAAAATTTTTGGCCGTTTCTATCGGGTTGATAAGGCACGTAGTCGTGACAAAGGCGGTAATGGTTTGGGCCTTTCGATCGCGCAACGGCTGCTTGAAGGCTATCATGGTAAAATTACGGTTGAAAGTGCGGAAGGTCAGGGCTCTCTTTTCAAAATCTCGGTTCCTTTGGAGATCAAATAGAGACCAGCAAAGAGGCAGATCACCAGCCGCAATAATAAACACTAAAAAAATTCGCCCACAGTTTTTAACTGTAGGCGAATTTTTTTAGCTGAGTTTAGTTTCGATGCTGTTTACCAGCATTGCGTTGACGATTTTTAGCATGTCTTTCCTGCTGAACATCGTTTTTTTGCTGCTGAGATGTGTTTTTATTAGTTGGCATCGTCTTAGCCGGCGCTTTAATTGGATTTTGTTTTAGCTGTTCTGCAACCTGTTTTTTGATCCGCGGCCGCATGAATAAAATCATCAGTGTTTGGAGGCAAGCAAAGATCCCGCCCACAAAGAAATATAAACCTAAACCTGCTGGAGAAACATAGGTGATACCAGCGGTCATGATCGGGCTGATGAGTAACATTGACTGCATCTGCTTCTTTTGCTGGGCAGTTAGTCCGATCAATGAAAGATATCCCTGAACAGCGTAGATCACAAATGTTAAGGCTGTGAGGGCGAAGCTTCTGTCTCCAAGATTGATCCCATAGAAAAATGAGCTGGAAAGTTCCGGTGAATACTGAATAGCAGCATATAAAGCTGCAAAAATCGGCATCTGGATCAAAAGCGGCAAGCAGCCGATCCCGCCAGTCATCGAAATGTTGTTATCCTTATACAGGGCCATCATTTCTTGATTGATCGCCATTTGTTCATCCTGGGAAGAAGCTTCTTTTGAACGCTTCTGAATATCTGTCAGATAAGGCTGAATCGTGGCCATTTTTTCTTGTTGAATCGTTGACTTCCTGGATTGGTTTAACATCAAGGGCATCAGGACTAATCTGACGATAAAGGTGATCAAAATAATTGCCCAGCCAAGATTGTTGCCTAACTGCTCGGAAAGCCAAAATAAAGCGTGCTGTGTTGGTACGGCTAGATTATCATAGATCCAGCCGTATGGTTTGCCGCTTCGGGTCCTCTGCACGCAACCGCTGAGAAAAAGAGTTAGCACTGCGAAAAGCGGTAGAAGTTTAGTTGTTTTCTTAAATTTCATGATTAATTCCTTTCATCTTGGTAAAATCACAAGAAATATCATAACATAATTTTGCTAAAAAAACAGCCAACGCTTGAAACTACGTCAGCTGCTGCACGGGACATAAGCTAGTATACTACATCAAACTTGGTATAATCTCCCAGAGGAATTTCTGAGATCTTAACATCTGTCACTCGTCCTGCTGGTGAAGGAGAATCCTTGATACCTGCGATAAACTTGGCTAAGTTATCAGAGTCGCCTTGCGCTTCAATGTAAACATCACCGTCCATTTGGTTTCGTACGATCCCGGCTACGTTTAACTTGTCAGCTAACATTTTTGACGTATACCTAAAGCCAACTCCCTGAACCATTCCGGAGACTGTCATTTTTATTGCTTTCATTTCAGGCACCTCCTAATTCTAGAGTAATTATACTACAAGTTTGGGGGTGTTTACACTAAACTCATACGCTTGCAACGGCTGCAGCTTTTGCATTATTACTAGGTGGATCTTCAGATGCCCAGCAAATTTTGCTAGTTGAAGCTTAAATAGGGTATAATTACATGGTAAAAATATTTTACCGCGTGAGGCAGCAAATTTGCTGAATGAGTTTTCTGCCAAGATAAATGGAATGAAACAGAGGTTAACGATCAATGAAGTTTGGTATCGATAAAATTGGTTTTGCGACATCGCACTTATATGTTGACATGAGCGAACTAGCAGTTGCGAGAAATGAGGAACCTGGTAAATATTTAGTCGGACTTGGGCAAAGCAAAATGGCTGTGATTCCGCCTTCCCAGGATGCCGTGACGTTAGCATGCAGTGCTGCTGACAAGATATTAACGGACGCCGATAAAGGTGAAATTGGTTTGGTGATTTTTGGAACTGAAACGGGGATCGATAATTCCAAAGCTGCAGCAATGTATCTGGTCGATTTATTAGGCCTGCCGCAAAATATTCGGGCATTTGAGGTGAAACAGGCGTGCTATGGCGCCACAGCCGGCATAGCGATCGCCCGTGATTATTTGCGGGCACATCCTGACAAAAAGGCCTTGGTATTAGGTGCTGACATTGCGCGCTATGGATTGAAGACTTCTGGGGAGCCAACCCAAGGAGGCGGTGCAATTGCGCTGCTCCTTGCTGCTTCACCGCAGATCATGTCCTTGGAAGAGGAGCCGGTTTATCGGGCACAAAATATTATGGATTTTTGGCGTCCGTTAGGTCTGTCCGAGGCGCGGGTTCAGGGAAAATATTCTTCTGATGTATACTTAGAATATTTTGAGCGCTTGTTTGCGGAATATTGCCAACAAAATGAGAGTACACTTAATGATTTTGCTGCCCTAGTTTTTCATTTGCCATACACTAAGATGGGATTAAAAGCTTTAAGAACTGTTTTAGATGAAGTTTCCCCGGAAAAGGCGGAATATTATCTGCAGCAATTTGAAGCAGCCCGTGAATTTAACCGTAACGTTGGCAACTTATACACTGGTTCACTTTATCTTAGTCTGCTGTCCTTGCTGCAAAACAGCAGTCGACTTTCAGTTGGCGATAAGGTTGGCTTGTTTAGTTATGGATCGGGAGCACAGGGAGAATTTTTTACGGGAATTTTGCAGCCGGGTTTTGCTGAAATTGCCTCAGATCAAGGAACTGCACAATTTTTAGCGGCTCGGCACAAAGTTTCTGTGGCTGAATATGAGGATTTATACCAAGCTAGTTTGCAAAATGGTGCAGATCTGCAAGTTGATTTTGAAAATGATCCGGCGAAGTTTGTTTTCACTGGTGTCAAAAATCACCAGAGACAATATCTGAAACGTGAATCGTAAGCTATGTAATAAAGAAAAGAAGCACAGAATTTCGCTTAATTGCAGGAATTCTGTGCTTTTTTTGCAGCTAAAAAAATTTTTGAGGCTACGCTGCCGACTTAAAAAATTCAGAAAATATTAGTTGAGTGAAGCGGATAAATGTCTGTGCAGGGTAAAGACTAGATCGGTTAAATTTTAAGAATCTTGGACGCTAAAATATAACTCTTTTGACTCACCTTTAAGCCAACTACTGTAAACAGCATTAATTACCTGATTCATTTGACGCTGCTTGAGCTGTTCTTGGCTGATCCAGTAAACTTTTCCTTCATAGGTTTGTCTTACTGGGGTCTTCAAAATTTTGGCATTGTATTCAGCTTCATAAATAAAGATCAGTTCCTTATTTTGCTGACCTAAGTCAAAGTTTACAAAGCTTTTTAGTTGGGGCGATTCTATGGTAAGACCTGTTTCTTCTTTCACTTCACGGATCACGGAGTCTTGAATTGATTCAGCAGGCTCCACGTGTCCTCCTGGAAAGGTCAGGCTTTTTTCAAACTCAGAGTCTGTCTTATTCATCACAAGAACAGCATTGCCATTTTTGATAATACACATGTTTGTCAGTTCAATTTCAGTCGTTCTTTTCACTTTCTCTTCACTCCTTGAGCACAGTTTTTACCGTGGAATTTATTTGTAATGTCACACAGCTATTTGGAAACTCGCCAGACTTGCGTTCAATTATAGCACAAGGTGGAAGACGGATTATTTACCAAGCGACATTCCCCCAAAAGATGTGTGAGCTAGGGAACGGGACAAGCATATATGTGGCTTAAATGATACTGATCGATTGACGAAAATGCTATGCAGTTCATACCTGGTTAATGAGTTCAAGAAAAATTTTTGAATTTCAAGAAAAAATCTGGCTAAATTTGCGTATTTATAGAAGAAAGCACTTAATAAATCAAAGGAGATACCTAAATGGAATCAATTGCAGATTTTTGTGATGTCAGAATTTTTCCTCAGCCAGATCAAGTCGAACAAATTAGGCGCTGCTTTTCTTTGAGTCAGAATGTGGTCCGCGAAATTTTAAAAATTAGTCAACCTAGCGATTCAGAGGCGTTGCTGCTAGATAAAAGCTTGTTGACACTGAAAAAGTTTCAGAATCGCAGCCATCATCATCTGAGTCGACTCGCTTGGGAAACGATTATTGGTACACTATATCAGTATAGATATTATTGTCGGAGGGTCCAGCAAGAAAAAGTGTGTAAATCAGACCTGTTTTTTAATAAATCCATCTCAAAGTCAGGCGTGTGCTGTGTACTGCCCAAACAAAAAGGCGAGGCTTTGCTTTTAAATAGTATTCTTTTGCTGCCAAGTCTCGGCACCATCCCATTGTCTAGTCCTTGGGAACATTGCTTTAATCAAGTTACTGTGCTGTATATCTATCAGCTTGGAGAGCAATATCGTGCGCGAGTTTATAGCAGTTGGCCTTTTGAAAAAGCCAGTCCAATTCAGGACAAGTGGCTGGGTCTGAATCTGGGAAAGCACAAGTTGGTCTTCTTGAGTGATGGACGCAGCTTCTCTTTTTATCACTTGTTAAAAAGGGCCAAAAATCAAAACATATTAGGGGAAAGGGCGAAAATCCTAAAACATTACAATGAAATCTTCAACCGGATCGATCACCCTAATTTAAGCGGAATAATACTGTGGCGATCACAGATCCCCACAGTCCCGCCGCAGTCGTTGTCGATGATGGAAAGATGTGCTTTCTTGCTGTATTTGCTAGAAAAGGCAGCAACTGCGGGAGTGAAGGTCAGAGTGGTTTCCGAAATCGAACTACAGAATAGGAATGATTTCGAAAAGGCGCAGGCAATTAGGCACGCTGCCGGTTCTCAGGATATTGTTGATTTTAGGCCGCTGATCGAAAGTTTGCAGCAAAATCTTCGTTTAGGAATGCGATCAGAGAGCTCTTGTCTAAAAATTTAGTTAAATGTTTGCGTAATTACTGAAATTTTGTCACAATATACCTATAAATAGTGTGATGTCAACTATTGCATCACTAATTAGGGGTGATATACGTGGTGAGCACAAGTGAATTTGAATTGACAGACCATGACACAGCAACAGCAACAGTTATTCAGGCGGTGGCTAATAAGAGCCATTATCTGGCAACATTGCACCGTGCACTTGAAGAGCAGGATGACCGACTAGTTTATCGACTGATCAACTCGGAAAAATATGCGCGAGAAATTCAACAAGCGCGACATATTTCGGGTGATCCTAGTAATGAAATGCTGGTTGAAGACTTGGCAGATGAATTAAGCTCATTTCTTAGTGAAAAGTTGATTACTTTTTTGCGTTCCAGGTATCCTTTTTTCTATTTCGAGGAAGTTGGTACGGGAAAGTATCAGTTCTTCTTCGGAAATTGGTGGGGACGCCGACTTTTTGGGAACTTAGATGTTTTAAATGTAAAATTTAATTTCGATGAAATCGAATACAAAAAATTAAGACGAACTTTCGAATTGGAAAGCAGTCAAAAAAGATTAAATAGTTCGAAAATCGAGCAATTATCAGTACAAAATGATAAATTGCAAGAATTGATCGATTCACAGGATGAGCGTGACCAGCAAAAAGCAGAGCTTAGGGAACAAATCAAGCGTACTTCATCCGAAAAAGTTATGCCTTGGGAAGCCGGAAAACAGCGGGAAGAAAAACAGCAGCTGGTGGACCGTCTATCACAATTGACTGATATTGATGAGGATGCAAACAATGCTTATCAAGAGATCCGACAAAATGAAAATCGAATTTTGGAACTCTCAAAAGAGGATACTTTGCTGGGATATGAAAAGCAGAGTATTGTAGCTAAATTTGGCAACTTTGAGAATTTTGAAAAGCAAAATGACGCTTTATATCGTGATTACATCGCAAACCTGATTGCTACTAGAGAGCAGGTGAGTGCAGATGAATAATGATGAAAAAACAGTTATTTTCCAACCAGATGGCACTACGACGAATATTGAAACAGCCAAGGCAATCAGTACGACTGCACGGTTGCTTCACTTTAATGATCAACTCAAGGATAGTTTACAGAATGGTATTGGCTTTACGCAACTCCTAGATACACTGATCAATACAGATGATCCGCAGGAACTTGAGGAAGCAACCTTGAGGCTGATAAATTATCAGTTGGACTCTTCATTTTTGGTTTTCCCTCAACAGTACAGTCAAGCTGACTTTTATTTGATATTTTTAAGCAGGCTTTTACAGCAGCACGATAATGAACAGTTAATTTTACAATCCAGCCAGCAAAAACATGAGCTCTACCACGAATTTCCTGGTTTGAATGCGGAAGGGTACTTTGTTTTTGAAGTTGATCAAGCAAATGAAAATGGTGCTTATTATGTTGAAAAGCAAACCAATAATCGTCTATTTTACTTGAATTTTTCTAGACATATCTTGCGGATCAATGCTGCCGCAGTGACCTCTTTGCTGGTTGTGAACTATCAAGAAAAGTTTAAGTATCCAGTTGTCAGAAAATTTGCGTTGCTGCTGATCAAAATTGCCAGCCTCTTTAAAGAGGACTTTGGATATGATGTTGATTTCAACATCTTAGATCAGTCGAATTCAACATATTATCGGATCATCAAGCCAGAGATGCCGGTTCAAGCGCTGGACAAGTTGTTTGTGGCTGCTTCTAAGGCAGGTTATATGTTGGAAGCAGGGGTAAATGGTGAGGCTTTGTTGGAATTAACTTCTGATCTAGTTGTGACATTTGGACCCGAAACGCTCTCAGGCGATGGCAGCCAGGATGAATGGGGGATCAATGTTAAGGATAAAAACGAGGAATTGTCGTGGTTTGACTTGCTGTTCCAATACGATTTTATCCGTGAATGGTACCTAAATAATTTAAATATTTTGGAAATCAAAGTTGACCCCAGATACTTTGATTAAGGAAGAAGTATTTTATGAAAATTAACGAGATGAGCATTTGTGCCCGTCGGAATACTGAGCGACCAGTGATCCCGTTGGCTGACTTTTCAGAAAAAGAGCGTTCGGCTGCTTTATATGCCGACCTTAGTTTGTCATTTAATAAATTTTGGCTGATAAAAGCAAATGGTTCTGGATCAGCTGTGCTAGACCAGTATTGTGACGTTCTTATGAAGTTTCTGCTAGTTGCTAGCAGTCATAATATGATCGACCGATTTTTAATTACACAAGAAGAAATCAAGCAGATGCAAGAGAAGTGGCAAAGCAAATCTTTCAACAGCTTGTATTTAATTATAAATCAGCAACTATACAATGCTTATTTTAAGCACCAAACATCAGCACTGCTCCATGCTTGGAGAATGGTCTTGAAGTTAGGTGTACGGGATCTTGGATACTCAGCGGCTGAAATAGAGAAACGTTATTTTGAAATTTTTCAGTAACATAAGTTTTGTGATAAATAAGATCGGAACCCCTTTTTGACACGGAGTCAGACAAAAGGGGGTTCTTTTTTTGCAGGGGCGTAAGTTGTTTCGTAAGCAGTGCACAACAGACGTCTAAGTCTCTAAGTTCGATCTGTCTGGTTTAAATCAAGAATGATTTCCGCTGAAAAAGAGGTGCAAAGTTCGCAATGAACTTTACACCTCTTTTTCAGGCTGCTTACGCAGCGGCATTTTTTAACGTTTTCGTTTGATTCCATGGCAAATAACGCCTCAGCTCAGCTTCACATAGCGAATCTGCTTGGGAGAGTGCCGTCAGAATATTATAAAGGTACTGCGATGGGTCCAAGCCGTTGGCTTTTGCACTTTCAATCAATGTCAACCAAATTGCGTTAGCTTTTGCGCCAGCTATGCTGGTACTAAACAAAAAGTTTTTCCGGTCAATGATCAGTGATTTTATCGCTTGTTCACAAGTGTTGTTAGAAAGATCGAAAGCCCCATATTGTAACAACTTGTCGATCGCATCTCTTTGACCGTCAGCATATTTTATTGCTTTGCCCAGCATTGATTTTGGTAAAGCTGGTAATTCAGACAAACACTGCCAAAAGTCAGTGAATAATGGTGCTAGTTTTTGACCACGCATTTTCGTTCTAGCTTCAGGCGATAGATTTTTCCATTTCTTTT
>NZ_BFFP01000042.1:0-16743 GCF_003864415.1 Ligilactobacillus salitolerans
AAATGCGACTGGTATGGCAAGCAACTAATCATGGTTGACCCGAAATACACCAGCAGGATATGCAGTGCTTGTGGTCAGAAAAACCACCAATTTGACGGTCTAAGTCAGCATGAATGGTTAGCCGTCCGTGAGTGGCAATGCCCGACTTGCGGCACTCACTTAGACCGTGACATTAATGCTAGTCAGAATATCCTCCAACGTGGACTAGCGCAAATCACATCAATTAAAGCACTAGTCTAAATTAGTGACTATAAAAAAAGTAAGGCACGGGACGTACCTTGGTAAATAGCAGTGACCGCTATCTTTTTAGAGAACTCTAACTGACAAGTTTACTGTGTTCCCAGAATCCACCCTTTTTAAAGGGTGGTAGTTCAAATTATCTTATCCAGAATGACATTTGTCATTTTGGGGAGTTGCAGCGACAATTAAAAAATTGTTCGCGCAGGATGCTGGCTTTGCAGTTAAAAGAATTGGAAGATGACAAAATAATCGAAAAAACAATTTATCCAGTAATGCCGCCAAAAACGGACTATAAACTAACAGACTTCGGAATAACGTTGATACCGGTAATTAACGCAATTGAGGCATGGGGTAATTATTACAATGATGTGGTATCTCAAGAAAATATTGAACAAGACAGTGGTGGCAAATAAAATTCAGTTTTGTGTTAAATCACATTAAAAGCATAGCTGCAAGAGTAACGGAATAATTATTTTTAGAAATATTGTGTTAGCCATTTGACCTTGACGTAATGTTAACGTTTATACTTAGCTTTGTAAGCAAGGAGGTGAAATAAAAATGCCCTATTCAATTACTGAGCTGGCAAAACTAGCGGGTATTTCAAGTCGAACTTTGCGCTTTTACGATCAGATAGAGCTGTTAAAGTCTGAACGAGACTTTAAAAATAATTATCGTTATTATGGGCAAGAAGAAGTGGACCGGTTACAAAAAATTATGTTTTTTAAACTTTTTGATTTGCCATTAGATCGAATTAAAGAGATCTTAGACGCTCCTGAAGAAACACAGTATCAAGCCTTAATGAAACAGCGAGAACAAATTTCAAATGAACAGAGACGTTTAGAGGTTTTGTTGACAAGTTTAGACCAAACACTTGCGACTATGAAAGGAGCAGCTGCTATGAGTGATGCAGAGAAGTTTGCGGCTTTTAAAGCCGAGACAATTGAAAAAAATGAATTGCAATATGGAAAAGAAATTCGGAAAAAATATGGGGAAGAAACTATAGATAGCAGTAATAAAAAAATTAAAGGCTTATCTGAGGCAGATGTAGCAAATATAAAAGATTTAGAAGAACAACTTTTAGTTATTTTGAAACAGCTCACGGGCACAACAAATTTAAAGGATGAACAAGCCAAACATCTATTTGAATTGCACAAAGAGTGGTTATTATCAGTCTGGCCTAAGGGATTGTATAGTTCCAGCGCTCACAAAGGCTTGGCGGATCTATATGTTAACGATCCCCGGTTTACTCAGTATTATGAAGAAAAGACCGGCAAAAAAGGAGCGGCTGAAACATTAAAAAATATCATTTACTACCACGCGTAAGCACAAATTAAATGCTAGGATTCAGTACCTAGCACCTTAATTTGTGCTTTTTTGCCTTCTTGTAGTCAAGAATATTTCGCCAGGCTGAATAAAAAAGCAAGTAAATGTTTGAAAGAAATAGAGAAAATAAGCTACACTGAATTAAGAAAAAGAGCAGCATGCTTAAATGTTGATTGTTGTAAGTGATGCTCTGACATTGTATTGCCTAACATGGCAATCTTGGCTATTAGATAGTGAAAAAATTGAATTCACCATAATATCAGGCTTTATAAAATGTTGGCGAGAAAAGCCTTCGAGATGAAATTGAGGAGCAAACATTAAATGGATAACAAACAAGCACTGAGTGATAATTTGAAAAGTTGGGAAGACCGAGCAGATGCTCATGCTGGCGGCAGTTATGGTGATTTGACCAATTTTATGGCCGATCCCACTGCGATCACCGGCACGGTCAAACGAGATCTGGCCGTTTTGGCACCATATTTACCGGGAAATTCTGTGGCAGGACAACGCTTATTGCATCTGCAATGTCATATTGGAACCGATACCTTAAGTTGGTGGCGTTTAGGTGCTGCTGGGGTCCATGGCCTTGATTTTTCCCCGAATTCTCTAAAGTATGCCAAGAATTTGGCCCAACAAGCAGGTGCTCAAATTAAATACATTGAAGCAGATGCACGCTATGCCTCAGCCGCTTTGAGCAGTAAGTTGGGGCAATTCGATGTCATCGTGACTTCTGCCGGAACGATCACCTGGCTGCCGAATCTGAAAGACTGGGCGCAATCGATTGCTGACCTGCTCGCACCAAACGGTGTTTTCATGATCCGGGACAATCACCCGCTGTTATTTGCCCTGGATAACGATGGCTTAGCAATTAAACAGGATTATTTTGGCGGAACTGAAGTTGATTATGAAGCCGAAACTTCATATCAAGTTAATGATCAAAACCAAGAACAAGGAAAGTTAGCCCATCAGCATAACCATAATTGGGCCCATGATTTTCAAGAAATCGTGACAGTCTTGCGGGATGCTGGGCTAACGATCGAAAGCTTAGGAGAAGAACGGACAACTGATTGGAAAGCGTTACCGATGTTGGAATATGATCCAAGAAAAGACGAATGGAAGATGCCGGCTAAATATCCGCAGATCCCGCTGACTTTTTCAATCGTTGCGCGCAAAGCCTAGGTTGTTGTAAAAATATTTGGACAAAATTCCAAGCGCGCTTTGCTTTTTGCTAAATTTCAAGTACAATATTTGCTAGTATTTCTTTGAGGATGGGGATTTAATTCATGCAAATTACAGTCAATGACTATCTAGAATCAGTTACTAATGAACAATATGAGATCAAACAAGTTGAAGCACCAGTGGATAAATTTGAGCAGGAAGGTGAAAAATTAGTCCAGCTCTTGTGTCATAACTTTCAAGACCTTGTTAATGCGGGAAAATTAGCGCAGAGCCGGATCTTATTAACGACTAAGGATGAACCTGTCCTGATTTACTTGGAAAGTGGGATCATCAACCTGCCTTTCGCCAATATCAAACAGGTGGATAATTTTTTTGCCGAGCCGGAAAATGAAGTTGAGGTCAAGGTCAATTTGATCGTTGAATCACCACAAGTCAATGCATCCGGATTGCGGATCGATGAGATTTGTTCAGTGGAGCAGTTAAATGAACAAACAGAACAATATCTAGCGACGGTCAACACCAAGATCCAGGAACTATTGACAGTCATTCAAGAAAATGCGGCTGCCCAAGATCAGGAAGCAACAGACAAAAAATAGCGGCAGCTTGGATAGAAGGAAATCTGATGGAAAATATCTTGGTGTTGATCCAGCATAACAAGGAAGCGTTGAGTAAAAAAGAGCAGGGGCTGTGCGACTATATTTTGGCTCAGCCGGCAAAGGTTATGCAATTTTCGGTTCAGAGTCTCGCGCAGGAATGTCACGTTTCAGCAGCCACGGTTGTCCGTTTTTGTCGCCGCCTGGGACTTAACGGGTATTCTGATTTAAAACTGCGGCTTTCGGCAGCCTTGCAGGAAGCACAAGCTCAAGAATACGCGGAGATCGAACCAGGCGAAAGTGCTGCCCAGGTCAGTGCTAAACTCCAGCTGCACTTTGATAATGCACTGAAGATCACCGCCAAACAGCTAGATGATCAGACCGTTGAGCAGGTTGTAACTTTAATTCATCGTGCCCCTAAGGTCCAGCTGTTTGGATTGGTCTCTTCGTATCTAGTTGCACAAGATATTTACCAAAAACTTAGCCGGATCGGGGTCATGGCGCAAGTGAACAATGATCTGCATTTGGCGGTCACAAGTTTAGCAGCCGGTAGTGATGAAGATCTTCTAGTCTTGATCTCAACTAGCGGTGAGACTAAAGAGATCCTAGCTCTATTTGCTGCAGCGCATAAAAAACAAGTGACCACGGTCTTGTTGACGGCAACACCACACTCTCGCGGTGCAGGCTTGGCTGATTATGTTTTAGAAACACAAAAGATCGGCGAATCTCCGATCAGACCGGGAGCATCGACTTCCTTGATGTCGGAATTTTTTGTGGCGGATATCCTGCTATTCACATATGTCGCCCGTTATCACAGTGAGGTTGTGGCTAATTTGCGGGAATCTCGGCGCTTAGTGGAAGAATGGAATCAAGAAGCACAATGACAATTTAGAAAATCAATCAAAGTACATGTTTGTTAAGTCCAGCATGTGCTTTTTTGCTGGGCAAAATCACTTGTGCCAGGAGCCGGGTGAACTTTATTCAAGAAACTTTGTTTCAGTATTTAGCTTATTATATTCATGGAAAGTGAATTTATTTCAATTTTGTTAAAAATAATGGTAAACTTTACTCAAAATATTAGTGCAGAAAGGGTAAAACGAATGAAAGTAGATTTGAGTGGTTTAACTACTGAAAAACGAAATGATGCAACAATGCATTTGGATGAACTCTCCGTAGAGGCCCAAGCGCAGCTGATGAATGCCGGCGACCAGGAAGTTGCCCCTAATGTAGCGCAGGCGCTGCCGCAGATCACGCAGGCAGTGGAGAGGATCGTGGCTTCATTTAACCAAGGAGGTCGTTTGATCTACTTAGGTGCTGGTACAAGCGGGCGATTGGGCGTTTTGGACGCGGCAGAATGCGTGCCGACCTTCGGTGTTTCACCCGAGATGGTGATCGGGCTGATTGCAGGCGGGCCATCCGCAATGACAGTTGCTGTCGAAGGAGCCGAAGACTCATTGACCTTAGGACCGCAAGATCTGCAAGCCTTGGAGTTAAATGAACATGATACTGTGGTCGGCATCGCTGCAAGCGGCCGGACCCCCTATGTGGTCGGAGCCTTGCGATATGCCGCTGAAGTTGGGGCGCAGACGATTTCACTTGCTTGCAACCGAAAAGCAGAGATTTCCCAATATGCCCAAACAGCGATCGAAGTTGATTGCGGACCTGAGTTTTTAACTGGGTCGACGCGCTTGAAAGCAGGTACCGCCCAGAAATTAGTCTTGAATATGTTGTCGACCCTGTCAATGGTTGGAATCGGTAAGGTTTATAACAACCTAATGGTCGATGTCAAAGCCACAAATGAAAAACTGGTCGAGCGGGCTAAAAGGATCGTCATGCAGGCCAGTGGTGCCAACTATCAGGAGGCTGAAGAGACGCTGCAAGCAGCTGAAATGAACGTTAAAACTGCAATCGTGATGATCAAGACTCACACTACTAAAGAGCAGGCGGAAGCTAGGCTCAAAGCAGCCAACGGTTTTGTCAAACAAAGTATAGTTGAAAAACAAGATTAGGAGGTAAGGAATGATGGCTGAAGAATTTGATGCAAAAAAAGTTGCAGAACAGATCTACCGTTATTCTGGCGGGGTCAAAAACGTTGAATCTTTTGAAAATTGTATGACCCGGATCCGGCTGGAAATCAATGATCATGACCAAATAGACGAACAAAAGTTAAAAGAGATCCCCGGTGTTTTGGGCGTTGTCAATGATGAGCAGCTCCAAGTCGTTGTTGGCCCTGGCAAGGTCAATAAAGTTGAGGCAGCGATGGAAGCATACTCGGGTGAAAAAGGGATCAACAACCGGACTGCTGCTGAAGAGCGCGCCAAAGAGGTTAAGGCTGAAGCCAAAAAGAAGCAAAAACAATCGCCGTTTAAATCCCTGCTCAAAGATATTGCCAATATCTTCGTTCCAATGATCCCAGCCTTCGTTGGTTCCGGGCTGATCGCCGGGATCGCTGCGATCATTTCGAACTTGATCACTAACAAGACTTTGACAGGCGAAACTTGGAACCAAATTGCTTTAGTTTTGAACGTCATCAAAGCCGGTATGTTTACATATCTACCGATCTATACTGGGATCAATGCCGCGCGGGTCTGGAAAGCAACGCCGACACTTGGCGGTGTGATCGGGGCAGTGATCCTCTTAACTGGGATGGACCCCAATGCACCGATCAAGAACCTTTTCACTGGTGCTGGCTTGACCGCTAATCAAGGCGGGATCTTGGGCGTGATTTTTGCAGTCTGGCTGTTGTCAGTGCTGGAAAAGAAGCTGCACCAATGGGTCCCAGATTCAATTGACATTATCGTGACACCAATGATATGTCTATTGGTGATCGGGTTGGCTGAACTTTTCGTGATCATGCCTTTGGCAGGCTTTATTTCAGATGGTTTGATCGGCGGGATCAACTGGATCTTAAACGTCGGCGGAGCATTTTCTGGTTTCATTTTAGGTGCTTTGTTCTTACCGATGGTCATGCTGGGCTTGCATCAGATCTTGACTCCAATTCACGTGCAAATGATCAGTCAGACAGGCAACACACCGTTATTACCGATCTTAGCGATGGCTGGCGGCGGGCAGGTCGGAGCAGCAGCTGCTCTTTGGTTGCGCTTGCGTCATGATCGTAAATTAGTCGATATGATCAAAGGCTCTCTACCAGTTGGAATCTTAGGGATCGGCGAACCCTTGATCTACGCTGTGACCTTGCCGTTGGGCCGTCCGTTTATTACTGCTTGTATCGGTGGCGGGATTGGCGGTGCCGTGATCGGAGCCATCGGGAAAGTTGGTGCGATCGCGATTGGTCCTTCTGGCTTGCCATTGATCCCGCTGATCGATAATCATCGTTGGTGGGCTTATGTTTTAGGGCTGCTTGCTGCTTACATCGGGGGCTTTATCGTCACTTATTTCTGGGGGATCCCAACAGATAAATTGGCTGTCGAAAGAGCAGAAGCGGCTGCAGAAAAAGAGAAAAATGTCCGTTCGCTCACAGGACAAGAAAATGATCCTGACACGCCGACAGCTAAACTGCAGGAGACAACATTGCAGGCGGTGGCCACTGGTGAACTTAAACCGATCAGTGAAGCACAAGATCCAGTTTTTGCACAAAAATCAATGGGTGAGGGCTACGTTTTGCTTCCAAGCGGCAATGAAGTCTATGCGCCAGCGGCTGGGACGATCAGCTCAGTTTTTCCGACTAAGCATGCACTGGGATTTACGACAGAAACCGGAATAGAGATCTTGCTGCATCTGGGGATCGATACGGTTGACTTGAAAGGTGTCCCATTTGACGTTCAAGTCACTGAGGGACAGCAGGTTGCTGCAGGAGACTTGTTAGTCAAAGCAGATTGGCAGGCTGTTATCGATGCTGGCAAGTTGACTGAAACTATTGTTGCCTTGCCGGAATTAGGCGAGGCTGGTGAGTTCGAGCTGGGAAAAACAGGCAAAGTCACGGCTAAGGAACAGGTTGCCACAATTAAATCGAAATAATTGTAATTTGCCTAGGCCCTAGTTTGATTAAGAATTATGCCACCAAGCCTTAATCGACTTATAAAAAAACAGTTGACAAACTTAATTATTACGCTTAATATCAAAGACATTAAGAATAATAAACGTTGAAGAGAAGAGTAGTTTTTTCGAGTAGATTTAAAGAGACCTTCGGTTGCTGAAAAGAAGGGTCAAAAGAAAAAGCGAAGATGAACTCTGAAGTTGAGTGTTGGTGCAAGCTGACAGTCCGCTGATTGCGATATCATCTAGCCTTTGTTGAAGGCTATAAGGCCATTTATTTGTAAAAGTAATGGTAAATTAAGGTGGTACCACGGGTTTTCGTCCTTTTTGGGGGACGAAAACTTTTTTTATACATAAAAAAGTCAGACGCAATGATTTAACGTTTAACAAGATGTGATAAGAAATTTAGCAAGTGAGAAAGCAGGATTGGTCAATGATCGAGTTAAGAGGAATATCAAAAACCTTCCAAACCAAAGAAGGCGAAGTTAAAGCCGTAAAGAATATCGACCTGACAATTCAAAGTGGTGAAGTTTATGGAATCGTCGGTTTTTCCGGTGCGGGTAAAAGTACTTTGGTCCGAATGTTGAATGGACTGGAAACACCAACTGCCGGCGAAGTTTTGATCGATGGTAAGCGGGTGGATAACTTGGCTGGCAAACAGCTGCGTATCCAACGTAAAAAAATCGGCATGATTTTCCAACATTTTAATCTGCTCTGGTCAAGAACAGTGTTGGAAAATATTATGTTTCCGATGGAACTCTCAGGCCTCTCTAAGGCGGAACGGATCAAAAAAGCTAAAAACTTGGCTGAGTTGGTTGGTCTAGGAGATCGAATTAATTCATATCCTTCACAACTGTCTGGTGGACAAAAACAACGGGTCGGGATCGCGCGGGCCTTAGGCAATGATCCGGACATTTTAATTTCGGATGAGGCAACCAGCGCATTAGATCCGCAAACGACTGATGAAGTGTTGGACCTGTTGGAACATATCAACAACGAAATGAACCTGACGATCGTGATCATTACCCATGAAATGCATGTTATTCGACGTTTAGCCAACTCGGTAGCTGTGATGGAAGATGGTCAGCTGATCGAAAAGGGACCTGTCTCACAGGTTTTCAATGATCCGCAAAAGGATCTGACTAAGCGTTTTGTGAACTCGGAAGTTGACACCAGCCAAACACCTGATATCCAGCAGGTCACAGCAGATCTGCTCAAGAAATACCCGCAGGGCAAGGTGGTTTCGCTGAAATTTCACGGGGATCAAGTCAAGTTGCCGATCGTAACTGAGATGATCAGAGAATTTCCTGATATTACAATGAGTATCCTGGAAGGTTCGATCCATCAGTTAGGTGACAGCCAAGGAGCAATTGGAACGCTCTATGTCCAACTGTTAGGGAATCAAAAACAAATCGAAGAAGCCTTGGAATTTCTTCGAAAAATGCGGGTAGAAACGAAGGTGATCAACAATGGCTAATCAAGGTTTAGCTTCATATTTCCAGTTTAGCAATGTCAACTGGCCTAACGTTTGGTCAGCTGCTTGGGAAACTTTATGGATGACTGTACTCGCTGTGGTGATCACTGCGGTTTTAGGGCTTTTGTTAGGCTTGTTGCTCTATCAAACGGCAGACAGTGATAACTTACTGGTTAAAATTTTGAATTGGATCGTGGGATTTTTCGTGAATGTCTTTCGTTCGATCCCTTTCATTATTCTGATCGTGCTTCTCTTGCCAGTTACGCAAGTTATTGTCGGTGCCATCACCGGTGCGAAAGCGGCGATCCCGTCTTTAGTTGTCTCAGCCGCTCCGTTTTATGCACGGTTAGTCCAGATCGCATTTAACGATGTGGATGGCGGCGTGATCGAAGCTGCATACGCAATGGGCGCCAGCAGTTGGAAAGTCCTGCGCAAGGTTTTGATCCCGGAAAGTTTACCTGCTTTGGTTTCAGGCATCACCGTGACGGCGATCTCATTGATCGGCTACACAGCGATGGCTGGTGCGATCGGTGCTGGCGGTTTAGGCCAGTTGGCTTATACCGATGGTTTCCAATCATATAACAATGCGATCACTTTAGCCGCTACTGTTGTCATTGTTTTGATCGTTTTTGCCTTCCAGTTCTTAGGAGATTGGGTGACAAGAAAGGTCGATAAACGTTAGTAAACATGCTGATTTGCAAATGAAAAACAGATCGCAGGATGAAAAAACTTGGATAGTAATTAAAAAACAAAAATTTATTTGGAGATGAATGAAATGAAAAAGAAACGTTTAGTTAGTTTATTATCGATTGCTGCTGCTTGTGCATTATTATTGGTTGGGTGCGGTTCTAAGTCAAGTTCAGACTCTGCCAGCAAAACGACCACAATTACTGTCGGTGCATCTGCCAATCCGCATGCTAAGATTTTAGAGCATGTTAAACCACAGTTGAAAAAAGAAGGCGTCAACTTAAAGGTCAAAGTCTTTGATGATTATGTAATGCCCAATAAAGCTTTGGCCTCCAAGGAATTGGACGCTAATTATTTCCAGCATATTCCATTTTTGAATAACTGGAATAAGAAGAACAACGGCTCACTTGTTAGTGCCGGCGGTGTGCACTTGGAACCGATTGGTGTTTACTCCAAGAAATATAAGAATTTAAAAGATCTGCCCAACAATTCAACGGTCCTAGTTTCCAGCAACGTCGCTGATTATGGCCGTGTTCTACAAATTTTCAAGGATGCCGGTTTGATCACGATCAAGAAGGGTACCAACTTGGAAACAGCAACCTTTGATGATATCGCAACTAACAAGAAGAACTTGAAGTTCAAGCATACCTACGAAGCAAAATTGATGCCTAAATTGTACCAGTCAAATGAAGGTGCAGCTACGGTTATTAACGCTAACTACGCCGTCCAGGCTGGTTTGAATCCTTCTAAAGACAGCATCGCGCTTGAGAAAAAATCATCACCTTACGTTAACATTGTTGCAGTACGAAAGGGTGACAAGAACAAAGCTGCTATCAAGAAACTGATGAAGGCTTTGCAATCCGAGAAGACTCAAAACTGGATCAAAAAAGAATATGACGGCGGTGTGCTTCCTGCTAAATAGGAACTAGCCGTTTTCTAAGAACTGCTGCCAATGGACAGCAGTTTTTTTGAACTAGATAAGCTAGATGATGATATATAATTTGACTAAAAGGTGCTATCATAGGTTTATAGATAAAATTCAGAATATCAGAAATGAGGAATGGCTTAATGTCAAGTGGTCAAATGATCACAAATTTAATAACCATTGTGATCGTCTTTTGTTTCGCGGCATTCTTTGTTGCGGCAGAATTTGCCATCGTCACATTGCGTAAAAGTGCAGTTGAAAGTGCCATAGAGAGCGGGACTGGTAATCAGCGCAAGCTAAAACTTGCTTTGCAGATGATCACCAATATGAACGAATATCTTTCTACCACCCAGGTAGGTGTTTCTTTGACAGGGATCATCTTAGGCTGGATCGGGGCGGATTCATTAACTACGCTCTTCACAGAATTATTTGGAGTTCTTCCAATCAACCATGCTGCTGCAGTTTCGATCAGTGCGGTCTTAGGTGTTGTTTTACTGACGTACTTGGAAGTGGTTTTGACTGAGATCGTGCCTAAGAACATCAGTATTGATATGCCAATGAAGATGATGATGTTTATCGTCACACCGCTGCACTATTTCCATATTATCTTTTATCCTTTTGTCTGGTTGTTAAACATTTCAGCAACAGGTATCGTGCGGCTGATCGGCTTCAAACCAGCAGGTGAAGATGAAGATGTTCTGTCACAAAATGAGATTTTAAATATTTCAAAAAATGCCGTGACCGGCGGATCGATCGATCGCAACGATTATGTTTACATGCAGCGAGCTTTTGAATTTAATGATAAAGTCGCCAAAGATATCATGGTCGATCGCACTAGCCTGGAAGTGGTAGACGTTACACAAACCGTGGATGACGTGATCGAACTTTATTTACAGCAAAAATTCAGCCGTTTTCCGGTCGTTGCCAACAATGACAAGGATAAGATTTTAGGCTATGTTTATATTTATGACATTGTCCACCAGGCTAGGATCGACAGCAGCGTCCGGGTCTCTAAATTGATGCGGACATTAAGCACAGCACCCGAGGTGACCCCAATTCAGAATCTGCTCAAGCAGATGATCAAAAATCACGTACCGTTGATTGTGATTTTGGATGAATATGGCGGGACTAGCGGTATTGTGACTGACCGAGATATATACGAGGAGCTCTTCGGGACAGTCAAAGATGAAGCGGATGATGTTTCACCGGACGATATCATCGCCAATGATGATGGATCTTATAACGTTTCTGGTAAAACAACACTCTATGATTTTGAACGCTATTTTCATTTTAAAGATAAGTATTTTGAAGAATCTGACTCTGTTACGATTGCCGGATACTTATTAGAAAATTACAAGATCACTTTAGGGACCAAAATCGAAATTGGGCTATTGGAAATTGAAGTGACTGAATTCAACCGGAACTACATTGAGTGGCTGACGGTTCGTGAACTGAATACAAAGGCGAAAGAGGTTGAACCAGAAGCAAAGAATTCGACGGAAAACTAACCTTGTGCTTAAATAAGAACGAAGGGTATTAGAAGGCGGGCTAAATTGACCCGCCTTTTTTAAACAAAGTTTTTAGAAAAATGGGTGTTGTTGAAAGGGTGACTTGTTGTGGAAAATCAGCGGATGTTAAAGCTTAAATTTGGTGTGAATTTTCGTGAAATGGGCGGTTATCCCACTAAAAAGGGGCAAACGACGCGGTGGCGTAAATTGTTACGCAGCGGAAATTTAGGAGAATTGGCACCGGAAGACGTTAAGTATTTGGGCGATTACGGCTTGAAATACATTGTTGATTTGCGTTCTGAATCAGAATCGCAGTATTTCCCTGACAAAGTACCGGCGGGAGCAGAATATTACAACTTATCCGTCTATCCATTCACCTCATCTCTGTTTAAGAACTTGGGGATCGTTGATTCAATGAAATTAAAGAGCAGTAACTTGTCGTTTGTAGATGAAGCCTATGCGCAGATGTTGGCTGATCCGCATGCGCAGCATGTTTACCGTAATTTGTTCCAATTATTATTGAAAAATAATCAAGAGGATCAAAGTCTAGTTTTTCATTGCGCAGCGGGCAAGGATCGGACTGGAGTGGGCGGCTTTTTGATTTTGAATGCTTTACAAGTTAAAGAAGAGTCCATCTTGCAGGATTATCTTTTAACTAATCTGTATTACTCTAACGCGTCAAATGACATGATCAACTCAATTGTGACGCAAGATGATTCTAATGAACTGGCCGACCAATTGAATTCTAACCTGGCAGTTGCTGGTGATAACTTTGAAACACTCTACCATACGGCACAAACGATCTCGGGATCGGTCGAAAACTATCTGCAAGATAAGATGAAGTTGTCAGATAGTGATTTAGAAAAGTTACGGCAGCTATACGTTGAATAGAGGTAAAAAATGATCAGAACGCAAAACTACCATTCTCCTTTAGGCAGCATGCTGCTGGCAAGCAACGGTAGGGCTTTAGTCGGAGCGTGGTTTGACCAGCAAAAACATTATGCTGCGGGGCTAGACAAAAAGACACTCGTCAATGAAACAGATGAGGTTTTAAAGATAGCTGCTGCTTGGTTAGACCGGTATTTTGCAGGGCAGGTCTTGTCTGCGCCGCAAGTCCCGCTGGAACTTCAAGCTACAGAGTTTCGCCAGGCTGTTTTAGAGAAACTTTCCCAGGTCAGCTTCGGTCAGGTCATCACTTATCAAGAGCTGGCGCTTCGTGTTAAAGGGCCAGCAACAGGTAAAAAATATGCGCGAGCAGTAGCAAACGCGGTTGGACATAATCCCTTCTCGTTATTTATTCCTTGCCATCGGATCATTGGAAGCGATGGTTCACTCACCGGTTATGCTGGCGGGCTGGAACGTAAACGAAAACTGCTTGAGTTTGAAAGCCAAGTTGTACCAGATTTTTGGAAGTGAAGTTAAAAAAATAACGCTGAATGGTTACCTTGATGGTAGCAGTTCAGCGTTATTTGTTTAGAAAATTAAGAGATTGACACCGATAACGATCACACCTAAAATGATGCGATACCAGCCAAAAACTTTAAAGTCGTTGTTTTTGATGTAGTTCATCAAGAAGCGGATCGAAAGGTAAGCAACCACAAAGGAAACTACCATACCCACCAGCAGGATGATTCCTTGTTGACCAACTAAGGAACCGCCGTGCGCGAAGAATTTGTAAATTTTCAAGAGCGATGCTCCAAACATCGTCGGAATCGCAAGGAAAAAGGAAAATTCAGTCCCAACATAGCGTGATGCTCCAATCAAAATTGCACCGAGGATCGTTGCACCTGAACGGGAAGTCCCTGGGATCAAGGAGAGAACTTGGAAGGCACCAATGAAAAGGGCAATGCTGAAGGGCAGTGTATCGAGATTTGAATATTTAGCACGCTCATCGCGCCGGGAATGTTTGTTATGATTTTCTACTAAAATGAACAAAATCCCGTAAATGATCAAGGTAGCCGAAACGACCGCCCAATTCATCAAGTGAGCGTCCATCCAGTCATTCAGCGGCAAACCGATAATGACAGACGGCAAGACAGCGACGATTACTTTGAGCCACAAAACCCAGGTGTTTTTCTTTTCCAGCCCATTTTTCTTAGGGGAGAGCGGGTTGAGTTTGTGAAAATAAAGGACGACAACAGCTAAGATCGCTCCCAGCTGGATCACCACATTGAACATATCGGTGAATTGTTTAGGCTGTTGCATTTTGATGAATTCATCAACGAGAACCAGGTGACCGGTAGAACTGATTGGAAGAAATTCAGTGATTCCTTCAACGATCCCCAAAATGATAGATTTTATGATATCCAAAAGTAATTTGGTCCTTTCTATGTAGTCTTTTTGTTTAGTAACAGAAACTATCATAGCGATTTTTGGCGTGAGGTTCAAGCTTTGACTGAAAATTTAGTGAAAATTCAGTATTTTTAGTCTACGTTTAAATTCGTCGGACCGAGACCCGCATTTTTTGGAACAAAGATCGGGAAAGAATGTTCCAAGTCGAAACAGTTTGGAACAAAGATCGGCGAAGAATGTTCCAAGTCAGAACTGTTTGGAACAAGGATTGGCAAAGAATGTTCCAAGTCGGAACTGTTTGGAACAAAAATCGGCGAAGATTGTTCCAAGTCGAAATAGTTTGGAACAAAGATTGGGAAAGAATGTTCCAAGCCGAAACAGTTTGGAACAAAGATCGGCAAAGAATGTTCCAAGCCGAAACAGTTTGGAACAAAGATCGGCGAAGAATGTTCCAAGTCGAAACAGTTTGGAACAAAGTTCAGCGAAGATTGTTCCAAGTCGGAACTGTTTGGAACAAAGATCGGCGAAGAATGTTCCAAGTCAAAAATGTTTGGAATAAAGAACTGCAAAGTTGTACTCAACGCAAGATGAAAGCCAAACAAAAAGGCTCAACTCGCAAGAAAGCAAGTTGAGCCTAATTATTAACAGCGCTAATTAAGATTAGTCGAAGTCAACATTGTGAGGGAAACGTGCAACATGTGCTGTACCCTTCAATTCTTCTTCGATACGAAGAAGTTGGTTGTACTTCTCAACACGTTCTGAACGTGCCATAGCACCAGTCTTGATTTCGCCTGATTCTGTAGCAACAGCGAAGTCAGCGATGAATGTATCGCCAGTTTCACCTGAACGATGTGACATCATAACTGTCCAGCCGTTCTTCTTAGCCATACGGATCGTTTCCATTGTTTCAGTAACTGTACCGATCTGGTTAAGCTTGATCAAGACAGCGTTACCGCAGCCTTTCTTGATAGCTTCACGTACGATAGCTGGGTTAGTAACAACCAAGTCATCGTCCACGATTTGAACTTTGTCGCCAACTTCAGCAGTGAACTTAGCGTAGTTCTCCCAGTCGTCTTCACCGAATGGATCTTCGATCGAAATGATTGGGTATTTTTCAACTAAGCCCTTGTAGTAGGCAATCATTTCATCAGGAGTTTTTTCTGTACCTTCGAATTTGTAGTTGCCAGTTTCATGGTCATAGAATTCTGATGAAGCTGGATCCAAAGCAATCGCGATTTCTTCGCCAGGAACGTAGCCTGCTTGTTTGATAGCAGCAACTAACATTTCAATTGCTTCTTCAGTTGAGTCTAAACGAGGTGCAAAGCCGCCTTCGTCGCCCAAGCCTGTTTCGTAGCCTTTTTCAGCCAAAACGCTCTTCAAAGTATGGTAAACGTTAGCGATTTTTTCAACGCCATCACGGAATGATTCCTTCTTAACTGGAGAAATCATGAATTCCTGTGTGTCGATACCTGAATCGGCATGCTTACCACCATTGATAACGTTATGGAATGATTGAGGCATTTCTGCATGTGTACCGCCAAGATAACGGTATAAAGGAATACCTTCTGAGTTAGCTGCTGCACGGCAGTTAGCCATGGAAACACCTAAGATAGCATTGGCACCCAAACGGCCTTTGTTTTCTGTGCCGTCAAGGTCGATCATGATTTGATCAACTGCTGCTTGGTTGAATGGGTCTACACCATGCAAAGCGTCATTGATTTCTGTATTTACGTTTTCAACAGCCTTCAAAACGCCAAGGCCCTTGAGGCGATCGCCACCATCACGTAATTCAACAGCTTCTCTTTCACCAGTAGAAGCACCGGATGGAACTGCAGCGCGACCCATTGTGCCGTCTGACAAGATCACATCGGCTTCAACAGTCGGGTTGCCACGGGAATCAAAGATTTCGCGTGCTTTAACCTTTTCAATATAAACAGACATTTAATAAGCTCCTCTCTTTCATGTGAAACTGATTTAAACAATTTCACTAGTCCAGAAAAAAATTTTATTTGATGAATTCACTCACATTCATCCACCTTCATCATTTTATCTTTTTTAGGTGGGAAAAACAAGCAAAATTATGTGAATTCTCACGCAATCGCACTAAAATTTTCATAAGTTTTCAATCGAGGTGAATACTACTATGAAATCAAATGATTTTTGAACTGGCTGGGTGGTGGGCAAATGAGCGGATTCATTGACCATTGTCGAAATTCTAATATAGAATATTTGAAAATATGTCTTTGCTAAGTTTCAGGTTGTCAGTTTGTTGCGTACTTTATCCATTCTGAATTGAGAAGTGTTTTATCTGATCAGTATGAAAATGGATCAGTAATAGGACACGGTGTTCTTAGTCGAGCTGCTCAAGCCAGAACTTTCCGCCCAATTAACTCCGGCATCATGACAAGAAAAGCACTTGTCACAATACCAGAGTCCATTGGTGCTCGAGTTTTCCCGGCTTGCTCCGCTCTGTTATTAGTCGAGCTGCACAGCGCAAAAGATTCCGCTTATCCAACTCCGAGCCCA
>NZ_BFFP01000042.1:16825-20173 GCF_003864415.1 Ligilactobacillus salitolerans
CATCTTTTAAGCACGCTGTTCTGCTCTGTTATTAGTCGAGCTGCACAGCGCAAAAGATTCCGCTTATCCAACTCCGAGCCCATGGTGCAAAATGCGCACCATAAACTCAGAGTCCGATAATGCTCATCTTTTAAGCACGCTGTTCTGCTCTGTTATTAGTCGAGCTGCACAGCGCAAAAGATTCCGCTTATCCAACTCCGAGTCCATGGTGCAAAATGCACACCATAAACTCAGAGTCCGATAATGCTCATTTTTTAAGCGCGCTGTTCCGCTCTGTTATTAGTCGAGCTCCGTGAACCAAAAGTCTGCGCCTATCCAACTTTAACAACAAGTCGTAAAAACCACGACTTATCGTTAAAGTCCGATAGTGCTCAACTTTTAACCGGTTCGCTTTGTTATTAGTCGAGCTTCGCATGGCAGAAGGTTGCGCCTAACCAACTCCAGTCAACAATGCTGAAACCCGCATTATCGCCTGGAGTCCGATAGTGCTCACCTTATGAACGCCATGCTCCACTCTGTTATTTAGATAGGAGGAATTTTCATGTCTGCTGCTTTTCAAAATCATGATTTGATCTCTGTTGCAAAAGATCCGCTGACTTTTCATTTACACAACCGCTACCTGAGCTATGTTTTGGGCGTCGATGAGCAAGACATTCTCGCACACCATTACTATGGCAGTGCTGTTGATCATTACTCTAACCTGCGCCGTTACCCGCGTCTCATGCGGCATTTTGCCCCCAGTCCTGAAACTATCGAAACTAGAGACTTCTCCTTAAGCACCTTGCCCCAAGAATTTCCTGGTTCAGGCGGGGCCGATTACCGTGAACCAGCTATTGTTGTTAAACTTGCCAATGGTTCGCAAACCGTGAATTTCTTGTATGACTCTTATACTATTACTGCGGGCAAGCCTGAGCTGCCGGGGCTTCCTGCAACCTTTGCCAATGAAGATGAAGCACAGACATTGACTGTCAAACTCGTTGAAACCGATGCTGAACTTGAGCTGTATTTGCATTATACGATTTTTCGTGATCTGCCGGTAATAACGCGGAGTTCCGCGGTGAAGAATGTTGGTCAAAAGCCGGTGCAGGTCGAACGATTATTTTCGTTTAGTCTGGACTCTCCTGATAATGAACTGGATCTTTTGCACCTTAATGGACGGTATGCCCAAGAACGGAATGTCACCGTTGAACCTTTAAGTACCGGGATCAAGATTTTAGATTCCAAACGCGGGGCTTCCGGACATACCCAAAATCCCTTCTGTGCCTTAGTTGATCCCCATGCAACTGAACACTCCGGAGAGGTTTTTGGTTTCAGCCTGATTTATAGCGGCAGTCATAAGTCAGTCATTCAAATGGATGGATACAACCAAGTTAGAGTTCAGATGGGGATCAATGATCAAGGCTTTGCTTGGTGGTTAGAGCCGCAAAAGGTGCTTCAATCGCCTGAAGCTGTTCTTGTGCATAGCGGTCATGGTTTAAACGAAATGTCGCAAGCCTTTCATCAACTTTTCTTGGATCACTTAATGCATAGCGATTTTTCCAGAAAAGAGCGGCCAATCCTTTTGAATAACTGGGAAGCCACTTATTTTAATTTTAATGAGGATGATCTCAAAAAAATCATCGCATCTTCCCATGATCTAGGAATCGAAATGTTTGTCCTGGATGACGGCTGGTTTGGTGAACGAGATGCAGCTACTAGTTCACTAGGTGATTGGGTAGTTGATCGCAAAAAACTTCCTAATGGTTTAAAGCCGCTGAGTGATTATTGTCATCAGCTGGGGATGCAATTTGGTTTATGGTTTGAACCGGAAATGATCTCAGTCAAGTCCAAGCTGTATCAAGATCATCCTAACTGGGTCTTGGAGGTGCCGGGACAACGACGCTCGATCGACCGCAGCCAATTCGTTTTGAATCTGGGTCGCCAGGAAGTCCGCGATTACTTGCTGGAGCGGATGTCTTACATTATTGAACATGCTGGTTTGGATTATATTAAATGGGATATGAATCGGAATATGACTGAAGTTTACGATGAACGGCTGTCTCCAGATGAACAAGGTGAAGTCTCACACCGCTATATTTTAGGATTGTATGACTTGCTGGATGCGCTAACGCAAAAATATCCCCAGGTTTTGTTTGAAAGCTGCTCAGGCGGCGGTGGACGGTACGATGCAGGGATGCTTTACTATATGCCGCAGACTTGGACTTCAGATAATACTGATGCCATTGCGCGTTTAAAGATCCAGTATGGAACCAGCCTTGTCTATCCAATTGTTTCGATGGGCGCGCACGTTTCAGCAGTACCCAATGAACAGACAGGACGGATGACTCCGCTGCGAACTAGGGGTCTAGTTGCTTCCAGCGGAAATTTGGGCTATGAACTGAATCCGCTCAACTTGTTGGACAACGAAAAACAAGAAGTCAAGCAGCAGGTTGCCTGGTATAAAGAACATCGTGCTTTGATCCAGTTCGGACGCTTTTACCGGATCCAAGATCCGTTTAAGTCCACTCGCACAGCTTGGATGTTCGTTTCACCCGATAAGAAACAAGCAGTTGCCATGTATTTTAATGTTTTTTCAGAGGCTTCCATGCCTTTGCACATGCTGAATTTTGTCGGCTTAGATCCGGCTGTTAAATATAGTGTTAACGGTGAGTACACAGCCTATGGCAGCGAGCTGATGCATATTGGGATCTATCCGCTGACGCAAAATGATGGTGATTTTGACAGTGCTGTTTTTGAATTAAAAGCAGTGGAGCAGGGTAGTTAGTTATGTCAATGAAAAATCGGCAATGACAAATGAGGAACTTTAAAAAAGTGGGGCAGTGTCAAATAATGATGAAGGCGTCTGAAACTCTATCTTTAGAGTTTCAGACGTGAGTTTTGAAATTGATCCTTAACCTTAGAAATTTGCATATTATGGTCTTGGATAGCGATTATAAATAGCATGAAATTGTTCTGGAACATTATTATCGTGGAAATTATCTGCTAAGTGTAAAGTTTTGGTTGGTTTTAAAAAATTAGGGCTTTTTCTTCTAGTTTGAATGTTCACAAAGTTGTGCAACCTAAAAATAGTGCTTGCTAAACATCAAAAAGGACTATTATCCTTATACATGTAATCATCACAAAACATGAAAAGAGGATAATAGCCCCATGGATAATATTGTAGCTGAATTAGTCGAAATTTTAAAGAGTGAATCGTCTTTACTTAAAAAAGGACAACAAATTAGTGCTTTTTTCGTTAGTTTGGCTCGACAAGCAATTTCGTTGGCTTTGACACAGCTTGATGATGAACTTGCCCAAGAAAAAAGTCAAAACCTGATCCATCAAAAGAAACAAAGGACGATTTTGACT
>NZ_BFFP01000043.1:0-11187 GCF_003864415.1 Ligilactobacillus salitolerans
CGCAAGGAGCAGAGGCGCAAGCTTTGATCATTGATTGCGACAAAAATAATAATTTAGAGTATTACCTGGGATTGCCCCAAGTTGCTTTAAAACGTGATAAATGGAGTTATGACGGTAAATTCATTCTTAAGCTGTTGAGACAGCCCCAGAGGCTCTCAGAACCACACGTGGGAGTAACAGTTGGCAAGGTCGAATTCAACGGTAAGAGATACATGGTATAAAGCCTTTGTTTTGGGGGGGCTTGAGAGCTCTCAAGCCCCACCCCCCCAAACAAAGAGAAGAAAAGGAGTCTAAAACAAGTTAAATTATCTGGATAAGGATACAAGCAAGAAGTTAGAAGTAAATTTTTTAATTCACAATTACTTTGCCAGAATTCTTGGGAAATTGAGCGAAAGAAAGTGACCAACTAAAAACGGCCACTTACAATTATCTGTATAAGATGACTGCTGAGGTAAACTATGTTATACTTCGGTTGTGAAGAAAAGGGACTATGTGCTGGCATAGTCCCTCATACAGACCGCTTCAAAGGCGGTGGCATAATTACAAACTACTATTGAATAGTCGCCCTATAACCATGCCAAAGTTATAGTGGGGCGGCTTTTTTATTTGCCCTTTTTATTGGACAAAACAGCCACTAATATGCCAAATGCGATCATTAGCGACAGCGCTTCAAATACGCTCAACTGGCTGTACAACCTTTCTGCAGTTTCTTCCATGTTCCCATAGACATCATCTCATAAGGGAAAAAACAGCCACCGCCCTTAAAACTTCCTGCTAAATAATTATATCATAGCTTGCTATTAGAATGAGAACGATAACATGTGTTGGACTACTTAGCGCAGAATTTGTCAACCTGGTTTGCTATAATAAGTTAAATCACAGAGAAGGGTGAAATTAGGAGAGAAGCAGTGTTAGCGGAACCTGGTCTGATGAGGCTGTCTTAGCGTTGTGGTAATAGACTGGGACTGGCAGAACTTTCCTTTTCACCGAACTCGACTAAGAATAGAACGGAGGAACAAGATGGACTTTAATCAAAAAGAATTTTTCAAACAGATCAAGGATGTTGCTCTAACCCAAGAGCAAAAAGACAAATACTGGAAAATGTTGGATGAAGATTTTCTGGCGACTTTTCGGGATGTCATGAAGTATTCACCAGTCCTAACTAAAAATGCTCCCTACAAGCGGACTTTCAAGGAGCGGCCGTTTACGGATGACAAATATAATGCATATTACGTTAAAACTAAAATTGAACATGCTGCCACTGGACCTTTACTCGGAAAAAAAGTGGCGGTCAAGGATAATATTACGATCGCTGACGTGCCGATGCAGATCGGGACTAAGCTGCTGGATGGTTACCAGCCAAAAGAAGACGCAACTGTGATCAAACGCCTGCTTAATGCTGGGGCTGAAATTAACGGTAAGGCAGTCAGTGAAAATCTTTTCGTTGCCGGCAGCAGCTTTTCGGCGGATACTGGGTTAGTTCAAAATCCACTTTTGCCAGGATATTCCGCCGGAGGATCATCTAGCGGTTCGGCAGCTTTGGTAGCCGGCAATGAGGTCGATTTTGCCTTAGGGTGTGACCAGACCGGTTCGATCCGGATCCCAGCTTCGTGGTGCGGAATCTATGGTTTCAAGCCTTCACGTGGAGTCGTTCCATATACTGGTATCGCATCTGTTGATCAGCTGCTTGATTATGTGGGTCCAATGTCAAAGACGATGGATAACATTATTCTAGCGATGGACGTACTCGCAGGTCCGGATGGTTTGGATAGTCGCCAAAAGGAGATGAAACAGACTTTTCATTTTGCAGCAGACATGAATACTGATCTGCGGGGCAAAAAAATTGCGCTGGTCAAAGAAGGATTCGGACTGCGCCGGTCAGAAAAAGTGGTCGATGAAACTGTACGAGAAAATATCTTAGCTTTTGAAAAGCTCGGTGCTGAAGTCCAAGAAATTTCGCTCCCGGATTTTGAGATGGGTCGAACAGTTGTCGATACATTAAATTCGCTAGCAACATATCGGCAGCTGATCAAAACGGGCGGAGCAAGCTTGGGCAGTGAAAATTACTATCCGGTCGATTTAAGCGAGGCTTTAAATGAACAGCTCGTACCAGAAAATTATGCGCAGTTGCCGCCGATCGTTCAGGTTATCTTGTATAGCGGGATGTTGGCCGACCACTCTGCGACCGATTATTATGGACGGGCGCAAAATCTGCTTTTAAGTTTGAAGCAGTCCTTTGCACAAGTCATGCAGAAGTTTGATATTCTTGCGCTGCCAAGCACGCCGTTTACGGCTACCAAGCTGCCTGATCTCGAAGGTTCATTGGAAGAGCTGGTGACCGGCTCGATGGGAATGGATGCTAACTTAGGTGTTTTCAATGCTTTAGGCTATCCAGCGATTTCCATCCCATGTAAGTTCAGCGATTATCATAAACCGATCGGGATGCAGCTGGTTGGTGCATTTGGCGCCGATCAAACGGTTTTGAACTTTGCTCAAGCATACGAGGACATGTAAAAAAGCACTGACCATCAGGGGTCAGTGCTTTGACAAAGATGAAATTATTTTATGCTTTCTTTGAGCTGCTCTGTTTGTGATAATTCAGGGAACCAGAGCTTGATCTCATTTTCTGCATTTTGCGGGTTATCAGAACTATGAACAACGTTGCGTAAGATTCCATCGTCAAACATCCGGCCAAAGTCGCCGCGGATCGTCCCTGGGGCAGCCTGGTTGGGACTAGTGTCACCCGCGAGCACATGGATCCCTTTGATGATCCTTGAGCCGCTGGCGATGATCGCCACGATCGGGCCTTCCAGCATGTAAGTTTCGATCTCTGAAAAATAAGGTTTATTGACTTTGTCCACGTAGTGCTTTTTTAGCAGTTCTGGTGTGGCCATCGTCAATTTGAGACCGTCGATCGAGTAGCCTTTGTTTTCGATGCGGGTAATTATTTGTCCGATATGGTGTGCTTTAACACCATCGGGTTTAATGAGGATCAATGTTCTTTCTTCAGTCATGTTCTCTGACCTCCATGGATTATTATTTTGGTAGATAATGCCAAATTTTTGATTAATCTGATAATAAGCAATTTTGGCTAAAAAAGAAAGAAAAATGGTAGTCTTTACACAAGAAAGAGTGAAAATAAATGAAACCACAGCAAAATATTGTCGCGGCCGTCTTGCTTTCCGGCGACCAGATCTTGACCGGTCAGCGTCAGGCTAACCGTGTTGGGGGCGGAAAGTACGAATTCCCGGGCGGCAAGATCGAGGCGGGAGAGTCGGCACGCCAGGCTTTAAAACGCGAAATTTACGAAGAATTAGGCGACGAGGTCGTCTTGGGACCGCAATTGTTAGTTCCGGCTGATTATGAATATAGTTATGCTCAGATCCATATTGAATTCTTTTATGGCCGCCTGCAAAGCCAGAATTTAAAACACGTCGCCCACACGGAGTTTCGTTGGGGCACGCCGCAAGAATTGGCGGGCTTAGATTGGCTGCCGGCAAGCCGGCCGGTGCTAGATTTGTTAATGCAGCAAGATTTGAGGAAGATAGAATTTGATGAATGAAAATCATGATTTATCCCAAGCTATCCTGCATGGATTGCTTGACCAGCAGCGCTACAGCAGCAATGAAATGCTGGCACCTAAATTGCTGGTAAATACAGCACAAGAAACCATTTGGGAACATCTGCTGGATGAATTTGAAACCTGCTTGACCTTTAGTATTGCAGTGGCTTTTATCACCCGCGATATGCTGACACCGTTTAAAGCAGTTTTAAGTGAACTTGCGTCTAAAGGGGTCCACGGGTCTTTACTGACTTCAGATTATCTTGGATTCAACGAGCCGGAAATGTTTGCGGAGTTGTTAAAGATCCCTAATTTGACTGTTAAGGTCTCTCAAAATGCAGGCTTCCATGTTAAAGGCTACATCTTTGAGCAAGAAAATGAGAAAACCTTGATCATCGGGAGCGCTAATTTAACGCGTTCGGCAATGCTGAAAAACTATGAATGGAATTTACGCTTGACTGCCAGTCAGCAGGGCGCACTGGTTCAGCAAGTTGAAGAGCAATTTGCCCTTCAGTGGGGTCAAGCTGTTAGTCTGACACCTAAGTGGCTGGAAAACTATCAGGAAAATTATGTCCGACGCCCGCAAACATTTTCTCAAGCTGGCGGCAAACAAAAGATCACTCCCAATCAGATGCAAAGGGAGGCTCTGGCTAGACTGGATAAAATTCGCCAAAAGGGAGCTCGACGTGCTTTGCTGATCTCGGCGACAGGTACGGGCAAAACCTACTTAGGCGCTTTTGATGTCCAAGCTTTTGCGCCCAAACGTTTCTTGTTCGTAGTACACCGTGAACAGATCCTAGAAGCAGCCCGTGCTTCATTTTTTCGGGTGCTGGGCGGACGGCAGGAAGATTATGGAATCTTGTCTGGACGTTCCAAGCAAACGAATGCCAAGTATGTTTTTGCGACAGTCCAAACGCTGAGTAAGGCATCAGTTATGCAGCAGTTTGCGCCGGATGAATTTGAATATCTGCTGATCGATGAAGCGCACCGGAGCGGGGCGGCCAGTTATCTGCGGATCCTTGAATATTTCACCCCGCGTTTTGTTTTAGGCATGACAGCGACGCCGGAGCGAACTGATGATTTTGATGTTTTCGAATTGTTTGACCATAACCTGGCCTATGAGATCCGTTTGCAGCAAGCACTGGAAGAAAAAATGCTGACACCTTTCCATTATGTGGGCGTCACAGACTACGAATATGCTGGCAAAATGATCGACGAGACGACCAGTCTGAGCCGTTTAGTCGCCAATGAACGAGTCGATCATGTTTTAGCGCAGATCAATTACTATACGGATACGAATCAAACACCGCATGGCTTGATTTTTTGCAGTCGCCAAGATGAGGCCCAGGAATTGGCGCAATTGCTCACTGAGCGTCAGCACCCTAGCCGCGCTTTGACTAATGAGCAAAGTATCGCTCAGCGCGACCAGGCGGTCAAGGACTTAGAAAACGGGCGGTTGGAATATCTAGTGACTGTTAATATTTTCAATGAAGGCATTGACATTCCCTGTGTTGATCAAGTTATTTTATTGCGTAATACTCAGTCGAGCATCGTTTTTATTCAACAATTAGGGCGAGGTCTGCGCAAATATCCAGGAAAAGAATACGTAACGGTGATCGATTTTATTGGTAATTATAAAAACAACTATTTGATCCCCATGGCACTTCATGATGATCGATCGAAAAACAAGGATAATGCTAAACGGGAACTCGCTTTTAAACCGATTCTTGGTTTGTCGACGATCAATTTCAGTCCAATTGCTAAGCAGCGAATTTTTGCAGCGTTAGATCAGGTCAAACTCGACAGTTTACATCAATTAAAACAAGCCTACTATGAGCTAAAGCAAAGATTAGGCAGAGTTCCACTGCTTTGCGACTATCTCGAGCAAGGAACGCTTTCTCCGCAGGTCTTTTTCAATAATAAACGGCTGCCGCATTACGGTGCATTTCTGGGCAAAGTCAAAGAAAAGATCAACTTGACTCAATATCAAGCCCAGCTGCTAAGTTTTGTCAGTCAGGAACTCGCCCCCGGTAAACGCCCGCATGAATTATTGCTGTTGCAGTTATTGCTCAAAGAAGAACAGGTTTCTGAACAAGATCTGATCAGTGTGTTTAAAGAACATAACTGCTATTACAATGAAGAATTGTTCAATTCACTGGACTTGATTTTAAGTCTGCAATTTTTCGCGATCAAAGCAGGCAAAAAGCTCAAATCTCAAGAGTATGGGGGACTTCCGCTAGTTGAACATGACGGCTTTTATTATCGCTTAGCGCCAGATTTTAAAGCTGCGCTGCAGGCGGGGAAAGATTTTAAGCGACTGTTGGACGATGCAATCGAATGCGGCCTGCAACTGAACAAAGAATACGATAGTCAGCAGCAATTTACTCTTTATCAGCGCTATTCAAGAAAGGACGTCTGCCGTTTACTGAATTGGTCCAAAGACTTGAGTGCCCCGATGTACGGCTATTGGGTCGGTGAAAAGGAATGCCCAATTTTTATTACTTATCATAAGGATAAAAAGGCGGTCCGCAGTAAAGATTACCGGAACAGCTTTGCTGATAATTCTGCGATCAAATGGTATTCGCGCAGTCCGCGGACTTTGGAGTCGGCTGAGATCAAACGATTATTGGCACGTGATGGGCAGGGAAGGCAGATTTTAAAGCTCCATCTCTTCGCTAAACGCAGTGACGCGGAGGGTCAAGGCTACACCTACTTAGGTTTGGCGGATATTGCGCCTGACAGTGTCCAAGAAACACAGTTGGCTGGTGCAAATGGCAGACCTAAAAAAGTTGTGCAGATGGAGTTGAAGTTTAGAAAGCCGCTGCCGTATCAGCAACTCAAGTTTCTGACCGAGACTCAGGACGTAAATGACGGAAGATAAACTGTCTGGAGTTGATGAAGTTGCTTGAAAAGCGAAAACTTTCAGACGGAATTTGAAAATAGTTAATGTTTTTTATGAGGAAAATCTAAGAAAGCTTGCAAACGCAAGGCTTTTTTTGTACATTAGAAAACAATATAAAAAAGTGGATCAAGGAACAAAACTACAGTCTCGCACCGTTAGTCTTGTTCCTGCTGCTGATCCGTAGTTATGCTGCAGAAACAAAGGCGGGGGTTTTTGTTTCACAAAAAAGAAAAAAGGAGCGTTTTTGATGTCTAATTGGGAGACAAAGTTTGCCAAAAAAGGGCTAACTTTTGATGATGTGTTATTAGTTCCAGCTGAAAGCCATGTTTTACCAAATGAAGTGGATCTGGGTATTCAGCTTGCACCAAATATCAAATTGAATATTCCAGTCATTAGTGCAGGGATGGATACAGTCACTGAATCGCAGATGGCTATTGCGATGGCCAGACAAGGCGGAATGGGTGTGATCCATAAAAATATGACGATTGAAGCCCAGGCAGACGCAGTTCGTAAAGTTAAACGCTCTGAAAGCGGAGTGATCATCGATCCGTTTTTCCTGACACCGCAAGATTCAGTTGCCAAGGCAGAAGAATTGATGAACCGTTACCGGATCAGCGGTGTTCCGATCGTTGAAACGATGGCAAACAGACAATTTTGCGGGATCATCACTAACCGTGACATTCGCTTTGTCAATGATACAAGCGTAGAGATCGATCAGGTCATGACCAAGGAAAATTTAGTGACAGCAACCGAAGGAACTTCCTTGACCGAAGCAGAAAAAATCTTGCAGCAAAATAAGATCGAAAAACTGCCGATCGTTGATAAAAATGGTCGTTTGTCCGGCTTGATCACTATCAAAGACATCGAAAAAGTTGTTGAATATCCTAACTCTGCTAAAGATGAACACGGGCGTTTATTAGTGGCAGCGGCAGTCGGCGTGACTAGTGATACTTTCGAACGCGCAGAAGCTTTGTTGCAAGCCGGAGCAGATGCACTGGTGATCGATACGGCTCACGGACACTCAGCTGGAGTGCTGCGTAAAATTGCTGAAATTCGTGCCAAATTCCCGGCCGCAACTTTGATTGCCGGAAACGTGGCAACCGGTGAAGCGACTAAGGCTTTGTTTGAAGCAGGGGTCGACGTTGTCAAGGTAGGGATCGGACCAGGTTCGATCTGTACTACCCGGATCGTCGCTGGGGTCGGTGTTCCTCAGATCACAGCTATTTACGATTCTGCAGCAGTGGCACGTCAATACGGCAAGAAAATCATCGCTGATGGCGGGATCAAGTACTCCGGTGATATTGTCAAGGCCCTAGCTGCTGGCGGAAATGCAGTGATGCTGGGTTCAATGTTAGCCGGAACTGATGAAGCCCCTGGCGAAACTGAAATTTATCAAGGACGTCGCTTTAAAACCTATCGCGGGATGGGCAGCTTAAGTGCGATGGATTCATCACACGGCTCGGCCGACCGTTACTTCCAAGGCGGGGTCAATGAGGCCAATAAGCTGGTTCCGGAAGGCATAGAAGGCCGTGTTGCATATAAAGGCTCAGTCGGTGATGTGGTTTACCAGATGATGGGCGGCTTGCGTTCCGGAATGGGCTATGTTGGCGCAGCTGATATTGAAGGCTTAAATAATGATGCACAATTTGTTCAAATTACTGGCGCAGGTTTGATCGAATCGCATCCGCATGATGTCCAGATCACCAAGGAAGCACCAAATTACTCCAGAAATTAGCACAAAGCAAGAGGTACGAGCAAGCTCGCACATTAAGTAAACAGCGAATTACACAAAAAAATACCGTTCACTACAGGATCAACTGTGGCGAACGGTTTTTTTGCAAGGTTTTAAAGTTTATTTTTCTTCTTCTGTTTCTGCAGCAGCTTCATCATCTTCGGTTGTTTCGGCTTTTTCCGGAGCAACTGCGTCACGAATGTCGGTTAAAAGTTGAATTTGCGGGTCAACCACAGCTTCGATCTCTTTTTGAGGCATTAGTTTATTGACGAATTTGACGATCAAGAAAACAACAAAGGCAATGATCAGGAAGGTGATGATTGAATTAATAAATGTCCCAAACTTAAATGTAGCGTCGCCAACCTTAAAGACCCAATCAGAAAAATCAATGCCGCCGATGAAGATCCCGATCAAAGGATTGATCAGATTTTCAACTAAAGAGTTGACGATAGATGTGAAAGCACCACCAATGATAACACCGACTGCTAAGTCTAAAACATTGCCTCGGGCAATGAAGTCCTTAAATTCTTTTAACATACAAAATGCACCCCTTTAATATTATGTATGTAACTATTATAAACAGTAAAATTTTGTAGGTGAAACAATATGCTTATATTTTTTCAGTATTATGTGGGGCTAATTAATTCAACTGGTGATTTTTGGTTTTGTTTTGGCGAAGAATGTCTTACAATAGTAAGTGAAGTATTTAACAATGTATTTATAGAAGGGAAGTCATCATTTGAGTATTCAAGAAGCAATTTATGCTAGACAGGCAACACGGAGCTTCACGACTGAAGCTGTTCCGGAGGAAAAACTGCAGAAGATCATTATTGCTGGCCAAGCTGCACCAGTCGGCATGGGTCAGTATGAGAACTATCATTTTACGACGATCACTTCAGCCGCTGCAATTGCTAAGATCGAGGCCGCTGGCAGTGGCCATCCCTACTATGGAGCACCGGCAGTTGTGATCATTTCTATTAAAAATAACGGACCAATGGAGCAAGTGTCTGCGGGAGCGATGGTTGAAAACATGGCTCTTTTAGCAACAGAGCAAGATTTGGCTAGCTGTGTGGTTGCTGGGGCCTTGCAGCCTTTGCTCAAGGATGAAAAGCTGGCCAGTGAAATTAAGATCCCAGCTGGTTTTGTACCTTGTATTTCTTTGGCTGTCGGCTACCCTAAAGAGCATTTAAAACCAGCGGCAAGCAATCGCCATGAAGTTGCTTCTGACGATATTAATTAACTTTTCCTGACGTCCAGTCTAGCAGACTTAAAAAACTAGGTTAGATATTTCTTGAAAAGCGACAGATCAATTTGCAGAATTTTTGCAAGTTGATCTATTTTTTTGACGAAATTTAGTTAAATATCTTTTACGCTTTACTCTAAAAAAATCAAGTTCTACCCTATGCCAGCAAGGATAAACCGGATAATTTTACATTGTTACAAAAAGATTGCAGTCTGGCGTAAATCAAATTTTTAAAGTGGAAAATTGAATTTTTTCCGCCGAGTAAAAACTTTTTCCAATATTTTTCAAAAAAGTTTTGAAATAATGATTGCTGAAATACTGAAATTTGTTACATAGAAAACGGGGGCTGTCAGGAGCTTTTGTGTAGGGGATAAACGTATTTTGAACAATCTATTTTCTTAAGATAATATTACATTATATTACAAAAGCAGCAATAAATTACAAAACTAACGGGATATCGTAAACTTAGTGTTGCTTTAATGTAACACTAACTTCATATACTAGTCAGCGTCGGTTCACGAGCGGAACTAAGTTTTAGTAAGTAAAGCGAGTTAGTCAGATGAATGATCTGAGACTTGCTGGGTCTCTTCAAGGATGGAGATCAATAGACAATACACACAGGAGTGAAACATTTTTTTATGAATTTAAAGCAAACATTACTCACAGTCACAGCAGCTGCCGGTTTATTCGGTTTTTCAACAGTTGCAGCTAACGCTGATACGATCACAGTTAAAGCTGGCGATACTATTTCAGGCATTGCCGCAGCTCACAAGACTTCAATCAACGCAATCAAGGCTGCTAACTCTTTGAGCAACGTTAACTTGATCTTCCCAGGTCAAAAGCTGGAAATTAATGGTACGACTAATGCAGCTCAAACCAATGTTCAAGTGCCTGCTAAGCAAGCTGCTCGCCCTGTTGTTGCGCAAGCAAAAGTACAACAGACACGCCAAGCTGCACCTGCTAAGACTGTATCAGTTCAGACACCAGCTGCAAGCACAACTTCCTATACATCTACAACTACAGTTTCAGGTTCTGAAGCAAGTGCTAAGAATTTCATTAGTACTCAAGAATCTGGCAACTCATACAGCGCAAGCAATGGTCGTTTCATCGGCAAGTATCAATTAGATGCATCATACTTGAACGGCGATTACTCTGCTGCTAACCAGGAAAAAGTTGCTCAGCAATATGTATCTAGCCGTTATGGCTCATGGGCTAATGCTGCTAGCTTCTGGAAACAAAATGGCTGGTATTAAAATATAACAATAATAAGTAAAAATCTCATACTGTAAAGTGTGGGATTTTTTTATTTTAAAAAAAATTTCTAAAAAAGAAAGGTAAGAGTTTAAATTTTGAGAGAATCGCATATAATATAAGTTGCAATAATAGTTAGGACAGTGGGTGGAAAAAGTGCGCTTATCAATAATATTGATCATTTTACTGCTGTGTCTGGTCGGTCTTTTAATGATCATCAGCTCACTAAATATGAAAGAAAAGGACGCAATGGCAGTCAGACTGTTATTCTTAATTCTTGGGATAATTTGTATTATAGTTGGAGTGTATGTTTTGTTTAATGTATATTTGCCGCAAAATTAATTTAGCCGCTCACAGTGGTCTTATTTTGGGGCGAAATAGGTTATAATTAGAAGAAAAGTTGTTACGAGGAGAAAATCAGATGAACGCACACGGAGACAAAAAGCCTATGGATCCACAATTTGCCGAATTTCTCGGTAAACAATTCAACCTTTTTC
>NZ_BFFP01000043.1:11329-19834 GCF_003864415.1 Ligilactobacillus salitolerans
TTACACGACGCTTTATTAGACTTTATCAGCCAGGAGATTTTTCCCGTTTTCGATTCACGTTTGATTGACATCGAGCCGGATGATTATGGGGATTTGTTGGAAGATAGTTACAATGCAGGACTAGAAACTATTTTGAAGCAGAATTAAGGCAGCTTATTTTTAAGAGCAGAAATGCTCTTTTTATGTAAAATTGGTGCGAACTGATGTTTGAAGGAAATGTCAGCAGGGGGGTTAGTCTGGCTAACTTCGGTATCACGGCACAAAATCCGTGCCATAATGCCAAAGTCTGCTAGTACTCGCTTTCTCCCGCTGGCTTCCGCTCTGTTATTAGTCGAGCTCCGTGAACCAAAAGTCTGCACCTATCCAACTTTAACAACAAGTCGCAAAAACCACGACTTATCGTTAAAGTCCGATAGTGCTCAACTTTTAATCGGTTCACTCCGCTCAGTTATTAGTCGAGCTCTGCATGGCAGAAGGTTGTGCCTAACTAACTTCAGTCAACAATGCTGAAACCCGCATTATCGACTGAAGTCCGTTAGTGCTCATTTTCTGAACGCCATGCTCCGCTCTGTTATTAGTCGAGCTGCACAGCGCAAAAGATTCCGCTTATCCAACTCCGAGTCCATGGTGCAAAATGCGCACCATAAACTCAGAGTCCGATAATGCTCATCTTTTAAGCGCGCTGCTCCGCTCTGTTATTCTTTAGGAGGTTTTTTATGCGCTTCTTACATACCGCCGATTGGCATATCGGCAAAAAATTGCACGGCTTCGATTTGATTCAAGAACAAAAAGATGCTTTTGATCAAATTAAAGCTATTGCTAGTCAGCAGCACGTTGATGCTATCGTCATCGCTGGGGATCTTTTTGATCGTGCCGTTGCTAGTGAGGACTCTGTTTCCTTGCTCAACCAGATGCTGATGGAACTTAATCTCAAAGAACATTATCCGCTGTTAGCTATCAGCGGCAATCATGACTCCGCTATTCGCTTGGATACTGGCAGCTATTGGTTCAAAGAAACCCAGTTTTATATGCAAACTCATTTTGAAGATGCCTTTGAACCTGTCACCATTCAAGATACTCAGTTTTTCTTGCTGCCTTATTTTCAACCGCAAATGGCCCGGAATTTTTTTGGTGATGATTCGTTAACGAAAATGGACCAGATCATGGCTAAGACAGTTGAATTGATGGAACAAAAGTTTGCTCCGGATAAAAAACACGTCCTAGTTGCCCACTTTTTTGCAGCCGGGTCTTCGCATACAGATTCTGAAACAACTTTGGAGGTCGGGGGACTAAATCCTGTTCCCGTCGATATATTGACCAAATTCGATTACACAGCTTTAGGTCATTTGCATGATAAAGATGCACTTAAACAGCCAACCGTTCGTTATGCGGGCTCGCCAGTCAAATTTTCGACCAGTGAAGCTGAAACAGAAAAGGGAGTTTGGATCGTTGATACGGAACCCTACCAGGTGCAATGGGTTCCGCTGCGCCCCCTGCACGATATTCGGATACTTGAACATTCATTTGAAGAACTGACTGATCCAGCACTCTATCGTACAATTCCCGATGAAGATTATGTGGCAATTCGTCTGACAGATACCGCGGTGATCAGCGACGTAATGAATAGGTTACGCCATTATTATCCGCGGATCGTTAGTTTATCCCGATTAAATGGACGTGAAACATTGGCCGCTAAAGATCAAGATGTTCGGGTAAACATGGATCCGCAGGCACTGTTTGATTCTTTTTTTGAAAAGATGACCGACCAGAAGCCGACAGAAATGCAAGAAAAAATTGTCCGGGAAAGTTTTGCCGAGTTGCAGAGAGGAGGCTCCTATGAAGCCAATTAAAATTCGTATGCGTTACTTTGGTCCATACGTTGACCAGACTATCGATTTTAGAGAATTTTCCGATGCACCGGTATTTTTGATCAGCGGTAAAACAGGTGCGGGTAAAACCACTATTTTTGATGCGATGTGTTTTGCTTTATTTGGCAGAACTTCTGGCGACGAACGTGCTGCTGAACAGATGCGCTCGGATTTTGCAGCGGCAGATGATCTGACTGAAGTTACATTTGTTTTTGACGATCAGCAGCGACGCTATCAAATTACACGTTCGCCCAAGCAGACAGTCACGGCCAAACATGGAAATAAGACCACAACGAGAACTGCTAAAGTCTCCTTAATTTACATTGACGCGGAGGGCGAAAAAAAAGAGATCACCAAGATCAACCAAGCCAATCAGTTTATCAATGACCTCCTGAATCTGACCGCTGAGCAGTTCTCTCAGATCGTTTTGCTGCCCCAAGGTCAATTCCGAAATTTTTTAGTTGCAGACAGTAACCAAAAAGAAGCAGTCTTGCGTGAATTATTTGGGACCGGTTTTTACCGTTTGTTCGTGGATGATATTAGTGAAAAAGCTAAAGCCAGACATCGTGCTAGCGAACAAGAACTGCTTCGCTTGCGGTCGTTGCAGGCAAACGCTAAATTTGAACGGCCAGAGGATAATAATAGCGAGCTGCCGGTCTTAGATTGGCTGGAAACCCTCCAAAAAGAAATTGAAAGAAAAAAACAGCTGGGGTCAAAGTATCAAGAGGAATACCAACGCAATGAAGAACGGAAAACTCAGTTAAACCGGACTTATCAAATGCAGCAGACTTTGTTGGAAGATCAGCAAGAGCTCGTCAGACTGCAAAAACAGGCAGCTGAACTAGAACAACAAAAACCGCAGATTATTGACACCAAAAAACAGCTAACTGAGCTGGAGTGGGGCGATCAGCAGCGTGATTTAGTTAATGAACGACTTTCCTCCAGTCGGTTAGTGCAGGAATTACAAGATCAGCAAAAACTGAAGCGAGCAGAGCAAGGACGCGTTCAGATCGAACTTGAACGGCTTCGAGCTGAGTTGAAAGAAATCGAGCGGGCTGAGCCGCAGATCAATGAGTTTCAAGGGCAGATCGAACGTTTGAAAGCAAAGGTCGACTTGTACCAGGAAGTTGAGAAACTTGCCAAGCAGCATGATCAGCTGACGGAACAAGTTCAGCAGACAAAAAGAAGCTCGATGGAAGCACAGCTTGCGATCACAACGGATACTGAGGAAATCGACAAGTTGACCGCGAAGCTGGCAGGTTATCAAGATCTGCAGCAGCAAGGGGTCGAGGTGCAAAAGCAGCAAGACCAAGCGACTGATTTAAAACAACAAATGCTGGCAGTAAAAGCAAGTCTGCAAGAACAGACTGAGACCGAGAAAAAACTGCAGAAACTTAAACAGGACGCCAGTGTTCTCTCAGAAAATGCACGCCAGGCACAGAGAAAATACGATCAGCTGGAGCAAAAGTATACTTCTGACCAGATCGTGATTTTGGCGAGCCGTTTGAAACCAGGAACACCCTGTCCTCTTTGCGGCTCAACGGAACATCCCCATCCTGCTGAACTAACTATGCAGGCCCAACCGACCACTAAAGAAGAAGTCGACCGGGCTCAACAAACAGCTCAAGCAGCCTATGGTAAGCTTCATTCTCAAAATGGGACAATTCAGACGCAGACTCAATTTTTGACAGAAAAAAAGGAACGGCTGCTGGCGCAACAGACCGCTTTGGCAGAAAGAATAGGGCTAGATCCTGCTGCTGAGTTCTCTGAGATAGAGGCGACCTTAGGCGAGCTGGAAAAAAAGCAAGCTTCTGATCAGAAGAGCTATGCACAGAGACTGGAACAAAGTAAAAAGCTTAATGACCGGCTGGTGTCCTTGCGTCAAAAGAGACCCATATTGGAACAGCAAAGTGCCGCCGCCAGCGAAAGCTATCATCAGACGATCGTTGAAGAACAGAAAGTTTTAACTGAATATAAACAAAAACAGCAGCAGCTGCCCAGCGGTTTTGGCTCTAGCACAAAACTGAGCGAACAGTTGGAACGGTGGCAGCAGCAAGTAGCAAAGCATCGGCGAAAAAAAGAAGAGTACCAGGAGAAAGTAAATTCTGGCAATAGTCAATTGGCTGCTTTGACCGCCGGGATCAAAGAACGGACCGAACGGCAAGATCAGGCGAAAAAGCACGAACAAGCGGCACTAAGCAAGCTGCAGGAACGGGTTGCTGCATATGAAGGCCCGATGGATCTAACCCGGTTGGAGGAGTTGTGTACACAGCTCGATCAAATCCCCCAGCTGCGTAAAAAAGTGCAGGATTATCAAGAAAAATGCACGATCAACCAAACCTCCCAAAAACAACTGCAAGCTAGAATCTCTGGGCGGCCTAAGCCTGACATCGCTGCGACCTCAGCGCAGATCGCGGAGCTCGACAAGGCGCAAAATGAGTTGTTCCAGCAACGCAGCGCCGTTGTGCATCTCTATCAAGGCAACCAAGATGTCTTTGATCAGGTGAAACAGATCTTGGAAAAATATCAGCAGACTTTAAAAGAAAGTCAGCAATGGGATCAATTGGCCGAAGTTGTCGCAGGAAAAGGCAAGCTGAAGCTAAACATAGAACGTTACGTGCTGCAAAGCTATTTCAAACAAGTTTTAGAAGTGGCTAATCAGCGGTTTTCGGATTTGACTGGTGGACGTTACGGTTTTGTTTTAGATGAAGGACATGGAAGTTACGCCTCTAATACGGGGTTGGAGCTGAATATCTATGATGATAATGCAGGTAAGATCCGTAGTGTGCATACACTTTCAGGCGGTGAAAGCTTTATCGCTGCTTTATGCCTAGCTTTGGCTTTAGGTGAGGTCGTTTCTGCACAGGCAGGCGGGATCTTCGTGGAAGCACTTTTTATCGACGAAGGTTTTGGTTCTTTAGACCAAGACAGTTTGCAGGTTGCTTTGGATGCGTTAAAAGCGATCGAAGGAGAAAACAGGCTGATCGGTATTATTAGTCACGTCAGCGAGCTTCGATCAGAGATCCCTGATCAATTGCATGTGATTTCAAGTCACGGACGCAGCAGTATCAGGTACGATCACGAATTTGACTAGCTTCACAATATTTTAAAGCAAGGAAATGTTTATGGAATATAAGACACATTTAGTCTCGACCTTTGTTTTAGGTTTGCCTTTAATGGCCAGCGGGGGTCAAGTTGATCTTCTCAATCTTGGGATGCTGGGGTTAGGGAGTCTCTTGCCAGATATTGACCACCCGCAGTCTTTTTTAGGCAAGAGAAATAAAATTGCCAGCGGCTTGACCAACAAAACCTTTGGACACCGGAAGGGCACACACTCCTTGGCTGCACTTGTTGTTGTTTATATAGGAATGACGCTGATCGCAGTCAATTATTTAACTGCACAGGGGACCTACACCGCTTTTTGGTTGACGTTTGGTTACTTATGCCATTTATTGGAAGACAGCTTTTCTAAAGAAGGAGTTAACTGGCTGTGGCCAAAGAAAAAGAAACAAAAGCGCTCAAGCAGCAAGATGCTTTTTTATCAGACAGGGAAACTGACTGAGTATTTGGTGTTGGGCTTAATGTTATGCCTGCTTTTGATCGAGCTGCGTTTGCTGTGGATCGATCAGCTTGCTTCGCTGATCCCTGGGCAATACTTATTAGGGGTTCAAAGTTGGCTGCTTAAAATCGATCACTTTTTAGGACTGGGTGATTTAGGCAAATGAAAACAAGCCAGCCTCAAGCCGACCTTTCTCAATAGTTATTTTTTTAGACTTTCACTTTTAAATCGTGCTACAATAGCACCGTAAAAAGATGTTTTTAAAAATTATAAGCAGGGAAAAATTTAACAATGAAAAAGGAGGTGCTAATTTTGCTGAGAAATCAAGAAACGCTGGTATCTGCGGCTGAAAATCTTAAGGAGCATGGGATCAAGAACACACCGCAGCGGCAAGTGATCCTAGCTTATTTGATGTCTTCGCACCAGCACCCGTCCATCGAAATGATCTATGACTATGTCCGTCAAAGCGGGTTTAGTGTCAGTTTGGCAACTGTGTATAACACGCTTGAACTTTTGGAAGAAAATAAGCTGATCTTGCAAGTTGCTCCAGATAATAATGGTCATATGCGCTATGATTATTTGGCCGAACCGCACTATCATGTGATCTGTGTTTCGTGTAATAAAATCGTGGATGTGTTTGACTCGGAATTCAAAAAAAATGAAGCAAAAGCAGCTCAAGAAACTGGTTATGAAGTTTTTAACAGTAAGTATGAAGTTTATGGTCTTTGTCCTGAATGCCAGGCAAAACGCGCGCAATAAAGTGTGCTTTCTGCCTCAAGTCAACTTGACTTTTAGGCGGTTCAAGGATAGGATATTTTAAAAAGCGATGAAGTAAGACAGTAAAATAATGGTCCCTAGCTCAGAGAGCTGACGGAAGCTGCAAGTCAGACTATACCACTTATTTGAATTACACTACGGAGCAAATTTCGGTTCATCTCGTTATTGATGTAAAAGGTGATCGCGTCTGCGATAATCTGGGTGGTAACGCGGAAATTTCGTCCCTGATGTCTGAGTGGCATCAGGGATTTTTTTAGCTAGATTTAAAGGCAGACTTGCATTGATTTAGGGACGAGACCGTTAAAGAAAGGAAGTTAGCAATGACTAACATTATTGATGAATTAAAGTGGCGTGGAGCAATTAATCAGGTGACGGATGAAGAAGGCTTGAATAAACTGATCAACGAAAAATCTGTTGGCTTATATTGTGGGACAGACCCCACAGGCGACAGCTTGCATATTGGTCATTTGATCCCGTTTATGATGCTGAAAAGATTTCAAATGGCAGGACACCGGGCTCATATTATCATTGGCGGCGGGACTGGCTCGATTGGCGATCCTTCTGGGCGTAATTCAGAACGCGTCTTGCAGACGATGGAAACTGTTCATCATAATGAAGAAGCTTTGACAAAGCAGATGAAAAAGCTTTTTGGGGCAGACAACATTACGATCGTGAATAACTACGACTGGTTGTCCAAAATTGACTTGCTGGCTTTTTTGCGTGACTACGGCAAACTTTTTAATCTCAATACGATGCTGAATAAAGAAGTAGTTGCATCACGGCTTGAGGCAGGGATCTCTTACACTGAATTTACCTACCAGATCCTACAGTCAGTTGATTTCCACCACTTGTGGCAAGAACACGATGTTCAACTGCAGATCGGTGGTGCCGATCAGTGGGGCAACATCACGGCGGGGATCGATTTGATCCATAAAATGGAAGGCTCAGACGCGCAAGCATACGGGCTGACTATCCCATTGATGCTGAAGGCTGATGGGACGAAGTTTGGTAAAACTGCTGGCGGGGCGGTTTGGTTAGATCCTAAGAAGACGACTCCATATGAATTCTACCAGTTTTGGCTGAATCAAGACGATAGAGATGTTGTGCGGTACTTGAAGTACTTCACTTTCCTGTCGCATGAAGATATCGAAGATTTGGCTGAAAAAGTCAAGACTCAACCAGAAAAACGGGAAGCACAGCGCAAATTAGCGGAAGAAGTGACGGAGTTTGTGCACAGTAAAGAGGCTGTTGAGCAAGCCAAACGGATCTCTGCTGCTCTTTTCTCCGGGGATGTTAAGACTTTGACTGCTGATGATATTGAACAAGGTTTTAAAAACATGCCAGCCGTTGAATGTGCCAGCGAACCAGCCAATATTATCGAGTGGTTAGTAGGGACAGGGATCGAAAAATCCAAACGGCAAGCACGCGAAGATGTGAACAATGGTGCGATCCGCATCAATGGCGACCGGATCACTGACGTTGATTTTGAGATTGATCCGTCTGCTAAGTTTGACGGCCGTTATGTGATCGCAAGACGGGGCAAGAAAAAGTATTTCTTGGCCCATGTTAAATAAATTCTGGATGTAAACATCTATCTGTTGAGTAGGTAGATGTTTTTTTTAGTGGAATGCAGAAAAAATATTTTTTAGGAATAAACTAGCCGTTTTCAGGTTGTGAAAACATGTATTTGTGCTGAAATACGGATGAAATTAATCAGTTGCAGATTAAAGTTCGTAAACTATCTAAAAATTGTGAGCTAGAGCAGCAGAAGACAACTGATTGGAGGTTGACGGATCAACGATTAGCTTGTATATTTATATACGCTAATTGATTCGTTATTAGCTTTTTGTTTGCTGTGAGACGCGAAAATATCCACTTCTAAATTTATTTAAATTTATGGTTGACTTTTTTACTGAGCGTGGTAAACTAATAAAGTTGTCACTTGCGAGTGATAACCGAGTAGATCTTTGAAAACTGAACAAAGTTTCGACAAATCAAATGTGTGAGGTCGCTTACCGAACGGTAAGTGCAAACAACATTTGCGAAGTCAATTCGCTAGTAAAATTTATGAGTCACAAACTTTTAAAATGAGAGTTTGATCCTGGCTCAGGACGAACGCTGGCGGCGTGCCTAATACATGCAAGTCGAACGCAATCTGTTAACAACGAGTGCTTGCACTCAGCGTTAACAGTGCGAGTGGCGAACGGGTGAGTAACACGTGGGCAACCTGCCCAGAAGAGGGGGATAACACTTGGAAACAGGTGCTAATACCGCATCAACCGACTGACCGCATGGTCGGTC
>NZ_BFFP01000044.1 GCF_003864415.1 Ligilactobacillus salitolerans
TTTGTCTAGGGCTTCCTTCAGATTCTACCTCGCAATAGACACCCTTGCCTTCGACTTGTGATACCGACCACTACGGCTCACAGCGGACTCACACCGCCTAGTTACTGCCCATGCCGGGCGCACCAAAAAAAGTGTTTTCTTCCAATAGATCATGAAGAAAACACCCGACTATTTAGAGTACTTTCGCTAAGAAATCTTGTCCCCGCTTAGTCTGCGGATGCTCAAAGACTTCATTAGGAGCACCAGATTCTTGAATATAACCATCAGCCATCAGCCAGATCCGATCAGCAACTTCTTTGGCAAAACCCATCTCATGCGTGACGACCACCATCGTCATCCCAGAATTAGCCAAACTTTTCATTGTTTCCAATACTTCGCCGACCATTTCTGGATCCAAAGCAGAAGTTGGCTCATCGAAAAGCATTACTTCAGGATCCATCGCTAAGGCTCGAACGATGGCGACCCGCTGCTTTTGCCCGCCGGACAAGCTGGCTGGATACTGTTCCGCCTTATCTTCAAGTCCAACTTGCTTTAAGAGTTCTTTGGCTTTTTTTTCAGCCTCCGCTTGGCTTTGGCCTTTCACTTTCATGGGAGCAGCTGTAATATTGCCCAAAACGGTCATATTTGGAAAAAGATTGAAGTTCTGGAAAACCATGCCCATTTTTTGCCGCAGTTTATTTAACTGTTTATCTGAGATCTGAGTCAAATCTTCCCCTTCAAAGACAATTTTACCGGCTGTCGGATGTTCGAGGACGTTTAGACAGCGCAGGAAAGTACTTTTTCCTGCTCCGGAAGGACCGATCACACAGACCACTTCACCTGAATCAACTTTTTCATTGATATCTTTGAGAACTTCACTTTTTCCAAAGGACTTTTTCAAATTCTGAATACTTAATAATTCTGCCATCTTATTCTTCTCCTCACCACTTGCTGCTGCACCTGCTACCTAAAGTCATTAGCAAAATTATATGCCAAAAAGTTTGTTTATGCAATATTAAATTCATTTTTGGTATTTTTATCCCTAATTATGGATATTTTTTCAACCGTTCTGTCTTTTTATACATTTTTAAAAAAAGTATTAAATTTCGCCGCCAGCTAGGCTGGTTCATTGAAATCAGACCCTAAAATTGCTATCCTAAAGAAGATATCAGAAAAGCAGGCATTTGCCTTTAAAAAGATCACTGGTATCAGAGAAAGGAATGTTAACTTTGAGTTTAAAAATTAACCGTCAGTCTGATCTCGATGAACTTTTCAGCAAGTTTGCTTTGGACCCGGACCGACAACCAAAAAAAGAACAAAAAGACAAAGACAGTCAGAAAAAAGAACAGCCAAAACCAAAAAAATGACTTTTCCGTTGGGAAAAGCCATTTTTTTATCCAGTTATTTTGAATGCGAAAAGCCGTGTGGATAACGCTTATTTAAAGTTTCAATGTTATTGCTGGCAACTTCATCAAATGGAATATCTGCCCATTCAGCGATCTGAGAAAGATACCACAAAACATCACCCATCTCATGGATCATCTCTTGCCGCTCCAGTTTCTTCCCCTTAAAAGTATAATCCTTAACGAGATCAACTAACTGACCGCTTTCTCCGGCTAAACCCAATGCACAATTAGTCAAGACCTGCTCATTGCCGTAAAGGGTCCGATTGGCTTTTTCTTGGTATTCATTAAACTCCATAACTTTTCCCATCCTTTTATTTTGGATTTTAACTAGCTTGACTACACAACGCTCACAACATTATTTTGTTTTGGCTTCGATCCATTTCCAGATCTCGTCTTTACCCGTCTTGTCTAAAGCAGAAAACAAAATCAATTCGTCTTGCGGACGCAAGTCTAAAGTCTTTTTAATTATGCTGAAAGACTGATTGCGTTTCCCTTTTTTAACCTTATCGATCTTAGTTCCCACTACCAGAACAGGCAAGTCATAGTAATGCAGCAAAGAAAGCATCTGCTGGTCTAGCTTAGTCGGGGCATGGCGCCCATCAACCAATGAGACCACGCCGCGCAGCTGCTGACGGGAAGAAAGATATGTTTCGATCATTTGTCCCCACTTATCACGTTCTTTTTGAGAAACCTTAGCATAACCGTAACCCGGGACATCAACAAAGTAAAGCAAAGACTCAATGTCGTAAAAATTCAAAGTTTGGGTTTTCCCCGGCTGACTTGATGTCCGCGCATAACTTTTACGGTTGATCAAAGCATTGATCAAAGAGGATTTTCCAACATTAGAACGACCCGCAAACGCGATCTCAGGGTAGTTGGTACTCGGATATTGTTCCGGCCTGACAGCGCTAATAGTCAGGTCGACATTATGAACCTGCATAAAATATATGCCTCGCTTTTCTAGATTATCTCTAATTTTATCATACTCACCATTATTCTACAGCGTGCAAAGTGAGAATAAATAACATTTTCTTGTTTTTTGAAAAGGAGCTTCTTGCTTAAAGCACACCAGCTGCACGTGCAAATGTTTCGTTGAAAAAAAAAGCACCCAGGACCGTTAGATCCTCGGATGCTTGATATGAATCATCTTGAGGGCCATGGTCCCTGAAAATGATTACGAATGTCTCATGGATTACTTGACTTTAACGACCTCTTTGTCGCCGTAGTAACCGCAGTTAGAACATACGTGGTGAGCTTGTCTTAACTCGCCGCAATTTGGGCATGCTGTCATGCCAGGAACTTGCAACTTGTAATGAGTCCGACGAAGTCTCTTTCTTGCCTTAGAAGTTTTTCTTTTTGGTACAGCCATCTTACAGGCACCTCCTTCACCTAGAGTAAAAATATTCAACAAAAAGAATTGTACCCTTTAAACCCGCTTTTTGCAACTACTCATCAGTTTCATCTTGATCAAAATAATGAGCTAATTTCGCCAAGCGCGGGTCAACTTGCTGATCCGCATCTTTTTGCTGTGTGTTTAACTGATCTTCAGCTAAGACCTGCCAGTTCTGACCAGCCTGTTGCGGTTGCCCCGCTGCTTTTTCAGCCTCAGTTAAAACCTGCATAGGAATTTGTAACAAAATGTTATCAGTTATGATCTTATCCAAATCAAGTAAATTATTCTCAAGAACAATAACAAGGTCCGAATCAGAAAATTCCGAAAAATCCGTCCGATCAGCCTCAACATAATTCTCGTTGATCAGAAAAGAAAGCTGAATTGTCGCCGGCTCCAAAGATCGAGTTGACGGCAAAGTCAAACTGACATGAACCTGAAGCTGACTGAATGCACTCACTGAATCAGCACCGATCACTCCTGTCACTTCAACAGGACTCACGACACTGATCGCTGGCTTACGCGTCTTCAGTTCCTTTTCTAAATTTAACTTTTCATTGACTTGGAGCGGTTCATCACCAAGCTGTTGTAGTTGTTTATACGACCACTTCATGCTATCTTCCTCCAATGCAACATGTTTGATTATACAGTGTCTATAGACCTTTGTCAACGTATTTTCCTTGACACCCCTGAAAATACAAAAGGAGCCCGCTTTAAGTCTTGTTCCTGCCCATTGAACAGCTGGTAAACCTTGCCTGCTCGGTAATCGACAGCCAGCTGTTTTTTCTTATCTTCTCCAGAAACCCGCGAATAGATCGGCCAGTCACAGTCTTTTTTGATTTTTGCCAACTGTTTTTGCCCTCGTTCGTTAAAACCCAGCAGCCGCAAATATGGCTGTTCATTGTAAGCGGCAACCTCATCTTGCTTGATATCTAATAAAATCGCAACTGCTAAACGCGCCAAATGCGTATAGGTAAAGCGTTTAGTTTTAACTTCTTTGACCCATTCTTCAAAAGTCATCGTCAACGGCAGTCGCTGAGTCAGATCCAATAGCCGGTACTCAATTCCTTCTGTCATGCCGTAGACCTGCTGCAGGTCAGAAATTTGACTGCTGATGATCCGATAACGCAGCAATGGCCAAAAGTCATTCCAAAACAAGAGCGGCCCCTTTTCCAGATCATGAAATGTACCAGCCGGCATATAGGGTGCCGCTGCTGGCTGAGAAAGAACGAAGTTTTTGCGGATCGCTGAAGCACTAGCGATAGTTTGCCCAGGATGTAAGGAAAGATCATGGTAACTTGTTTCGACACGCTGCAACGGATACAAGCGCATGGGCTCGCCTAAACGCAAATTAGCCTTAGCATAAGCCAAGCCTAAGAGATCATTCGGCTGGTCAACTGGGTGCCCTATGGTTTCAGTGATCGCGGCTTGAAATGTTTTTGCGTATGATTCGTCATAACGCTGAAAATTACCGTGCAGATCTGCCACTTGTCTAGCAAAAGTCATAAAATCATAGTTGCTGTGTTCAGCTCCAAAAAACAATTTATCTGCGCCAACTGTGTTTAAAAGCGACACTCCGCCAAAAGCAAAGCGATCGGCGGGTTGAACGCAAGAAAGTGTTGGCAGCTCCAACACCAGATCAGCACCATTCTCCAGGGCTTGCCTAGCTCGACTCCATTTATCCAAGCAAGCAGGTTCACCTCGTTGCAAAAAGTTTCCACTCATTGCAATTACGATCAGATCGTCAGGAAAACGTTTTTTGACCTGTTCAAGTTGATAGAGATGTCCGTTATGGAAAGGGTTATACTCCGCAATTATACCTACAACACCAGACATAGCCTCGCCCCTTTATACCTATTCCAGTTTACCGCCCGGTTTTTCACCAAGACGGCAATCAAAAAACCAGCGGATCGAATCCGACTTGACAGCCTGGCGGCCAAAGTCAGCCGTGACTGTAATTTGGGTAAAACCCGCCTCTTTGAGCCACTTTAAATATTTTTGCAACGGGTAGGTCCGCTCATAATGATATTCATTCAGGCGCTCAAACTGACCAGTCGAGTGATCTAAAATAAAGAATGTCAACTCGTGTTCGATCGCATGGTCGACATCAGTCGGATAACTGTGCCACAAAAAAGCCTGCTCATCTGTCTGAAAATTGTACATATAATCAGGAAAAATAGTATCCATCTGATAGGTACTGTGGACATCAAATAAGAAGCGGCCGCCTTTTTGTAAATGAGCAGCAACTTGTGAAAAAGCCAACTGCACAGCAGCTGGATCCGGCAAATAACATAGTGAATCCAAAGAGCTGATCACTCCAGCGTACTCACCCAGCGAACTCAGATCAGTCATATCCCCTTGATAAAACGGCACATCCAGCTTGGCTTCAGCAGTCCGTTGAGCAGCTAAACTGAGCATTTCTTCTGACAGGTCTAGCCCTTCAACCTGATAGCCGCGTTTTTTTATCAACACAGTTAAAGCTCCTGAACCACAGCCTAAATCCAACAGAAGTCCTTGATCAGGCGAGAAACGGCCGCCCAGAAAATCAAGCCAATTATCGTAGATTGTCTGGTCCATCAACTCATCATAAAGCTGCGCAAAAGTGGTATAGATCATTATTCCTCGACCCAGTTAGCAATATCCACGGTCGGTGCATCCGACCACAATTTTTCTAGGTTGTAAAACTCACGTGTCTCCTTTTGGAAAACATGCACGATCACATCGCCTAAATCTAGCAAGACCCAGTTAGAGGCATCTTTGCCTTCGATATCACGCACATCGTACCCAGCGTTTTCAGCTGCTTCTTGAATGTTCTCTGCAATTGCTTTGACCTGACGCTGCGAGCCAGCTTCCATGATCACAAAATAGTCTGCTAACAAACTCACTTGCTGAACATCTAATGCTGTGACATCTTCTGCTCGTTTGTTGTCGGCTGCCTTAACAACTACTTCCAATAATTCTTTACTATCCATCAATAATCTCCTTTAATAAGTCCTGACTGAATTAACTTTATAACACATCATTGACTGAGAAAATTTTAACGGCCTGCGACCCAAGCATTGTAAGTTAAAATTGCTGCCGGGTAGATCTGCGTATTGGAAGACAATAAATATTCCAATGTATGCTTAGTCTCAAATGATACTGCTCCTTGCAAATCGGCATAAGCTAAACTGCGAGCAATTTGGGCATCTGGAAAATCTCTGCCATCCTCAACAAAATCAGCCACATAAACGATCTGATCGAGCAGTGTCATCTCTGGAGCACCTACAGTATGCCTGGCGATCGCGTTTAAGATCTCAGGGTCTGAGATCCCCAATTCATCGGATACGATCTGAGCTCCAACAACACCGTGCCAGATAAAATTGCCCCAATTGAGCAAGTCAGGGTCCATCTGATGTGCTTGGATCACCTGCTTAAATTCAGCAGCGGAACGTTCCTTGGAATAATCATGGACCAAGGCCGCAATACTGGCTTTTTCTGGGGAAACATTATTGAGCTGAGCCAACTTGATCGCCGCTTTTTCCACACGTACAACATGGGCAAAACGATGGTCGCTTAACTTAGCTTGCACCCTTTCCAGCAGCTGCGCGCGTGTACCGGCAAAGTAATGGTGTGTATATACAATTTCAGTCACGGTATAAGCCTTCTTCTTTAATATAGTCTTCAACAGCAGAGGGGACTAAATATTTGATCGAACATCCCTGCTGTACTTTTTCACGGATCAATGTTGAACTGATATCGATCGTAGGGACATCTACCCATAAAAGCGGGTATTGGCTTTGAGTCCTAGCTCCAGTCCGCTTGACCCCAACGAATTTGACCATCCTAACCAGCTGGTCAATTTGATACCATTTCGGCAAATATTCAACCATATCACCGCCGATGATAAAATAATAGTCCGTATCCGGGTGCCGCGCCTGCAAGTCTTTAATAGTATCAACGGTATAACTTACACCGCCGCGTTCAATCTCGGTCGTATCTAATTCGAATTTTTCATTTCCTGTGATCCCTAATCTGACCATCTCTAAGCGCTGCTTAGCAGGCAATGCATCCTTATGATCAACATGGGGCGGCAAGTTGTCGGGCAAAAAGACGATCTTCTCCAATCCCAGTTGGCTTAAAACTTGTTGGGCCACGATCAAATGGCCATTATGCAACGGGTTGAAGGTCCCGCCCAACAAACCGACCCTTTTTTTCTGGCTGCCAAACATGACCTCGGGATAGGTCTTGACTTTAGGGATCTCAATTGTACTTGTATTCACAGTTCAAACCTCCAAGTTTACAGTTTTTCAACTTGGGCCGACAATTCACGCTGCTCCTTGTCGCTAGACTTTTTATACAGAACCAGAACATGCCCGATCCTTTGCACAACTTCAATTTGGCTGTTAGCTTCAACGAACTCGCTCACTTCATCTTCATCAACTAATGAGTTTTGCAAGATCGAAACCTTCAGTAATTCGCGCTTATCGATCGCTGCAACAACATTGGCTAACCAATTTTCACTTAGCCCATCTTTTCCGATCTGAAACAGCGGTCGTAAATTATGTGCCTGACTGCGCAAGAACCTTTTCTGTTTACCACGCAATGCCATTTACTTCACTCCTTATTTTATTTTCTTAAATCATTGCTTTTCTAATGATCACTCCGACGCCTGAAGGAGCGTAACCAGCTACTACTGAACCGCCTTTGACCGTGACCCAACCAAGGCCCTCAAAGACAATATCACTTTTTTCGCGGACCTTAAATTCAAACCGCTCTAGTGCCGGGAAAGTCTCCATTTCATCACTAGTCGGCGGCTGCAATAAGCCCCCTTGATGCCGGGCAAAAAATTCATCCGCTTTGATCAGTTTTGTGCGGTGGATCTGTAAATTATTATCTAGGTACACTACGATCCCATTGCGTTCTTGCGGTGCTTTGATCAGGTCGAAGCGTGCGAGCCCGCCAAAAAAGAGTGTCTGTCCAGCAGCTAACTGATAAACTTTGGGGCGAATCTCCTTTTGCGGGGTTGCCAACCGTAATTCTTTAGCAGAAAGATAATGTGCCATTTGGTTTTTATGAATGATCCCCGGCGTATCGATCAGATTTTTACCATCATCCAAAGGGATCTCAATTTTGTCTAGAGTCGTCCCAGGAAAACGCGAAGTCGTGATCAAGTCCTGCATGCCAGTACTTTGCTTGATGATCTGGTTGATCAAAGTCGATTTACCAACATTGGTCACCCCAACAACATAAACATCTCGCCCCTTACGGTACTTTTCAATTGCAGACAGCAGTTCATCAAGCGCGTGCCGTTTTGTCGCACTAGTTAAAACCACGTCCACTGGATGGATTCCCTCAGCATTTGCCCGCTGACGGACCCAGTCCTTTAATTTAGAACGTTTTAACGAACGCGGCAGCAAGTCTTCTTTATTGCCGACCATTAAAACTGGGTTATTGCCGACAAAACGATGGATCCCTGGGATCAATGAGCCGTTAAAGTCAAAGATATCTATCACATTGACGATCAATGCGTCCGCTGAACCGATCTGATTCAGCAAGGCCAGAAAGTCATCGTCAGTTAAGGAAACATCACTGACTTCATTGTAATGTCTGAGACGAAAACAACGCTGACAATATAATTCTTCAGTTTCAAGTCCTTTTTCAATGGCCGACACCGGTGTATAACCCGGCTCTTTTGGATCATCGGACTGGATCTTGGCCCCGCAACCGATACAATATAGATCCTCAGTGTTTTCAATCATTCAGTGAATGCCCCCATGTTCTCTTTAAATAACCCTTTTTTAATAGTCGCTTTTTAACCACTCTTTCAGCAGCTCGGTTAAACTTCGTGATCCAAGCGTCAGTCTCGATCAGAGGTTTGACTAAAATACTGCGCACATGCGCATTGTTTGCGGCGGCGATATCAGTCATCAACTGATCACCGACCAAAACAATTTCAGAAGAACTGACCCGATACCGTTTCTTAGCGACATTGATCCCGTGACTGAGCGGCTTAAGCGCCCGCGAAACGAAAGGCAACTGCAACTCTTCTAGAGCCTTGGCAGCTCTTTTAGAGCTATTGTTAGTCACGACTACGACTGGGATGCCAGATTCATGCATCGTAACCAGCCATTTCTGTAACTGTGGAGTCCCATTCGGATTATTCCACGCAATCAAGGTATTGTCCAGGTCCGTTAAAATTAAACCGATCTTTTTTTCTCGCACTTCTTGCGGTGTTAAGTCATAGATCGATTCCAGCATCCAAGTTGGTCTAAAATCAGCAAGCATGTAGCACTAATCTCCTCTTCTAAACGAATATGTTAATTATAAATGATTTCGCTGCTTTTTAATAAGAATATGTTGGCGAAATCAACTTTCTTTTCAGCATGAACCGAGAATTTTCATATAAACGCAGGGTTCATCCTATATTAATATGTAAAAAGAGCTGAGCAAAACAAGAGTTTTGTCCCAGCCCACATTATCAAATAAGATTATTTTGCCAAAGCTGTTTTAGCTTGATCAACAAGTGCAGTAAATGCAGCTGGGTCATTAATAGCTAAGTCAGCCAGCATTTTACGGTTAACGTCGATCTCAGCCAGCTTCAAGCCATGCATCAACTTGCTGTAGCTGATCTCGTTTGTCCGTGCAGCTGCGTTAATACGAGCGATCCATAACTTACGGAAATTAGATTTGTTCTTCCGACGATCACGGAAAGCATATTGCTGACCTTTCATAACTTGTTGCTTAGCAACTTTGAAGTTTGTGTGCTTAGGGCCACGATAACCCTTAGCAAGTTTTAACATTTTTTTCCGACGCTGACGCGTAACACTGCCGCCTTTAACACGTGACATGTAAATTCCTCCTTAAATTAACATCCAAGCTAAACTTGGACTTCCCCAAACTTAGGGCAAAAATTTCTTCCGGCTCTAGCCAAAAGAATGAGTATAGATCCAACGAACAGGATGCTTATTTCATCTGTGAAAGCATCTGTTTGATACGCTTCATATCAGTTGAATCTACCATACCTGGCTTAGCCAATTGACGGCGTTGCTTCTTGGTCTTACCGTGGAAACGATGAGATGTATAGGCATGTGCACGTTTCAACCCACCATTTGCGGTCTTCTTAAAGCGCTTTGCAGATGCGCGATGTGTTTTTTGTTTTGGCATAATACAATTTTCCTCCTAGATTACCAGCCTATTTTTCGGCTAATGGGGCAAGCATCAAGAACATGCTGCGACCATCCATTTTTGGTTTTGATTCAACGGAAGCAACATCTTCGGTTTCCGTTGCAAATTTATTCAAGACATCACGTCCGATATCCTTATGCGTGATCGCACGTCCCCGAAAGCGGATCGATACTTTAACTTTGTCGCCCTTGCTCAAGAACTTACGCGCATTTTTGACCTTAGTATTAAAGTCATTCGTATCGATCGTAGGACTCAAACGAACTTCTTTAACATTGACGATCTTTTGCTTTTTACGGGCTTCACGTTGTTTCTTCTGTAATTCGAAACGATACTTGCCGTAATCCATGATCTTAGCCACTGGTGGTTTAGCCTTGGGTGCAACCAAAACTAAATCCAAGTTTGCTTGTTCAGCCAAAGCTAAAGCATCTTGTTTGGACTTAACGCCCAACTGACTGCCGTCGCCGCCGATCAAACGAACTTCACGCGCGCGGATACCATCATTTACAATCTTGTCTACTGCTATGATATTTCACCTCCAAAAAATTCAGAAGAGTAAGCAGAAAAAAAGTGGGTGTTTTCACACCCACTTATCCTCACATTTCAATGAGGTTATTTCGTAATTCTGCCCGAGAACTCTAGTCCCCTAGGCGAGAAGCGGGTGCTTCTGCTTTTTTCTCAACTACACCATGATACCAAGCTCATCAGGCTTTGTCAATTAATTTTTTCGGCTATAAGTTTCAATATCATGATTCAGCTCAGTAACGAACTCATCAAATGAGATGGTTTCTGTTTCCTGCTGACCGTATTTTCTGACAGTGACCGTATGATCGGCAACTTCTTGGTCACCAATTACCAAGGTATATGGGATCTTGTTGACTTGAGCCTGACGGATCTTGTAGCCCATCTTTTCATTCCGATCGTCAATATCAACCCGAATATGGTGAGCCAAGAGACGCTTTTGCAACTCTTTAGCACGTTCCAGATGCAGCTCGTTTTTAACTGGGATCACAGAAACTTGATGAGGAGCTAACCAAGTTGGGAAAGCACCTTTGTACATTTCTGTCAGATAAGCTGTAAATCTTTCCATAGTGGAGATCACACCACGATGGATCATGACTGGACGGTGATCTTCACCATCAGCGCCAGCATACTTCAGGTCAAAACGTTCAGGCAAAAGGAAGTCCAACTGAATGGTTGACAACGTTTCCTCGCCGCCCAGCGCTGTCTTGGTCTGGACGTCAAGCTTTGGACCGTAGAAAGCAGCTTCGCCTTCTGCTTCAAAGTAATCCAGGCCCATGTCATCCATAGCTGACTTCAACATCTGCTGTGACTTGTCCCACATCTCATCGTCATCGAAGTACTTTTCCTTGTTTTCTGGATCACGGTAACTTAAACGGAAACGGTAGTCATGAATATCGAAATCGTTGTAAACATCGATCATCAGATCCAAGATCTTTTTGAATTCGTCCTCAATTTGATCTGGGGCTACAAAGGTATGACCATCATTAAGAGTCATTTCACGCACACGTGATAAACCTGTCAATGCACCAGACTTTTCATAACGATGCATCATCCCCAATTCAGCGATCCGCAATGGCAGTTCGCGGTAAGAACGTTTATGGTGGTTATAAACTTGGATATGTGAAGGACAGTTCATTGGACGCAATTCCAAGAATTCACCGTCACCCATATCCATTGGCGGGAACATATCTTCACGATAATGATCCCAGTGGCCAGATTGTTTATACAGATCAACATTTGCCAAGATCGGTGTAATGACATGCTGATATCCGGCTGCCAGTTCCTTATCGATGATATATCGCTCTAAAGTCCGTCTGATCGTGGCACCATTCGGCATCCAATACGGCAGACCGGCACCAACCTTAGGATCAACGAAAAACAGATCCAATTGGTTCCCAATCACACGGTGATCACGTTCATGCGCTTCTTTACGCCGTTCTAACTCAGCATCCAATTCTTTTTGCTTATAAAAGGCTGTACCATAGATCCGTTGGAGCATCGGATTGCTGGAAGCACCCTTCCAGTAAGCACCTGCAACAGAAAGAAGTTTGAATATCTTAGCCTTACCAGTCGAGCCAAGGACAGGAGCGTAAGCCAACTGAACAAAGTCGCCTTGACGATAGATTGCAACTTGACCGTCAACTGCTAGTTCGCTAACGAGTTCCTTTTGGTAAGGATCGTTGCCGACAAGCTGGAGTGCTTCATTTTCACTCACATGATCCAATTCGATTTTTTCATCAGCCTTGATGATTTTTTGCATGTCAGCAGCTAAATCATCAAATTCAGTTTCAGCAACCTGTGTTTGTTCAGGCTTTTCAGTATCCAAGTGAAAACCGTGTTCATCAACTCTAGCCTCGCCAAAGTTCATGTCCGGATACTTGGCAGCCAAAACTTCACTGAGAACAAACGCAGCCGTCTGCCAGAGGACTTCAAGCCCTTCAGCTGAATCCTTAGTAATTATTTCAATTGCCCCGTCTTCGACAAGATTTTGACGGACATCGACCATTTTGTCATTAAACTTGCCTGCAACGGCTTTTTTAGCCAAACTTGTGCTGATCGAAGCAGCAACTTCTTGCACCGATACACCATTCTCAAATGCTTTTACATTACCGTCTGGAAAAGTTACATTGATCTGTGACATTTTTCTTTCCTCCTAAAAAATAAAAAAACGTCCCTGCCGCCAGCATAAGCCAGCGACAGGGACGTAGATACGTGGTTCCACCCAGTGTTCAAGTTTGTCTCTAGAAAACAAACTCCTTAATTCAGGTCGTTAACGGAAACCGTCCGGCCTAACTTTTCATTAGGCTTTGCATGAAAGTGGTAAACCGTTAACTGAGAAGTTTTCAGTCGCGCCTTCTCTCCCTGAAAATTGGGTCCATATCTTTCACATAATTTAATTATATTAAAACACTAAAATATTAGCTTGACAAGCCCTGAGGCGCAATTTTTTAATTTCGCCGATTGCGGCCGACCACATGATAATCATCCGCCAAGAAGCGGATCCGTTCCATGATCCGTTTAGCCTTTAAAGGTTCGGCTTCACCTCTGCTGTTGACCGTCAGGTATTCATCTTCCAACTGGCGCAAGGAAAGATTCGAGCTAAAGAATGTCGGCAGCTCTTCTTGCATCCGATACTGCAAGATCACTCCCAAGACGTCGTCTCTAAACCAGCTGCTCATCTGATCAGCCCCGATGTCATCTAGCATCAGGATCTGTGCTTTTTTAATACTCTCAATTAATTCGCCAGTCGAATTACTGCTGATCGAGCTTTTCATTTTGACGGCAAAAGATGGAAAATGCACGAGCGTAGTACTGTAGCCTTTTTCTGCCAGAGCATTAGCCAGAGCACCTAACAAATAGGTTTTACCGACACCAAAGCTTCCTTCCAGATAAAGTCCCTTATGAAATTCGTGAGGATTTTTCTGAAACTCTTGAAAAAACCTGAGTGCCGCATCAAAAATCTCTTCCCGTCCCTCTGGATCATAATCAGCCAACTGCGCATGGCGAATGGACTTGGGGAGACTAATAATTTTGACGCGGTTTTTAACTTCTTGCGCCTTTTTCTGAGTTAAATACTCCTTGGTTGGAGTATAAGTCACTTCAATGTGATGATTACTGAGCGTCAAATATGGGTAATAGCCTGGCATAAAGGTTTTCCCGCCCGCGGCGAGCTTTTTTTTGAAATTAACGAACTCATACAGCTTGCTGGCACTGCGAATGATATCTTCTTTAGTCAGCTCAGTCTGATGTTGACGCAAAAATTCAGTAACATCAGGATCCTGCTCGGCAGCAGCGATCAACTTCTGATAACGCGGTCCCCACTGATTGTCTTTTAATTGCTTACCTAGTATTTCACTGAGGCTTTCCATGCGCTCACCTCATTTCATGATAGTAGTTTTTACTTGTCGCGATCAATTTCGGCCAACCGCCGCTTGATCTCAGCTTGCAAATTAGCCTTTTTGCTGCTTTCTTCCTGAGAACTTTGCGGAGCCTGGTAGTCTTGCTGGGCCCAATCAGGTAGCTGTTCTTTTTGAACAACTGGACGTTTGGAACGATAATTACTTTTTTTGCTATAATTCGTCTTTTTCTGAGCATTTTCCGCCACAGAATTACGGACGGCAGCCATCGCTTCTTCAGCGGTTTTAATACCTTTTTGCGACCAACGAGCAGCTGTTCCTTCAAAGTAGTCTTGGCGCATCTCAGCGTAGCCGCGATCACCTAAATAATAATGGATCAAAACGTTGATCACTTGATTTGGAAGTGTCCGTTGCTTAACCAGGTTAGAAACCATGTAATTTTCCGCTTTGGTCGGAAAATTATTAGTCTGGTTCTTGAGTGCCTGTAGAAATTCCATGGGAGCAAAGGATTTGCAAGCCTCCAGCAATTCACGATCTGGCTGAGCACCAGAACTTTGCTCCGAAGCATTCTTAGAACCTAGTTGTGCTGCTTGTTTGCTTTCCTGTTGATCTGACTTCATTTGAAATTCAAACGAATTATGCGCTAATAATTTAAGATATTTAACGTTTAACTTATTGCTATTAATATCAATTGCTTCTTCTAACAGACGCACTAACTGCAATTCATCCAAGCCGTACAAGAGATGCAATGTCTGAATTGCATCCATGTTTTTCAATGCTTCTTGTTCTGGCACAAAAGATTTAGCTAATAACTGTCTGAAAAATTTTAAATCCAAGCTGCCGTTGTTTCTTTCAATTAATTGCTGAGCTTGCTCTTCATTTTTAGGAAGCGGCTTGGAAGCTGCATTCTTTAATAAAGTGCTGCGCTGGATCGGGAAGACTTCCAAGAAAGAATGCGTTACTTCTGTACTTCCTTCGACCTTAAATTCTGGTGGGCAATACTCTTCACGCAACTTACGGAAAGGCCCTTGCCCGACAGTTTCTAACAACAACGTACTCAGCAGATCATCTTTAAAGAAATCAGTTCCGAGCAAAGGAGCCTGCAAATAATACAGGTTCAGCTTACCCAGTCGATCCTTTTTTTCAAATGTTCGTAATAAGCCTAAACCTTCCAGCTTTTCTCGTGCCTCCAAGAAATCGCGCATGCCGACGGACAATGCCAGCAGCAATTCTTTGTTCATCGAGCGTTTAACTAGGTTCGGGTGCGTTTTGCCGTAACGACTCAATAAAACATAAGTGCCGTAAGCTTGAGACCCCATCATAGGAACGTATAGATCCATCAATGCCCGTAATTCCTGCCCGCCTGGCGTATGGTTGGCAACGACGACAAAACCGTCTTTAGGGGAAATGTCTTTTAAATTTTCAGTCACTGATTTCCCCCCTCCTGCTTTTTAATTTATTGAATGCTGCCCTTACCCTGATCCTCCGTCGAATCCGGTTCAGAAGTATCAGTATCATCTTTTTCTCTACTCATCAGTTCATTGAGCTCACTGACAAAGGAGCCCATATCCTTAAACTCGCGGTAGACACTAGCAAAGCGAATATATGCAATGTCATCGACTTCCACCAATTCATCCATCACATATTTACCTATCAATTGACTTGAAACTTCAGTCCCGCCTAAAGCACGAACCTTATTTTCAACGTCATCAACAATACTAGTCAGCTTATCCATCCCGACAGGACGTTTTTCGGCTGCACGCATGACCCCGCGTAAAATTTTATCCCGGTCAAACTCTTCTCTGGTACCATTTTTTTTGATCACTAACAGTGGGGTAACTTCGATCCGTTCGAAGGTAGTGAAACGATACCCGCAATTTTCACATTCGCGCCGCCTTCTAATAGCGTGACCACTATCAGCTGGGCGACTGTCTACAACACGTGAACTGTTATGATGACAGTGCGGACACATCATAATTTCCACCTCAATTAAAGTTCAATTAATTGTTATCAATAATCCTTGCAATGCTTGTTTCTCAAAATGATTTTACCATAAAAAGACACTTAAACAAACATTTGTCGGTCAATATTCGTGTTCTGCTGTCTTTAGCGGCACAAAAGAAACAACCTAAAATGATAGTCTGCAATCTGACCATTAGCCAAACCGTTTTTAAATGACTTGCTGACAGTGCGGGCAAAAATGAGTCCCGCGTTGTCCAACCACAATTTTTTGGATCGGTGTTTGACAACGCGGACACGGCTCACCCTTTTTTCCGTAAACATTTAACTGATTTTGAAAAGAACCGCTGTGTGAATTAGCATCAGTAAAGGTAAAGACTGTCGTCCCGTGCGCCGCGATCGCACGTTCCAGTTCTAAGATAATATTGTCGTGCAAAACCAAAGCTTGCTGCTCCGTAATATTTGCACATTTTGTTTCCGGGTGGATCTTTGTTTGCCAGAGAACTTCGTCAACGTAAATATTGCCCAACCCCACGACCAGAGTCTGATCCAACAACGCTGTTTTAACTGCTTTCTTCCTTCGATGCAAGGCTTGATAAAAGGCTTGAGCATCGAAAGTTTCCGGCGTAGGTTCTGGCCCTAATTTTTGCAGCGACGGCAGCATTTTCTCCATTCCGGTCTCAACTAGCTGCATGCGACCAAATTTACGGACATCATTATAGCGCAGCTGCGTGCCATCATCGAAGTTAAAAACAACATGCGTGTGCTTATCCAATGGTACGGCAGCATCCTTGACCGAATACTTACCTTCCATTCTGAGATGAGAAACCATCGTTAAGTCAGCGGAAAAACGAAAAAGCAAGTACTTGCCGCGCCGGTCGATCGCGCTGATAGTTCTACCGCTGACCTGTTCTTTAAATTCGCTTGGATCACCGACAATGATCTTGGGATAGATCACATCGACACCAATAACTTTCTTATCGATAACTAGGGCGCTTAAACCGCGCCTGACCGTTTCAACTTCAGGTAATTCAGGCATTTTTTCCTCCACCAAAATATCAATTTTTCACTTGAGCTGTTAAACAACAATTACTTGGCATCAAACCAGGTCTTGCCATGAGCACATTCGACTTTTAACGGCACACTCAGGTCTACTGCCGAATCCATCACACTAGAAACCAGTTTTTCAAAGTCAGCCAATTCTTCATGCGGGACCTCAAAAATTAATTCATCATGCACTTGCAGCAACATCCGTGCCTGCATTTTTTTGGCTCGCAGCTCATGATCCATTTTAATCATGGCCGCTTTAATGATATCAGCTGCACTGCCTTGGATCGGACTGTTCATCGCCGTGCGTTCAGCGAAGGACCGCAAATTGAAGTTTTTATTGTTAATGTCTGGTAAATAACGGCGCCGCTTAAAGACAGTCTCGACATAGCCCTGTTCCTGAGCCTTTTTAACAATTTGCTCCATATACTGTTTAACTCCAGGAAACTTTTCAAAGTAAGTGTCAATAAATTGTTTAGCTTGTTTACGGGTGATCCCAATATTTTGCGACAAACCATAGTCGCTAATGCCATAGACGATTCCAAAATTGACTGCCTTAGCTTGACGACGTAAATTGGGAGTCACATCTTTTTCATCAGCTAGTCCAAAAATTTCCATCGCAGTGTTGGCATGAATATCCCGGTCTGCTTTAAAGGCCTCTTGCATGTGCTCATCTTGTGCAATATGTGCCAGTACACGCAATTCGATCTGCGAATAGTCAGCAGAAAAGATCTCCCAACCCGGGTGGCTGGCTGTAAATGCCTGGCGGATCTTGCGGCCTTCTTCAAGCCGGATCGGAATATTTTGCAAGTTCGGATCAACTGAGGACAAACGACCAGTTGCTGTTAAGGTTTGGGTGTAACGAGTATGCGCTTTATGGTCCTCTTTAAAGACGACCTTTAACAGACCTTCAATGTATGTTGACTGAAGTTTGGCTAACTGCCGATAGTTCAAGATATTATCAACGATCGGCGACATTCCGCGTAATTGCTCTAAAACCCCCACTGCCGTTGAATACCCCGTTTTAGTTTTCTTGATCACCGGAAGCTGCAGTTTTTCAAAGAGAATATGGCCGAGCTGCTTGGGAGAATTCAGGTTAAACTCTTCGCCGGCTTCATTTACGATCTCCTGTTCTAATTCAGCCAAACGTTCTTTAAATTCACTGCGCATTGCTTCTAAACGCTGCGTATCGACCGTGATTCCAACAATTTCCATTTTGGCCAGGACTAAGGCTAATGGCAGTTCCAAGTCTTGATAAAGATCAAGCTGCTGGTTTTCTTTCAATTCATCAAAAAGCTGCTCTTTTAAAGCATGGATCGCTAACACCTTATGACTAAGGTGGTCAAAAAGCTGCCCGTCATCTTCTGGGATCTGCCGTTTAGCGCCTTTGCCATAAAACTCTGCATCGGTCTTAACCTGATCGTAGTGATGTTCACCAGCTAGTTCACCCACGTCATCGCTATTCTCAGTATTATTTAAGAGATAGGAAACCAGCAGCAAATCAAACCGGACCCCAGCCATCTGGATACCTAAGCGATTTAACCCCACATAAGTCCGCTTAAAATCAAAAACATCGAGTTGATATTCTTGGTCAGTTAAAATTTTCTGCAGAGGCTGCTCTTTTAACAAAGCGACATCTCGCGCTCCAAAATAATGATCATCGATTTTAAAGATAAAGCCGACAAAAGGTGCATTATGGTAGTTTTTACCATCCATTTCCAAGTAAAATGTGATCTCACTGTTCTTTTTGACTGGCAGTTTGTCCAGTTGATCTGCAGTTAAAATCGTCACAGGAAGTTTTTCAAAATCTACCTGCTGACTAGCATTAGGTGAGAGTTCATCTAAAAAGCTCTTGAAGTCTAACTCTTCAAACAGACTCCGCAACCCGTCCTGATCCGCTTCTTTGCGGATCGTATCAGCTAATCCCAAAGTCAAAGGTGCATTTTTCTTGATCGTAGCTAAGTCCTTGCACAAAAGAGCTGTCTTGCGATCTTCAATTAAATGCTCTTTCATCTTCGACTTTTTCATCTCATCAATGTTTTCATAAATACCTTCAATGGTCTGATACTGCTTTAAGAGCTTGATCGCAGTCTTCTCACCGATTTTCGTAACTCCTGGATAATTATCGGAACTATCACCGGCTAAACCCTTCATGTCGATGATCTGATCCGGCTTGAGGCCATATTTTTCTTCTACGTGAGCCGGTGTATATTCTTCGATCTCGCTAAAACCCTTTTGTGTGATCGCAACTGTGGTCTGTGCAGTGGTGAGCTGCGTTAAATCACGATCGCCAGTCACAATAATGACGCGATAATTTTTGGACTCTCCTGTCTGTGCCAAAGTTCCAATAATATCATCAGCCTCGTAATTTTCCAGCTCGTATGATTTGATCCCATAAGCTTCCAGCATCTTTCTGATGTAGGGGAACTGTTCGCTTAGCTCCCCCGGTGTTCTAGCACGACCGCCCTTATAATCAGAAAACTTTTCTGTTCTGAAAGTTGTTTTCCCAGCATCAAAAGCTACTAACACATTTTCAGGAGCATACTTCTTCAAAATATTGTCGAGGATCTTTTTAAAAACGTAGATTGCATTAGTGTGCAATCCGGAGCGATTAGTAAAGCTGCCTACATTTTGCAGGGCAAAAAAAGCCCTGAATGCAACACTGTTCCCATCAACTAAAAGAAGTGTCTTTTCTTTTTTCGTCATTGAATTTCTCCTTGAATTTGTTATGATTACTTCCATTTTACCAAATCTTGACCACAATTCGAACTGACGGCATGAAAATATTTGTTTTGGTTTGGTCAGCCTGCTGCTCATAATGTGCTGGCAGCATACAAAAAAGGGGACTACGTCAAATAGTGTTGATGGTCTCTGAAACTCTATCTTTTAGATGGGGTTTCTTTTTTCTCAATTGTTAAGTCAGTGTCTTTGCTTTTTCTCTTTGTCAGGAAAGGCTGTGCCGGGGGAGGCAAGCCTTTCCTGACAAAGAGTTATTTTT
>NZ_BFFP01000045.1 GCF_003864415.1 Ligilactobacillus salitolerans
TTTTATTCAAGTCAAGCATCATGAGGGAACACCGCTTTTAAGAAAGCATCGAGGATATAGTTGTTGATCCGATTGTAGCCCACCACAGTTTTATTTTGATCAATGCGAAACTGCATCGCCTTTTGAGACTTAACCTCATTCGTTGATCTAGGACCATCAATTTTAACTTGGACAAAATCATGCTTGTTATCCAAAAAATCACCTCATCTCATTTGATAAGGCAATTATATTAAATCTGGTTTTTTATTTAAATACGTCCCGCTGGGCACTGCTTACAAAGAAAACCTTTCTACGTTAACTTGGTTCAGGCTGTCTTGTGATCGAGTGCCCGCGTTAGACGATCTGTGTCTCAGCACTGAAAGTTTTGTGGCACGTGCGACATAACTAGCGCTGCCTTTTAAGCCCTAAATGAACCGGTTTTTGAACTACAGCCGGCAACTTTAGCGTTGTTCGCCGAGAGCCATTCTTAACCACCTGAGTTGAGGCATAGAATGGACATTTGTCGGCTTGGTATGTCAGGATGGCAGAGACTTCTTTAAAGTGCAAGTTATTTTGAACTTGATCCTTGACTGCAGAAGTTTGGATATTAGGGCCTTTAATCTCGAGTAAATTTAGGATAGAATTGTCTTGGGACATCATAAAAACCTCGCTTTGATTGATTTTTGGACACTTTGATCTTAGCACTTGAGGGACAATGATGTCCTTTTTGATTATTTTGAGAAAAAATAGTGCTGATGATTTTACTCATCAACACTAAAAAGTGTACACCACTGTTTTTATAAATCATATTATTAGTCATTTGAACGGTCTCCATCAAATTTACCGTGACGTGAAATTACATCTTTTGATGTGCTGTTATTCATTACTATTCACTTTTTTCAGCAAGTTTTAGTAATTTTCTTGCAGTATTCGCATTTCTAACTGTTATCTTATTCTTGAAAGAAGTGTTGCCGGTCTTACCCCATTGTGTCTTAGAACGATAATTGCGTTTAAAAGACCAAAAGATGACATTTTTATAAATCTCTACTTGCTCATAGTCTGGTTTAGCTTCTCCAATTACGGCATAAACTTCATCTGCCGTTGTAGGAGGAATAACAAAAATAATACTATTATAGCGTTCTTGGTCCCCGCTATCCCACCAATCTGGAGCATTTGAGAGTATATCTGACAACTCATTTGGTGATAACACAAGCACTGAAATATAAGTATTAAACTTATCAACAATAATTGTTTCACATTGCTTTGTGAGTTTACTTTTGTTTTGAATGTCACTAGAAAATATGATATTTCCACTGTTGATATAAGTTCTCACGTTTAAAAAACCATTCTCTTCAAAAGTTTCTTTCAAAACTGGCATTGATATTTTATTGTTGCCGCCTACATTGACACCTCGCAAGAATGCTATATATCTTTCCAAAGTAACGCCCCTCGTATTACATTATTCATAGTACATATCAACAATACTATCACATTCAGAATATATTGTCGCAGCAAAGCTTGTCAAGGGCAACATAAGAAAAGTAATCTCGGTTTATGGCAATTAAAAATGTAGGTTCTGGCAAGTTAATTTTTAGACTTCTTTAAACGGCTGTTTAAGATTGAGATCTCATAAAATAGCTGGCTAGACCTAGGTTGGACATTGATAAATATTGAACCCGATATGATATAAAATATGACATGGGATTGTCATATCCGCAAAAATATCTGCCTTTTTATGGATTATAACTTGTTTTCGCCAAAAACTATGTTAGAATTTATAACATACATCTTTGAGGGAGGTCTTTTTATGAGCTTGGTCAACACAACGTTCCTGTTTTTGGCAACAATTCTGGTTTTTGCCATGACTCCTGGTTTAGCGTTCTTCTATGGTGGTCTGGTTTCCAAAAATAATGTCGTAAACACAATGTTATCTGTTTTTATTCTTTGTGGTGTGTGCGTGATCTTATTTTTAGCCGTTGGGTATGAAATGTCTTTTGGACAAGATATCGGCGGAGTCATTGGACATATTTCTCATTTCTTTTTGAGCGGTTTTGATTTGACATCGATTCAGAACAAAGATGTCGGGATCACTCACGCAGCCTTTATGGCTTTCGAAATGATGTTTGCTGTCATTACGCCAGCTTTATTTGTGGGTTCGATCGTTGGGCGGATGAACTTTAACTTCTTGCTGGCTTTCGTGATCTTCTGGAGCCTGTTGATCTATTATCCTTTGGTACATATGGTTTGGACGTCGGATGGCTTGATGGCTTCTCTGGGTGTCTTGGACTTTGCGGGCGGAACAGTAGTGCATATTAATGCTGGTGTCACTGCGTTGATTTTGTCGATCTTCCTTGGACCGCGCCTGAAAAAAAGTGATGATCATTACAATTTATCCTGGGTCTTATTGGGAACAGCGATCTTGTGGATCGGTTGGTATGGTTTTAACGCTGGGTCAGCACTTGGTGTTGGCAATGTTGCAATGAATGCTTTCTTAACCACTACGATCGCCACGGCGGTTGCCATGGTGACCTGGATGGGGCTTGAGGTTTTTACCCAAGGCAAACCTACTCTGGTTGGTGTTTGTACCGGTGCATTGTGTGGTTTAGTCGGAGTCACTCCTGGAACTGGTTATGTGACTAATGTTGGTTCTTGCTTTATCGGTCTGCTCTGTGCCGCAGGCAGTTTCTTGTTTGTCAACTACATCAAGCCGCGACTTAAGTTTGATGATCCGCTGGATGCTTTTGGCTGCCACGGTGTCTCTGGGATCATCGGGTCGATCCTGGTTGGTGCATTTGCAACTAAACAAGTCAACGACGTAGTGGTTGATAATGGACTCTTTTACGGCGGCGGATGGAAGCTGCTTGGGATTCAAACGGCTGGTACCTTGCTGACGATCGTGTTTGTGACGATCATGGCTGCACTGATCATTTTTGTTTTAAAAGCATTTTTGCCGATCAGGGTTTCAAAAGCAGAAGAAACTTCTGGGCTGGATTTTAGTCTGCACGGAGAAAAAGCAGATTATACGGTTGAGGACCACTTTCAAGATGTTGCTAAGTTTGGCTCTGAATTTAAAGGGCAATTATCTCGGCTGAATAAAAAATAACGCCTGTACCATATCTGGCTGAAAAGTTAAATTCAAATAATGCGTTGTACAATATATAGTGTCAAGTTCTTTTTTTGAATGCTATATATTGTATTTTTTTGTGTAAGGATGTACAATAAAAATCGTATTAACCACAAGATGTTGTGGCTGAGAATTCAACTTAACCGATAAATTGACTTTTAAGGAAAGGGGATAATTAAAATGATGGATGTTAAACAGCACTTAAAAACAAAGCTGATGCTGCCTAAAATTGTAGTGAAACGTGATGGTTATCCGATGAAGTTTCAACTATATAAATTGGAGCAAGTACTTAGTAAATTATCCTTGCAAGATGAGAAATTGGAGCTTTTGAGCGCACTATTAAACCGGTTAAACGGGCAGGCCCAGGTCAGCGCGGATCAGCTGGCCCAAGAACTGGTCACTGTTTTGAAACAAGCGGGTTATGAGCAGGAAGCAGCTCAGTTCGCGGCTGCACGTCAGAAAGAAGAATCAGATTGGTCCCAACAAACAGATCCGGCTGCTCGTTTATCTCGTTTGCAGTCTAAAGATCCGGAGCTGGTCCACGAAAATGCCAATAAAGACAGTAATGTTTTTAATACACAACGAGATCTGACGGCAGGGACCGTGGGGAAGACTTTAGGTCTGCGGTTAATGCCTGAGCACGTCGCCAAGGCACATTTGCGTGGTGATATTCACTATCATGATCTGGATTATACCCCTTGGAGCCCAATGACCAACTGTTGTTTGATCGACTTCAAAGAAATGTTGACCAATGGCTTTAAGATCGGTAATGCTGAGGTTGAAAGTCCGCATTCGATTCAAACTGCGACCGCACAGATGTCTCAGATCATTGCCAACGTTGCTTCATGTCAGTATGGCGGCTGCTCAGCCGATCGGGTCGATGAATTGCTCGAGCCTTTTGCTTTTAAAAACTATGAGAAGCATTTAAAAGAGGGCAGAGAGTTTATTGATGATCCGGCTAAGGTGGAGCTCTTTGCCAAAAAGCGGACTAAAAAGGACATTTATGATGCAATGCAGGCCTTAGAATACGAGATCAATACACTCTTTTCCTCACAGGGACAAACTCCTTTTACGACCTTAGGTTTTGGCTTGGGAACTTCTTGGATCTCTCGTGAAATTCAGCGCTCGATCTTAAAAATTAGGATCGCAGGGTTAGGAAAAGAAAAGCGGACGGCTATTTTCCCTAAATTGGTATACACCTTAAAAAAGGACCTCAATCTGGCACCTGGTGATCCCAACTATGATATTAAGCAGTTAGCAGTCGAATGTGCTACTAAAAGAATGTATCCAGACGTTTTAATGTATGACACGATCAAAGAAATCACTGGTAGTTTTAAAGTGCCAATGGGCTGCCGTTCATTTCTGCAGGGTTGGCATGATGAATCTGGCAAGGAAGTTAACTCCGGACGGATGAATCTGGGGGTCGTAACTGTTAATTTGCCGCGGATCGCATTGGAATCTCATGGAGATTTTGACTTGTTCTGGCAAATCTTTGAAGAGCGGATGGACGTGGCTAAAACAGCCTTGGATTTCAAGGTCAAACGTGTTTTGGACGCAACTCCGGAAAATGCCCCGATCCTCTACCAGTATGGCGCTTTTGGCAAACGTTTGAGCCCAGATGATGATGTTTCTGTGATGTTCAAGCATGAACGGGCAACAGTTTCACTGGGATATATTGGCCTTTACGAGGTTGGTACAGTCTTCTTTGGACCTAACTGGGAACATGATCAGGCTGCCCATGATTTTACTGTTGCGATCGTCAAAGCGCTAAATGAGCACTGTGCCAAGTGGTCACAAGAAACCGGCTACCATTTTAGTGTTTATTCGACTCCAAGCGAATCATTGACTGACCGTTTCTGCCGTTTAGATACGGAGAGATTTGGGCGGATCAAAGACATCACCGCTAAGGATTACTATACGAATAGTTTTCATTATGACGTGCGTAAACATCCTACGCCGTTTGAAAAACTGAGTTTTGAAATGGCATACCCTCATTATGCTGCGGGCGGCTTTATTCATTATTGTGAATATCCTAATCTGAGGCAAAATCCCAAAGCATTGGAAGCTGTTTGGGATTGGGCTTATGATAAAGTTGGCTACTTAGGGACAAATACACCGATCGATCACTGCTACCGTTGCGGTTTTCAAGGCGAATTTAAGGCAACAGCTCGTGGGTTCGAGTGCCCTGATTGCGGGAACCATGATCCTAAAACTTGTGATTGCGTCAAACGGACCTGCGGCTACTTGGGCAATCCATTGCAACGGCCAATGGTCCACGGGCGGCATGTTGAGATCGCCTCGCGCAAGAAGAATTTATCAAGTGAGATGAAATAAATGGGAGAACAAGTTCGGATCACGGTCAATGGCGATACGAATTTTATCAACGAAGACGATTTAGCGCGGTCTGACCAGAAAAAAGTCAAAAAAGCTAGGCGGAAGCGGACTCAGTCCAGAAGAAGGCCGAAAAATCCGCAACCGCAAGAATGGTTAGCGCAGGACCTTTCTTTGCGCAAAATTGCGGATTACAAGCCTTTTAACTTTGTGGATGGAGAAGGGGTCCGCTGCAGCCTATATGTCAGCGGCTGTCTGTTTGCCTGTCCAGGCTGCTACAATAAAGCAGCGCAGTCGTTTAACTACGGCAAACCTTATACTAAGGAACTGGAAGATCAAATCATCGCAGATATTGGACAAAGCTACTGTCAAGGTTTGACTCTGCTAGGCGGCGAACCGTTTTTAAATACCCAAGTTTGTCTCTCTTTGATCGATCGTTTACGTGATGCATACGGGTATACCAAAGACATCTGGTCATGGAGCGGCTACACCTGGGAAGAGTTGCAAAAAGAGTCTGCTGACAAACTTGAAATGCTCAAAAAAATCGATATCCTGGTCGATGGCCGTTTTGAAGAAGAGCAAAAAGACTTGACCCTCCAATTTCGTGGGAGCGCAAATCAGCGGATCATTGATGTCCAAAAATCACTGAAAGATGGTCGAGTAGTTCTCTGGGATGGTTTAGTTTCTTAAATTTGAAATGTTTTGGTCAAAGGCAAGCACTGGTTGTGCTTGCCTTTTTCGCAAAATTATTGCATTTTTCTCTAAAAATAAATTTTTATTCTGATAATACCCCTAAAAATGAATTGTACAGCATATAAATATCTGACCAGCTTGTACATTAGAAAAAAGTAATGCTTAAATACAAATAAATGTTATTTAATTAAATATAGGGTGGACATACCAAGGCAAACTAGCTTAATTTAGATTCATTTTAAATAATAGATAGGTTTTTTACAAAAATATTTCAAAATAAGGTTTTATTTTTTCTGAATTAGTGTATAATATTCATTGTAGAGAATATATTGTTTGATTAGGGTTTAACTATCAAAGGAGCGATTTACATGGTTACATTATATACTTCACCAAGTTGCACCTCATGTCGGAAAGCTCGCGCATGGTTAACAGAACAGAATATCCCTTTTAAGGAACGTAATATTTTTTCAGAGCCCCTCAGTGTCAATGAGATCAAGCAGATTCTCCAGATGACTGAGGACGGAACGGAAGAAATCATCTCGAAGCGCTCGAAAGTTTATCAAGACTTAAATGTTGATTTGGATGAGCTTCCGCTGAAAGAACTATTCGACTTGATCCAGAAAAATCCCGGGCTTTTACGTAGACCAATTATTATGGACGACAAACGTCTCCAAGTTGGCTACAATGAAGATGAGATCCGGCGCTTCTTACCGCGCGAGGTTCGTGCGATGGAGCTTAAGGAAGCTCAAGCTTTGGCAGGGTTCTAATTGATAAAAGATGACCGTCTCTTTGTAGGCGGTTTTTTTATTGGGCAGCTTGTTTGGTCGGTTGAAAAAGTGAGCGGCCGGTTAGCTGAACGCGAAAGATCTGAAGGAAAATCGGGGTGCCGATAATAAATTGGTAATCCTGATTTATCTTGACCAAACCCTATATTTTTCGCTGTATCAGTGGTACAATCAAACTAATAAGTCTAGGGATTTTAATTTAGACATTGTGAAAGGTAGGGCGACCACAGATGGAAATGGAAAAAATCAACGATAGCACGATCCGAGTACTTTTGGAAAACCAGGATCTGGCAGATCGTGGCGTCACTGTTCTAGATCTGTTAGGGAGCCAAAACGAAATTGAAAGTTTCTTTTATAGCATCTTAGATGAAGTTGACGTTGATCATGAGTTTAGGAATATCGACGCAGTTACTTTCCAAGTTCTGCCGAACCGAAATGGACTAGAACTCTTTATTTCTAAGGTTGATCCAGATAACTTGGATAAAATGCCTTATAATCCAGCGGATGATCATGCCAATGATGCAACGACTGACGATATTAAGAAGACATTAGAGCAGTTAAATATGAATAGTTTTGGTGTCAACGATGATGTAGCGGACTATATTCGCAATCACATTTCTGACTATCGCGATGAAAGAAAGTCGACACTTTCCGATGGAGACATTAAGAATGATCCTTCCAGCCAGCAGCCAGCTGTCAGTCACCACGTGATCGGTTTTGCTGACTTCGAAGATTTTGTCAACCTCGTGAAGGTTGTGGGTGATGCCCAGGTACGTGCTAGCCTCTTCCTCTTTAAAGGACAGTATTTCCTCGATTTGGCTTTCGATTCGCAAGAGGTATCTCCGGCACGGATCAAGGACTTTATGAGTAATGTTTATGAATATGGACAAGGTGTTGCTTTTGGTTCAGCCCTGTTGCGTGAGCGCGGCAAGCTGCTGGTCGAAGATAATGCTTTTCATTGGGCTTTACACTACTTCAAGTAGTTTTTGATAGAACAAAATAAGATAAGATCACACCCCTGACAGACTTTGTTTCTGTAGGGGGTGTGATTTTTTTTGCTCAAAATAATTTGCCGCCAGCGCATTCAGGCAGAGCTTTGGATTGTTTTGCGAAATTTTGAAAAAAATAACAAGTTTGTTCATTTTTTGCGTACTTATTAGTAGGGAGGCGTTGATTTTGTTGTATGCAAAAAATCAGACTGGAGCATTGGTGGTGGCAACAGATGCTTATAAAAATGAAAAATATTTTTGTCCGAGTTGTTTGGGTCCGGTCATTGTCAAGCAGGGTAATTTAAAAGCTGCTCATTACGCCCATCATAGTCATAGTTGTCATGCTTTTAGCGAGGGGGAAACGGCGGAACATCTGAAAGGAAAAAAGCTGCTGGCGAATTGGTGCGCTCAGCTTAATTGGCAAGTCCAAATCGAAGCTTACCAGATCGATTTACGGCAACGCCCCGATGTTTTAGGGATCCATGATGGAAAGCGGGTCGCATTTGAGTTCCAGTGTGCCCCATTGAGTGCAGCAGAAATGCAGCGGCGATCAAGCGGTTATTTGAAGGACGGTTTTTCGTATCTTTGGGTCTTAGGACGACGACACTATCTCAAGCATAGACTGACACAGCAGATCGCGCAGTTCATCCGATGGCACCATAATTTAGGGTTTTACCTGATTTTTCTAGATACAGTTTATGAACGGTTTGAAGTTTTATATGGGATCCAGATGGCAGATTTGCTGCCGGTCAAATATATGCGTTTTTTTGCCCGGAACTTACAGCAGCTCACAGCATTTTTGCATACTGATCATTATATTCGCTTTTTTGGGGTGACACAGAATGAAAGGCTCAAACAAAAGCAAAGTTTACTTTACAAATGTCGTGCTTGTGACCAGCAGATCTACCAAGCCCAAGAAGCATGCTACGTTAATAAAATTTCTTTTGCCACGGCCGCTGCTCAGTCGATCCAAACCTGCTATTATCCCCCCGTTTTTCGGAAGCCTGCCTTTATCTGGAAAGTCAGGGCACTGGCTAATTGCACCAGTCAAAAAATGCTGCGGCAGTTAGCACCGAGTCAAATACTTGGTACGGCAGATTTATTTTTGATGCCCTTTATTGATATTAGCAAAGTTTGCTTACTTGAATGGGAACGGTTCGTAAATCAGTTGGAAAATTTTGCTTTTCATAAAAATGATGGGTAGAATTAAAAACAACCATATCCGCGTTTTATTTTTGTTGGCAGTGACCAGACATTTAAAAATGGGGGTAAAGGGACTTGGGTTGAATTTAAGGAGGAAAATTGATGGCTGAAAAAAAGATAGTTCCACTACGAGCAGATGTCAAACCTGAATTAACATGGGATCTGACACTCGTTTTTAAAACAGAGCAAGATTTTGAACATGCCTTTGCGAAGGTGAAGGAAAAGGCTGCGGATTTTCAACAGTACCAAGGGACCCTACAGACGGGAGCAGCTGCTTTATTGCAAGCAGTTAAAAGCTTGCTTGCCATTGATCGTCAGGCAGAAAAAGTCTATGTTTATGCTAGTATGAAAAATGATCAAGACACGACTGATTCATACTATCATGGGCTTTTTTCAAGAGTTCAAGCTCTGATTGCTCAAATCAGCGGCCAGTGTGCTTGGTTTAAACCAGAAGTTCTTGCGCTGGGCTCAAAAAAGTTGGCAACATATTATCAAGCTGAACCAGGCTTGCAGGAATACCGTCAGTTTTTGGCAGATATGATGCGCTTTAAGGAGCACACTCTAGAACCGGCCCAAGAAGAATTATTAGCCTCGATGAGCGATATCTTAGAAACTCCCGCAAATATCTTCTCTGTTTTAGATGATGCTGATCTGCAATTTGAAGATGTGATCGATTCGAACGGCAGTCGAGTTGAATTAACTGATAGTACATATAACCAGCTGATTCAAAGTCCTGATCGGTCGGTCAGACAACAAGCATTTACTAAACTGTATCAAGTTTACCATCAGTTTGCGCGGACCTTCGCACAAACTTTAGGCTCACACGTGCATATTCAGAACTTTGACGCACAAACAAGAAACTATGCGAATGCCCGTCAGGCAGCTTTGAATCAAAATAATATTCCAGAAACTGTTTATGACAGCCTCGTCACTGCAGTTCACCAGCATGCTGACCTCTTGCAGCGGTACGTTGCTTTGCGTCAGCGGACTTTGGGGCTGGAGGACCTGGCGATGTATGACCTTTACACACCTTTGACCGGCAAGCCCGAATTGTCTTATTCTTTTGAAAACGCCAAGAAGATCGCCTTGCAAGCATTGGCTGTACTGGGAAAAGATTACGTGGAGCAGGTTCAAGAGGCCTTCGATAATCGTTACATCGATGTCATTCATAATAAGGGTAAACGCGGTGGTGCATATTCTGGCGGAGCTTATGATACTCCACCATATATTTTGTTGAACTGGAACGATGACCTTGATAGTCTGTACACTCTGGTCCATGAAATGGGACACAGTATGCATAGTCAGTTCACTAAGCACAACCAGCCCTACCAATACGGCGACTACTCAATTTTCGTGGCAGAAATTGCCTCCACAACTAATGAGAATCTCTTGACCGCTTATCTGTTAGAACATGAAACTGATCCGCAAGTTCGGGCCTATGTTTTAAACTATTACTTAGACGGTTTCAAGGGAACGGTCTATCGTCAGACTCAGTTCGCTGAGTTTGAACAGTGGCTGCACGAAACAGACGGATTGGGCCAACCGCTGACTGCTGAGCAGATGTCTGCTAAATATTTACAGCTTAACCAGCAATATTACGGCAAAACTGTTGGCAAGACGCCGCAGATCGCTGATGAATGGACCCGGATCCCGCATTTTTATTATGATTTTTATGTTTATCAATATGCGACCGGCTTTGCGGCAGCGACGACTTTAGCTAATAATATTTTAGACGATGATCCAAAGCATACAGCGGATTATTTGAACTATTTGAAAGCAGGAAGTTCTGATTATCCGATCGAGATCATGCGACGAGCAGGGGTGGATATGACCACGGAAAACTACCTTGAATCTGCTTTTCAGGTGTTCGAAGAGCGGTTGACAGAATTGGAGAAACTCCTGTAAGCAAATGAAAAGCTTGGCAGCCATTCAGAAGCATGAATGAGGCGCCAAGCTTTTTTAGCATCGTTGGATAAAAAAACACAGCAGGCTGCTTTGCAGCTCACCGTGATTCGTGGATTCAATGATTATTACTGTTGATCTTGAGTTTAAGCGGGGTCTGGTTAGTTTGTAAAAACGAATTGATCTGAGTTTTATGACAATGATCTTTGCCGTTTAAACCAGTTGGGACTTGACCAGCAAAAACTTCTTTTAATGTTTTATATGACTGACAGGCATCCAATGCAATACCGCAGTCATAGCCTTTCACGTTATATAAAACAACGGTTGGATGATGAGTAACCATCATTTCTGCAGCAGTCCGTTGATCCTTCATAAATGAACGGGCGGCAAACTCAGAATTTCGATCGTTTAAAAACATTTCAAGGTCTAAGTTGGATTCCCTCGCTGCTTGCAGTGCGATCTCGTCGCTATATGTGCCATCGTGCAGTTCGGCTTGACGTTGGATACTTAATAAGAAATTGCGGCCGCGTTTTTTACCTTGAAATAAAGCTGCCTTAAAATCAAGTGCTGCGTGGTATATGTTGGTCACCAGCTGATTACGAGCTGCTAAGTCATTTTGCGGGATCTTTTTTTGCTCCATGACAGCCTGAACACTTTCCATATTCAATAAAGGAATAAAACGAAAACGAACTTTTTCAGTAGACGATTCAACAAGCTTAAGTATCTGTTGCTCTGTGTGATAACAAACATCGCCGATCGGGTTAATAAACAAGTACATCTCTAACACAATTGCTTCCTCCAAAAACTAACTGTCATTTTTCTCAAAATGTTACCCTCACTTTACCAGACTTCGTATAATTTGCAATTAATGTGCCTTTTGATCGATGTACGATCAATAAGGGATCGAGGTCTGTTTTCCAACTCTGAAATGGAAACCTTCACTATTATAATTAATGTTGCACTGAAATAAAAGCGAAAGGCACTATTTTTTGGTATATACCGAAAATTTTTTGTCAAATTAACTTCTGAGGGTGGTAAATTTAAATGAAACACTAACTGTGGTAAACTAATTAGGTGTATTAGAACAAGAATTGTCCTGACTTATTGAGTGAACAGAAGAGGAAAAATATGAAAATCGAGATTTTTGCAAATGATGCCGCAAAATCGGTTGAAGTGAAACGCCAACTTGAAAAAAAACTCGCAGAAAGACATTTTGTTTTTGATTCTAAAAATCCCGATATTGTCATCACAGTCGGCGGTGATGGGACACTTTTGGCTGCTTTTCACCACTATGAAAGCCAGTTAGAAAAGATTCGTTTTGTCGGTGTTCATACTGGTCATTTGGGTTTTTACACAGATTGGCGTGATGATGAGATCGATGATCTCGTCATCAGCTTGCAATCTGACAACCGCCAGTCGGTTTCATATCCCTTACTTGACGTCAGCGTTAAGACTCGGGTCGCGGGTGAAATTAAGCAGCATCTGGCTTTAAATGAGTCTTCCTTACGGCGAGTTGGGCCGACCATGACCGCTGATGTGTTTATAGGCGGGGATGCTTTTGAACGTTTTCGCGGTGATGGACTTTGCATAGCCACACCGACTGGTTCCACCGGCTATAGCAAATCTTTGGGCGGGGCAGTGATCCACCCGGATTTGCCAGCCTTGCAGTTAACGGAAATTGGCTCGATCAACAACCGCGTTTTTCGGACATTGAGTTCGCCCTTGGTGATCAGTCCTAATGATTGGGTGACTTTAGTTCCAGTCGATCCCAGCAGCAGCGAGGACTTTTTACTGACGGTCGATTCCAGTTACTATCATTCTAATGATATTGCACAGGTTTCTTTTAAGATCTCGAAGAAGAAGATCCATTTTGCTAAATATCGGCATAACGGGTTTTGGAACCGAGTTAAAAATTCCTTTATCGGTGACGGAAAATGAAGTTTGTCTGGAAATTTGAGGGTCTTGCAGCAATCAAATTAAAAAGCTTTCTGCAAAAGCAGGGTGTTTCGCGGCGGCTGCTGGCTAAGGTCAGGCATGAAGGCGGACAGATCTTGGTCGATAACATTCAAGGTCGGACCGTGGATAAAATCAACCCGGGTCAGACAGTGGCATTGATCGTTCCACCAGAACATGGCCGCAAAAGTGAGCTGCGCCCATCCTTTGTCCCCCTAGAAATTATCTATGAAGATCAGGATCTGCTGGCAGTCAATAAGCCGCCGTTTTTGCCTTCTGTGCCTTCACCGCTTTATCCGGGTGATTCATTAGTCAATCGCGTTTGCGGTTATTACCAAGTCCGCAGTTATCAGGGAATCGTCCCACATATCGTATCGCGCCTAGACCGTGACACAAGCGGGGTAGTTTTATTTGCTAAACACCGGTACGCTCACGCTCTGTTAGACCAACAGATGCAAGCGCGGACGATCAGCAAGGAATATACAGCTTTTTTGCAAGGAACGGTTCAAGCTGAACTGGAAATCAGCCAGCCAATTGGACGTGATCCAGAAAGTTTATTTAAACGCCGCGTTGACCCAGCTGGGAAAAAAGCACAAACTTCTTTAAAACTTTTGGAAGTAAAGGGCGGCAATTCAATGTGTCAGCTAAGGCCTAAGACTGGTCGGACGCATCAGCTGCGAGTCCATTGTGCTTACATCGGACATCCGTTGCTGGGGGATACCATGTATAACGGCCCGCAAAGCAGTCCTTTAGAGCGGCAGGCTCTTCATTGTCACCGTTTCACTTTTGCTCACCCTTTGACGGGACAAAAGATCACCTTAACTGCGCCCGTTGCGCAGGACATGCAGCAATATTGGAAAAAACTATAGAAGAGGTACGATCATGGCTGAAAAGCAACTTCAAAATTCAGATAAGATGCAGCGGATCATCCAGTTGCTGAGCACCCAAAAGGCTAAATTATTCCGGCGCGAATATTTGGACCTGCATGTCCATGAGCAGGCGCAGATTTTTGCGGAACTTGACCAGACATTGCGCAGCCGGCTGTACCGCTATTTGACTGCGGTCGAAGTTGGTGACATGTTTGATGCAATTGAAGAAGAGCCAGAAGAGGTTGTTAAATATTTCCAGGAGATGCCGATTTCTTATGCTGCAAAAGTGATCGATGAAATGTATACCGATAACGCCGTCGATATCTTGGCTTACGCTCAAAATAAAGATTTGACCCACTACTTACTAGCGCTGCCAGAGGAGCGTTCGGCGGAAATTCGCTCTTTGCTTCATTATGAGGATAAGACCGCCGGGGCTTTGATGACAACTGAATATGTCGATATTTTTGCCAGCCAAGATATTAGTTCTGCAATTAAAGATATCAGAGAAGAGGCGGCTGATGCCGAGCTGATTTATTATGCCTATGTCGTGACGGATGATAATGAATTGATCGGCGTGGTAACTTTACGTGATCTGCTGACTAATCCGGAAGAAACTTTGATCTCAGAAATTATGACTGATCCAGTGATCTCTGTGCCAGTCGATGAAGACCAAGCGGAAGTAGCCCGTAAGGTCCGTGATTATAACTTTGTTGCTTTGCCGGTTATTGATTACGCCAATAAGCTGGTCGGCATTATCAATGTCGATGACGTTATTGATGTCATTGATGAAGAAAATGCTGGTGAATACTCCGGTTTGGCCGGTGTTGATACGGAAGAGACCCCTGAAGATCCCTTTCGGGCATCATTAAAACGACTGCCGTGGCTGGTGATCTTGCTGTTTTTAGGAATGTCGACAACGACACTGATCGATCACTATGAAGGCCTGATCTCGCAGGCAAGCATCTTGGCGGTGTTTGTTTCCTTGATCACTGGGACCGCCGGTAATGCTGGGACTCAAAGCTTGGCGGTCGCGATCCGAGGCCTGTCTGACAGCGAAGAAGAGCGCCGTTCTGGCTGGAAAACGATCATCAGCGAATTGTCAACTGGGCTGCTGACGGGGATCGTAACTGGGTTAACGATCTGCGTGCTGGTTGGTTTATGGAAAAACAATTGGATCTTAGGTTCAGTGATCGGGGTCTCCTTAGCTACGGCGATCATCGTTGCGACAGTCGCCGGCAGTATCATTCCGTTGGTGATGGACAAGATCGGCGTGGATCCAGCAGTTGCGTCTGGACCATTCATTTCTACTTTGAGTGATTTGACGTCTGTACTGATCTACTTTAACATCGCACATCAATTCTTGAATTTCTTCATAAATGCGTAAAAAAAAGGCAGTTGCTAAAACACTTTTCTCTGAAATTGAGAATAAGGGTTTTAGCAACTGCTATTTTAATACGGTTTGATCAATTGAACTGTCACGTAAGATCAGCTTCACGCCGTGAGTCACCATCCGCGGCGCTTGGTAATGCGGGTCACTGAGCTGTGAGAAGAGCAGCTCAACAGCGATCGAGCCCATTTCTTCTGTAAAAACATGGACACTGCTGAGCTTAGGGTAAACGAACTCCGCCAAAGAGGAGTCATTAAATGAGATGATACTGGTTTGCTCCGGAACTTTAATGTTTTCCTCCTGTAAGGCGCGTAATGCTCCAACAGCGATGGAATCATTTGCCGCAAAGAAAGCTTCAGGCAGATCTGTATTTAGCTCGTGGATCGCTTGGCGCATCATCTGATAGCCGGAATCGAGGGTGAATTGACCAACATAAACAAAACGCGGCTCGTAATTTTTGCGAGCGGTGAGGAGCTTTTTAAAGGCGGTAAAACGCGGATCAAGTAAGCTTTCTTGCTGGTCTGTAGTTTGTTCTTCTCCTGCCAACATGCCGATCTTGGTTAAACCAGCGGCCTGGAAATGATCTAATACTGCTGCTACCCCCGTGTTGAAGTCGGGGACCACACAACTATAGCCCAAGGAGAGAGTATTACAGTCAACAAAAACAACGTTTGGCGATAGTTGGCCGATTTGTTTGATCTGCTGTTCGCTAAACTTGCCTAAAGCAAGGATCCCTGCGCAATCAGCCGCTTTTTGCAGCGAGTCGGTGTGGAAAAGCCGGGTGATCTGATAACCTAATTCCTTTGCTTTGCTTTCGATTCCTTCACGCAGGGAAAAATAGTAAAGGTCGTTTAGTTCCTGCTGTTCGGTGTACCATTCGATGATCGCAATCGTCGGCGATGCAGGTCCCTTGACGGAATGATTTTTAGTGTAATTTAATTGCTGTGCAGCTTGAAAGACGCGCGCTTTTGTTTTTTGACCGACAGACATCGTTTGGTCGTGGTTTAAAACGCGCGAGACTGTCGCAGCTGAAACTTTTGCTAAGTCAGCAACGTCTTTAATTGTTGCCATTTGTGCACGCCCTTTCACTTATGATTAACTCTATTTTACCACAGTAAATAATTTAGTAAATAAATTAGTAAAAAGTTGCTATTTTTAGTAAAAGAAGTTAAAATAGAACTATTAAAGCGTTTACTTTAAAAATCTTAGGAGGGTACTAGAATGAACAAGGAAGAATTGGTCACTGAATTTACTAAAATTTATGGAGCAGAACCCAGTGCAGAATACTTTTCACCTGGCCGGATCAATTTGATCGGGGAACATACAGATTATAACGGCGGTCATGTTTTCCCGTGTGCGATTTCTTTAGGAATCTGGGGAGCAGCAGCTAAGCGTTCAGATCGCAAGCTGCGTTTTTACTCCGGCAACTTTGCAAAACGCGGTGTGATCGAAGCTGATCTGGACCAACTAGAATTTGTTAAAGAAGATTCCTGGTCGAATTATGCTAAAGGAATGATCAAATTCATTCAAGCAGGCGGTTATCAAGTTACCAGCGGGCTGGATATTTACATTAACGGTAATATTCCCGATGGTGCCGGCTTGTCTTCTTCTGCTGCTTTGGAAATGCTGATCGGCCAAATCGTTGTCGACCAATTTGACTTGGATCTTGCCCGCCTTGATTTGATCAAGTTAGGCATGAAGACGGAAAATGAATTTATTGGTGTTAATTCTGGGATCATGGATCAATTCGCCGTGGGGATGGGCAAAAAAGACCATGCGATCTTATTAGACACGAATACCCTAGATTACCAGCTAGTTCCTTTAGACTTAAAGGGATACGTGATCATTATTATGAACACCAACAAGCGGCGTGAATTAGCTGATTCTAAATACAATGAGCGGCGGGCTGAATGTGAAAAAGCCTTAAGCGAGTTGCAAACGAAGTTAGATATCAAGAGCTTGGGCGATCTGGATGCCGCAACGTTTGATGAATATGCTTACTTGATTGCTGACGAAAATCGGATCAAACGTGCACGTCATGCAGTCTTAGAAAATGAACGGACTACCCGGGCTGAAAAACTATTGCAAGAAGGCAAGTTAGAAGAATTTGGTCATCTAGTTAATGCTTCACATGTTTCTTTGGAGCATGATTATGAAGTGACTGGGATCGAATTGGATACACTCGCTCATACGGCTTGGAAACAGCCAGGCGTCTTGGGAGCGCGGATGACTGGTGCGGGCTTTGGCGGTTGTGCGATCGCGTTAGTCGCTAAAGATCAAGTTGCAGCTTTTGAAAAAAATGTTGGCGCTGAATATGAGAAAACGATCGGCTACGCACCTTCATTCTATGAAGCTGAGATCGCTGATGGGACTAAAGTCTTATAAGAGCATTGAGAAGAGAGAAAGAATTTTAAAGTGAAGGTGAACAGGAAATGGCACAAGAAAAATTAGTTGCCAAATTCGTTGCAGCGGTAGTTGAAAACAGTCAGTTTCAAGCACTTGACCAGATTTATTTGACCAATTATGTCCTGCGGATCGTTGGTGATCAGGCTTTAGATGCAGTGACCGAAAAATCTGACATGATCGACTTGAAAGATGAGCTGGTCAAAGAGGCGCAAAACAACGGTAAATGCGGGACAACGCACGATGAACAGGATATTATTTCCGCCCAGTTGATGGAGCTGATCGTGCCAGCCCCAAGTGTGGTCAACGAGAATTTTTGGCAGACCTATCAGAATGACAGTCCACAAAAAGCGATCGCTGACTTTTATGCATTGAGCAAAAAAAGCGACTATATCAAAACACGCTCGATCGCTAAAAATATCTACTTTACTACCCAGACAGATTACGGTGATTTAGAGATCACGATCAATTTATCTAAACCAGAAAAAGATCCAAAGCAAATTGCTTTAGCTAAGAAGCAAAAAGCAACTGGTTACCCGCTGTGTCAGTTGTGTTTAGAAAATGAGGGCTACTTGGGGCGGATCGGTCATCCTGCTCGCAGCAACCACCGCGTGATCAGATTTGATCTATTAGGTGAAAAGTGGGGCTTCCAGTATTCTCCGTATGCTTACTTCGGTGAGCACTGCATTTTCCTGGATTCTAAACATCATGGGATGCAGATCGAGAAAACTACCTTTGCCCGGCTGCTGTCTATCATTGAACAATTTCCTGGCTATTTTGTCGGCAGTAACGCGGATCTGCCGATCGTTGGCGGGTCGATCCTAACTCATGAGCATTATCAAGGCGGGCGTCATGTCTTTGCGATGGAGCAAGCACCGATTGAAACGCAGCTGCATTTTGCCGGTTTTGATCAGGTCACAGCTGGGATCGTCAAATGGCCGATGTCTGTTATCCGTCTGCAAAGTTCCGATAAGGCAGCTTTGATCGAATTGGCTGATCAGATCTTAAATAAATGGCGCAGTTACAGCGATCCAACAGTTGGTGTGCGTGCAAAAAGCGACAATGAACCGCATCATACGGTGACGCCGATCGCTCGGCAGCGGGATGGTCAGCTGGAGTTGGACCTGGTTTTACGTGATAATCAAACGTCCCCAGAATTTCCGGACGGAATTTTTCATCCGCATCCAGATGTCCAGCATATCAAACAGGAAAATATTGGCTTGATCGAAGTGATGGGCTTGGCGATCTTGCCGCCGCGCTTAAAAGACGAGCTCAAAGAGGTTGAGGCTTATCTTGTGGGACAACCCAACAAGATCACTGACTACCATCTGACCTGGGCGCAGGAAATTAAGCAGAAATATTCCGATTTGACTGCTGAAAACGTCACAGAGATCTTGCAAGTTGAAGTTGGCAAAGTTTTTGCCCGAGTCTTGGAAGACGCTGGAGTCTTCAAACGAGATGCAACAGGCCAGGCTGCTTTCTTGAAATTTACTCAAGCTGTTAACGACAACTAAAAGGTGTTCCTGCATAGATAGTTTATATTCCCAATTGGAGCAAAAAATAGGCATCCGCCCGGTTAGATCATGGGCGGGGGCTACTATGTGTCAAGTAGACAGCTCAAATAATTAAAACCTATGCGATTTTCTGAACGGCATGATTCCGATATTCTGTTGGGGTCATGCCGTTTAGTGTTTCTTGACGACGTTTGTTATTGTACCAATCAATACACTGCTGGATAAATTCTTCCATTTCAAGGCGAGACAAAGCACGTTTAAAAGCAAAAA
>NZ_BFFP01000046.1 GCF_003864415.1 Ligilactobacillus salitolerans
CCACTTCTTGTACATCGATTCGATGTTTTGTCTAGGGCTTCCTTCAGATTCTACCTCGCAATAGACACCCTTGCCTTCGACTTGTGATACCGACCACTACGGCTCACAGCGGACTCACACCGCCTAGTTACTGCGTAAGCACCTAATAACCGACCGTCTATAAAAGAGTATATTTCAGCGGTAAAAACGTAAGCACCCAATAACAGACCGTCTATAATTGCCACTGACAGCGCGGTATGATCACCTTATCAAATATGATGAGGTGATTTTTTGGCTAGTATTCAGGATATCGTCCAAGTTAAATTGGATCAACCTAGGTCGGCACAGCCCGCCGTGCCCAGTAAGGCGTTTCAAATGAAACTCAGTGATAACAAATCACTGGTGGTTTACAACCATATCAGTGGCTATATTCTTGATGCCGTCCTTAAGGCGGTGTTTAATGATGTTCATTGATTTGACAAAACTACATGGCATCTATTTGGTGTGCGGTCGAACCGACTTGCGTCGTGGGATTGATGGGTTGGCTGCAGTTGTAACCCAACAATACGAGCTGGACCCATACAGTAAGTCACTGTTTATGTTTTGTGGGACTCGCAAAGATCGTTTCAAGGCACTGCTTTGGGACGGCGACGGATTTCTACTGCTATACAAACGTATCGAGAACGGCCGACTTCAATGGCCAACTAATCAGAATGAGGTGAAGAAGTTACACGCCAAGCAACTAGAAAGATTACTTTCGGGCTGGGCCATAGAATCAACAATTAAACAGAGCGCACCGCTGCGTAAACACTAGGCGCCGCCGGGGACAAGTGGTAAAATCAGGCCAACAATCGATGAATGGTGGTGGTACGCATGGCTTCAACTGAAGAACTATTGAAATCGGCACTTGAACAAAATCAAATGCTTTTAAAACAGCTCAATGAATTGATGGTTCAGAATAAACTTCTGAGCGAACAGATTGCGTACCTTTCCCACAAAATGTACGGTAGTCATTCTGAGAAACTGACGCCAGCAGGACAGACCTCTCTTTTTACCGAACCAGAGCAAACTGGATTTCAAAGCGAAGAACCGGAAGTAGTTTCCGGGGACCAGGTAAAAACTAGAAAACCTAAACGCAAGCGCACAGAGATTATCGGATCAAATTTACCGGTGCAAGAAGAAGTCTTTCGGCGTCTCTCTGATAAATGTGAGCACGGCCACCAACTTGATACGGTCGGTAAACATTTCGTCGGCGAAGAAGTTCGAATGATTCCGGGCCGTTTGTACGTCGCTAAGATGTACCAAGAGACTTATAAATGCCCTGAGTGTGAAAAGGCCGACGGCGATAGTCACATGTACCAAGCTCCGGCACCCAAACCCTTAATTGCTCACAGTATCGCATCCGCGTCACTGGTTTCTGAGGTTGTATACCAGAAATACGTGCTTGGTACGCCTCTTTATCGGCAAATGGGATACTGGAAGAATCAGGGGTTAGCATTAAGCGACAAGACGATGGCGAACTGGATGATTCTTTGCGCACAAACTGTGCAGCCAGTTTACAATCTGCTTCATGAATACCTTGTGCACGAGCAGTTTCTTCAAGGCGATGAGACACCTTATCGTAAGCAGTGTTCAACTGGACGGTTAGACAAAACCATTTAAATTTGCTTTGACAAAATAGAGATCCCTGACACGAAAGCAAACCTTGCTTCATATCAGGGATCTTTGGCGCTATTTAAGTTTAATTCCAGGGTAAATAAGGCTCTAGTTCTTTTTCAGTTGGGAAAGGTCCTAGCTGAGGAACTACAGTCAGGATTTTGGTTAAATATTTTTGCGGATCAAGGCCATTAGCTTTGGCACTTTCGATCAAGGTCAGCCAGATGGCATTCGCCTCAGCGCCTGCCACACTTGTACTGAATAAAAAGTTCTTGCGGTCGATAACCAACGATTTTACCGCCTGTTCACAAGTATTATTGGAAATATCGATCGCACCATATTGTAATAATTTATTGATGGCTTCCCTTTGTCCTAGTGCGTATGCGATAGCTTTCCCCAATAAGGACTTAGGTAGAGCAGCGCAAGTTGCCAAAGCTTGCCAAAATTTTTCGAACAAAGGCCTTAAAAACTCATTCCTTTTGTTTATTCTAGCAGAACTATTTAAACTGGCCCATTTCTTTTCTTGGTGGAAGATCTGATCCAGGATTTTTAGCGGACCTTTAGCGGCCTGACTGTATTTGGCTGCCTCAAAAAATTTACGGCGCACATGAGCTAAACAACCAACGCGGTCGGCACAATCTACTTTAGGGTAAACCTGATAACCATCACATTGTAAAACACCAGTAAAGCCACTGTATAAGGAACAAGCCGATTTTTCAGAACGATCGCGCCGATAGGCATAATAAATAGCTTGTAGTTTGTCTTTTTGGACCGTGCGTTGCACCCACATTCGTGATTCAGCCGTAGGCTTTTTCCCAGGTTCACGCAAAACCTTGACAACAGTTTCATCACCTTGTAAATAGGGACGTTGCAGCAATTTTTTATGTAGGAGATCATACAATGATCTTAGCTTATCTGCCCCCTGAATGACCCAAGCAGCTAAAGTCGGCTCACAGACATTCCACCCGAAACGACGCCAATCTTTTAATTGACGATAAAGAGGTGTCCCTAAAACGTATTTTTGATAGACGATATTCTCTAACAGAGTGGGGGTAGCCAGACTATGTGGGAATAAAGGCGTCGCTTTTTCGGCGCTAAAGAAAGCTGTCTGACCGTTATTTTGCGCCAGACAAGCAGCACAAGCACAAGCGTAGGTTGCAACGTATTCCTCGACCACCCATAATTCGGCTGGTTTGTAGTGCAGTTTTTTCCCTATAAATCTCTCTCCAACAACCTTAAGTGCTTGTCCGTAAGGACAAGTAGTTTCTTTGAGCCGTTTAATGTTTTTAACTATCTCTAAATCTTCTATTTGCTTTTGCCGTTTTTCCCGCTTTTTCGGTGACTTTTGGATCTTTTCTTGAGAACTTTCTGCGCTTTGTTTGTCAGTGTGCTCTGACCAGGTAAAAACACTGTCATCATCCCAAAGTGTCATTTGATTTTCGTTAACCGAGACAGTTTTTTCTGACTTAGTCCCGAATAATTTTGCCTGAAAAGACTTTAAAAGAGTTTCCAGTTCAGCAATCCGCTGTTCATTAGCCTTGTTTTGTTTACGGAGTTCTTCATTTTCAAGTGTTAATTTAGCAATCGTTTTTTGTTGATCCATTTAACTTCACCATTTTCTGATCAGCGATGCAGCTGATGTTTTCAAAAGTTAGCATAGCACGCTTTCAGCGTAATTGCATCCACAGATTTAAAACTGTGGATGAGCAAAAAAGATTTAGTTTTCCACAGGGAAAACTAAACCACATTGTTCTTTTGCTGCAGTCTTAAATGTGCTGGATCAAAGTCATGAATCGTCGCATCTATGGACCAGCCTTGTAGTAAACGGACTAATTGAGCGGGTTGAAGCTGCCGCATTTCAGCTTGGTTCCTCGGCCATTGAAGACGACCGTCTTCAAAACGCTTGTAAAGCAACAAAAAGCCATCTTTCTGCCACAGGAGTCCCTTAAAACGATCTTTGCGACTACCACAGAATAAAAATAAGGTACTCTGGTATGGATCCAAGGCGAATTGTTCGGTGATCACAGTAACTAAACCGTCAATTCCTTTGCGAAGGTCAGTTTTCCCAGTTGCCAAATAGATCCGGTCGAGCTGGGACAAATCAAGCATCGTCATGCGTAAACACCGCCTTCAAAAAAGCATCTAGGATATAATTATTGATCCGATTATAAATGACGACAGTCTTATTTTGATCTACACGCAACTGCATGGCTTTTTGCGGCTTATAATCTTTGTTTTTAAGCGCAGCCACCTTAACTTGCACGAATTCTGGTTTATCTTCCAAAAAATCACCTCTAGCTAATTGAATAAGGTAATTGTATAAGAATCAGCTTCTACTTGAAATCCGTCCAGTTGAACACTGCTTACGTTACTGCCCATGCCGGGCGCACCAAAAAAGGGACGCTGCTTAGCGTCCCTTTTGACATCATTCATGAATTTTAAACTTAGTGTTAGTTATTTGGATGGATATAAGCCATCGCTGCACCTGCAGACAATGTTTGTGTGTTCGGTCCCAGAGGATTGGAGAAGCCTGTTCCGCCTTGGGTGATAGTTACAGAACTGCCATTGACACTTTGGACCAAGGCAACATGACCATATCCTGGAGCGGCTGTCCAACCGCCTACATCTGCCCCGCCGGCATAAACTGCAACGGCACCTGGAGCAGGCGTGTGATCAACACGGAAACCTGCTGCGGCTGCTGAACCAGCCCATTCTTGACCATTGCCCCAATGTCCGCCGACCCACGGAGCTGCCATCTTAACATAGTAAGTACATTGACCAACTGGGTAACCGTTAGCACCGCCGCCTACACCATGGTAGGATTTGCTGGTGGATACTTTGGTGACAGTAGTTGTATGAGGGTTACTGTTACTTTGGCTAACTGCTTTATTTTGAGCTTCTTCGTTAGCTTGAGTTTTCTCGGAGTTAGCTGCCTGGTTGGCACGATCAGCTGCGAGAGAAGCAGTCTGTGTATCTTTAGCCTTCTTAGCATCAGCTGCAGCTTGTGCTGCCTTTTTAGCAGCTGCTTGCTTAGCAGCATCTTCTTTGTCTTTTTTAGCGGCTAATTCTGCTCGCTTGGCACCTAAGGTTGCTTGGGTGCGGTACAGTGAAAGCTTTTGGTTCTTTTGACTTTGAACTGATTTAGTCAAAGCAACTTGTTCTTTTTGAACTTGTTTCTTAGCTTCAACTTGTTCTTTCATAGTTTTATCATTCAAATAAATGATCCGACCAGCAGAAATACTGCGACTAACAGCTTCAGTGATATTGTCAGCGTCTGTGACAAACTTCAAAACTGAACCGCCGTTGTTGATTTGAGCAGAACGAGCTTGTTTCTTAAGTTGAGAATCACGTTGAGAGATTTGAATTTTTAACTCAGAGATTTTCTGAGATTTCTTCATTTGCAACTCAGTTTCTTGATTGATTTTCTTTTCCAGATTGGAAATTTTTCCTTTGGTTGCAGTAATCTCTGAGTTGACCTGATCAAGGTCTGAAGCAGTATCAGCCATAACACTTGGTGCAGCTGCACCTAAGGTAGTGATCGTCGCCAAGAAAAGCGCCGCATTCTTAAGTAAGTTTTTCTTCATGAATATGTTCTCCTATGTATCAATGAATGATTTAATTATGTTTTATTATCCTGTTAAACGCCACGAGTACAATCGTAGCATTATTAACATTGAATAACCATTACAGTATATTTACAAAAACTAATCTGACGCGTCTCTGTGCCGGTTTATGTTACAAAGATGTTGCACGAATGAAACATTCATTTTTTGTTTGTTTTTGTTGCTTATAAAACCTGGATTGTTCCCGCCAGTGAGCATTTTTAAATTTTGAACAATTTTTAAAGAATGTTACAAATATTTATAATTAATGCTGACAAATTTTAGTCATTCCTTACGCTGCGACCTTTATCTATGAATTTCACAAAAAAAGGCTCTTCCTAAAAAGAGGCTTTTGTACAAGCTAGATATATTGTGTCAGTATCATTAAACATGGGACGACCAACAAGGACAAAAACGTGGTCTCGGTGACCATCACAGCCGCGTAATCTGCGTCAGCATCATATAAACGAGCAACAACCGGTGCGTTTGTCATGACAGGCATTGCCGCCTGCAAAATAAAGACCTGTTTCATTAAGGTCGGAAAATTAGTTGATGCGACCAGTAGTGCCATTAACAGCGGCGCAAAAATGAAACGTCCAAGTAAGATCAACACATTGTCTTTTTTGAAAGCCAGCTGCTTTAGCCCAGCCTTGTGCACACAGATCCCGATAAAGAGCATCGACAATGGTGTCGTCAAATTACCTAAATAGTGCAGGTCTTTGACCATAAACAACGGCAGCTTGGCCTTCACCAGGACTAAAATAACTCCCACAATAAATCCCAGCAGCGGCGGGGAAAATACCTTGCGCACAGTTGTCTTCCAGTTAAACCGTGCACCCTCCTGGCCGTCTCTTTGGATGAAGTAAGTTCCCAGCGTCCAGAAAATCGTCGTATTGGCCATGTAATAAATCAAAACATAAGGGACACTTTTGGAGCCAAATAACGCCTGATTGATCGGCAAACCCACAAAGACCGTATTGGAATTGAAAAACATCGAGGAAAATAAACCGCGATGACTTGGTTGAACCTTAAAGACCCGGGCAAAAATAAGCGCTAGCACCATTAAACACATCATTGAGAGCACCGGAAAGACCAGGTCAGGAATGATACTCAGCAATTTGTGGGCAGAAAACTGCGAGGTGATCGTATCGATCATATAACAAGGTAAACCGATCTGAGTGACTAGACGGGCGATCAATTTGTCGGTCGAACCCGGGAACCACTTTCTGGCAGCCAGAACATAACCGACAATGATCAGAACTAAAATAATAACTACTCCAGAAATACTATGTATAAAAACTTCCACTACCAACTCTTCTTCCTAAACGTCCATACCAACTGATTAATTACAAAGTATAGCATAGAATTTTTATGAAAAAAGGATGAAACCGTTGGCAATTCGTGTTTTTTCTCCATTTTTCTGAACTACGCAGGCAAGGCACTGCCAGTAAAAAGTTGTGACTAATATTTTAATTTTGTTAAAAGCACATGACTATTATTTCAAAAACTTGCACTAAAGAGTATAATTCACTTAAGTTTCAGTTATTAATAAAGGAGTTCCTATGGATAATAAAGACAATCAAGGTAGTGAATACTCTAACAATCATTTACGCCGCAGCGATCATGGCAGTCCGCACCAGATCAAAAAAAACCACGCTTGGCGGAAATGGATCTGCGGCATTCTTTTGGCCATCAGCTTAGTCGTGATTTACGGAGGGACAGCATATGCTTACAATATGCTGCATTCTGCTAAAAATACGCTGACTAATACCTACACCAAATCAAACGTCAAGAAACTGCGGAATGTTTCCGACATTATCAAAAAGAAAAAGCCTTTTTCTCTCTTGATTTTGGGGACGGATACTGGTGACCTCGGCCGCTCTGACAAGGGACGAACCGATACGATCATCTTAGCTACGGTCAACCCGCAAAAAGGCAAGGTCACTTTGACCAGTATCCCGCGTGATACCGAAGTTAAGATCGCAGGCTCTGATAATTCATATGATAAGGTCAATACAGCTTACACCATCGGCGGTGTTTCAACTGCGATCAAAACAGTGCAAAACACACTGCACGTTCCAGTCGACTACTATCTGTTAGTCAATATGGGCGGTCTCAGGAAAATCGTTGATGCTTTAGGCGGTGTCACTGTCACCCCAACCCTGACATTCAAGTACAGCGATGCTGATGTAACTAAGGGTAAAACAGTGACATTAAACGGTAAGCAGGCTCTGGCATATTCGCGGATGCGCTATGATGACCCGCAAGGCGACTACGGGCGGCAAAAGCGGCAAAAGCAAGTGATCGAATCGATTATCAATAAAGCCCTCAGTGTAGCGACGATCAGCCGCTTCGAGCAGCTCTTGAAATCGATCCAGTCCAACATGCAGACCGATCTTTCCTATAATGACATGATGACCATCGAAACCAACTATAAAAAAGCTGGAAAATCAGTTGATTCTTATGTTTTGCAAGGACAAGATGCAATGCTTGACGGATTATCCTATCAAGTTGCTACACCTAGCGAAAAGAAAAAGGCTTCGACTAGGATCAGAGCACAGCTTAACCTTGCACCATCGAATGAAGACTTCTCAAATGTCGTCGAAAGTGATGGTTCCACTGGGACGAGCTCAGGCAGTTCATATGGTACTGGGACCGGCAGTTATAGTAATACTCAAGGGACCAGCCAGTACGGCGCCGACCAGGGATATTCACAGACTAATGGTCAGACCTATGGCGGAACAAATGGCAGTTACGGCTACTAAGCCCGAACGCGTATAAAAAAGCACTTCTCAAGTTAATGAGAGGTGCTTTTTTTGCCTTCCTTGGCAAAAGCAAAAAAAACTGTAGAAAGCAATCATGCTTTCTACAGCTCACGCATCTTTATGCGGGTAAATGGATTCGAACCATCACGAGCGCAATGCTCACCAGATCCTTAGTCTGACGCGTCTGCCAATTCCGCCATACCCGCAACAACAGATATAATTATAGCAAAAGCAGCATAGGACTGCAATCTTTTTTTTAATTTTTCTGGATACGGACTAAAGTTAACCGACCTTGGCACAAGGAACAACGATATTTCTGCAAATCAACTCGCCGGGCGCGCGGGTACAGCTGACCACAATCAACACATTGATAGAGATATTTCTTGGGTCGTATCTTCCCCTTTTGCGCGCGTGGGGCGTAGCGTGAACCGCCTACTGCTTGTAAAAGCTGCTTAAATGCCCGGTCTCGGTGTTGGTAGCCGGCATGCAGCAAGTGCAGGTGATAATGACACAATTCATGTTTGATCACACCAACTAATGTTGCTTGATCATGCTCACTGAGCATTTTTGGATTGATCTCAATATTATGGCTAGCCAACACATAGCGACCGCCAGTCGTCCGAAGACGCCGGTTAAAACTGGCTGTGTGGCTAAACGGGCGTTCAAAAGATTTCAATGAGATCTGCTCAACTAATTCTTGCAGCTCAGGATCTGTCATCAGACATGCCTCCTCAACTAATAATTTCTGTTTGGCTCTAAAAATCAAATGCAAAAAATGCTAAAATCTAACATGAAGCTTTTTAGAAAGGAGCATTTCTCTTGACTCCACAAGATGTCTTGGAAAAATACTACGGTTATAATCAATTTCGCCCTGGCCAAGAAAAAATCATCCAGCAGGTCTTGGCTGGTAAAAACACCTTGGCAATCATGCCGACAGGCGGCGGGAAGTCCCTCTGTTATCAAATTCCTGCCCTGCTGCTCGAAGGATTGACTCTAGTTGTCTCCCCTTTGATCTCATTGATGAAAGATCAGGTCGATGCTTTGCAAGCTAGCGGGATCTATGCCGGCTTTATCAATAGTTCGCAGGATTGGTCTACTACACGATCAGTCTTATCCGATGCTGCCAACGGCCGACTTAAACTGCTTTATATCGCTCCAGAACGCTTGGAACAACCAGGCTTTATGGAACAGCTGCAGCAATTACAGATCTCTTTAATTGCCATCGATGAAGCTCACTGCATCTCTCAATGGGGCCATGACTTTCGTAAAAGTTACCTTGCACTGAGTGATATTTTACCACAGATCCCTAGTCAACCGCCGGTGATCGCCCTGACCGCGACTGCCACGAAACAAGTTGCCGCTGATATCATGCGGCGTTTATTTATTCCGCCCGCAAACGAAGTCAAGACCGGTTTTGCCCGACCAAATCTCTCCTTTCAAGTCGTCAAAGGTCAAAATAAAAATGAATTTATTTTAGATTATGTGACGGCAAATCAAAAAACGCCCGGGATCGTTTATGCGGCTACACGCAAAAAAGTTGAACAAATCGGCCAAATGCTGCAAAAAGCAGGGATCAAAGCCGGTATCTACCACGCAGGGCTTCCAGAAGAAATTAGGCAAAGAAATCAGGAAGATTTTTTATTCGACCGTTTAAGCGTGATCGTCGCTACCAATGCATTTGGGATGGGGATCGACAAAAGCAATGTGCACTACATCATTCATGCTCAAGCACCAGGCAGCTTGGAAGCCTATTACCAAGAAGCAGGCCGTGCAGGACGCGATGGCTCTCCAGCAGAAGCTATCCTGCTCTATTCAGCGCAAGATATGCAGATCCAACGGCTCTTCGCTGAAAATTCTGATGCAGATCAAAAACATAAAGATGTTATTTACACCAATATTCAAAGTGTTGTTAATTACGTCAATACACAAAAATGTCTCCAGCAGTTCATCGTCGAATACTTCGGACAGGACATGGAACCTTGCGGCCAATGCACCAACTGCTTGGACGACCGGCAGACAACTGACGTGACGCTGCTAACGCAAAAAATTCTGTCTTGCGTCATGCGCATGCATCAAAGATATGGTAAAAAGCTGGTGGCTCAGGTTTTAGCCGGTTCCAAGGCTAAACGCATTAGCGAACTGCAACTCAATCATTTGTCAACGTATGGCATCATCAAGGAAATAAAAACTCCTGCCATCGAGGAACTGATCGATTACCTGACCGCCAGCGGTTATCTGACTATGCCTGACCCCCAATATCCAACTTTACATTTGACGGAGCTGGGCGCAGAAGTTTTGCGCGGGCACAGAAAAGTATCGCGGAAAGTCACCGTTGTTGCCAAGCGCAGTACTATGCCTGAAAACTCAGAGCTCTTCGAACGTTTGCGGGCTTTGCGCTATGAATTAGCTGAGAAACAGGCCGTTCCGCCCTACGTTATTTTCTCAGATCAAACGCTTCATGAAATGTGCAGCGTTTTACCTCAAAATGACAGCGAACTCTTAGCTATCAAAGGTGTCGGCCAGCAAAAACTGGAAAAATACGGTCAGCAGTTTTTAACTGCCATCCATGGATCTTAATTGGTCTAGTAGTCAAAGAACTGAAAAAAGAATGCCATCGAAAAACGGCATTCTTTTTTGCTACCCTACTTTTTGCATGATCCGGCCGACATGAGCATTGATCGCATCCATCGCGTCTGTCTGTTCTTTTTCGGACTTTTTGAAAGCAGCCGCATCAATGTTTTGTTGTTCATAGTCAATGCTGTCTTGCATCGCCTGGCAGCCGCTGACAAAATCCCGGTAAGACTTAACCAGTTGCTTGTGCGGCCCGATGATCATGATCGGCGCCTCAGCTCGCTCTAAACGTCCCAATTGCTGTTGGTAAACTTCGATCCCTGCAGCAAAGTTTGTTTGGATCTGCTGATATTGCTCGGTGTCTAAGGTCTGCTGGTCCTTGACAACGCCATCGGCTAATTCGAAATAGGGATCCAACTTGCCGCCCATCTCTTCTGTCGTCTCTAACAAGCTGGAAATAAGTTGCAGGTACTGCCCTAAATTTGCTTTTTTCTTCAAAAGTTTTTCCTCCTTGATCCACTTTCTCTAGTATACCAGCCCTGCTTGTTTTAAACACTAAAGATTGAAAGTTATGTTGGATGATCCAGGCCTTTTATTCCAGCTGAAAGCACCTTTGCGCTCAAAAAATACTCAAGGTTTAATTTCTTTCTCAGAGATATTTCTAATGATCAGCTGCAAAAAAGCGTCAGCAAATTTGCTGATCTTTCGAAAATTTTTGGTGTTTTGGTTGTTATTTAGGCAAACAAGCAGCAACGGGCCATCGTTTGGAACAAAGTCTGCCGAACTTACTGCCAAACCGCCGTCGTTTGGAACAAAGTCTGCCGAACTTACTGCCAAACGGTCGTCGTTTGGAACAAAGTCTGCCGAACTTACTGCCAAACGGTCGTCGTTTGGAACAAAGTCTGGTGAACTTGAAACCAACATGCTCAACCTTCGATCGTCTTGTAGTCAGCACTCAAATCAATTAGAGAATATCTGTTATTTGTCCAAGGCCTGGGATATTGTTAACCACTTGAATTTACAAAACTATCTCAAACCATACTCATAATTGAAAAACTTTTCGCCTTTCGTTATAATAACTTCATCTTGATAAAAAAATTTCTCCTGGTGATGATGTTCGCCAGGCAAAAAAATCCGTGCTCCCACGTAATGACATCTAAGTAAACCTTTACGTAGGAGTGCGGATTTTTATTTTGTTATTGAACAAGGAGGCAGATTGAAACATGAAATTCAAAGACCTGCTTAGTATTTTTTTCTTTGGTTCTCTCGGCGGTCTGAGCCGCTATGGTCTGACTTTACTGTTCCCCGGGGTACAGACTACAGTATTGATCAATATTATCGGGTGTTTTCTGCTCTCTTTTTTGACCTACTATTTTATCGAAAATAATCTGCTTTCTGGCTGGTTGAATGCTGGATTAGGTACAGGTTTCATTGGCGCATTCACCACCTTTTCTTCATTTTGCAACGATTTTGATCAGGCTTTGCTCACTCATAATTTTTTGCCTGCCAGCATTTATTTGCTTTTGTCAATTTTTGGCGGGTACTTAGCAGCGTGGCTGGGTTTTGCTGCAGCTAATTGCCTGTTTAAAAGAAAGGAGCACCAAGAATGAGCATCATACTAATTGGCCTTGGCGCAGGCTTGGGAGCTAGTCTTCGTTTTCTAGCGACCACTTTGATCAAACAACACACAAAGCAAAATTTTCCTTGGGCCACCTTACTTATCAATCTAAGTGGAGCATTTCTTTTAGGAATACTTGTCGGTCTGCAAATCCCTACACTCTTATACAAAATCTTGGGGATCGGTCTTTTAGGCGGTTTTACTACTTTTTCGACCCTCAACGTTGAATTGCTCACGCTAAGAAGAAACAAGCAGCTTGAAGTTGTCCCTTATGCATTAGCGACCTATTTAGGCGGTCCACTTGCGTTATTTGGCGGCTTGTTATTGAGTTCTTTATCCTAGATTATGCTGCCCGTTAAATTTGACAATTCAAGCAAAAAAAAGAAGCCTTTCAGCTTCTTTTTAGGTTTATTTCCAAAAATCATCATAAACGTTGATCGGTAAGTGCCGCTTGTGCTGGGTCTTCAAGTACCAGCTTTCAATTTTCTCAGCTGCCGCATCAGAAACTTCCCGGCCTTCCAAGTAATCGTCTATATCCTGATAGGTCACACCCAGGGCAACTTCATCAGGTAAAGCGGGCCGATCTTCTTCTAAATCAGCGGTCGGCACTTTTTTGTATAAGTGCTCCGGGGCACCCAGGTAGTTCAAGATCGCCTGACCTTGCCGTTTATTCAAACGCCATAAAGGAGTAATATCTGCTCCACCGTCACCGTATTTAGTATAGAAGCCTGTGACTGCTTCAGCAGCATGATCGGTCCCGACCACTGCGCCTGCTCTGGCGCCAGCAACCGCATACTGTGCGATCATGCGGGCGCGGGCCTTAATATTACCCTTATTGAAATCACTGACTTTCAGCCCATTGGCCTCAACTGCCGCAACCATCGCATCGGAGCTTTGCTTAATATCGACCCTGACTGTCTGATCAGCTTGCATAAAAGCAATCGCATCCAAGGCATCCTGTTCGTCTGCTTGTTCACCATACGGCAAGCGCACTGCCACGAACTGATAATCTTGATCACCGGTTTCTTGGCGTAATTCAGCCACTGCTTTTTCACAGAGCGTTCCGGCTAAGGTCGAATCTTGTCCACCGGAGATCCCTAAAACCAATGTTTTGAAAAAAGAGTATTTCTTCAAATAAGCCTTCAAGAAATCAACTGAACGGCGGATCTCTGCTTTTGGATCAATTTCTGGTAGTACTCGTAATTCAGCAATAATTTGCTTCTGTAAGGGACGCATGTCTATTCCTCCTTGGAGACACTTAAAGTCGTGTTACATTTTCTATCACTGGTCTTATTTTACACTTTTTTGCGCCATTTTTCACGGGTGCGAAGAAAGTTTTCAGGATTTTCGTCATTGTTGAGCCATTTTTTCAACTACCACGCTCCCGCTCACACCGGTTCAACATTTAAGTTTCTGTATATTTTGCCTTAAAAGAGTGTATTCTAGGTCCTTTTTGTTATAATTAAACTAATTTAAGCAGCGAAAGCAGGTTTAGCATGAGTAGAAAGTTTGCAGAAGTCTCTGTCCTTGGAGTTGACTTTATTCAAGCCAGTGCAGCAGAATTTTTAGAACAGATCCACCACGATAGTTGTGAACACCAAAATAAAATGATCGTCACGGCTAATCCTGAGATAGTCTTAACGGCTCGTGCTGATGCAAAATATGCCAAAATTGTTGCTCAAGCCGACTATACCACCGCCGATGGGATCGGGATCATCAAGGGCTCTCAGATCTTAGGCCACTCACTGCCCGAGCGGATCACCGGTTACGACACGATGCTTGCCCTACTCTCCTGGGCAGAAAAAAAGCATAAGAAAGTCTTTTTACTAGGAGCTAAGCCAGAAGTCATCAAGACGGCTGTCAGCAAGGTACAAGAACAATATCCGAAGCTCGAAATTTGCGGTTTTCAGGACGGCTACTATACTGACGAAGAGCAAGTTGCACAACAAATCAAAGCCGCGCAGCCGGATTTTGTCTTTGCAGCGCTGGGATTCCCGAAGCAGGAATATTTTATCGCTGCTCACCGCCAAGTCGCCGCTGCGATCTGGATGGGTGTTGGCGGGAGCTTTGATGTCTTAGCTGGTGTCGCTAAAAGAGCACCGCACCGTTGGCAAAAATACAACCTTGAGTGGCTCTACCGCCTCTTAAAAGAACCTACGCGGATCGGACGGATGTTGGCCTTGCCTAAATACTTAGGGCTGGTGTTCTGGGAAAAATTCACGCACCGTTAAATGTGACCATCTCTATTGACCAAATACCGATCAATTAAAAATTTCAATTTCAAATAGACTGAAACATACTGCCCCTTTGCTTGAGGCTCCATGTTTCAGTCTTTTTCTTTACCCGTTGCAAAGTACTTTAAAATTACCACGCCAATGATCCGATAAAATAGTAGCAAAATTAAACGACTCAAACAGCTTTCAAATTCAAATCACCTAATTGACGTTTGCTTTATGAAAAACAAAAAACACCTTCCGCCAAAATGGAAAGTGCTTTTTGAAAAACGATAAATATTAACGTTTTGAGAATTGTGGAGCCTTACGAGCCTTCTTCAAACCTGGCTTGCGACGTTCCTTCATACGAGGGTCACGAGTCAAAAGACCTGCACGCTTCAAAACACCACGGAAGTCTGGATCAACAGTCAGTAAAGCGCGAGCAATACCATGACGAGTTGCGCCAGCTTGTCCTGCATAACCGCCACCGTTAACATTAACCAAAACATCGTATTGGTCATTTGTTTCTGTGACTGCAAATGGTTGTTTCATAACTTCAAGCAGGTTAGCAAATGGAACATATTCTTCTGCTGATTTGCCGTTCATCGTGATCTTACCTGTACCGGGTACCAAACGAACACGAGCAACGGAGTTTTTACGACGGCCTGTGCCACTATATTGTACTTGAGCCAATTTCGAATTCCTCCTAGATTAAAGTATTGATATCCAAAACTTCTGGATTTTGTGCTGCATGCTTGTGATCTGCACCGCGATATACATGTAACTTCTTAAGTTGCTGACGGCCAAGTGTACCCTTTGGAAGCATGCCCCCAATGGATAATGCAAGCAGCTTCTCAGGATCTTTTTCACGATAATCGCCAGCAGTCCGTTCCTTTAAACCACCTGGATGAAGTGAATGATGATAGTAAACTTTCTTAGAAGCCTTTTTACCTGTTAAAGCAACTTTTTCAGCGTTGATGATGATCACAAAATCACCTGTGTCAACGTTTGGTGTATATGTCGGCTTATTTTTACCGCGTAAAATAGTTGCAACTGCGCTGGACAAACGACCCAAAGGTACATCTGTAGCGTCAACGACATACCATTTACGTTCTACTTCGCCTGGTTTTGCTAAATATGTTGTACGCACGTTTATTTCCTCCATTTATGATGCTTGTTTGACATACAATAAGTTAACGGGGCCTACTGTGGGGCAAACAATACCAGTTACTATATTACGATTTTTTTGACATGTAGTCAATTGAAAACTACAAAAAGATCATTTTTTCGCAGTTAATTTTGGCTGCTCTTCATCAGTCTGCATGAGAGACTCATTTTGCATTCCAGCTTGTTGCTTTTCTGCCAGCTTTTTAGTCTCTTCCAGTCGTTTCGCATCTGCGCCATAGTAAACTTCTTTAAGATACAAGCCGCTAGCTGGTGCAGTTTCGCGGGCCTGGGAACGGTCTTTGACCTCATACAAGCGTAAAATATCGTGAACTTCTCGCCGCCCATTACCGATCTCCAGTAAAGTTGCGACCATGATCCGCACCTGATTGTACAAAAACCCGTTGCCGCAAAATTCAAAGATCACTTCATTGGCTGCCGGATCTTCCCGCACAGTTGCTTCATAAATCGTTCGCACATGCGATTTAGTCTGGCTGCCCGAAGCGACAAAACTGCTGAAGTCGTGCGTCCCAACTAAGTCTGGGATCGCCTCCCTGATCCGTTGCACGTCAAGCGGATATTTATAATGTCCGGTGTAAAATCGTTTAAACGGATCCATGAACCATGAACGCGAAACTCGGTACATATACCGTTTAGCATGCGCCTGGTAGCGTGCATGAAAGGTCGGCTCAACGATCTCACACGCCACAATTTCTAAATCTAAGGGTAACATGCTATTTAATCCACGCAGCATAGCGTCACCAGCCATGTCGTGGGGAAAATCAAAGTGTGCCACTTGACCCAAGGCGTGAACCCCGGCATCCGTCCGTCCTGAACCAAAGATAGCGATATAGTCGCTTTCCTTACTCATTTTGTTGATTGCCTGCTCTAAGACCGACTGCACAGTCCTTTGTCGCGGTTGACTTTGAAATCCTGCAAACTGTGTGCCGTCATAGGCAATTGTAATTTTATAACGCCTAGTCATTTTCTCTCTTTCCTCAAATACCAAAAATATCGGCAGCCTCTGCCTAACTCACTATTGTGCCGCATTCTTGTGGTCACTAATTCTGACTTATTTTCTCAACAAGACCAATGCCAGTGTGACCAACAAAAACATCACCACTCCCAAAGTATCTTTTGTCTTCCACTCTTGTTTACGATACTTAGTTCGGCCAGCTCCGCCATGGTAACCCCTAGCTTCCATCGCAGTTGCCAGGTCTTCAGCCCGATTAAACGAACTCACAAACAAGGGGATGAGTAATGGGATCACTGCTTTGATCTGCTTGATCAAACCGCCTTCACCAAAATTGACACCCCGCGCACGCTGCGCGTTCATGATCTTAGTTGTCTCATCCATCAGAGTCGGGACAAAGCGTAAAGCGATCGACAACATCAAAGCAATCTCATAGACAGGGACCTTGAGAGCCAATAATGGTTTCAAAAGAGACTCTAGGCCATCAGAAATTTCCAAGGGAGTAGTTGTCAGTGTCAATAGCGTCGACATAAAAATAATCAACACAAACCGGCAAAAAACAAAAACCCCATTAATGATCCCTGCATCAGTCACTGTAAAGGGCCCCCACTGCCAATACGGATCGCCGCCTGTAGAAAAGAAGATCTGCAGCAGTACCGTAAACAAAATCAGCCAGATCAAGGGACGGACTCCCTTAATGAAGAAGCCGAGCGAAATTTCAGACAATTTAACACACAAAAGGACGATAGCGACCATTAATGTATAAGTTTGCCAATTATTGCATAAAAAGACGATCACGATAAAATAAAAACTCAAAAAAAGTTTCGCCCGCGGATCCATCCGATGGATCAATGAATCACCATTGATATAGCGGCCTAACAGCATCTTATCCATGTTGGCCACCCCCATTTTTAGCTAGCAGTCCCGCCAACTGCTGGGCGAGTGCTTGATCTGTCAAAGGCACAGGATCCAGCTTAACTCCAGCGTCTTTTAATTTAGCGGCAAAGGCCGTTGTTTGCGGCAAGCCTAAGTGATGTTGAGCCAACCAGTCAGGATGACTAAAGACCTCCGCTGGCGTACTGTCTGCGATCACCTGTCCAGCCTCCATCACGATCACATGATCAGCATAATCTGCCACGTCATTCATTTGGTGGGTGACCAAGATGATCGTCAGGTGCTGCTGCTTGTGCAGTCTGGCAAACATCTGCATCATTTCTAGGCGGCCTTTGGGATCGAGACCAGCAGTTGGTTCATCCAAGATCAAGATCTCCGGCTCCATCGCTAAGACACCCGCAATCGCGACCCGTCTCATCTGACCCCCGGAAAGCTCAAAGGGTGAACGTTCAAGCACCTCACTTGGTAAACCGACCAGCTCGGCCATTTTTCTGGCGATTTGTTCGCTTTCTTCTTCACTTTTGCCAAAGTTTTTCGGGGCAAAGGCAATATCCTTTAACACTGTTTCTTCAAATAACTGTGCCTCTGGAAACTGAAAAACAAAACCGACATGTCGCCGTAATTCGTTGAGTTCCTTATTTTTAGTTTCTGGGGTGATCAAGTTGCCCGCAACCGTTAATTGCCCAGAAGTTGGTCTCAGCAAGCCGTTTAAATGCTGTAAGAGGGTCGACTTGCCGCTCCCCGTATGCCCAATAATTGCCGTATAACTGCCGTCAGAGATTTGCAAAGAAACATCGGTCAAGGCACGGTGAGCAAAAGGAGTTTTGCTTTGGTATTCAAAATTTAGTTTTTCAATATCGATCGACATAACCAATCCACCATACTCCCTTCATCTAAGTACTCTTGCGGCGTTAAAACACCCATTTTTCCCAATTCCATCTTTAACCGCTGGGGGAATGGCACATCCAAGCCAAGCTCGATCAATTCAGCGCCCTTTTGAAAGAGATCTTGCGGCAGGCTATCATCGATGATCTGACCGTCATCCAACACCACGACCCGATCTGCCAAAGACGCTTCATCAATATCATGGGTGATTGAAATTACCGTGAATTTCTCTTTACGATTCATCTGACGGATCAATGAGATGATCTGCATCCTGCCTTCAGGATCAAGCATACTGGTAGCTTCATCAAAAATGACGATTTTAGGACGCAAAGCAAGCACACCAGCAATCGCGACCCGTTGTTTTTGTCCGCCGGACAAGCGCACAGGTTCGTGCTTGGCAAAGTCAACCATATCGACCATCTCGAGTGCCTCATGGACTCGAGCATGCATCTCAGCGCGCTCTATGCCTTGATTTTCCAAGCCAAAGGCTACGTCCCCTTCTACATCTGCCCCAACGAATTGATTATCAGGATTTTGAAAAACCATCCCGATCTTTTTCCGAATGTCCCAGACGCTTTCATCTGTCAACTTCTGTCCATCAACTACGATCTCACCGCTTTCAGGTGCTAATAAGCCATCGATCGCCTTGGCTAAAGTACTTTTGCCGCTGCCATTGTGTCCAATAATTGCGAGCCATTCGCCTTCATTAACGTGCAAGTTAACATGGGACAGGTTGAAGAATTGGCTTTCTTTTGCATAGCGAAAGCTCAAGTCATTAATGTCAATTATCACGCTCATTTTGTGTTCCTCTCAAATTCAGTCTATTAGCATAATCATACCATAAAGTATTGTTTGAAAAAATAATTAAAATTTGACCGTAAGTGGCCGTTTTTAGTTGGTCACTTTCTTTCGCTCAATTTCCCAAGAATTCTGGCAAAGTAATTGTGAATTAAAAAATTTACTTCTAACTTCTTGCTTGTATCCTTATCCAGATAATTTAGCTTGTTTTAGACTCCTTTTCTTCTCTTTGTTTG
>NZ_BFFP01000047.1 GCF_003864415.1 Ligilactobacillus salitolerans
ATACACAGTGTTTTACTATGCGCATTGCGCCAGTACCCTTTCCGTGTATTCACGTAGATTTTAGCTTCTTTACGGCTCATACCTAATCTGACCAGTGCTTTGAAACGGGTCCCAATATTCTTCCACTGCTTCCAGATATACTGGCGAATACGCGAGCGCAACCATTCATCTAGATGCTGAAGAAAGATTTTCATCTTCCCGATAGAGTAATATTGGATCCAGCCCTGCATTTTCTGCTTGATTTCCTGCAAAATCTTATCAAGGCTGACGCCTCGATTTCTCTTGGTGATTCTTTTCAATTCTTGTTTAATTCTTTGCTTGGCCTTTTGATGAGGGCGCGGATAGGCGCCATTGCGCCCCACACTCAAAGAAAAACCCAGAAACTTCAGTCTCAGTGGCGAGCCGACTTGCGTCTTCTCTGTATTCACCTTGACCTTGAGTTTCTTTTCTAAGAACTGAGTGATGCTTTTCAGAACACGTTCACCTGCCCGCCTGCTTTTGACGTAAATATTACAGTCGTCCGCATAGCGCACAAATTTATGTCCTCTTCTAGTCAATTCTTTGTCCAGTTCATTCAGGTAAATATTTGCCAACAAAGTTGAGATGTTTCCACCCTGTGGTGTACCCTTAACGGACTTTTCAAAAAGTTGACCATTCATCACACCACTCGTTAAGAATTTACGAATCAGATGCAAAACCCATGGCTCATTGATGTAGTTTCCAAGAAACTTAATCAGCAGGTCATGGTTCACATTGTCAAAGTAGGACTTTAAATCAAGGTCGACCACGTAGTGATAGCCTTGATTGTAATAATTGACCACTTTCCGTACTGCATCTTGTGCACTACGATGTGGTCGAAAACCATAACTATTGTCAGAAAATATCCGCTCGAAGATTGGTGTCAGTTGTTGCGCTACGGCTTGTTGGACTACACGGTCGACGACCGTTGGGATACCTAGCTTGCGCTTTGACCCGTCAGTTTTAGGGATTTCTACTCTCTTGACCGGCTGAGGCCGATAGCTTTCAGAGCGCAGTTCTTCCACCAACTTTGTGTTATTTTCCTTCAAGTAAGGGCCAAGTTCCTCGACGGTCATGCCGTCGATTCCCCCAGCTCCTTTATTACGTTTGACATGCTGGTAGGCCGCATTTAAATTATTGCGGTCTAAAATCTTCTCACGTAATAAGCCATTCTGAATTCTCTGTTCACCAGAAACAATACTACGCGCTCCTGTTTTCTCTCGCCCTTCCAAGGCTACCCTCCGCAGGCAGTCAGCTTTGTTTTCTGCGATTGTCGCATTGTTTCCACCTCCAGGATGAATCAAAATTATTGTTGTTCAGCCCTTCACAATTACTGGCTACTATGGCCTCGGCTGACTTCTGTCATGGACGACCCAACATTACTGTTAAGCCTGTTCCTGCCAGAATTAACTTCCGGCTTGAGGGAACCGCCGTGACAGACCTCCCCGGGTAAGAACAGTAGCTTTCGCATCAAACCGTTGGCTTTACTGTGACGGTTTCGAGTGGTCAAGGACTTCGGTTTGTTTAGCAACCTCATCCTACCGTTTCCAGCCTTTTAGCCACTTCTTGTACATCGATTCGATGTTTTGTCTAGGGCTTCCTTCAGATTCTACCTCGCGATAGACACCCTTGCCTTCGACTTGTGATACCTACCACTACGGCTCACAGCGGACTCACACCGCCTAGTTACTGCCCATGCCGGGCGCACTAAAAAAGCGTTCGTTTTCAACGAGCGCTTTTTTTGTGCACACTTCAAGTGCTGAGGTAATATTTTATTTATACAAATGCTCGCTTAGCCAACATTACTAAGAAAGCCAAGGATTCCTGCTGCCTTTTCTCCCTAGTACAAAAAGAACATAATTCCCAATAAACAGGGGATTCCAACTGATAGAGTGCAACTCGTTTAAATGGCGGCGTTAATTCATTGATCCTTTCTGGCACAAAGGTAGCCGCTAGCCCTCCTGATGCTAACTTATAAGCGGTTGTAATGTTTTCTGTCTCCATTAATATTTCTGGGGCTTTTCCCTGCTTTTTCAAGATATCATCTGCAACTTGCCGTAACTTTTGTCCCCGATGCAATAAAATCAGCGGCAGGTCACAAATCACCTTATTAGGCAAAGCATTGCTGCTTTGAAAGTTCTGCGCCAAAAAATCAGGCTGCACAGCTACTTTGATCTCTTCTTTTAAAATTTTTTCGCATTCCGCTGCCTGATCATTGAAATTATTGGGCGGTGTGAAAAAGGCAATGTCTAATTTACTTAATTTTTCAACAATCTCCACCGTTCTGCCTTCAATGATTTTTAATTCTATGCCTGGGTATCGCCTCTGGAATTCAGGCAAGATCCGCGGCAATAATAACCCTCCCCAGTACCTTGTGATACCGATCTTTATTACACCTTTCTTTACCGGCTGGAGAGGTTGTAATTGCTGCGTTAGCTGATTTTCCAAATATTGGATCTCATAAGCCGTTTGCAGAAACTTTTTTCCTGCATCAGTCAACTGCAAGGGTGAATTACGCAAGAACAGCACTACTCCCAACTCATTTTCTAAATTTTTAACAAACTGGCTGAGCGATGATTGTGCCATGTACAATTTCTTAGCGGCTTGTGAGAAACTCCCTGATTCAGCAAGGGTAATTACATAGAGGTACCTCTTATTTAAACCCATAGTTTCCTCCCTATAGAAAAAAGCGATAGATAGCATCGAAAAAGAGTATTAGACGATAATTCGCTAAAATTATACAATTAATGTGATTAAGTTAACAAGCTAAGGAGTTGAAATTCATGGAAGAATTGCGTGTGCTTGTTCCAAACGGGATGCTTGGTTATGGCTTTCCACTAGCAGATTTTGAGCGTGGTATGCAAAAACATCCTCATGGAATTGTTGTTGATGCTGGTTCTACAGATTCTGGTCCGCAAAAATTGGCTCTGGGGGAAATGACTTGTCCAGAATCTGCTTATTATAAGGAACTCTCTATCTTAGTCCCCGCCGCTAAAAAAGCTGGTATCCCATTGATGGTCAGTTCAGCGGGGGGAGACGGAACTAATCAACACGTTGACCTCTTTGGAGAAATAGTCGCAAAAATTGCTGCAGAACAAAAATTAAGTCTACGAGTTGCCAAAATATACAGCGACGTCTCTAAGATACAAATCAAGGACGCCTTGGAAGCAGGCAAAATCAAGGCAATGCAAAACGTGCCACACCTTGAAAATACTGAGATAGATGCAGCGACAGTGATCACTGCTCAAATGGGAGCAGAACCTTATCTTAAACTACTACGGTCTGAACAAAAACCGGATGTGATCATCGGCGGCAGGACCTATGATCCTTCCCCTACAGCCGCTTTAGGGATTTACTATGGCTTTGACCCTGCTTTAGCTTGGCACATGGGTAAAATTATCGAGTGCGGTGCAATTTGCTGTGTGCCAGCAGGCAAAACCGTCTTAGGGACACTACACAAAGACCACTTTTTAATTGAACCGCTTTCTCCAGATTCAAAAGCCCTTCCCCATACTGTAGCTGCTCATACAATGTACGAAAAAAGCAGCGCCTTAAACTTGCCGGGACCAGGTGGTGTCTTAAACTTAGAATCGTGTGAATTCAAAGCTGAAACAGAGCGTATCACACGTATTTCGGGCAGCCGCTTTATTCAAGATAAAAATTACACGGTAAAATTAGAAGGCGCTAAAGTCGTTGGCTACCGCTCTATCACTGTGATGGGACTCCGAGATCCAATTTTAATTGACCAAGTTGATGACGCTTTAACTTACGTCAAAGAAGAAACACAAAAAGAGCTTCCTCAAGAATGTGCACAGTCACAAATTATCTTTCATCCTTACGGCAAGAACGCAACCATGAAAAACCTAGAAAGCCTAACTGATGAACCAGGACATGAGATGTGTGTTATCGCCGAGGTTGCTTCTCCCACACAAGAAATGGCACAGCTAGTTGTTAACCGGATCCGAACGACCCTGCTCCATTATGGTTACCCTGGTCGGATTGCCACATCAGGTAACATCGGCATGCCATTTACTCCCTTGGAGATCCCATTGGGAAAAGTATGTCAATTCAACATTTACCATTTAATGCAAATCAATGATCCTGTCGCACAATTTCCTGTAACTATCCAGGAGGTGGGTAACAAATGAAGCTTCAAGACTACGCACAAATAATTCGCAGTAAAAATTCTGGTCCTTTTGAATTGACATTCGATATTCTATTTGACAGTCTGGAAAAATATGAGCATTTCGTCGCAAGCCAGGTCCTAACGAAGGAGACATTCGCCAAATTATACCAGATCAACGTCAAAGATATTATTACTTTTGAACAATTTAAACCCGCTCGTGGGATAAAAATTACTATTCCCCGTCCTTGGCCTCAAGGTTCAGTTGGCGAAAGCGATATGCATGGCTCACAGCAATATGCCAACTTATTAACAATTGAGGTCCCAGAATAATAATCTGGAATTTTTATATCTCTTATGATAACAGCAGCAAAAACACCTTATCTAAATTGCTAAATCTCTACAAAACCAAGCTTTACTTGACTTTTGTGAGACGCAACAAATTAGAATAAGGTGTTTTTAGTTACCTTCTATTAAACATTACTGCTGATTTTTCCAACAACATCATGCCCGCATGACCGATATTCATCGATCACACCCAGCTTCTTGAAAACAGTTTGCTTATAGGCAATCTCGGCATTCCACTCAACAGTTTCCAAGACTTCAGTGGCAGCGTGCAGGTCCGTGTCGGTAATCAGAACACCGTGACTATTCAGCAAGAAGATATTCTCCTTAGCTTTATCTCCCAGCTTCTCTAACTCCGAATGGACAAGATCAGCGAGCTCTTGAGAACACGCTTCACGGTACGGCAGACATTTGATTCGTCCTAGAGGAACATTGACCGAAGTGACTTCTGTTAGATTGGGCATGTCCATTCCCAATGTTGCCCAAAACATACAGTTCGGTGCATGGGAATGGTAAACTACTCGGATATCAGGATCAACTTGATAGGCTTCTTCATGCATATTGATCTCCCTGGTCAAGCGTCCCTCACCTGCCACTTTTTTTCCTGTGGCTAAATCAACAACTAGGATTTGCGACAAACTAAGCTTGGCATACCAGGCTTCTGACATAAAGGTCGGTGTCATCAAGAGATAATCATGCCCTTTTTCATAGGTCTGGCCGTCATACGTAAATGTTTCGTTCGGGCTAACCTTTAGCGAGATATTGCCTCCCGCGACATTAGTCATTTTGCGTGCAAACATTTCTCGGGCAACATTCGCCAGATCCTGGCGTTCAGTTTCAAATGGCAGCCGCTCTTTAGTTATACTTTGTTCACTCATGATGCATCTTCCTCCTTCTTGCGCAAATATTCTTGACGTTTCTTTTGTGCCTGCTGATATTTTTCCTCACGTTTGCGATTATAATCCGCAAAGATCACCGGATCCCCGTATTTGGAAAGATAAATACCGAACACGATTACAGCGAGACACCCAGGAATGTTTTTAGTAAAAATTGCTAAAATCATCAACAGTACATTGATGAACAAAGCTAGTGACCACCAAATTTTTGCACTGTGCGTTTCCTTTCTTTGCATTTCAGCTCAGCCTCACTTCGTTTTTTTACCATAGTTGCTAAAGTCCAGCCCATCGATTGCATCCACGCTAGTAACTTTTTGTTCAGTTTTTTTCTTCGTCTTCTTAAAGTTACTGAAATCCTGTCCGTCAATATCAGCGACTTGCCATTTATCTTGTTTCTGTCCCCTGGAAGTCTCTGGTTTTTCATCAGTTACTGGCAGCTCTGGCACACCAGCCAAATTATACCGTTTGCTTGGCAACGGGATCTTGTTTTGATCCAAGTACAACCAGACAAACAATAACAGCCAGATGATTGCGCCGGCAATTGCCCACCATTTACCGGTAAAGACCTGGGCGAATAACATCCGAAAGTCTGGTCCTTCAAATGTCGACCATGAAAGTTGTTGTCCGGCTTTAACATTGACAGCTCCAGTTGTCTTCGCCAAATTAGTGATCACGGGTGCGAAGTATGTTGCCCCATAAAGAAAAATTGGAGTTGTGATAATTCCTAGGGTGAGCATCCGCCAAAGGTTAGCCCCGGTCAGCAGAAGTGCAGCAACGACAAAGGAGAGGTTAATAATTCCTGCGAACGGTAGAACCGTATTGCCCGGCAAAACCATCGCCAAGATCAACATTACAGGAACCAAAATAATAACGGTGACCCAGAGTTCATTTCGACCAGCTAAAATCGGCCAATCCAAGCCGATAAAAATCTGCCGTCCTTTAAAATGATTTTTCATCATCTTATTCATCGCGTCAGCAATCGGATTTAACGCTTCCATGAACAGTTTAGAGATCATCGGGAACATCGTCATAGCGGCGGCTGCTTCGATTGCCAATTGCAAGGAACCTGAAACTGAATAACCAGCGCCAAAGCCTAACAGCACACCAATAATTGCGCCCATTACTGAATTATCTGCAAAAATACCGATCTTCTTTTGAATCGCATTCGCGTCAGCCGGACGGTTCATAATTGGAATAAAGTCCAATAATTTATTCAACGGCATCAGCAAGACGGCAAACAGGCTGATGAAATGCGGGACTGTCACTCCTGGGATCCCAGTTAGATCTTCAATATGCCTTTGCCACATATCCCCCGCCTTGAGCTCCAAAACGATTTGTAAACTCGCAACAATAAAGCCATAAAGAGAGTTATGAGTGAAGTATAGAACAACTACATACGTGAAAATCTTATTCCAGACATTCCACATATCAACGTTTAGGGTCTTAGTCCAGTTGAAGGTCAACATAATAAAATTAATCAATAATAAGAGCGGGAAAAACAGAAATGCTGTTTTATAGGACCAGGTGATCGCTGCAACTCCTGGCCAACCCTGGTCGATAGCATTTAAGCTTAAATGCATTAACTTAGACATCGATTTAGCCGCAGGTGAAATTGCATTGGTCATATAATTAACAACCAACGTCATCCCGCTAAATGCAACCCCTAAAGTCAACGCTGCTTTGACTGCTTTGCTTAATTTCAGCCTGGCTAATAACGAAATAACAAACATGATCAGCGGAACAAAAACGGCTGCTCCCAGATTTAGAACATAGTTGACAATTGTTTTTAAAATGTCCATTAGATGCTCACTCCTTTATTTATGAAGCATTTTTCAGACTCATCAAGGCATTAACTAAATCTAAATAGGTCTGGTCGCCCTTGGCACCAGTTAAAAGATCTACTCCATTGACATCTGGGATCCCTTCCTCATCACAAATTTCTTGAATTTCAGGGGTCGGTTTAGCCAACCAGACATAAACATCGTAATTCGCCAGCACACTTGCCAGCTGTTTAAAGTCAGTCGCTTCGACTTCAACGCCGCTGACAGAATGTTCCTCTAAAAATGACTTGATCGACCCGACTACTGTTTCGCTGGTTGCGACCCCACTCCCGCAGGCAACTACAATTTTGAGCATATAGATCTCCTCCTAAAAATTATTGATCAAATAATCATACATATCCGCTGGTTTATCGATTTTCTTAAAATCCATGACAAATTCCTGATTGTTCATCAATTGCATGAAGCGTTGCAATAATTTGACTTGCAGATCTTGTGTTTCCTTGACAATGCCTAAGAAGAAAAAGTTTCTGGCCAGCTCATCCTCATTAGTTCCCATCTGCTGCACTCTGATCTCATTTTGAGTCTGGACTACTGCAATAAAAGGCTGATTAACATTTTCTGGATTAGCATGAGGTAATACGATCGGTAAATATTGCGTAATAACCCCTGTCGGAAATTCGTCTTCTCTTTTGATCAATGCCGGCAAAAAGCTTTCCTTAACAAGGCCTTGTTCTGCCAACTTGTCTGCTACTTTCTGATAAAGATCATTACGGTCATTCGCTTCAACCTGTAGGAAAATTAAATCCTTGTCAAATAATTCAGAATAATTGCTCATTTATTTAGCCTCTTTCCGTTCACAATTTATGAACACATATGAATTTTTAACTACAAAATATTTGATTACATGGTAATTATAAAGCGCTTTCTTTACTTATTCAACACTTATGGTACAATATATTTAATCGTATTTCTTCGATGATAAAAGTTCACAAATGTTCATTTGCCAAAATATTTACTTAGCATAGTTAAGTCGACCTCAGTATTAAAACCGACTGCTAATTAACCGGGTAAATTTTTTTCTGCTTGAACATTATTCATTTTCTGTTTCGCAGTTCCTAACCATCAACTTAGAAAGAGGTGCTTAAATTTTGGAGTTAACAAAAGAAGAACGTCTGAATAAATTACTAAAAATTTTATCAGAACACCAAAAAATCAGTACAAAAGAATTGCAGGCGATAATGCAAGTCAGCATTTCTACACTCAGAAGAGACCTGCTGGACCTGGAAATGACAAATTCAATCCGCCGAACTCATGGTTATGTCAGTCTTCTAGAGTACTCTAACGTCGAGATGGCATATGCGACCCGACGAGGTAAAAATGAAAATATTAAAAACCGCCTGTGTAAAAAAGCAGCACCGCTGATCACAAATGATCAGGCAATTTTTTTAGATGGATCATCTACTTTAGAATTTTTTCCCAAGTACTTCGCTAACAAATCAAACCTGCATGTGATCACGAATAATATCAATTTAGCTGCAGAAGTCAACCAGCTCAAAAACGTTGAGCTTTCTGTCCTGGGAGGCAATCTGCTCTACCGCTCAAAGTCAATTTTAGGTCCGCGCGCGATCGCTGACCTGCAGCAAAATTTTCGGCCAAACATAGCTTTTATTTCTTGCAGTTCATTGGATGCAGAGGGGATCTACATGGCAAATGAAGAACAAAAATTCCTCAAAAAAACGGTCATGCAATGTTCAGAGCAGACTGTCCTCTTGGTCGACCATACTAAATTTAATCAAAAGGATTACATCTTATTGAGCGATTATGACTCAGTCAGCATCAAAACGATCATCACCGATCAATTGCCGCCCCAAGAAATTTTAGAAACGATCCAAGCAAATGATATCCAGCTGTTGCTCGCTGAGTAACTTTACTGCCAAAAAACCGCCTAAGCTGACGTTCCAAGCTTAGGCGGTTTTCGTGTTGTTAGAAAATATTGAGCAGTACGGTTAGCGTGCCAATACTGCAGAGAGTACTAATTAGTGTGCAAGTCGAAACAAAATCAGGATCAGCGTCAAATTGAATAGCATACATAGTGGTATTGGCTGCACTGGGCATCGCAGCCATGAGCACAATAACTGCGGTTATGATCGTGCTCAAGCCAAAGATAGTGCAAATCACATAGGCCAAAAAGGGCGAAACCAGTAAGCGCATGACCATCGCCAGGCTGACATTACCTAATGAAACTTTTCCCACGGTAACTCCTGCCAGCTGCATACCCAAAATCAGCATAATCAGCGGAATAGTAATGTTGCCAATCATATTGACACTTTTCATCAAATTAGCTGAGAGCTTGATTTGATAGAGATTCAATAAAATCGCCGGAATGATCACATAATTCATTGGTTGTTTCAAAATGGCCAACCCAGCAGCTTTAATTCCTTGCTTGCCGCTTTGATTGGCCGCGGCTGCAATGTAGACCCCAACGACCCCCATCAAAATATTATGAAAAACCATAATTGCCATCGCGTATTCTACGCCTCTCTGACCAAACGCAAAGATAATAATTGGCACACCATAGTTGCCGCTATTCGGGAAAACGGTCGCTAGCAAGAAACCGCAGAGCTTTTGCCGGTCATAATGAAATACTTTGCCAATAATGATGCCCAAAATGATGCCCAAAATGAGTAAAGCACCCATGATCAACAATGAAGTCCAGACAACATCTAAAAAGCCTTGGTCAAGATGAGCCTCATAAAATGTTTTGAAGACTAAAAACGGCAGCAGCAAGTAAATCGCTACCGTTGACAGTGGTTTGATCTCTAAACGAAAGATTTTCTGAAAAATAAACCCTACCAAAAATATCAGTAAAACAGGCAGCATCACCTGTTCGAATACACCCATAGCATTTCTCTTCCTTTCGTCTGATCAATCTTCGACAAAAAGATGTTCCCTCAAAATTTGATCAGCCTCACAGCCCGCAGCTGGCTTTTTGCCAATTACTCGCGCTGGAGAGCCGGCTAAAATTACGTCATCACCAAAGGATTTAGTAACCGTTGAATTTGCGCCAACTACCACGTTATTCCCCAGAGTCACTCCTGGTAAAACAACCGAACTAGCTCCAAGCCAGACATTATCACCGATCGTAACAGGATGGCCGATCCCGATGAAATTACCGCGTAAGGTCGGATCAAGCGGATGGTCGGCTGAATAAATCTGTGCTTTAGGTCCCATAAAACAATGATCCCCAATGGTTACCGGTGCGATATCTAGGATCACACAATCGTAATTACATAAAAAATCATCACCAACGTGGATGTTGTAGCCAAAGTCACAGCGAAAATTCGGTTGGACATAGGGGCTTTTTCCGACAGAACCGAATAGCTTTCTAACTAAGTCATCTTTTTCCTGCGTCTGCAGATCATCCAACTCATTGATCTGCTTGCACAATCTGCGCGCCCGGGTTTCATCTGCAGCGAGTTCCGGATCCATAATGTAATATGGTTCACCATCCAAAAATTTTTCTTTCTCCGTCTTCATGCGTCTTCTCCTTCACCAAAAACAACGATCCACAATTCTCGAATCTTGAGACTTGAGTCTACACCGTAATATACTTCCCGTTTTTATCGTCGTATTTCATCTGTTCATAAAGATAAAGGCGACCTATGCATCCGCATAAACCGCCCCTCTTTCAAACTTTACAGCTTACTTGTTTCAGGTAAATATTCTGGATTAGCTGTGACACCAAACGCATCGGCTAACTGACGCAGCTGATCATCAGTGATCTCCTGCTTGATGTTTCCACCCTGTGCGCAGATCTGTGAATAAATCGTCGCTGCTTTCTCAACAGTTTCAATCAAGCCAAAGGCTTCATCGACATCAGCACCAGTACCGAAAATACCGTGGTGCGGCCAGATCACTGTTCTGAAATCGGCCATTTTCTGTGAAGTTGCTGCCCCAATTTCATTTGTCCCCGGAGTCATGTATGGGATGATCCCAATTCCTTCTGGGAAGACAACCAATGATTCGGCTTGCATCTTCCACAAGAGACGAGTGATCTCACGTTCATCCAAATCCTGCGTAAACGATAAAGCGATCACGTTAGTCGGATGGCAATGCATAACTACCCGATGACTTGGATCAACTTTCAGGCGTTCAATATGCGACATCAAGTGACTCGGGAATTCTGAAGTCGGCTTTGCTCCGTCTTCATAGCCCCACAAGAGGTCGGCATGCTGACCATCAGCTGTGATCTTCACTAGACCAAGATCCAAGTTGGGCTGATCAATAACATTTCTGAAATAACGTCCCGTACCAGTTACCAAGAAATAGCTTCCAGCTAAAGCCGAGGCATCAAAGCCCAAATCAAGAGTCTCTTTAACCTCTGAAACATCATCGAAATCAGCAACATCTTCGTCAGTCAGCCGCAAGGAAACATTACCGCCATTTCGTTCATCCCAGCCGTGCTGATACGAAGCCTGTGTGACACTAGCAACTTTCTTAACAAATTCTGAATCTCCAAAACTAACCATGATCATATTCCTCCTACGCTTTTTGGCAAGGTTTAAATTTTAGTAATCAATTTTCTTTTTAGTTACGCTTGAATTGAACGTCTTTTTCATATTGATGGATGTTGTCCAACCAGTCAGTTCCTACTGGTACATTATTCCGCAAGCAGAATTCATCCCAAACAGCACCGAATGGATAGGATTTAAGTTCTTCTGTCACTGCCAAACGAGTCGTAAAGTCATAGTTTAATTCAGCTTCTTTTAAGTCTGCGATCGGTGACAGCATAGCTTGCAGCAATGCCTTCTGTGTAGCGCGTGCGCCAATGACCCAAGCTGAAACGCGGTTGATCGTTGCATCGAAGAAATCAAGCCCGATGTTTGTCTTGCTCAATAAGTCATCACGAACCAAGGAACGGGTGATCCGCTGCAAAGCTTCATCAAAGACCACAACATGATCACTATCCCACCGAACTGGGCGAGAAACATGCAGCATCAAGCCTTTACCGCCAAATGGCAAGAAGGCAGTGAATTTATCGGAAACATCTTCTGTTGGATGGAAGTGTCCGGCATCGATCGTCCACAGCTTGTTCCGGGTCAAGGCGTAGTTGTCGTAGAATTCATGGGAACCTACTGTGTATGATTCAACCCCAGTCCCAAACAATTTACCTTCAAAAGCTTCGATCGTATTCTTCTCATCGTAGGCAGCGGAATTGATAATTTCGTCCAATGCATCGATCATCCGCAAACGCGGTGTCAGCTTGTCGATCGGATTATCCTTGAAGCCGTCTGGCATCCAGAAGTTATTGACTGATTGTTGACCCAACTCTTCACCAAAGTAATTAGCGATCGCGCGGGATTGTTTACCGACGCGAATCCAGAAATCACGAATATCTTTTTCTGGACTAGCCAGAGTGAAGTTCTGTTTGAGTTTAGGATGATTGAAGAATGTCGGGTTCATATCTAAACCGATTTTTTCTTGTTTAGCCCAGTCGACCCAATATTTAAAGTCTTCTGGTCCAATTTCGTCAAAATCCTTCTTTTTATCTGAGACAGCGTAAAGGGTATGCAAAGCAACTTTATGACTGCCTGGGATCAACGACAAAGCTTCATGCAAGTCGCCGGTCAATTCATCTGGTGTGCGGGCAATTCCAGGATAATCACCGCTAACTCCGATCCCGCCAGTTAATTCTTGTTCCGGATTGACGAAACCATGGATATCATCTCCCTGCCAGCAATGAACCGAAAGTTTAACTTTTTCAAGCTGCTTGATTGCTTCTTCGGTGTCTACACCTAGTGCTGCATACCGTTCTTTAGCTGTTTCATATGCCTTTTCGACTGTTTCTGCCTTAACCATAAATAAATCGCTCCTTTAAAATGTTTTTAGTCTAGATGGAAAACTTCATGCAAATCAGTTGTGACTGGGCTCTGATCTGGATTAGTATCCATGATTGGTTCCATGTATGCCCACCACTTCTTGCAAGCTTCCATTTCAGAAATTTGGTTATACTTTTCGATGTCGTCTACTTCCAGATAGGCAAATAGATTGCCAGTTTTTTTATCCAGGTAGATCGAATAATTATGTGCCCCGGCTTCTTTCAAAGCTTGGCGCATTTCAGGAAATAAGTTATTATGCCGCCGTTCATATTCATCGTATTGATCCGGATAAACATGCATCAATTGGCCCATTCTAACGGTCACTTAAGTCTCCTCCTTCAAACGGTCGTTTTTTTAGTTTCTTTCAAAAATGCTTGGTACTCGTTTAATTTATACTGCAAAGACCCTTCTGGGCTATATTTCTTCAATGGGAAGGAATCTGCAATAATTCGCCGGGCAAGATAAACATTCAAGATATCCCCTTCGGCGATCATTTGAACGATCACATTACCGATCGCAGTCGCCTCAGATGGACCAGCGTACACATCAACACCCGCGATCGTAGCCGTTAATTGGTTCATGATCTCAACGTTTGACCCGCCGCCGACAATATTCAATGCATCAACTTTATAACCAAGAATGTTGCCTAAGATCTCAAGCTCATTCGCATAGTACAAGGACAGGTTAGAATAAACTGCCATCGCAATTTCGCCCGGAGTTTCCGGCACCTTTTGCCCAGTCTCACGACAATAAGCCTGTAATTCTTGGATCATGTTTGCCGGATTTTGGAAACGATCATCATTAACATCGATAAACTGCTGGAATGGTTCTTCTTGCCCCGCCAAGCCGGCTAGTTCGGCGAAGCTATACTTATTGTCCAGTTCTTCTTTAACATTTTGGATGATCCAAAGGCCCATAATGTTTTTCAAGAAACGGTAAGTTCCATAAGCGCCCCACTCATTGGTGTAATTATGCTCAAATGCTGCTTCACCGTTCTCCGGTACGTTCAACTCCGCACCAATCAAAGACCAGGTGCCTGAACTCAGATAGGACCAACGTTGTCCGACAGCCGGCGTACCAACAACAGCTGAAGCTGTGTCGTGTGTTGCCACTGTCACGACCTTTGTTTTAGGCAGGTCATATTTCTGGTGCCATTTATCAGCTAACTCGCCCAGGTTCGTACCTGGATCGACCAGTTTCGGGAACTGTTCTTGTTTAACATTAATTTTTTCTAGCAGATTATCATCAAACAAACCTTCACGCAGACTCAACATCTGAGTTGTCGAAGCATTTGTCACTTCTGTCACTGCATTCCCGGTCAGGACATAACCGATATAGTCGGGGATCATCAGGATCTTATCGGTTTGAGCCAGCAGGTCTTGATCTTCTTCAAAAAGCTGATAAAGAGTGTTGAAATCTAGAAATTGGATCCCAGTTTTTTCGTAGATATATTCTTTAGGCAACTCTGAAGTTAACTTCTCAATTGACTCCTGCGTCCGGGCATCTCGGTATGAGACAGGATCATTCAACCGTTCACCGTCTTTGCCAACCAAGACATAATCTACTGCCCAAGTATCGATCCCCAGGGTGATTTCCGTGTACCCGGCTTTTTTGATTTTTTCCAAGCCCGTAAATATTTCTTGGATAAGATGATCAATATCCCAACGGTCATGACCGTCTTTCTTTGTAAAACCATTTTTAAAGCGGTGCATTTCTTCCAGCTTCAACTTACCATCAACAAGCTGACTGAGCATCAGCCTGCCGCTGGATGCACCGATATCTACTGCTACATAAGTTTTAGCCACGCTACCACCCTCATTTAATTAGCTTCGTTGCCTTCTGCTCCATCAATAGTTTGTCCAAGTGCGTCGACTTTATTGACTTTAGTTGTGCCATAACGCTCTTCAGTAATTTCATCTAATGACTTGCCGCGAGTTTTCGGTGTCCAAATTGTTCCGATCAGAAGTGAAACGATCAGCAATCCAATCATAGCTAACCCAGCGGCCTTGAAGCCCATGCCGGAAAGGATCATTGGGAAAATAATTGACCAAATTCCCGCAGTTCCACGGACAACGAAAAACATGATTCCTTGAGCGCCTGCCCGGTATTTAGTTGGAAACAGTTCAACCGCCCATAATGCATACCATGCCTGAGCGCCGATCCCAGCAGAAAGACCCCAGATAATAACAAAGGAGAGTAAGGCAGTCCAGCCAAAGCCCATGAAGGTCAAGATGATCCAGGATAAGGCAGCCATGAAAGCTCCAACAAAGAAGAATTTACGGTGATCGATCTTATCGCCGTAAAGAGCGAAGCCATAATAGCCAGCAAGCGCCGTACATGCCCACAAAAGAGCTTGCAGCAGGTTGGCTTGTAAATTATTCAACCCGCCAACGGTTTCATAGACATAGGGCATGAAGAAGCCCATTGCACCAGAAACCAAGTTCCAGAAAACATATACTCCGCACAGGAATAACACACTCTTAACAGAAACTGCACTGGAAAATAATTCCTTATAAGGATGCGGCTTAACTCCCGACTCTTTTTCAACTTGCTTTTGTTTGACCCAATCTTTTGACTCTGGCAGAGATCTTTGTAAAGACCATGCAATAAATGCGATCACGGTCAACATTACAAATAAGATCCGATTACCTAACAGTCCTAGCGGTGCTAATAAAGTCGCAGAAATAAAGATCACAACTGGTCCCATTGACCACGAGAACTGCGAAATACCAATATCATGCGCTCTGTTTTTTCCATCCGAAGTTTCACCGATATATGTCCAAGAAGCTGGAACACCTGCGCCAACAGCCATCCCGGTGATCAGAAAACCTGCCAACAGCATTGGGAAGTTCATTGAAAAGACGATCGTCAATGTCCCAAGCATATAAACCAGCATATCGTATGTGTAAATAATCTTTCTGCCGTACTTATCTGATAAATGACCGCCAATAATTGCACCTATCGCAGAACCAAAAGCATTGGCACTCAACGCGCCTAAAAGTCCGACTGCAAAACTGCTCAAACCAAACTCTTTTTGCCACAAGGTCAAACCAGCAGCACCTGCGACGATCGAACCAGAATCCAAAAAGTTCGTTAAGGAAACGGCCCATGTTGAAGAATGTGAATTTTTCGCCATAGTTATTAACTCCTAATTTTATTTTTGTAATCGATTACCGACTTCGAAATCCATTATCACTTGAATAGAAAACGCAATCAATGACACATAACTACAATTTTAGTATCATTTAACAACATTTTAAGTTGCGCTTACATTTTGTAATCGTCTTTGTTTTCTCTTTATTTCACATTTTGTTTTTACAACTATTTTTGTGCATTCTTTTATTTTCTTCGTTAATTCTCTGTAATAAAGGCTTTTTAGGTGGTGAACATAGTAATTACGTTATAAACGCATAAGAGTAATTTCTTGTTTTTTTGAAATTTAGTATTATTTTTCACTAACTTTTTATTGCTTTTTATGATTTTAGGTGTCATAATCTGTGGTGTTAATAAAACTGCAAAAGGAGCAGATCAAAATGAAAATCAAAGCAGCTGTTGTAGAAAAAGTTGGCGCACCATTCACTATTAAGGACGACATTGAATTACACGAAGTTGGGCCAACAGACCTACAGATTCACATGGTAGCCAGCGGTATTTGCCACTCCGACGAAGCCATCCGTAGAGGCGATGCTTCGTTAGGCTACCCAGTAATTTTGGGTCATGAGGGTGCCGGGATCGTGGAAAAAGTTGGTACTGAAGTCAAGAACTTCCAAGAAGGCGACCATGTGATCCTTTCCTTCTATGCCGATGGCACGTGCGACAATTGTTTGCGCGGTGTCCCTACCCAGTGTCGCAACTATGGCGACTACAATTTGTCAGGCGTGCGTGCTGATGGTGAAGATCATTTCCAAGAAAATGGTGAACATATTTCAGACATGTTCAATCAGTCTTCATTTACAACTACAACTGTTGTTGATCAACGTAACGCTGTCAAAATTGACAAAGATCTTGATTTGAGAAAAGTCGGACCACTGGGTTGCGGCTATGTGACTGGTTCCGGGACTGTCTTCAATACATTGCAACCTAAACCCGGCGACACGATCGCTGTTTTCGGTACTGGTGCCGTTGGATTGGCTGCCATGATGGCTGGCAAGATCTCCGGCTGTACTAAAGTGATCGCTGTCGACATCGTGCCTGAACGTCTGGAGCTTGCTAAAGAATTAGGCGCAACCGATGCTATCAACAGCAAGGAAGAAGATGCCGTGGCTAAGATCAAGGAATTAACAGGCGGCTATGGTGTCGATTGGACCGTAGACACAACTGGTTTGTCATCTGTGATCACAGACGGCATTAAAGCCTTGGCACAAGGCGGAACCTGTGCAGCCATCGCTGTTACACCGCATCTGATCGAGTTATCAACTTGGAATGACCTTTGTGTTGATGACAAGAAAGTCGTTGGGGTCAACATGGGCGACTCTATTCCGCAAATCGATATCCCTCGTTTGCTGGAATTCTACAAACTGGGCTGGTTTGACTTTGATAAGACTGAGAAATTCTATGACTTCTCAGAAATCAATGAAGCTAACGCTGATTCCGGATCCGGCAAAACGATCAAGCCTGTTTTGATCATTGACAAAGATTACGACCCTAGCAAATAATTACTGACAAGTTTAATTCTCTTAACTAAATGACTGACCCCTAAGCAAACTTCATTCCGGCTTAGGGGCCTTTTGTAATATAATATTGTACACAAGGAGGTTGAAGCTCTTGGATCAAACAGTTTTTCAGGGACTTCAGTCAATGTCTGAGATTGAAAAAAAACAGCATCAAGACCATCGTTTTGTTAACGATATGCCCAATGCTGCCCTTGATTTGAATCGGACTGAAGTGACTGGTGTCCCCTCTTTAAACAATAACTATTTTTTTAAATACCACTCGGTCTATATCAGTAAACATAATCGCTTTGCGCCCTACCCCAAACATTCGCATAAGTTTTTGGAATTGAATTACATGCTCTCGGGGAGTTGCCAGCAAATTGTTGATGGGGAAAAAGTAGCCTTAAAAGAAGGCGACATTTTAATGATGAACATTGGCTGTTCGCATTCGATTGCTGCATTAGGAGAAAATGACCTGTTGATCAACTTGCTCTTTAGAGACCAAAGCATTACTTTTAACCTCCTCAATGATATTCACAGCAACAACAGTCTGACCTACAGCTTTCTTTCAAATATTTCTTTGGGAAAAAAAACAGAACGCAACTATATTATTTTTCCCGAAAACCGTGACATCAAAAAGACCATGGATTCAATCATTGAAGAATATTATCTTCAAAAACCATTTTCCAATTCAATCATTGAATCCTACCTTGATATACTGATCTCAAAAATTTTACGCCATCATCCCATGCCGACAGTGAAGCTAAAGAATGAACAGCAACAATTAGTTTTTAAATGTTTAAAGCAAATCGACCAAAATTATAAGACTATCACATTGGCGGAGTTGGCCGAGGATCTCGGTTATAACAAGGAATACCTAGGGAACTTGATCCGTAAGTTTACTAACAGCAACTTCTCAGATCTCAAAACCAAGCAACGCCTGATCCAAGCCAACAATTTACTTGTTACAAGTACTTTACCGGTCAATAATATTATCGAAGAAGTAGGGATCAAAAATAAAAACTTTTTCTACAAAAAATACCAGGAATTCTACGGTCTCTCCCCTTCAGAAAGAAGAACCGATTTATTCAAACGTCATAGTCAGCTGTAATAGTTACTACCTAAAAATGTACTTGCATCACAGTCAATTCATTAAGCTTTCCTTTAAGTATGAATTTTGTTCATATTTGTTCACGGAGCCAAAAATTTCGCTCAAATCGGGTAGGAGATAGTTCACACTATCGACCTCCCACACCACCGTACGTACGGAACCGTATACGGCGGTTCAACAACTTAAGCTTTTGCTTGAATTGACTGATACAGCTGGGACATGTTTAATAGTCCT
>NZ_BFFP01000048.1 GCF_003864415.1 Ligilactobacillus salitolerans
CGGAAAGGGTACTGGCGCAATGCGCATAGTAAAACACTGTGTATATCCATAACAAACAAAAGACTGACACAGCGAGGCCTATTAAACATGTCCCAGTTGTATCAGTCAATTCAAGCAAAAGCTTAAGTTGTTGAACCGCCGTATACGGTTCCGTACGTACGGTGGTGTGGGAGGTCGATAGTGTGAACTATCTCCTACCCGATTGCCTAATTTAAATTTAAAAAAATGTATCTAAAAAGAACGGTCATTGTGCCGCTATCAGCGTAATTTGGTGAACAATATTTGCTTTTCTTTATGCAAACCATTGCTAATTTGATAGAATATGAGTAACGGACATGAAAAAGTTGGGGGAAACACAGATGAAAGCTAAGCAGCTTAGGACTCTAGCGGAGCTGGTGACGGTCGTTGTGCTAGTTTTTTTTGCTTGGATCGCCTTGAGGGCACCACGGCAAACGACTGAACACTACCAGTTAGATCGAGGACGGATCGTTTATGACGGGACTGTCTTTAAGAATAAATTTTCCGGCCAGGGCAAACTGCGCTTAAAGAACGGCGACCTGTATCAAGGCCGCTTCAAGCAGGGCCGTTTCGATGGTGCTGGCACCTTCAAGTCACACCAGGGCTGGCAATTTGCCGGGCATTTCAAGAATGGCCAAGTCACCGGCCACGGAAAGTTAACGACGAAAAAACAGCAAGTCTACCGAGGAGAGTTTGTCAATGGAATTTTCAAGCAAGCCAAAAAGAGTCAGGATTAAATGGTTCAGTTTAGTTCGGATCACAGGATTATTTCTAGTTTTAGGCTATCATTTCTTTCAAAATACTTATCCGGGCGGTTTTATCGGCGTTGATGTCTTCTTTGCTTTTTCCGGATTTTTAATCACGGCGCTGATGATCGATGAATTCACGACCGGCGGAGCATTTAGCTTAGCCGGTTTTTATCAGCGGCGGTTTTATCGGATCGTTCCGCCGCTGATTTTGTCAGTTCTGATCGTAGTCCCATTTACTTACTTGGTCGGATCTGATTTTATTACTGGACTGGGCAAACAAATCGCCGCAGCTTTCGGTTTCGTGACCAATTACTTTGAGATTGCGACGGGCGGTTCTTATGAAAACAACTTTATCCCGCACCTCTTTGTTCATACTTGGTCGCTAGCGGTCGAAATGCATTTTTATATTGGCTGGGGCCTGTTAGTCTGGCTATTTTCCTGGCTGATCAGGATTTTGCCGTTAAACGCGCGCAGCCAAAACAACTTTTTTCGCTTTTTATTAGGCATTGTTTCACTGATGGTTGCTTGTTTGAGTGTGGTTGCCATGAAAAACGGCGGTCAAGGACTGAAAGATTTTTCGCCTGTTTATTTTTCAACTTGGACGCATATCTTTCCGTTCTTCTTTGGAGCATTTTTAAGCACACTGACTGGGATTGCTCATCCGGCTCGTTTATTTGAACAAAAAATGGCCAAGTGGTCCGCTAGCCGGGCGATCATTTTGATGGTGCTTGGCTTAGCCAGCTTACTGGCATTGACATTTGGCATTCAGTTTAAAGACAGCTTTACTTACCCATTTGGCATGTTGCTGTCTGTGATCTGCGCGTGCCTGATGATCTTAGGCGCACGGATCTTGCACGAACAGACGCCGACGCTAAATGAACCCAAGATTATCACTTTTATCGCAGACTGTTCCTACAGTGTTTATCTCTATCACTGGCCGCTCTACGTGATTTTTGCCCACCGGATGAGTAATGGTTGGGCAGCCGTTTGGACTACTGTATTGAGCTTTTTGTTCGCGGCCTTTTCTTATTATATTGTGGAGCCGCTAGTCGCTGGCAGGGCTGCGCACTTATTTGGCACACGCGTCAAGGGCCCGATCCTAACCCGACCGTTATTAGTGCTGGTTGCAGGCTTACTTGTCTTGACTGGCACGACTGTCTGGCAGAGTCCGCGGATGTCCAAGCTGGAGCGCAACCTCTGGATCGGCGGGATCTACCAGGATGTCGACGGTATTAACCACAGTAAGGATGCGGTGATGGCACAAGTCAAGCCGCCTAAAAAGCCGAAGCAGCCGCAGAAACCCGCTGGCAATACCCATGATTATCGTGAATACAACAAGGATAGTCTTGCCAAAAAGTATCATCTGCCGGCTGGTGTTTCAATTATCGGCGATAGCGTGACGCTAGGCACTAGACGTTATCTAGAACCCAACGTAGCTGATTCTCAAGTTGATGCAGAAGGCGACCGGACCTTGGATAAAGCCTATAAGGTCTTGATGACCCAGCAAAAAAATAAGACACTGCGCGAATTCGTTGTGATTTGTGTTGGGACTAATGCTTTAAATGATTACGAGGAACAGGCTAAAAAAATCATCAACGATATTGAGCCGGGGCACAAGCTGGTTATTATGACCCCATACGATGCCCAGGCGACACCATCGTGGAACTCTTCTAAATTAGCCGAATTTGAGAAGACTCTGCCTGGCAAATACAAGTGGATCACGATTGCTGATTGGGGGAAGGCTGCCAGTGAGCACCCCGATGTCTTTAAGGGCACAGATGGGGTTCACTTTGCAGGGCGGCCAGCAGGCGATCATTTGTACGCGCAAACAGTGAACCAAGGGCTGATCGAAGCGGCGAAGAAGCCGGCGAAAACAAAATAAGCTTGATTTGGGGATGCGTTTATAGGGCGCATCCTTTTTTTAGGCTGATTCATGCGGTGGAAGATGGTGAGAATAGCGGCTAAACTACACCTGTTTGAGCGGAAGATGGTGAGAATAGCGACTAAACTACATCTGTTTAGGCAGAAGATGGTGAGAATAAACTCGCGTAAGTCGGTCAAAGTAATGGGAGATTAAGCACTAAACTCGCGTAAGTTAGTCGAAGTAACGCGAGAATAGAGGCTGATACCAAAAAAAGAACTGAAAGGCTTTTTCTTCGCCTTGCAGTTCTTTTGTGATATTAACCTAAATCTTTAGTCAATTCATCGATGGCATCAAGCTCTGATTGGTCAAACTTGATGTTTTTGGCAGCTTGCAAGTTGTCTTTCAAATGGTCAACGCTGGTCGTCCCAATGATGACTGAGGAAACGACTGGATCTTTGAGCAGCCAAGCCAAAGCCATCTGAGCCAAACTCTGGTTGCGTTGATGGGCCAATTCGTTTAGTCCGTTGATTGCAGTTGTGATCTTGTCCCTTCCAGCCTGCATGATATATTTGCTGGTTGGGTGAATGTTAAAATCAGCGGGCACACCTTTCAAATAGCGGTCGCTCAACAGGCCTTCTGCCAACGGTCCGTAGGCTACGATGCCGCGATTTTGCTGTTTCATCTCATCGACTAAGCCGATTTTTTCTGGCCGGCGGTTGAGCATGTTATACGAAACTTGGTTGACCGTGTAGGGTGTTCCCAAGTCGTCAAACATTTTGGCAGCTGTCTTAGCTTGTTCCGTGTTGAAGTTGGAGATCCCAATGTATAAGGCTTTACCGGAACGAACGACATCATCAAGCGCTTGGACAGTTTCCCAGAGATCAGTATTGGGGTCGAAACGATGCGCATAATAGACATCAACGTAGTCTGTTTGCAGCCGCTCTAAGGTTCGGTCGATCGATTGCAGGATCGTTTTCCTCGATAAGAAGTGGCCATAAGGACCAGGAATCGTGCGGTAGCCGACCTTGGATGTGATCACTAATTCGTCACGGTAAGGTTTGAGTTCGTCTGCCAAAACCTGGCCTAACAGAGATTCAGAAGTACCAATTTCAGGTGAACCATAGTGGTCAGCGCAGTCAAAACTGAAGACACCTAGGTCAAAGGCTTTTAGGATCACCTTTTTGCGGTCATATAGTGGATCGGCGCTGCTGAAATTATGCCATAATCCAAGCGAGATCAAGGGCAAACGCAGCCCAGTATCACCGACGCGCCGGTGCGGCAGCTTGTTGTAGCGGTTTTCATCTGCTAAATACATAAAAGTTCCCCTCTCTAATGGAGTATTATTTTATTGCACTTCCAGTATAACGGTTATTTCGGCAAATTTAAAATCAGACGGTATCCATTCACTTGAGTTGCTGAGCTTAAATAAAAACGCAAGCCCCTGATATGTACAAGGGATTGCGTTATTCATCACTTTACTTTTAAAGCGCCAGTTTGCTTGTCAAAAAGATATGTTTTACCGCCAATTTTCTGTTCACCGTACATCATTTGTCCTTGAGCATTGTAGTACACAGTGCGGTTGCCCTTGGCTAAGTGCTGCCAGCCGGTTTTTCTGGCCCCGGTCGTGGAATCCAGCAGATACCACTTACCGCCAATTCTCTGTTCCCCGTACATCATTTGCCCCTGAGCATTGTAGTACACGGTACGGTTGCCCTTGGCTAAGTGCTGCCAGCCAGTTTTTTTAGCCCCAGTCCTGGAATCGAGCAAATACCACTTATTACCAATTCTCTGTTCCCCGTACATCATTTGCCCCTGAGCATTGTAGTACACGGTACGGTTGCCCTTGGCTAAGTGCTGCCAGCCAGTTTTTTTAGCCCCAGTCCTGGAATCGAGCAAATACCACTTATTACCAATTCTCTGTTCCCCGTACATCATTTGTCCCTGAGCATTATAGTACACGTTACGGTTGCCTTTGGCTAAGTGCTGCCACCCAATTTTCATGGCACCAGTACTGGAGTCAAACAAATACCATTTGCCGTTGATTTGAAGTTCGCCGAATTGTTTCTGACCTTGTGCATTGTAGTAAAACTTTTGCTTGCTGCTAGTCTGCCAACCAGTTTTTCTCGCCCCAGTCGTGGAATCGAGCAAATACCATTTACCGCCAATTTTTTTTTGACCATGAAGCATTTGGCCAGAGCCGTTATAGTAGACGGTTTTCTTTTGTCCTGCCAAATATTGCCAACCAGTCTGTTTTTTACCGTTCTTAAAAAGGTACCAGGAACCGTTTATATTATACTGACCGTTAATTTGGTTATTACTTGAGTTAAATTGCGTTAGCAAATCATTGAAAGAATGTGAGACATCAAGACTATACCCTCGGAGTTTTGCGGCTGAAGAAAATTGCCAGCCGCCGTAACCTGCTTTTTTCCATTCTTGCTCATAGTAACCGCCTTTAGTTGGTGAGTAGGGGTATTGGGCTAACCAGGTTTTGGATTTGCCAACGGTTCCAACTACCTGATTTAAATAGGTGTAGTATGGACCGACGTAGACTCCATGGTTTTTATAACCGCTTTGATTTAGAATGTTCCAAAACGCCTGCAAAGCTTGGCCCATGTTAATGTTGGCCTGCATGGTTTCTGTGCTTTCGATGTCAGCAAAGATCAACATCGTTTTGGATAAGCCTAAGCTTTTGAGCACTGAGGCCATGTAAGCAGCTTCAGCTTTAGCCTTGATTTGGTTGTTGAAACGCACGAAATGGTAGACTGCCACGTTCATTCCTGCTTTGGTTGCCATCGCCAGTTGGGATTTTGCATACGGGTTGGTATAATTTGAGTTTTCTGTCAGCTTGACAGTGACCGTTTTGACGCCTTTGCTTTTCAAATAGTTAAAGTCGGACTGAGTCATCCAGCTTTGGTAAGATGCGACATCAACAGCGTCGGCGGATGTGTAACGAGCATCACCAATTTCAAAAGAGTCCACTTGACTTTCCGCAGCTCTGGCTTGTAAACCGTGCTTTTTAGCTGTCACCTTAGCTGATGATGTATCTGCGGTTGATGACGTTGCTGCCTGTTGGGATACAGCAGGATCCGTAGCAACTGCGGCTTGCTCAGCAGTCGATTTTACCTGACTAGTAGTTGCTTTATTGGCTGAAGTTTCTGTTTTAGCCGCAGAACTGTCTGCTTCTGACCGCTTATCTGTCGAACTTTCTTTTTCTGAATCTTGCGCAGTCGAAACTTGGTCTGCCTGGCTAGTAGGTGCGTTAGGTTCGCTCTTTTCAGTATCGTTTACTGCTGGCGAATCGGTTTTTACCTCAGAGCGCGTGGAGCTGGAAACGCTGGACACCTCTGAACTGCTATTTTCTGATGTTGAAGTACTAGTTATGCTGGTTGATGTTTCGTTGACCGTGGTATTGGCGTGTGCCAGTGGCTGAGCCGATAACAAAGCACCGCTCAAGCCCAAGGCTGTCAGACCAGAAGTCAAAAGTGCTTTGTTGATCCGTGTGTGATGGCACTTCTTTTGGACGAGCCTTCGTTGTTGTGAATTCAATTTTCTTCCCCCTAAATCTAAAAATACTCTACTTATAAAAATATAAGGTAACTTTTGCATAGAAGTCAATGAAAGAAGAACTTTTCTGAAAATTATTGCTTAAAATATTTCTTTTTTTACCGATAGTTAGAATAGGGGGAATTATCGTGAAAGAAGAAAAGAAGAAACACATTAGTACTGCTATTGTTGGCGGCATGATTTTTTTGCACTGCTGCTGGCGGCAATCGTAGGCGGGGGCCTATATTTATCCTTGCATGGCCATTACGAGCAACAGACTTTTAGCGCAGCATTCTGGCCAGGTTTACTTATGAGTGCAGGGGTCGTGGTCGTGATCAGCATCATAGCAGCCATAGTGATCTCTAAGTTTTATTCCAATATCTTAGTTTTATATACAGAATTTTTTGCACAAATCGGTCAAGGACAGATCGAGCGGATCCCGAAGCGGGCAGTCGATTTCAAATTAAATGCCAACGGTCTGGATCATTTTTTCCAAAAAGCAGGCGCGTGGATGATCAATGCCGATCAGAATGGACAAGAATTTCAGCAAATGTCATCCAAATATAATGAAATGGTCGCTTCCTTGGGCGAAATGCTCAGTCGCATTCAGACAGACACCGATTCAGTTGCTGATAAGACTGCAGCTTTAGAAGAATTATCTGTGCAAACAACACGCTCGGCCGAAGAGACGACTCAGACTGTCGCTGGTATTGCAGAAACTACTGCCAGTCAAGCGACAGAGACCCAGCAAAGTGTGGAACAGTTGCAAAGGCTGACTAATTTTGTCAACGAGATGGGTGAAAATGTTGAGCAGGTAAAGTCCTCCGCTACGCAAGCATCTGAGCGGGGACACAGTAGTTTGAAAGTGATGGAACAAGTAGCCCACCATTGGCAAGAGCAAATGAAACAGCTGCAGACTTTAATGAAAACAGTCAAGCAATCAGACCAGCACGTCCAAAATATCACCCAAATTGTGACAGTGATCGATGATATTTCACAACAAACGAATCTGCTGGCTTTGAATGCTTCAATTGAGGCTGCAAGTGCGGGTGAAGCTGGTGCCGGTTTTTCAGTCGTGGCTGCGGAGATTCGCAAGTTAGCTGAACAAAGTGCTCAGGCTACCAAACAGATCACCGAGATCATTGGGCTGATCCAAACGGGATCGGATGAAATCGTTGCTCAAGCGAATGCTTCGCTGCAAGGCGGACAGACTGAAACGGAACTGATCAAACAGGCGATGGCTGCGACTAAGAATGTTCAGGAGACTAATGAGGCGATGGCTTCCGGGGTCGAACAAGGGAAAAAAGTCAGTGAAAAAATCGCGCTAATTCAAGAACAAGTTCTGAACAACCTGGAAAGCACTTCAGCTGGAACGCAAGAAAATGCGGCCAGCACGCAACAAGTTTCTGCCAATACGCAAGAAATACTTGCCACCATGACCGAAGTTGGCAACTACATTAAAGATTTGCAGCAAAACGCGAAAACACTTGATCAGGCAGTTCACCAATTTGAGATCCGGTAAAAAAGTCTTTTCAAAGTTAGATAAACTTGTATAATGAAAAGTTGAGCAAACAATTATTAGGGGAATGAAATTTTTTCAATGAATGCAATTAACAATGTTACACTGACCAATCAGCCGCAACAGGCTGGAACGGCTAATCAAGCGAATGCAGACCAGGCAGCTAAGTTTGCGACCGTACTGTCAAGCAAAGTTCAAGCTGGTTCGAAGACGCTTAAGGTGAAATGGGGCGACACGGTTTCGGAATTAGCTGAAAAATACCAGACGACCACAGACGCTATTGTCCAGGCAAATCAGCTCCAAGATCCCAATTTGATTTTGGCTGGGCAAAACCTGACGATCCCTGGGCAGAGCAGTCCAACAGGAACGACAACCAGTACAACAGCCACGGGAGTATCAAGCAGTTTAGCGGGTGTCGAGACTGTAGACGACAGTACAACCAGTCAGAGTGTGGGCTCAGACAGTGAAAGCTTGGAACCGCCGTTGACGGGGGCAGAGAAAACTGCCCGCGACTACATCATTCAGCATGAATCGAGCAATAATTACAATGCTCGCAATGGCCGGTATATCGGCAAGTATCAGCTGGACAAGGATTATTTGAATGGTGATTTTTCACCGGCTAATCAAGAGAAGGTTGCAGCCAAGTATGTAGCTGATCGTTATGGAAATTGGGTCACCGCGCAAAAACACTGGGTCAGCCATCACTGGTACTAAGATGACACGGGCTAAGGCAATGCTAAACTGTATTAGTTCTGGATTTTAAGGCTGAGATAGCTAAAAACTGCCGCTTACCATGACATATTTTTAAAAAGATGGTATAATTCTAGTGTAAAGAAAAAGAGCTATGCGTTAACATAGCTCTTGCACAAGCCGTTTCAAAGACGGTGGTTAATATCAGAGACTACAAATAGTCGCCCTCAACTCGCCAAAGTTTGAGAGGGCGGCTTTTTTTAGTGTTTGTTGATATAATCTAGCAACGTTAATAAAAACGTTAAAGCCAGAAAAATCAACGATAGCGTCCGGAAGACGCTCATTGACCGTGAAACCTTTCTGCGGATCATTCCATGTGCCCATAGACCTCACCTCACAGGGGATAAGACAGTCACTGCCCTTAAAACTTCTTGTTAGCTAAACTTATAACATCAGAATATCAAAAGTTAGACCGTGGTTTTATTGGAGAAAAGTTCCTATCAAAACCTGTTTTAAATATTTTTTTGATTTTGGGCTTAAACAATTTGAAATCTCCTCCGATATATATATTTGTAAGCGACAAAGACAAAAAATTAAAAATGGGGGACCTTACAATGAGAATTAACACTAACGTTGCAGCTTTGAACACATACTCACGTCTGACAGCTGCTAATGACGCCAAGAGTTCATCTCTGGCAAAACTTTCATCCGGCAAGCGCATCAACCGCGCCGGCGACGATGCTGCAGGTTTGGCAATTTCTGAAAAAATGAAAGCTCAGATCGGCGGGATGAAGCAAGCTAAGCGTAACGCCCAGGATGGTATTTCTTTGATCCAAACTGCTGAAGGTGCTTTAAGCGAAACACACAGCATCTTGAGCCGGATGAATGATTTATCTGTTCAAGCATCAAACGATACTTTGACAGACGAAGATCGTACAAAGATCACCAAAGAAATTACTAAATTACAAAAGAACATCGATGACATTGCTAAGAACACCGAGTTCAACAAGAAGCAGTTATTGATGGGCGATACAGCCGGTACAGGTGACTTGACTTTAACTTTCCAAGTTGGTGCAAGTGAAGGTCAAACAGACAGCATCACATTGAAAAAGATGGATACTGCTGCTTTGGGCGTAGATACTGCTAAAGTTGACTTGGGTACGGTTGCTGGTGCACAAGCAGCGATCACAACAGTCAGCGATGCTATCGAAAAAGTTTCCGAACAGCGTGCTGAATTGGGCGCAACTCAAAACGGCTTGAACCATACGATCAACAACTTGAGCACAACTACAGAAAACCTTTCTGAAGCTAACTCACGGATCGAAGACGTTGATATGGCTGAAGAAATGATGAACTTTACGAAGTCTAACATCCTTTCACAAGCAGCAACATCAATGCTGGCACAAGCTAACGCAATGCCAAACAGTGTTCTTTCCTTGCTTCAAGGCTAAGATCATTTTGTTAAAACAGAGACCTCTTTTGTGCTTTTTAAAAGGGGTCTCTGTTTTTTAATGGAAAAATACTTTCAGCAAGATATTTTTTAAATATTTTTTGATTTAGGGCTTTAACATTAATGAGTTAGTCCGATATATATATCTGTAAGCGACAAAAACAAAAAATTACAATGGGGGACCTTACAATGAGAATCAACACTAACGTTGCAGCTTTGAACACATACTCACGTCTGACAGCTGCTAATGACGCCAAGAGTTCATCTCTGGCAAAACTTTCATCCGGCAAGCGCATCAACCGCGCCGGCGACGATGCTGCAGGTTTGGCAATTTCTGAAAAAATGAAAGCTCAGATCGGCGGAATGAAGCAAGCTAAGCGCAATGCCCAAGATGGTATTTCTTTGATCCAAACTGCTGAAGGTGCTTTAAGCGAAACACACAGCATCCTAAGCCGGATGAACGACTTGTCTGTTCAAGCATCAAACGAAACTTTGACAGACGATGATCGTACAAAGATCACTAAAGAAATCAATAAACTCCAAAAGAACATCAATGATATTGCTAAGAACACAGAGTTCAACAAGAAGCAATTATTGATGGGTACTGTTGACGCAACCACAGGTGCTTCCACAGCCGATACTATTACTTTGACTTTCCAAGTTGGTGCAAGCCAAGGCCAAACAGACAGCATCACTTTGAAGAAGATGGACACTACAGCTTTGGGTGTTGATGGTACTGGTATTGATTTATCATCAGTTGCTGGCGCACAAGCTGCAATCACAACAGTTGGTACAGCTATCGAAAAAGTTTCTGAACAGCGTGCTGAATTGGGCGCAACTCAAAACGGCTTGAACCATACGATCAACAACTTGAGCACAACTACAGAAAACCTTTCTGAAGCTAACTCACGGATCGAAGACGTTGATATGGCTGAAGAAATGATGAACTTTACGAAGTCTAACATCCTTTCTCAGGCAGCAACATCAATGCTGGCACAAGCTAACGCAATGCCAAACAGTGTTCTTTCCTTGCTTCAAGGTTAATAACAACTCAATTACATTTTGGCAGTGGCCGATCGTCGTTTTTTCGGCGGTCGGCTTTTTTTAAGATTTTCAAATTGGAGTGAATCTATGAAAAAAGAGTAGCAATTGGCTGGTCTTCAAGCAAAAGACCAACTGAAAGATGATTATCCGGGCGTAGGCTTTCAGTTTAATTTTATAATATGGGGAAGGAGGATCATCATGGAAATTTACAATATGCCGCAAGTCAACCCGACACCGCCAGTCGATAAAGTTAAAAAGGTTGATACCGACAGCTACGAAATGGATACGTCTTTAATGGATGAATCTTTTATTCGTAAGGACCAAGAAAAAAATATTGCTAGACTTTTTCAAGAAAATTCGCAATCTAAGCTTAAACAAAGCGAAGATTCAGCCGATGATATACCTGTGGACAGTCAAGAATTGCAAAAGGCAGTCGCGACGATGAATCAAAAGATCCTGGGGCGCGACTTCAAGCTGAGATTTGAGATTCATCAACGGACTGGCCACGAGTATGTTCAAATGGTGGACATGCAAAGCGGTAAGGTCCTCAAAGAGATCCCGTCGCACCAGATGTTAGACGTGGTCGGCAAGATTTGGGATCAGATGGGGATCGCAGTCGACCGGAAAGGATAGTGAGATAGTATGGCAGATATTACATCAGCGACTTCAGCCAATGCGGGGCTAAGCTTTATGGGCCAGTACTCAGGGATCACAACAGATGTTGTTGATCAACTGATCGAAGCCGAGTCAGGCGGCAAAATTTTACTGCAAAATAAGGTCACAACTTATAATAAGCAAAAAGCAGCTTGGAGTTCAGTTTCATCAACTTTGAGCAACCTTCAGACTAAGCTCCAGACATTGCAAAATAATGATTCTTATTACACTAAGACGACTAAAAGTTCAGCTGAAGACTATGCGACGATCAGCGGTTCCGCAAATTCTAAAAGCGGCGGCGAGTTTGCATTAGAAATTGAACAGTTGGCCAAGCAGACTAAATTGACCGGTTCTCAGTTGACGAGCGTTAAATCTAATAAGACCGCGCTTGATTTGACCGGCAAATTAACTTTTGCTTATTCAGGTACTGTTACAGACGATTCACCTGCAACAGTTGACATCGAAATTTCAGCTGGTGATTCACTGGTGGACATTGCGGATAAAATCAACAAGCAATCGTCTACCGTGGGCGTTTCCGCCACAGTGATCGATCGTCGTTTGGTTTTGACCAATAATGCTGCTGGTCAACACTCCAGCACGCTAGACCAGAGCGCCAACGGCGACACGCTAGCTGCTCTTGGCTTGACTGGAGACGCTGCCTTGGGGCAAGCGGCCAAGTTTACGCTGGACGGAATTGAAATGGAGCGCGACAGTAATACCGTGACTGATGGGATCGAGGGCGCGACGCTCACCTTAAAAAAGGTCACAGACGCTGCAAACTCAGTTTCTTTATCGCTGGTAAACGATAGTTCGACCACTGTGAAAGCAGTGCAGGATTTCGTTGATCAGTATAATAGTACAATGAGCATTATTAAGGGTTACCTTGATGTTGGTGATCCAACCAGTTCAAGCTCTGACTCGACTACAACGAACACCCAAGGTGACTTGGTGGGTGATTCTACCTTGCAAAGACTGCAGTCTTCTTTGCGCAGCCTAGTTACTCAGTCTGATAAAACTAACACCAACAGTACTTTAGGAGCCTACCAACTGGGGTTGTCTGTTGATAAGGACGGAGTTTTGAGCCTTGACTCGGCTAAGTTGCAAGAGCAGTTGGATGAATCGCCTGAAAAAGTGCATGATTTCTTTTATGTTCAAGTCGATGAATTCGATGATACGCAAGACAAAGGCTATACGACTCAACTTAATTCACTGTTAAATACCTTCATTACTGATACGGATGATCACAAGTCGGTCATTAATAATACGACAACAAGTTTGGATAAAATGGTCAAGAGTCTAAATGACCAAATCGATGACTTTACCGAACGGCTGGCAGCCAAGCGCGAACAATATATTACTCAGTTCACTGCCTTGGACACGATGATGATGAACGCCCAGTCTCAATTGGATTATATGCAAAGCCAGTTGGGCACCAATAGCAGCAGTAATAACTAAGATTTTTCACGAGGAGGAAAATAGGCTTGGAACAAACTGAAATGATTGAAATTCTGGCTGAACTTAAACAAAATACTTTTGGTTGGGACCAAGACCTGAACTCCTTACCGCGCCTACTGCAAAAAAATAACAGCTTGCTGAAACGCATGCAGGCTAGCGGACAGCAGCTGAGGCTCAATACGCAGCAGCAAACTGACCTGCAGGCTACAATTACTAAGTATCAGGAGCTGATCTTGCTCGTTAAAAACGAGAAGCAAGATGTGCTGGTGCAATTACGCCAACTGGACCAGCAAAGACAAAAGAAAGGCGGTCCCTACCAGCAGCAGATGGCAGATGGTACCGTGATCGAATTGGATTACTGAGATAAGTTAGCAGCACGAGTATAAAATAGTGGGGGATCAAAAAATGGATGCAGCAAGACAAGCACAAAAACAGCAGGAATTTTATCTGAAAAACCAAGTTCTAACAGCTTCAGCTAATAAATTGATCAGTTTACTGCTTTCAGGAGCGATCAAGGCAGTTAAACTGGCTGGGATGGCGATTGAACAAAATCATTTTGAACAAGCCAATTATCAGTTAGTCAAAGCACAAGACATCATTGATGAACTGCGCTTTTCGCTTGATCATTCGGTCGATGCACAGTTAACTGCCAACTTGGATAAGTTGTATGATTTTATGAACCAGCAATTAATGGAAGCTAACCTGGGCAAGGATCAAACGAAACTGCCGTCTGTGGTAAACTTGCTGCAAGAGTTATTAGAGACTTGGGAACAAGTTGGGCAAAATTAGGTTAAACATAAAGCACCGTCACGCTGAATCATTGGCGCGGCGGTGTTTTTTGGTGAAATTGAACAGCTGTGAATAGGCGGCAAAAGTGTTGAGTGCAGCACTGATTTGGTAACAAACAATTCAAGAAAAAACTGGAACAGGAAAATAAAAAATTTCTGTTTATTTTTTTGCCTTTAGGACCTTAAACATTTGGCATTCTGTCCGATAACTATAAGTGGAAGTATGAAATAGGAGGAAAAGAGAATGGATCTGTTTTTAGTACTCGGCGTGATCGCGGCCTTGATCATCATTGTGACGGGGATGCTGCTGAAGGGAGCTAGTTTGGCAGTTTTGTTTAGCCCGGAAGCAATGATGATTATTTTTGGCGGTATCATCGTGGCCTTGATCAATGGCTACCCATTATCAGATATCAAACGTTTCCCGGGAATTTTTAAAGTCTTATTCCAGAATCGGACTTATGATTACCGGGCAACGATCAATAAATTAGTTGATCTCTCAAATGTCGCACGGCGTGAAGGATTATTGGCTTTGGAAACCCCGGTCAATAACCTGGACCCGGTTGAAGATACCTTTTTGAAACGCGGCATGGAAATGGTTGTTGATGGGATCGATAAGGAACAAATCGAAGTCATCATGCAAAACGAGATCGATTCTACGGAGGAGAGGCATGCTCGCGGCGCTGCTATGTTCCAGACAGCCGGGAGCACTTCGCCAACTTTGGGGGTGATGGGGGCTGTGATCGGTCTGATCGGCGCCTTAGGTCACTTGAATAACGTTAATGTTTTAGGCGAGTCGATCTCATCTGCTTTCGTGGCTACCTTGTTTGGTATTTTTTGCGGCTATCTGTTATTCTTGCCGTTTGCCAAGCGCTTGAAGCGCAAGTCGCAACAAGAGCTCCAGCAGATGGAACTGATCATGGCAGGCACTTTAGCCATTGAAGAAGGAGTTTCCGCCAAGACGATGGAACATAATCTGGAGAGCATGATCAGTGAGGTCAATCGCGAACAAATCGAGAAGAATAAGTAGGCACAGAAAGCAGGATGGGCATGCAGAGGAAAAAGAAAAACAGTGAAGAAAACAGCGAAGGGTGGATGCTTCCTTATTCTGATATGTTGACGCTGTTGCTTGCTTTATTCATCGTGATGTTTGCTTCAGCGAAGGTGGACGATAGGAAGTTTCAAGAAATCAAATCAGAATTCGGCTCGATCATGGCAGTCGATCCACCAGACAAGTCAGATAGCGGTTCGATGGTAGTTGCACTTGATTCTCCCTCGGTTGCCAGCAAGACGCCAGCGGGTGAAGCGAAAGACCCAAAGACAAAGAAAGCAGCTCAAAAACGCGAACACACAGTGCGTGGGACGCTGACGGAACAAAATCAAAAGCAGCAGATCAAAGAAATTGCCCAGAGCTTAAATGAAACCGCCCGTCAGTTGGATATGGGCAATACTAAGGCAACCTTGAAGTCTGATGGTCTCCATTTTAATCTCGACAGCAGCATTTTATTTGATAGCGGGAGCGCCGATTTGACTGGCCCAGCCCAGCAGGCACTCAGACAATTAGGGCCGAAATTAAGCAAGCTGCGCAACAACCAGGTGATGATCGCTGGTTATACCGATAATGTTCCGCAAAAATCAGCCCAATATCCTAGCAACTGGGAGCTTTCATCCGCGCGGGCGGTCTCGGTCATGCACTTTTTTGTGAAAGAGAATGCATTAGTTGAAGGTAATGTTTCAATCAGAGCCTATGGTGAAAATCAGGCGAAAGCCAGCAATGAGACCGCACAAGGGCGGGCTCAAAATCGCCGTGTTGAACTGGTGATCAAAGCAGAGACCGACTAAAAATAAATGTAAAATAAAAATAATGGTGTGATAATTAAAGTAAATGAATTTAGGTTGTGTACATTGAAAAAGAATGATGTTGTTTTGCGAAAGCGAAATGAAAAATATAAAAAGACAATAAGCAAAGATAACAGCTATTCGATTTCAAAGCTGTCGCACTTTAACAAATATGGATTTTAAATATCCAAGACAGTCAATAATATTGTAGTGATACTTTAATATAAAAACATGATACTCCTGGGAAAGCTTGATTTTGCAAGCATCAAAGCCTTATTTGAGCAAAAACAGGCTCTTCGTCAAGTGGTACTGATGGGGAATGATATTTAAAATTTCAAAAAATTGGTATAGCTTGATCAAGCTACCTGTTCCTGAATGGGACGGGTGGCTTTTTTGATCTCTCTGCGCATATTCATGCTTAAAAAACTGGTCTTTAATGCCAGGAGAATACGCAGGCGGAAGTTGGCAAAGTTTCTAAAGCCATAGGCAGTCTTCTTGATAACCTTGATTTTGTTGTTGG
>NZ_BFFP01000049.1 GCF_003864415.1 Ligilactobacillus salitolerans
ACGCAAACTAAATGAGGCGAATACGGCGCGCATCAAAGAACTAGAAGAAATGTTGCTGTATTTTAAAAATCAACTATTTGGGCAAAAGTCCGAGCGGACCACCACACAAGATCCAGATCAATTGTCATTATTTGAGGATCCAGACAGTGTTTTTAGCCGGTCAGAGCTCACTGACGAACAAAGCACGCAAGAAAGTAAGACAACGGTCCAAAAACCACAAAAAAAGCGGCAAAAAAGGGAAGAACAGGTAGCCGGCTTAGACGTAGTAACTACGATATATCGGCGTGAATCCGATTTTTGTCCTTTTGGACACAAGTTAAAGATGATTGGCAAAAAACCCCTGGGTAAAAAATTACGCTACCAGCCTGCTAAACTGTGGGTCGAAGATCAGTATCTCGAAACCTATACCTGTGACTGTGAAGATTGCGTTGATCAACAGGCCGGCGGTACAGCTTTTTACAGCGCCCAGGCACCGGGAAATTTATTTTTACATAGTTCCATTACAGCTGAATTGTTAAGTAACATTGTTTATCAAAAATACAGTCTGGGAACTCCTTTGTATCGGCAGTTAAAGGACTGGCAACGGCTAGGCTGGAAAACAAGTGAGTCAACTTTGTCGCGCGCTGTCATCAATGGTTCAAAGCTGCTTCAGCCTTTAGCCGAATTGATTCACTCTGAGTTGCTCAAAGCACCTTATCTGCAAGGTGATGAGACAGTCGTGCAGGTTTTAAGAGAACCGGGTAAAAAAGCAAGTACTGAATCAAGAATGTGGGTCCTACGGACCCCGCAAACCGCACAGCACCAAGGCATATACTACGCGTATCAACCTGATCGGACAGCTAAATCCGGGCAAAAGCTTTATGCTGGCTTTTCTGGTGTGTTACAGTGCGACGGTTATTCAGTCTATTCATCTGTTGATTGTTGCGATCGGGTCGGTTGTTTGGCTCATGTCCGCCGGAAGTTTTTTGAAGCGGCCAAAAGAGATCAGCGAGCTAAAAAGCCACTCAAGATGCTTAATCAAATGTTTAAGCTGGAAAAGAAATGGAAAAATCTATCGCCTGAAGCTAGAACGAAAATGCGTGGTCAAAAACTAGCGCCATTATTCACTGACTTTTGGCAGTGTTTGTCTGAATTACCAGCTTTACCAAAATCAATGCTGGGCAAAGCAATAAAATATGCTAACGGTCAAAAAACCGCAATCGACAAGTTGTTACAATATGGGGCTTTCGATCTGTCTAACAACACTTGTGAACAAGCAATAAAATCGCTGATCATTGACCGGAAAAACTTTCTGTTTAGTACCAGCATAGCCGGCGCACAGGCTAACGCAATCTGGTTAACATTAATTGAAAGTGCAAAAGCCAACGGCTTGGATCCATTGCAGTACCTTTTTGATATTCTGACAGCTCTCTCTCAAGCAGATTCTCTAAGTGAAGCTGAGTTGAGGCATTATTTGCCATGGAATCGAACGAAAAAGTTAAAAAAAGCGGCTGCTTAAGCAGTCAGAAAAAGAGGTGCAAAGTTCGCAATGCACTTTACATCTCTTTTCTGACCACTTATGCAGCGACATTTTTGCTTTTTTTGACAACCTCATATTTTTACTTGCTGAATTTTATCTTTTCATAGGTAAAATAGACTAGGATTGTTACCCAAGAAATTATGCTTGTTATGAATAAGATGGATACAATCTTGGGGGTCTGAAAGCTTAATTTAAATGTATTTCTACCCTTATTGACTGTCACTTGTGGCTGATTTATTTCATTAAGAGTGTATGTCTGTTGTTTATTGCGGTTTTGTTTTGTGGTTAGACGAGACTCCTTGTACATAACTATTGGCAGCGATTTTTTTTCGACCTTAGCCGCCCTAATTGAAATAATCATTTGACCATCTGAGTTCACTCGTTTTGATACACCTTCAGAATCCTTAGTTAATAGTCTGATATAAGGACCATATAAAGGAGATATTTTTCTTCCGTCCAAAGGAATCGCTGTTTTTGTTGGGAGATAATCCATGTTGTATTTTTGTAAAGAATTCAGTCCCTTGCTTAAGTCTGGGTCCATAAATGCCTGCCTTACGCCAGTTGGGCTGGTTTTGAAAAACAAATGGTTTCTCCACGGTGAAATGGAAGCTGTATTCCATGCTCTTGATTGGCTGCTAACTTCAGAAAAAACTGAAAAAGACGAAAGAATCAGTAGTGGTAGTATGAAAAGTTTCCATTTTGAGGAATTGACCTCTAATTCTTTGATATTCAATCCAATGGTCAATAAGGATAAACTTTCTGGTATGACTATGAACCTTCTTGGAAATTGAATCAGCTGTTTCAAAAACAAAAAGTGATAGCTTGCCCGTTCCCAAGGGAAAATATCAGAAGCGAGTAGTGCAAAAATCACTATTGTAATGGTTGACACTTTATTCAAAAGAGAAATATTATTCCAATATAATAAACTAAATATGACCGTTATAATAATAATAAGGGAAAAAATGGTTCCATAAACAGGACTACGACCGATATCTGAGGCAAAAGGACCATTGAGACTGAAATTACTTGTAAAATCTCCCATGGATTCGTATGGCCAGGGCCCCAACATATTGTTATGTAATTTTAGTTGTAACAAGGATCCCCAGACATTGCCGGTTAGGCATAAACAGATAAGTACAGCTAGAAGTACCTGTAAGAAATAACCTAACTTGCTTTTTTTATTAAAAAAGCCACCAACAAAAAATGGCATCAGACACAATACTCCCAAAATTGCGGTAGGCATGTGAACTTGAAATAAAATGGAGACAGAAATGCCCATAATAATGAAGTCTCTAGGTTTTGAATCTTTTTTGATGAGGTTGATCCCGCCAATCAAGAGTAATGGGAAAAAAGCTGCACCCCAACCAGTGAATTGTTGAGAAACTATCCATACTGTCACAATTGAGCTGGTAGAATAAAAAAGAGCCAGTACACACGCCAAAGATTTCTTTAGTTTAGCTTTAAGGCAAAGCAGGTACATAGAACAAGAACTAACCAATGACAAACAGATGTCTGAAAGCAATTGATATCTGTACCAATTTTTGGCTATAAGTAATAAGAAACCTTGAAAATAAGAAAAAACTGGGCCATACAAAGCATTAACCACGCGACCTATCCCGCCAAATCCAAAGTTCATTAAAAAATAATTAAACTTGCCGGTCTTAATTTGCATCATGGAATCATAAAAACGATTTAAGTGAAAAACTGAATCGATTCCAAGAATAAGTGAACTTCTATTTATTTGAGGGACTATTAGAAAAAATGCCAGCAACAAAAAAACAAAAAAAGGCCAAAGTTTATTCCACCAATGATAAATCGTTTTATACATTTGCAATTCCCCCTAAGATAAAAAAATACTTTTTGTCGCCTTGTAAAAATAAAACAGAATATCACGGTTTTCAAGCAGTGGTTAATTTGATAAAGACTTTTGCTTTCTGATAAAAGAGGCCAAATTATCAGCTCCAATGCTAGCTAAGATTAAAATAAAAGGTAGTAGCTGGATCATGTACCGACTCTTTCCTCCTTCGAACATAAGGAGGAAAAGGAAAAAGCCGACAATTGAGTACTTAAATATTTGCGTGAAAAGACGCTCGTTAGGGATTGAAAAAAGCGTCAAAATCCAAGTTAGAATCCAAAAAATTTGTACTGGGAAAGAAAATGCCGTATGTGCCGTGAAACTTATTTTTTGAGTTGTAAATAATTTTTGTGCGAAGTTATCTGGATTAGGCTCAAAAATTATCTTGTTTCCGTTTCCCGCCCAGTTAAATCCGCCATCAGCAGTATTGAAAACATGTTTTCTAATTAAAAAGCGTTGGTAATTGCCCACGTTTTTGTAGCCAACAATTCTTTTTTTTAAGACTCGGATATCCCGCTCATTTCGCTTATCTGGATCTTTTATTCTTTTATCAGCAAAATAATCAGCAGGATTATATGCACCCATCTTTATCGAACCCATAGCTGCGAAATGCATCATGGAAAATGCCCTATTTTCGTTTAGATTGAGATTGGGGATGTTTTTTTGATAATTGTTAAACGACAAAGCCAAAACTATTGTTGTAATGGCTAGAGTCAGCAAAGATAAAAATGAGATGGTACTCTTCTTGATTATCAAAGCAACGCTGCCTACGATAGCTGCGGCAATATAAAAAATAATCAAAGAAGGTTTCATAAAATAACTGGCAGTGAGAATAATTGCGAGGAGAACAGGGTAAATAATTTTTTGCCAGATTTTCTTTGCTTTAAATATGGATACAGTCAGGCTGGCTGCCGCAGAACTAAAAAAGAATGCCCAAATATCACTGTAAGGAACGGCAATCCAAGGTGATAATCCCATCAACAAAAAGCCGAGAATCCAATAAACAGTACCTGTGTATCTATTAAATAAGCCCTTGAGGGTGTGACCTACAACAATGATTGAAAAATCAACTAAAGCTATGTTGACTCGTGCTAAAAATAAAGTCAAAACAGGTAAATCAGGCTTTCCTAAGAATAGCCAAACACCGCGCTCGTATAGATAAAGAAGAATATTATTGGGATATACAGAGAGGTATTCATTAGTTAAAGCTTTCATTTGAGGGAAGTCAGCTACTCGGGTTAAAATCATATTTGCATCCCACATGGTTTTTCCGTTAATTGATTTAACAACGTAGAATTGCCAAAAAACAATCAGAACAAAAAGAGCAAGAGTTAGCGGGCGTACATACTTGGAGATCAGAAAGTAAAGTTGTCGAAGATAGGGCTTTATAGAATGATAAGTCAGAACAAAAATAACACTCACGATCAGTACCAAGTCTACCAAGTAGACACTGCTTGAACCGAGTTCGTCAAAATACGGTAGAATTTTAGATGCGCTGCCTAGAATGGCAATCGATACCAGTATAACTAAAAACACGTTAATGAAATTGTTGCTCCAATGCTGAATTTTTTTTTGCAAAATAATTTCTCCTCATTTTAATGCAAATAGTGTATATTTTAGATGGTTGGCAAATTCAAGTTTGGTAAAATTATTTATCAATTTGGTTATCTTTTTCTTTAATCAAATAAATTGGTCTTTTCTTTGTTTCTAAATATATGTTTCCGATGTACTTACCTAATATGCCCAAACATAACAATTGGATCCCACCGATCATCAAAATTACGGAAATCATAGATGCCCAACCATAGGCACTTCCACCAAAGAAAAGCTTTCTGATGATAATAAAGATTATTGCAAGAACAGAGACTATAAATGAGCTAAGTCCAACATATGAAGCAATTGCCAAAGGCTTCTCAGAGAAGTTGACAATTCCCTCAATTGAATAGTGAATAAGCTGCCAAAAGGACCAGTTTGTTGTGCCAGCAACGCGTTCCTGATTGACGTATTCCAAATACTTAGTGTTAAAGCCGACCCAACTAAAGATGCCCTTAGAGAACCTATTATATTCCGAAATTTGAATTACTGCATCAACTACTTGTCTAGTCATTAGACGGTAATCGCGAGCTCCTGGGACAAACTCGGTATTAGAGAGGCGGTTGATAAACAGGTAAAAAAGTTTTGAGAAAAAAGAACGAATCCTGGGCTCTCCTTGACGATTAATTCTACGTGCACCGACAGCATCATACCCATCATCTTCAATTCCAGACAACATAACAGGAAGTAAGGAGGGAGGATCTTGTAAATCAACATCCATTACAGCTACATAATCACCATTTGCTTCACGCAAGCCAGCGTAAAGAGCAGCCTCCTTGCCAAAGTTTCTTGAAAAGGATAAGTAATGTACCCTTTCAGGATCGGTTGAATTTAGGTTTCGTAAAACGTCAAGGGTTTTGTCAGTTGAGCCGTCATTTACGAACCAATAATTGAGTTGATATCCATGTAAGTCTTTTTTTATTTTTTCAGTTTCTTTAAAAAAGAGTGGAATCGTTTTTTCTTCATTATGACAGGGTACAACTACAGAAATTATCTTCATTAAGTAATTATGCCTTCTTTCGACCTAGTTCTAGTGTCAGTAATATAAAATACTTTTCCTTTCTGGCACATTTGAGCGTATAATATAGGGTAAAATATCAAACAAATACAGAGAGGTGATATTTATCAAACGCGTACTTACTTATGGGACCTTTGATTTAATGCATTACGGTCACATCAACTTATTAAAGCGAGCTAAAGCGTTAGGTGACTACCTAATCGTAGCAATCTCAACCGATGAATTCAACTGGAACGAGAAACACAAAAAGACTTATTTTCCTTATGAACAACGCAAGCAGCTGGTTGAAGCTGTTCGTTACGTTGATTTAGTCATTCCAGAAGAAGGTTGGGATCAAAAAGTCAAAGATGTTCATAATTTTAACGTTGACACCTTTGTCATGGGTGATGACTGGGAAGGCAAGTTTGACTTCTTAAAAGATGAAGGAGTCGATGTTATTTATTTGCCACGTACACCAGAAATCAGTACTACTAAAATTAAAGCTAATCTCCACGAAGATCAGCCTAAAAATTAGTATTTTACGAATAAAATATGTACTTGATTGAACGTCGTCAAAAGCGGCGTTTTTTTAATGCTTTTTATTCTTCTTTTCTCCTGGCAAACCTTCTCTTGTGGCTGAATTTACGACGAGTTTCTTGATGAAGTTCAAGAGAGGCTGTCTATGTGCGCCAACTAATCCAATTGCTTCAACAAATAACTCTAGGCCGAGTAAGGAAGCAATGATTAGGAAAATCGTACCCCAGAGGCTAGAGAGCGGCAGGAGCAATGAAATAAATGAAAAAATCATGGCAATACCATAGATGACTAAAACCGTCTGCCGGTGTGTCAGTCCCATTTGCATCAACCGATGGTGTAAATGATGTTTATCTGCTTGGAAAATCGGCTTTTTATTGACCATCCTGCGTAAAATCGCATAAACAGTGTCGGTGATTGGAACACCCAAAATAAAGATTGGGATAATAATGCTGATAAATGTAGCGTTTTTGAGTCCGTAGAGAGAGAAGACTGAAATCATAAAACCAATAAATAAAGCACCTGTATCACCTAAAAAGATACTTGCCGGGTGAAAATTATAAGGCAAAAATCCAATTAAAGCGGCAACTAAGGTTAACATTAGTATCGGGACAAATGTTGTATTTACAGTTAAAAAGAAAAATCCAGTAATAGCACTCGTAGTCAAAGCAATAATGGAAACGCCGGTTGCTAAACCGTCTAAACCATCTAGTAAATTAACAGCATTAGTAATTGCTACTATCCAGAGTAAAGTGATTGGCATACTCATCCACTTGAGGTGAATTAATCCAATCAACGGGATAGAGAACGAAGTCATTTTGACACCTGCAACATAATAAACGATTGCAGCTGCAAGAACTACGCCCAGCAGCTTCTGGTAAGGCCTGATTTCAAAAATGTCATCAATTACTCCAGTAATAATTACGATACATTCAGCCAAAAATAGCGCCATTAGTTGCTTAGTAGGAAATTGCGCGCGCAACAGAACGAAGTTGCAAAAATTAAACGCAATAAAAATGCCCAGTCCACCTAAGGTTGGCATTGGTTTTCTGTTTACTCTTCTGGCATTTGGTTTGTCAATAGCGCCGACTTTGATAGCTAGCTTGCGGATTATGGGTACCAAAGCAGCTGAAATAATCATGGTGGCGAATAAAGATGCGAAAATTTTGTACATAAGCAAAAGTCCTCTATTAATGTAATAGTATTACTGTCTGTAAATTCTTTTACTAACAATGATAACATATTCTAAGTTAAAAATTTGATAGAATTATGGAACTTATTTCAGTGAGTCGCGATGGCATAAAAAATAGAAAATATTCATGAAAAAGGTGATATACTGATTGATGGATAACTATGAACTTAAAACAGTTGAGATAACAGCTAGGATGCTTATATGAAAACGATTTTACCAGCGAATAGTTATCTGTGTAGTGGATAGATTTATTATTACATTTTATTTGGGGGTAACTTTGTAATGGAAGTTAAAAAAAGGTTTAAAATGTATAAAGCGGGTAAGAATTGGGTAATTGCCCCGCTGGTGTTTTTCGGCTTAGTTGCAGGTATGCAGGTTGGTCTGAATACTGTTTCTGCTGATGAATCTAATCAACCAACAGCAACTGTTGTTGATCAAGACGACAAAACTTCAACTGAAAGGAAGACAGATGCTACTGGCTCTGAATTAAGTGATGGATCTCAAGGTGCAATTGACCAACAGCAACAAGGGACAGCTGAAAACAATACCGAACAACAGATTCAGGATGCGGCTCAAAATACAAGCGAGTCTTTGTCGACGAATAGTTCTGTAATTGAGCAATCCGATGATGCCGCTACCAAGTATGGAAATGAAGCTGCTAGTCAGAATGATACACAAACCCAGCAACAAGTTAGTGAGGCTAAGACTGCAACAGACGATGACACAAAAAGCTCTTCTACTTCGACTACGGAAAGAGATAATTCTGTTGATTCAAGTGAAGTTAAAAGGTCTGCTGGGGGAAAAGATAAGACTTTGGTTAAACATGGACCAGCAAAACTTGATAATCAGAATGAACCAAAACAAGTTAAAGAAAATGGTTATTGGTATTTACGCGATCAGAAAGGCAACAATCTAACTGGTTTTCAAAATATTAAAAATCAGAATAAACGAGTCTACTATAACCAACAAGGCCGGATGCAGTATGGAGAACAAAAAATTCAAAGTCACTGGTATTTATTTGACCAAATGACAGGTGCTATGCAGACTGGCTTCAAACAGGTAAAAGCTGCAAAGAATTCAAAAAAGACAGTTTATTATGCGTCAAATGGTCAAATGCAATATGGCGAGCATCAAATAAATAAAAAGTGGTATTTATTTGATGACAAGTCTGGTGCAATGAAGACTGGTTTCCAAAAACTGGTAGACAGACAAGGACGTAACAAGACAAGCTATTATGCAGCAAATGGTCAGATGCAATACGGCCAGAAAAAGCTCAACAATCATTGGTATAACTTCGATCGTCAAACAGGAGCTATGTCAACCGGTATAACCAAATTGCCTAATAAAACAGTTTACTATGCAGCAAACGGTCAGATGCGATATGGCCAACAAAAAGTAGCTAACCACTGGTATCTTTTTGATACAGTAACTGGCGCCATGAAAAAAGGGTTCCAGAGATTGAAGGCTCCTCAAAGGACAGTTTATTATGCAGCAAATGGTCAAATGCAATATGGCGAGAAATTGATTCGTGGCAAATGGTACCTGTTTGACAAGCTAACTGGTGCAATGAAGACTGGTTTTCAAAAACTTGTCGACGGAAAAGGCGAACATAAAACATCTTATTATTCTTCAAATGGACAAATGCAATACGGTCAGAAGATAATCAATGGGTCCTGGTATCTTTTTGATTCAGTAACCGGTGCGATGAAAGTTGGATTCCAGAAAATTGCTAATCAAAATAAAACAGTTTATTATGATGTGAATTCAGGGAAAATGCTGAAAGGGCAACAAAAAATCAATAATCGCTGGTACTTATTTGACCAAAGTACTGGTGCTCGAAAGACTGGACTGCAAGTTATCGAAGATCAGAAAAAGATAGTCTTTTATGATTTAAAATCTGGTCAGATGCAGTATGGTACTGTTTTAATGGATAATCAGAGTGATACAGAGGCAGTATTCTATTTTGATAAACAGACGGGTGCTTTAAAAACAATCGGGGATAAGTCATGGTACGATGAAGCTCTAAATGACATGCCAGTTTCTTATGACGATCATTCAATGAATACAGTTGATGGATATCTTAGTTGGACTGGGTGGTATCGTCCACGTGGAATTCATCAAAATGGACAAAAATGGGTCAGCACAAGTGAATCAGACTGGCGCCCATATATGCTGTATATTTGGCCGTCCAAAGATATTGAAGCTCAATACATTAAGTACTTCGTCAATCATGGTTATGTTGATGCGTCGACTGGTTTGACAAGTATAGATGTTGCTGGATTAAATGGAGCTACGTCAAATAAGACGTTAAATGGTTATGCTAGAAAGCTACGTGATGCTGTAGAAAAAGAAGTTTATAAGAACAATTATAGTACGGGAAATCTTGCAAGCACGATGGATGCCTTTATCGCAACAGTTCCTGATTTTAACGGCTTATCAGAACTGCCTGTTGAAAAGGAGCCAGGTTATAAACCTGATCATAGCGGTACTGTTGATAATGATCAGATTATTTTTGTTAATAGCGGTGAAGGTAACCAAAAGCAGGGAAGCACGACCAACGCAGATAGTAAATTCCGGAACATGAATTATACTATCTGGAATCAATATGGAAATGAAACCGGCAGCGACAATTTTGGACCGGAGCTGTTGGTTGGAAATGATATTGATAATTCAAATCCAATTGTGCAAGCGGAAAATATTAACTGGGAATATTATCTGCTTAAATATGGTGAAATTAATGGTTATGGGAAAGATGCCAACTTTGATGGCTTTAGAAACGATGCAGCAGACAACATTGATGCTGATGTTCTTGACCAGCAAGCTCAATTATTAAACGACATGTTTGGATTGAAAGACAGCGAGTCAAATGCTAATAGTCATTTAGTATACAATGAAGGCTATCACTCCGGTGCAGCAAGCATGCTTGGCGCAAAGGATAATCAACAATTGTACATGGATAGTCAAGAATTCTATACTTTATTAAATACTCTTGGCAAAGCTGCTGGACAACGCGACGTGTTAGGGAACCTGATTACCAATAGTGTGGTAAATCGTCAGAATGATACTAATGATAATCAAGCCCAGCCAAACTGGTCGTTTGTAACGAACCATGATCAGCGTAAGAATGTGATCAACCAGATGGTTATTGATTCTCATCCTGGAGTTACGGATATTATGGGTGATAGTTACAAGCCAGAATATGCTGAGAAAGCTTGGAAAGAATATTATCAAGATCAACTTAAGACTAACAAAAAATATGCGATTTATAATGTGCTTTCTCAATATGCAATCTTGCTGAGCAATAAGGACACTGTGCCTCAGCTTTATTATGGGGATATGTATGATGAAACAAAAGCATATATGGAAAGCAAATCTATCTATTATGATGGAATCGTGAACATGCTTAAAGCACGACAAAAATATGTTGCTGGTGGGCAGTCTTATCAGTCCTACGGCGATAATTTAGTTGCAAGTGTTCGTTATGGTAAGGGCAATAACGATGTTAATTCAGTTGCGTCAGACACTCTTGGAAGAAACACAGGAATAGCGGTTATCGTTTCCAATGATCCTTCTATGAAGAAACAAACAATTACTGTTGCTATGGGTAAAGCCCATGCAAATCAGAAATATATGAACATCATTGATACGATTGCTTCCAGTTCAAAAGTTGAGGGTGTCACCTTCGATAGTTCACAAGTCCTAACAACTGATTCTAAAGGCAATTTGATAGTGACTGTTCAAGGGTATGCAAATCCTTTAGTTAGTGGCTACCTTGGTGTTTGGGTTCCGTTTGGTGCTAGTGCAGGTCAAGTGGCCACAACAAGTGATTCTACGACTAAAAAGCAATCTGGTAAAATCTATGAATCCAATGCAGCTTTGGATTCTCATGTTATTTATGAAGACTTTAGTTTATATCAGCCAAACTTCACAGATATTCATAATTCTGCATATGTTAAAATCGCGGATACTGCACAAGATTTTTCTGATTTAGGAATTACTGATTTTTGGATGGCACCACCATACACTTCCTTCAGCATGAGTCGTTACAACGAGGGGTATTCGACTAACGATCGCTACACTCTAGGGACAGAAGCTAACCCAACTAAATATGGAACTGGTGCACAGTTGGCAGAAGCATTGCAAGCAATCCATGCAGCTGGAATGCAGGCACAAGTAGACTTGGTTATGAATCAAATGTTAGGTTTTCCGACTCAAGAGGCAGTTACAGTTAGTCGGACAGATAACTATGGCAATCCACTTTCTGTCGACGGAAAAACTTTTGCAAATGAAGTCTATCTAGCTTACACGATTGGCGGCGGTGAAGGGCAAACTAAATTTGGCGGCAAATTCTTGAATGAGTTGCAGCAATTGTATCCAGACCTCTTCGCTACTAAAGCTAAATCAACTGGAATTGCTCCTGATCCAACAACTCATATTACCCAGTGGTCTGCAAAATACCAGAATGGTACATCTACACAAAATGTTGGTATCGGAAGAGTCATGAAAAATAAAGATGGCAGCTACTACTATGTAGAGAGTACCAAAGATCATTTATTACAGACCCAGTTGCCAAGTGAGTTTACTTCCGACGAGGATTGGTTGGCCAATGGTGACCAAAGTCGCGGATGGGTTCGTACACAGCACAAGGTGTACTATTTAAATGCAGACGGTTCAGTCGCTTTGGGTCAGAAAAAGATTGGCAACTCTTGGTATATGTTTGATGAAAAAACTGGCGTAATGCAGAAAGGTTTTGTTTCATTACCCAAAGCCAAAAAAACTGTGTATTATGACCTAGACGGTAAGATGATGTATGGCGAGCAAAAAATCAATAATCACTGGTATTATTTCGATAAAGTGACAGGTTCGATGGCAAAAGGATTTAAGAAAGTTTCCGGGAAAACTGTATATTATAACAGTAAAGGTCAAATGTTATACGGCAGACAGGTTATCAATGGGAAAACTTACTTTTTTGATACTAAAACTGGTGCTTTGAAAAAATAATTACCTAAATGGTGAGAAAGGATCAAGTTGATCTTTTTCAACATAACTTGATTTGAATAGTTCAATAAAGACGTGTACACTACTTTATGGGCGTGCATGTCTTTATTTTTATATTAGATTTCACGTTGTATAATGTTCCATGTGGCCAGGGAACAAGGTTCTCACTACACTGATATTTAAAATAGGAGAATAGTAATGGATTCAAATACTCTAACGATCGTTGTTCCTTGTTTTAATGAGGAAGAAGTTTTACCAGAAACAAATAAGGAGCTTGGTCAAATTCTGACCAAGCTGATTCAAGAAAAAAAAATCAGTGCCCAAAGTAAAATTCTCTACGTCAATGATGGCAGTAAAGACCGGACATGGGAAATAATCAGTGACTACTGTGAGAAATATGATTATGTTACGGGAATTAAGTTTAGCCGTAATTATGGTCACCAGAACGCCCTAATTGCAGGAATGACTACAGCAAATGACTATTCTGATATGATTATCACTATTGATGCAGATTTGCAGGACGATGTTAACGCGATTCCTGAAATGGTAGCTAATTATCTAGATGGTTTTGACGTAGTTTATGGTGTTCGTAACAGTCGCAAAACAGATACTGCTTTTAAACGTAAAACAGCACTAACATACTATAAACTGATGGGTAAAATTGGGGTTAACTTAGTCCCCGATTCTGCTGATTATCGTTTGTTAAGCAAAAGAGCAACATCAACTTTATTACAATATAAAGAACGTAACTTATTCTTGCGGGGGATGGTACCCTTAGTAGGTTACCGGTCAACTAAAGTTTACTATGCTCGTAAGGAACGTTTTGCCGGCAAGTCAAAGTACCCATTAAAAAAGATGCTGAACTTTGCTTTTGACGGAATTACATCGTTTTCAGTTGCTCCGATCCATATGATCATGAACTTAGGTATCATGGTTGTTATTGTCTGTTTGGCAATGATGATTTATACGTTGGTTCGGAAAATGATGGGTGATGTGATAACTGGCTGGTCCTCGATAATGATCTCAATTTGGTTAATTGGAGGAGTTCAGTTAATTTCGATCAGTGTGATCGGTGAGTATGTCGGAAAGATTTTTTCTGAGGTTAAGCAACGTCCGAGATATGTTATCGAAGAAGATAAATTTACAGATAAAACACAGAACAATGAGTAAGGTTCAACAAGTTTTCCGCGCATAAGAAGTGCGGAAAACTATTTTTTTCGGGTGTACACTTTTTAGTGTTGATGAGTAAAATCATCAGCACTATTTTTTTCTCAAAATACTAAAAAAGGACATCATTGTCCCTCAAGTGCTAAGATTAAAGTGTCCAAAAATCAATCAAAGCGAGGTTTTAATGATGTCCCAAGACAATTCTATCCTAAATTTACTCGAGATTAAAGACCCTAATATCCAAACTTCTGCAGTCGAGGATCAAGTTCAAGATAACTTGCACTTTAAAGAA
>NZ_BFFP01000050.1 GCF_003864415.1 Ligilactobacillus salitolerans
AAAAGAGTTTCTCCTCTAACGTATATCTGAATCCATTTTTCCCCATAAAAATACTCCTCCCTAAAGTAGGCAAGCTTTAATTATTTAGCTTGTCTACCTAAGAAGGAGTATACCCTACTTGGAAAAATTAGCTGCACTGACTTTAAATTTTCCATCCGTCGCTTTGGTGATTTGTTTTAACAGATACTTAGAAAATAGGGGCTCTGTTCGGTTCACTTGAGTCATCTTGTGCCTCCTGATCTCAGCCTTTTTCTCATATTACATAGAATCTTTTTCATTGTAGGTACGTTTTTGCGGTGGTGTATAAGTTTGGATGAACTCCCTAATTTCAGGTAACGAATCTGAAAATAATAGTTTCTTGCGTTCAGCAGCTCCTAGAAAGCCGTTATCGACCATCGAATCAAACATTTTTTCTAAGGGTTCAAAAAAATGGTTGACGTTATACAGGACACAAGGATTGGAATTTTCACCGATGCGTGCCCACGAATAGGCTTGGGCAATTTCCTCTAAGGTTCCTGGACCGCCTGGCAGGGCTAGAGAGGCATCGGAAAGCTGAAGCATTGTTTCTTTTCGCGCGGACATATTAGGGACTACTTTCAGATCAGTTAAACCGTTAAAAGCGATATTTTTACGGTAGAGGACATCGGGGATGATCCCATAGATCTTACCGTTCTGACTGCTGACGGTTTCTGCCAAGATGCCCATTAAACCGTAGCGGCCGCCGCCATAGACAAGTTCGAAATTATTGGCGACGATCCAGTTCCCTAAATCAATTGCTGCTTGTTTAAAGAGTGGGGAGTTTCCTGAGGAGGCACCACAGTATACGGCTATTTTTTTCATTGAAAATAATCCTTTCGAGTTAAAATTCATTTACGTTAATCATAATACATTCTTAGTTTGAATCAAATGAGCAATAAAAAAATAACATACAACTTCCAATCTAATGGAGTTGCATGTTATCAGAGTTAGCTTAGTATGCTATTCTTAGAGAGTCACACCATATTTTTCGAAGTAGTATGGTAATGATTTCAATTCTTGCGCATCATATTCAGCAAAGAATTCTTCTAGCGTGCGTTTGCCATGAGTTTCTTGGTAACCAGCAGAAACGTACTCTACGAAGTGGTCGCCTTCGATCTCAAGCTGCAGTTCTTCAACTGGCAAGCCGCGTTTACTTGTAATATTAGCATCGATCAAGACAGGTTTGCCGGCTTTAGACGTTGCCAAAGCTTCGTCAAATGCAGCTGCTAAGTCCTTAGCTTCATTAACTTCGATGCCGTGAACACCCATTGCTTCAGCAATTTGCTTGAAGTTGGCATCTTTTAAGTCAACACCAAAGTTGTTCATAGTCAAATCATCTTGTTCTGATTTGATGAAACTTAAGAACTGGTTGGATGTGATGACATTGATGACAGGTAAATTGTATTTATTTAAGGTCAAAAGATCTTGCATAACCATAGAGAATGCTCCATCACCGGCAATGTTGAAGACCTGACGCTCAGGGTAAGCAAATTGACCTGCGATCGCACCCGGCAAACCGTAACCCATCGTTGCAAAAAGGGCTGAGATTGTCATCTTTTGCTCGCGTTTCATGTCCAAGAAACGGAAACTGTTAATGATGTTATCGCCAACATCGACTGAGAACAGAGCGTCTGGTTCAGCGATCCGGTTGATTTCCCGGTAAACTTGTTCGTATTCCAAGGCGCCATCTGTCTTGTTCATTAGTTTGTTAAGGTATTCTTTCCAGTTTTGCATATCTTCAACGGCAGCTTGATAGAAAGGTGATGCAGGTTGCTGTTCACTCATTTCTAAGGCCTTGTCTAAGAATTTGCCGGAATCAGACCAGATACTGTAATCCAGGTAATGATGACGGCCAAATTTAGCTTTGTCGTTATCGATTTGGACGAATTTAAATTCATGCGTCCGATAAACTAAGTTAGCAAATGGGAAGTTAGCTCCTAAGGCGATCACAAGGTCGGCTACACCGAAAATTTCATCGGCGGCTTTGGATGCAGCGCGGTTAGAAGTACCCATGTTGCCAGCAAAGTTGTCATCAACTTTCCCCTTGGCTAAACCAGTAATAACGACTGGAATCTGTAATTTTTCTGCTAATTTTTGCAGTTTATCTTGGTTGCCTTTAATTCCAGAACCAACATGGAAAACAGGGCGTTTAGCTTCTTTGATCATTGCCAATAAATGTGCAACTTCTTCATCAGTTGCTTCTGGTTCCGGAGCTGGTTTGCGGTCCGTGTTTTGAGCAGAAGAGAAAGGAATGTCTTCGATCTCTACAAAGCCCAGGTTATTCGGGATGACAACTACGGAAACACCTTGGTTTTTATAAGCTTCACGAATTGCTTTGTCAATAACATAAGGCAAACTTTCTGCTGTCATGACAATACGGTTGTAATCAGCAACGTCAGAGAACATTGGGATCTCTGGAAATTCTTGGAAGTAGTCATAGTTCATATTGGTGCTTGGAACCTGACCAACAATTGCTAGGACAGGGACATTATCTTCTTTTGCGTCATATAAGCCATTTAATAAATTGACTGCGCCAGGGCCGGCCGAACCAAATGTAACACCGATCTCACCTGTTGCCTTTGCGTGTCCAGCGGCGGCTAAGGCACCCACTTGTTCGTGACGCACTTGAACGTATTTAATGCGTTCTTGTTCAACTTCTAGGGCATGCATGGTAGAACTGATCGAACCACCAGGATAACCGTAAACATGTTTGACCCCCCAAGATTCTAAAACTTTCATCATTGCTACGCCGGCTTCAATGGTTTTTGTTGCCAAAATAATACATCCTTTCTCTTTCTACAATTTATGCTAAAAACATAACAGAATTATTTTACACTAAATGTAAATCGCTTACAAGGTTGTACACGATATTTCTTTAAAAAATCTTTGCTTTTTTGCCCAAAACGATGGAAAAAAATAATATGGGTTAATGTTTTTGACGGAATATACTATAATAAAGTATTAAGCAAGATATCAGAACAGAAAGCAGGAATTTGCTGAATGAATTTGGAAGAAATGAAAGAACGTCAGAAACATATCCGAAATTTTTCGATCGTTGCCCATATTGACCATGGCAAATCGACACTAGCTGACCGGATCTTAGAATTGACGGATACTGTTTCTCAGCGCGAAATGAAGGATCAGCTTTTAGATTCGATGGATCTTGAGCGTGAGCGCGGTATTACGATCAAGTTAAATGCGGTCGAGCTGCATTATCACGCGCAAGATGGTGAGGATTATATTTTCCACCTGATCGATACCCCAGGCCACGTCGATTTTTCTTATGAAGTTTCGCGGTCTTTGGCCGCCTGTGAAGGGGCTGTTTTGGTCGTAGATGCAGCTCAAGGGGTTGAAGCACAAACTTTAGCGAACGTTTATTTGGCAATAGATGATGATTTAGAAATCATACCGGTGATCAATAAAGTTGATCTGCCTTCTGCTCAACCAGAAGTTGTCCGGCAGGAAATTGAAGATTTGATCGGTCTGGATGCCGCTGATGCCGTTTTAACTTCGGGCAAGACTGGTCTTGGGGTTCCTGAAATGTTAGAACAGATCGTCAACCAGGTTCCTGCACCTTCAGGAGATTTAGAGGCACCGTTAAAAGCCTTGGTTTTTGACTCAGTTTACGATGATTACCGGGGAGTTGTCCTTAGTGTGCGAGTGACTCAAGGGACAGTTAGTCCTGGTGATAAGATCAAATTAATGAATAGCGGGATGGAATATGAGGTGGCAGAGGTTGGTGTTAATTCTCCTAAACCGTTGAAACGCGAGATCTTGATGGCTGGTGATGTTGGCTATCTGACAGCCAGCATTAAAAATATTAAGAATACTCGAGTTGGTGACACTGTTACTAATGCCAAAAATCCAGCTGAAAAACCTTTATCTGGCTACCGGGAAATGCACCCTATGGTTTATTCTGGACTCTATCCGACTGATAACGCGAAGTACAATGATTTACGCGAAGCATTGGAAAAATTACAACTCAATGACGCAGCCTTAGAATTTGAACCGGAAACCTCGCAGGCATTAGGCTTCGGTTTTCGGTGCGGATTTTTAGGACTGCTGCACATGGATGTGGTTCAAGAACGCCTAGAACGTGAATTTAACATGGATCTGATCACGACAGCACCATCTGTAACTTACAATGTTGAACTGACAGATGGGGAAATGATCGAAGTCTCTAATCCGGCCGAAATGCCTGACGTTCCTAATATCAAGCAAATTAATGAACCCTTTGTGCGGGCTGAAATCATGGTCCCCAATGATTATGTCGGTGCTGTAATGGAATTGTGTCAGCGCAAACGTGGTCAGTTTGTGACGATGGATTATTTAGATGATACTAGAGTCAATGTGATTTACCAGATGCCGCTTGCTGAAATTATTTTTGATTTCTTTGATAAACTAAAATCAAACACTCGCGGGTATGCATCCTTGGACTATGAATTTGACAAGGAACAGCCAAGCGATCTGGTCAAGATCGATATTTTGCTCAATGGAGATAAAGTTGATGCTTTGAGCTTTATTTCTCACCGGGAATTTGCACAAGAACGAGCACGTGTGATCACCAAGAAATTGAAAGGTATTATTCCGCGGCAGAACTTTGAGATTCCGATCCAAGCCGCCATTGGGGCGAAAATCATCGCGCGAACCAATATCAAAGCTTACCGAAAAGACGTTACTTCACGGATTCATACCGGCGATCCAGACCGCAGGGCTAAGCTCCTGGAGAAGCAGAAACGGGGTAAAAAGCGGATGAAGGATGTCGGGACTGTTCAGATCCCGCAAGAAGCATTTATGGCTGTGCTGCAATCTGAAGATGAGAGTAAGTAATTGAAAGTTGTAATTACCAATTTACTCAATAAGTTATGTTTAAGAATTGGAATTTAACTTTCAATTACTAAAGAGGTTAAATAAACTAAAAGTGAGCAGTGGAGACTGCTCATTTCTACAACTGAATAGGGGGAAGCGGTTTGTACGAATCGCTTCTCTCTTTCTTTATGAGAATTGATGCGTTTGCAACAAGTTAGATTGATTTGAATTTAGGCTGGAAGATTGCTAATATTGATGGCAGCATATTTGAGCGAGGTTTTTTACTATGGAAATATATCAGTATGTAGCAAACAGCATTTTGGGCATAGATCAAGATGAACGTTTCTTATATACCGCTAAAATTAAAATACCCGAATTTGCAGTTTTAAAAGGGGATGTTGTACAGTCTGAAGATTTTTATTCAAGCAGTCATTTTCAGATCGAAACACTAGACATTAAATTTCATGAGGGGAAATTCACCAGATTTAAGTTGAAATTGCGTTATCTGCCTGCAAACGGAGTGAACGCTAGTCCTGTCTCTATTAATCTGCTTTTTCACTCTGAATTAATGCAAATACGGAGATATGTGATTCATCAAGGCAAAAAGAAATATATTGAAAGTACACCTGATAAATCCGATATTTCTTTAGATAAGTTAGAAGAAGAATTCAATCATTTTCGCAAAATAGGCCTCTTTTTGGGCGAGCAGCTCGAAAAAATTGGTGTCGAAAATCATAGGTAATGATCTATTTCATGTGGATTTTTTAGACAAGAGCCGCCAAAGTTGCTAGGACTTTGGCGGCTCTTGTTATTTTTTTGTTTATTTAGTTTAGTGGTGCTGTGCTTTGATCAACCTTGTGAATGAGTAAAAAAATAGTGCTGATTTTGGTGATCAGCACTAAAAATATTATTCAAAATTTGCATTTGCCGCTGGTGCCTATTTGTTTTTCTTCTTTTCTTTCCAATCGTAGTCTTCGATTTTATACTTACGGCTATCTTGGATCTCGCCATAGATCGTAAAGGCTAAAATGATCAAAAAGACTGCGCCAAAGTAAAGAAAAGAATTTAACGTAAAATGCGAATCATCCTTTAAGACTGCGGAGGTCGGCGGTGCGTAAGCTGTTGCTCCGCTGGTAAAATCAACGATATTATTGTCTGTATTTCGTTTACCTTCGTTGTTATCATTATCCGAGCTGTTATTTCTTGCTTTATTCCCGGCTGCCAGCACTTGGGCTTTGCTATAGGTGTTCGTGATCCGGCGGAACTCCTTATTTTGTGCATCTAATGAAGCGGTATTTCCGGCTCTGCTGCTTGCTGATTTTTGTGTTTGTCTCGGCGTTCTGACATTGGTTGACTGTTCGGTTGCTGTGTCAGCGCTTGAACTGGGGGTGTTTTGCACACCAGCGGATCCTTTTTTAGAACTATCGCTTGCAGACGAGTTGGAACCGGAACTGGTACTTGAGTCTGAACTTGTGCTAGAGATTGAAGAGCTAGATGAGCTTGAAGAACTAACTGAACTCGAACCTGAGTTTGAACTGGAGCCGGAAGAAACTGATGAACTACTAGGTTCACTAGCTGCACTAGATCCATGTGAACTTTCAGAGTTGCTGGAGCTCACTGGGCTGCTTTCATTCTTGGAATCTGAGATTACCTGATCACTGTTCTCAAGATCGGATGCACCTTCATCATTTTGCACCGTGTTTTCCGTTTCTTCGGTGGTTGGGACGTAAGGGGAGCTTTTGCTTAGCTCTGCTTTAGAACCTGCTGCGGCCTGAACACGAGGAATCGAGGCAAAACAAAGCATCGATGATGCTAGGAGACAGCTCAAGTAGTAAAAATATTTTTTTCTAGAAAATAGCTGTGTTCGAAACAAGATTTCACTTCCTGTTTGATATTTCCGTCTGGAGTAATTGTAAATTTATGATACATATTAGCATAAATAATGTAACTGCAAAAGCCGTTCTTTTTGAAGCATGTTATATAATGCCTTTTTACTAGCAATTTCAAGACTTAATCTAAAATATTTGATTTTAATCGGTGATTTATCAGCTGATTTTTAGAAATAATTCGGATTTTGTTGCTGACTTAGTGTTGACGAACCGGAAAATTTAATTTAATATTATCTTTGTACATAAGGTCACGCGCCTGAAGATCGATCTTCATTGCTGAGTTATCAGTGCACATACCCAAGTCCATTCTTGCTGGAAGAGTGGGCTTTTTTATTGCGTTTTTCCCCATAAAAAGCTTTCTCCCTAAAATAGGAAAGCTTTAATTATTTAGTTTGTCTAACTAAGAAGAAGTATACCCGAGTTTTAGAGACCATCAACATTATTTGACGTATGTCCAATTTTGATTGGTGGGGGACGTGCTTTTTTAATATAACGAAAAAGAGCCAAGTAGCAACAGCCACTTGACTCTTCATCGATAACCCAAATATTGATGCCATCTCATTGAGCGAACGGTCGAACCGTCCTTTCCTTGAATAAATCATATCAGTTACATACCTGATAGTCAACGATGTTGCGAAAGATTTCTACAAACTGTTTTATTGAAACAACAGATTGGTAATACTTGGGATGTCGGTTAAATCTATTTATAACGCGAATTCCATGCTCATGGAAATGTTTCCAAGCTGCATTACTAGTTAATTAACCAGCAACCATGCGGAAAATAGAAGATTATTTTAATTCTCCCAAAGAGGATATTTTTTCTTCAGCTTTTTACTAAAAAAACGGAACAAAAATAAAGGATATAACTTCGTTTTGAAGTATGGAATTTTTTGAGATTGCTGCTTCAGTAAATGTTTTGGACATGGATTTAGAGTATTTCAGAGATTAAAAGATGAGTAAGAAATTAATGCAAAAAGATGGGAGTTTATGAATCACCTTATAAAGGTAACGATCCCTGACGGAACGACAAGAAGGCAGGCTGGTGACTATAGATTTTAATGCCCAGTACCAACAATTCGTTCATCGAATTTTTTTCGAATGCCGCAATTGTTTTTGATCGTTTTCATATTGTGCAATTAGTCGGTGGGATCCTTGATTGAGAGCGGGTCAAGAGCCTGAAGAGTCTGGATGATCATCGAAGCCGAACATACAAAGCTTTGAAGCATCAATGGCGTTTATTTCATAAAGACGAAACAGAACTGGACGGGCAGACAGTCAAGTATTATCCAAGTTTAAATGAATACACCACAGCACAAAACGTTGTTGGTATAGGATTAGAGCCTTTTCCAAAATTCAAAGAAGTTTATCGAGTTTATCAAGCTGTGATTCACTTTGCCCGACAACGCGATCAAGTCGGTCTGCAGGCTCTAGTCATGAATTACCAGCCGACTCACACAGAAATAGATACAGCCGTGAGAACAATCACCAAGAATTATCTGGGGATTCAAAATGCCTGTATTTGTGAGTATTCAAACGGCGGAATAGAGGAGGTAAACCGAAAAATCAAAGAGCTGAAACGCAGCTGTTACGGTTTTAGAAACTTGCGTCACTGCTTTATTTGCATCAAACTGATCCGAGCGTAAAAACCTAAAAAAAATAAATCTTTGTCAGGAAAGGCTTGCTTCCCTCGGCACAGACTTTCCTGACAAAGAGAAAAAGCAAAGAAACTGACTTAACAATTAAGAAAAAAGAAACACCATCTAAAAGATAGAGTTTCAGAGACAATCAACACTATTTGTCGTAGTCCCATTTTACCAAATTCTGCTCAAAGTGCCCGACATTTTTAATGGTTTTTAATGGGAACTAAAAAATAAAAAGCCTTTAGAATAGGCATTCTAAGGCTTTTTAGATCATTCTATTTGGTTCTAATAAGGAGAGTACAGGCTAAATCAATTACTACTATAAGGTGTCATATGATTTAATTAGTATTCATTCGAGTGCTTTATAGTTGTATTATGTGTCATGATTTAATAAAACATTTCTGATTTCAAGATCAATTTCAAGAGTGCTTGGGGTGCATTTCAAAAATAAAGCGACTTACCAAAATATTTGGTGAGTCGTTTTTTATGAATAGTCTGCCAACAAGATCAAAGTATAGTTACTTATTGTTGATCCTCTGATTTAAATCCAAGACACGTTGTTCAATCTCGTCTCTAACTTGACGAAAAACATCAAGAATTTCTTGATCAGATCCTTGAGCTTGGGCAGGATCTTGTAAAGGCCAATGCTCTTTTTTTACACTTGGCGGAGTAACTGGACAACGATCACGTGCATCGCCACATAGTGTAATGACCAAATCACTGGAATTTAAATAGCTTGAATTAATCAACTTTGATTGATTGTGCGAGATATCGATATTTTTCTCAGCCATCACTTTAACTGCATTTGGATTTAGTCCATGAGTTTCGATTCCAGCACTAGCAACACGCCAATTTGGACCTAGGATTTTTTTCGCAAATCCTTCTGCCATTTGACTACGGCATGAATTCCCAGTACAAAGAAAATATATTTGTGGCATATTTAATTCCTCCATTACTCAAGATCTTAAGAATGAAATTAGATTAGTAAGAACAGAATAACACTGTCCAGTTCTAACTGACTAATTGTAATTATCTATCCGATTCATTACCCAAATAAACCTAGCGATAGCCAAAGTCCACATAAGGTTACAAAGAGGACAGGAATTGTAATTGTAATACCGATTTTAAAGTATGTTCCCCAGGCAATTTTAACATTCTTCTGTGCCAAGACGTGTAACCACACGAGCGTTGCTAAAGAACCAATTGGTGTAATCTTTGGACCCAAGTCAGACCCAATTACATTGGCATAAACTAAAGTTTGGTGCATCAATCCTGATACATCTGCCGCTTTGATTGATAAGGCATTAATCATAACAGTTGGCATATTGTTCATTGCAGAGGAAAGAAATGCTGCTAGATAACCCATTCCCATTGTTGCGGCAAAACGACTACCAGTTGCCAACTTGCCAATTATTCCAGCAAGCAATGATGTTAAACCAACGTTCTGAAGACCATATACTACAACGTACATACCAATTGAGAAGAAAACAATATTCCATGGTGCGCCTTTGATAACCGCTTTAGTATCAATTTGTGAGCTTTTACGAGCTACTAATAGGAATATTACGGCGATTGAAAGTGCGATAAATGATACAGGGATATTTAAAAAGCCACTACTGAAATAACCGAGTAATAGTGCTGCCAATACAAACCATGAGAATTTAAATAATCGTTGATCCTTAATTGCCGTGCTTGGTTTAGCAACTTGTGAGATATCGTAATGCTTGGGCAATGCTTTACGGAAATAAAGATATAAAATAACGATACTTGCGATCAGCGAGAATAAATCAGGTAACCACATTCTTAAGGCATATTCAGAGAATGTAACGCCGAAGAAATCTGCTGAAACAATATTAACCAAATTACTTACGACTAAAGGCAATGAGGTTGCATCTGCGATAAAACCACTAGCAATGATAAAAGGAAAAACTCGTTTCTCATCAAAGTGTAGTGCCCGAACCATTGCAAGAACAATCGGTGTTAAAATGAGCGCGGCACCATCATTTGCAAATAAAGCTGCCACAATTGCGCCAAGAACCGCAATAAGAACAAACATCCGAATGCCATTACCTTTTGCAAGCCGAGCCATATGCAACGCTGCCCATTCAAAAAAGCCAATTTGATCAAGAATTAAAGAGATTAAGATGATTGCGACAAATGATAGTGTTGCATTCCAAACAATGCCGGTTACTGTGCCAACATCTTTAAATGTTACGACTCTAAATACCAATGCTAAGACCGCACCGCCAATGGCAGTCCAGCCGATTGATAATCCTTTTGGTTGCCAAATAACGAAGACCAAGGTCAATAAAAAAATAAATATTGCAAAAAAGACTTGCATAGCTCCTCCAAACTATCAAAAATCAAGGCATTTCTGCCTTGATTAAAGAATAACCACATATGTTTTGATATTTAATACTTTTAGCTTATTAAATTGTTAGTAATACCTTTTCAAAATCAGGCTGCCATTGTTCAACTGCAAAATGATTATTTGAAAGTTCTTTTACTTTTTCAATCCATTCAACTTCATTCTGTGCTCTGGCTTGTAAACAAGGGTTGGTAGTATTGGTTGCAAGCATACTCTGGTTAACCAACCACCATGTGTGTGCCATCTGTGCCCGATCAAGATCATCATTTAGGCGCATTGATTCATAAACGGGGGTCGTTTCTGGCAAGGTTACCATCACGATTTCGGTTTGGCTTGGATCTTGTAACCGAGGTAATAAATCAATGATTGCTTGTGGAACTTCACCAGAAGTTCGCTGTACTTCTTGAGCGTAGCTTTGTGTAGAATCAAGTAATAACAGTGTATGACCAGTTGGAGCGGTATCAATTACGACCACATCGCTATCATCTTGAGCAACAATATTGGCAAAGGCACGAAACACTGCAATTTCTTGAGTGCATGGTGAACGTAAATCTTCAGCAATATAATCAACATCATCAGATTTCATGGTTTTCTGTGCACTTGCTAAAACTTCATCCTGATAATCCTTTAAAACTTGTTGTTCATCAATATGACTGACCGTAATATCAGGGTCATCAGTCTTAAAAAGATTTAGGTGATCTGCTGGATCTGTAGTAGCCAAATGAACAGTCTTATGTTGGGCTACTAATTTTTTGGCGATTTGAACAGCAACTGTTGTTTTACCAACGCCACCTTTGCCCATGGTGAAGATGATTTTTTTATTAGATTTTACTAGATCATTAACGATGACATCTAAATTAGGATAGTCGTTTTTGATACTTGGCTGAGGAGTTAATTTTGGTTGTTCAGATTGTAGGACTAAACGTAATTTATCCAGACCAGTAACATTATAAGGGCGTAAAGGCACTTCAAACTGGGCAAGTTCTTTCAATGAAGCCGGCATTTGTGCAAGGTCATTTTGTTGCTGTGTAAAGATTGTCTGTGATGGTAAATCAGTCGGATCTTTTAATGTGCCATTAATAATGAGTTGTTGGTTCTTAATGCCAATAGCGGCAAGTTCTTGTGCAGCGCGATCTGCTTCTAATAAGGATGCTTTCTGTGGGCGGGTCACTAACATTAATGTCGTCAATTCGGGATCATTTAAGGTAACGACGGCTTTCTCATACATTGCCTTTTTGTCATCCATTCCGGCAAGTTGTCCAAGACAAGAAGCGCCACGATCATTTTCATCTAAATAGTTATTCCAAGCTGATGGCAGTTGAAGCAGTATCAAAGCATGTCCAGTTGGAGCAGTATCAAAAATAATATAATCAAATTTTTGATCAACCTCTGAATCAGTTAAAAAATTAGCAAATTCATTAAATGAAGCAATTTCAACTGTACATGAACCAGAAAGTTGTTCGGCCATATTGTTGATGGCAGTTTCTGGTAAGATTCCGCGATAAGGTCCAATGACACTTTCACGATATTCGGCGGCAGCAGTTACGGGGTCAAAGTTCGCAACAAACAATCCGGGAACATTCGCAATCTCTTTAGGTTTATTGGTTAACTCTGTATCAAATACATCTTGCAAATTACTGGCTGGATCGGTAGAAGCCAACATTACTCGTTTACCAGAGTCAGCTAGATTAATTGCTGTCGCACTAGCAGTTGTTGTTTTACCAACACCGCCTTTTCCTGTAAAGAATAAATAATGAGTTAATTTTGTTGATTGAGGTTGATAAGTTTGCATATTATTTTCTCCTTAGATAGATAGTCATCTATATATAGTACAAAAGAAACGGCTGTGCCATTTCTTACATCAAGTAGGAATTAGCAGCAGCCACTACCGCCACAACAACTATTCTTTTGTTCAGCAGGAACGAAAACCAAGCCAGTGTATTCGGATAGTTCATCGATTGTTGGATATGTGCCAGTTTTAACGATTTCGTCGTCAACGACTGTAATAGGTAATACTGAGTCAGCATCATCCTTGATAGCCGACAAAATTTCAGGTCGTCCACTAAAAACATCGGGGTTATTACTCAAATTGTAACGATTTGCTTCAACATTCGTAACACCTTGCATTGCCTCAAAGGCTGATGTGATTGTCAATAAGTCCTGATTAACACTGGGTCCGCAAACACCTGTGGAACAACACATAGCTGGTTCAAATAATTCAATTTTTTTCATTTGTAATGGCAACCTTTCCTGAAGAACAATTTGGACAATCAGCATCCGAATGACAAATACATTGGTCGTCACTAGTTAATAGCAGATCGGTGTCTTTTTTAAAAGACGTCATAAATTCTTCGTTAAGGGTATAATGTTGCCACTTACCGTCCTTGCGTGCTGATACGATGCCAGCATTCTGTAAAACTTTCATGTGGTGAGATAAAGTTGGTTGTGAAAAGTTGAAATGCTCTAAAATATCACATGCACATAAAGATCCACAAGAAAGTAAATCAATGATTTTTAACCGATTAGGATCAGCCATTGCCTTTAGTATTTGTACGTAATTTTGATAGTCCATTGTACACTCCTTTATAAATATAGACGCGCATCTATGTTTATAATATAGACCATTATCTATGTAAGCGTCAAGCATATTTTTAAAATAATAAAACCAGCAGGAGATCAACTAAGATGATTAAGCACTGCTGGTTTCGCGTTAGATCTGAAGTATTCTATTTTATAGTCGTTAGAAGTTCAATCGCATCGGCTTTGTAATACATTGGATTAGCAGCCATTGATGGTTGTAAATCAGTAAACTTACATTTGACTCGATCTTGCTTCATAATTTCTTCGTTTGTAATTGGACAATTTAGATCATTAACAGTAATTTGAGTTGATTTTTTACGGAATCGACCATCAAGAATAGTTACTGAATACTTATAACCAACAATAAGATCAGTGTTAAATTTTCTAGGACGACCGTCTTGTGCCAGAATGGGTTTCCCTTGACTATCAAGGCGTTCTTCAGTTTCAAATTTTGGTGTAACTTCGTCGAGTTCAAATGTTGAGCCAATATTTGAAAAATCAAAATCACGTAAATTAAGCATTTTAGCCATTTTATTTTCCTCTGCTTTCTAATTTGTTATACTATATCTATAAATTAGTTTTTGATTAGGTCGTTCACTTATACGGAGTGGACGGCTTTTTTGGTGCGCCCGGCATGGGCAGTAACTAGGCGGTGTGAGTCCGCTGTGAGCCGTAGTGGTCGGTATCACAAGTCGAAGGCAAGGGTGTCTATTGCGAGGTAGAATCTGAAGGAAGCCCTAGACA
>NZ_BFFP01000051.1 GCF_003864415.1 Ligilactobacillus salitolerans
CCGCGAAACCAAATTCCCCGCTCTCACCAAAGAATTCACCGTATCGCGCTAATTCATGCGCGGATTTGCCGGCCAAACGAGCCTTGATCTTATGATCGTCGAAGTGTTCGTTGCACGGCAGCAGCAAAATGTTTTTGATTTCCGTTCGCCTGATCCCTTTTTCCTGCCAAGGTAAAAAGACCTCAGTACAGGCTTGATATTCATGGATCATTTCAAAGTAGATCTCCTTGTCCTTGGCATAGGAATAAACAGGACTGATCTCTGTATAGCCCCCTTTTTTCCAGATCACCAGGACAAAATTAGCTAAAAAATTCACGCTGACCGGCACCTCCCTTACTTGCTGAGAATAAAAAAAGCGCCCGGGAAGATCAATTCCCAGGACGCTATGTGCGTGATACCAGCTTTGTTTTTAAGCAGCTCACACTGCCTAACTTAGCAAGTCTAACTTATTTTAGACTTGAATACGCTAATGTGTATCAGGCACGCTGGTTTAACCGCCAAGGCTCGACCAGCGAAGATTTCAAGACCATCTTCATAAAAGGCATTGCATCTGCTTGCACCAGTTGACAGACTCTCTTAAGCAAGGCCGTTTTATTACTCATCTTTTCATTATCTTTTAATTTATTGAGTCAAATTATAGAACTGGGTCCTAACTTTGTCAAACTATAATTTGGCAAACTAATAAAAATGCTAAATAAAATCAAGGCTCAAAGTTTGGATTTGACAATGACTTAAAGTAATGCTATGATGGCAAAAATTAAAAATACATTAGATACAGACGAGAAGAGTAGCCGCAAGCACTAGTAGACAGAGAAGCCCGGTTGGTGAAAAGGGTGATTCGTGCAAGCGGTGAAGATGAGCTCAGAGTCAGGATCGAGGTCAAAAAAATGGCTTTGATCTACGGGACGGCACCCGGTACACGTGCCAAGTTTACTAGATTTACGTAAACTTACCAAGCCTATTGGTGCGAACTAATAGGAAAAACAGGTGGTACCACGAAACTTTCGCCCTGTACAGTTAGAAACTGTACGAGCGGGAGTTTTTTTATTTATTCAAAAAAGGGGGCGAGACGATGACAGTTTTTGCAAGAAACGGTTTAGCTAGAGCGGATAAAACAAGTATTGTACCAGCAGCACTCGAGCTCGGAATCATCAACTTGATGCCCAATAAAGCGGAAACAGAGGAACAATTTTTAGGGATTTTTGAGCAAAGCGATTTAGCCCTCGGTGTCACGTTCTTTTATCCAGCGACACATCATTTTAAAAATCAACGTACATCGCAGATCAAGCAGCATTATTTGTCTTTGGACCAAGCAAGGCCAAGGCAGATCGATGGGTGGATCGTCACCGGAGCGCCAGTCGAACAATTGCCCTTTGACCAGGTTGATTATTGGACAGAACTCCAGGACAAGATCTTGAGTCTCACTGACCAGCAGACCCCAGTCATCTATGAGTGCTGGGCGGCTCAGGCGGCTTTGAACGTGTTGTATGGTTTTGAGAAAAAGCTGCGTCCTTCTAAGCTGAGCGGGATCTACTCAGCTAAAAAGATAGTAGCAGATTCACCGCTAACCCGGGGCTTTGGGACTGGAGGGCCGCTGCGAATGCCGCAATCACGGCACACCGATCTGGTTTTGCCCAAAGCCGGATTGCCGGCAGAGGTGCAGATCTTGGCCCAAGCTCCGGAAGTCGGGCCGCTGCTGCTGGCAGACTATGAGGCAAACGCGGTTTTTGTCACTGGGCATCCTGAATATACCCGTGAAGTCTTGGATCAGGAATATCGGCGGGATGTGCGACGCGGTCTAGCGGTTCACCGTCCCCTAAACTATTACACAGATCCAAGCAAGCAGACGATCAACTATTCTTGGTCACAGGCCAGTTTCCGCTTTTATCAAAACTGGCTGGACCAAGCGGCAGAAAAGAAAGTAGTGAAAAATTTATGACAGAAGAAAATAACCAGCTCCATTTTGAAACTTTGCAGGTCCATGCAGGACAAGTCGTTGATGAGACAGGCGCCCGCGCAGTGCCGATCTATCAGACAACATCCTATGTTTTTCAAGATCCAGAACAAGCCGCGGGACGTTTTGGCTTGACCGAACCCGGGAATATCTACACCCGTCTGACCAACCCGACCACGGATGTGATTGACAAAAGAGTGGCCGCTTTGGAAAACGGCACGGCTGGTGTTACCTTGGCAACCGGCGCGGCGGCGATCACCGCGGCCATTTTAAATATTGCGGGCGAAGGCGACGAGATCGTTGCAGCCAGCACGCTGTACGGTGGGACCTATGACCTCTTTAACGTTACTTTGCCCAAAGTTGGGATCAAAACGAAATTTGTTGATCCGGATGACCCGCAAAATTTTGCCCAAGCGATCAACGAGCATACCAAGGCGCTCTATATTGAAAGTATCGGCAATCCTGGGATCAACCTGATCGACTTTGAGGCGGTCGCAGAAATCGCCCATGCAAATGGGATCTTGCTTTTAGTCGATAACACCTTTGGCACTCCCTACTTGGTTCAGCCGTTAGAACACGGTGCAGACATCGTGATCCATTCTGCGACGAAGTTTATTGGCGGACACGGGACAACGATGGGCGGCGTGATCGTCGAAAATGGCAAATTCGACTACAAGAAAAGCGGCCGTTACCCAAGTTTTACTGAGCCTAACGCCCAATACGACGGCCTAGTTTTCGCTGACCTGGCACCAGCTGCCTTCACCACCAAGGTACGAGCAGAAGCACTGCGGGACCTGGGTGCTGCGATCTCACCGTTTAACTCCTTCTTACTGCTGCAAGGACTTGAATCACTTTCGCTGCGAGTCGAACGGCACGTTGCCAATACAGAAAAAATCGTTAAATTCTTGAGCCAGCATGAGAAGGTGGCTTGGGTCAATTACCCAGGTTTACCGGACAGCAAGTACCATAAACTGGCAGAAAAGTACTTCCCTCACGGGGTTGGTTCGATCTTTACCCTGGGACTTAAGGGCGGGGAGAAAGCTGGCAAAGAATTGATCAACAATCTGAAACTGTTCTCCTTACTGGCCAACGTGGCCGATGCCAAATCTTTGATCATTCATCCAGCGTCGACAACACACGCGCAGCTAAGCGAAGAAGAACTGCTGGCAACGGGGACGACTCCTGATTTGATCCGTGTTTCAGTCGGGGTCGAGAATGCTGATGATTTGATCGCCGACCTTAAACAAGCCTTAGATAAGATCTAAAACATAAAAGAGCAAGCAGACCGGCTAGACTACCAGTTAGTCGGTCGTACATATTAAGCGAAAAGGAGTGCGGAAAATGGCAGAAAAAGAGGAACTTGAGACATTTTTAGTTCAGGCAGGCAATCGCAGCGATGACCAAAAAACTGGTGCAGTTTCCACCCCAGTTTATTTTTCAACGGCATACCGGCACCATGGATTGGGTGAATCGACCGGTTACGATTACGCGCGTGAAAACAATCCGACTCGGGATGTTTTGCAAGCAGCTTTGAGCAAGTTGGAAAATGGGGTGCAGGCTTTTGCATTAAGTTCAGGCATGGCAGCGATCCAGCTGGTTTTTTCCAAATTTAGATCCGGCGACCAGATCGTGATCTCAGATGATCTCTACGGCGGCTCATTTCGCTACTTCGACGACTTGCATCATAACTATGCCATCGATTTCATCAGCTGGGACGGTCAAGATACAGAATTCTTGCAAAAAGCAGTCGCTAAGCCGCAGGTCAAAGCAGTCTGGCTGGAAACACCGTCTAACCCAACGATGAAGCTCATCGACATTCAAAAGACCGCAGAGATCGCGCACCAGCATGAAACAGAAGTGATCGTCGATAACACCTTTTATACCCCAATCATTCAAAGACCCTTAGATGAGGGGGCTGATGTCGTGGTTCACAGCGCGACCAAGTATCTGGGCGGGCACAATGACATTTTGGCAGGTGCCGTCGTGTGTAAGAGCGCCGAAAACGCGGCGATTTATGAACGCAATCTGATGACGACCGGCGCGGTCTTAGATCCATTTTCCTGCTGGTTGCTGATCCGCAGCTTAAAGACTTTGCCCTTGCGGATGGAAAAACACGAAAAAAATGCGCAGGAATTGGTCACTGCTTTGGAAAAAGAACCGTTGGTCACGCAAGTTTTGTATCCTGGTCACGGCGGAATGATCAGTTTTTACCTGCGTGATGCAGGGTTGGTCGATCAGTTCTTAAGACATTTAAGGGTCATTTCGTTTGCAGAAAGCCTGGGCGGAGTTGAAAGCCTGGTCACGGTCCCAGCGACCCAGACTCACGCCGACCTGACTGAAGAACAAAGACAAAAAAAGCATATTACGAAAAATTTGCTGCGCCTGTCAGTCGGGATCGAAAACAGCCAGGACCTGATCAAGGATATCCAGCAGGCCTTGGCAAAGAGCGCTGAATATTCTCACAACCAAGTCACTTCAACGGAGGGCTAAGATATGCATAAAATCAACTATGATGATTCAACTAAAATTATTAAAGACACTGTCCGGCCGGATCCAGCTACCGGCGCGGCCAACTCGCCCGTCTACCTCTCTTCGACTTTTGCTCAGCAGGACCCGACTAAGCTGGGCAAATATGACTACGCCAGAAGCGGCAACCCGACGCGCGACCAGGTCGAAGAAAGCATTGCACACTTGGAGGGCGGCAGCCGCGGCTTTGCCTTTGCAACGGGGATGGCAGCGATCAGTGCCGCTTTTCTGTCCTTACACCAGGGCGACCACATTATTGTGACTAAAGACGTTTACGGCGGAACTTTTCGCTTAGTGACCCAGCTTTTGCCCAATTACGGCATCAGCCACACATTTGTGGATCTGAATGACAAAGAAGCTTTGGAAGCAGCTTACCAGGAAAACACCAAGGTTGTTTACGCAGAAACACCATCTAACCCGACCCTGACAGTCGTTGATCTGGCAGCAATCGCTCAATCAGCCCATGCACATGGAGCTTTGTTATTCGCCGATAATACCTTCATGACGCCGCTTTATCAAAAGCCGTTGGAACTAGGAGCTGACCTCGTGCTGCATAGTGCCACGAAGTTTCTTTCGGGTCATTCAGATATTTTGGCGGGCTTGGTCGTGACTAAGGATGACAAATTAGGCGAAGAGATCTACTTCATTCAAAACGCGATGGGGGCAACCTTGGGAGTCAGCGACTGTTGGCTGCTGTTACGCGGACTTAAGACGCTCAAAGTTCGGATGAAGGCTGAAACTGAGGGCGCGACCGAATTAGCCGGCTGGTTAGAGCAGCAGTCCGCAGTTGCCGGCGTGCATTATCCCGGCTTAAGAAGCGACCCGAATTACGCGATCCAGTCTAAACAAGCGGCATCAGGCGGCGCTGTTTTGTCATTTGATGTCGGCAGTGAAGAAAATGTCCGGACACTGGTGCAGCATCTCAGATTACCGCTCTTTTCGGTTTCCTTAGGGGCCGTTGAGACGATCCTTTCTTATCCTTGCACGATGTCACATGCTGAGCTGGATGCCGGAGAACAAGAGGCCAGCGGCATTACTCCCGGCTTGTTACGCCTGTCAGTCGGGATCGAAGACTTGGAGGACCTAAAGGCTGATTTTAAGCAGGCACTGGCTTTTTTGCCGGCAGCTGATCAAGAACGCCAAGTCAATTACTCATAAAATCGCAGATGTTAGGAGAAAATTACTATGTGGGAAATTATTAGTTCATCGCTCCCGCAATTGATCGTGGCCGGGATCAAATTTACGATCCCCCTGTCACTGATTTCTTTTGCTTTAGGTTTAGTGCTGGCCTTGATCACAGCCTTAGTTCGGATCGCGCAACGCGGCCGGGCTTTTGCTGTTATTAAGGGGATCTTTAATTTTTATGTCTGGCTCTTTCGCTCGACACCGTTGCTGGTGCAGTTGTTTATCGTGTACTTTGGCTTGCCGTACCTAGTCATCCCAGGCGTGCTGGATCACGGGATCAAGTTGACGCCTTTTATCGCCGGAATCATTACTTTCTCGCTGAACACCGGTGCTTATGCTTCTGAAACCATCAGGGCAGCGATCACCTCGGTCCCGCAAGGGCAATGGGAAGCGGCTTCGTCGATCGGGATGACCCGCGGACAGACCTTACGGCGGATCATTTTGCCCCAGGCGCTGTACATATCGGTACCGCCGCTGGCAAATAGCTTCATCAGCCTGGTCAAAGATACTTCACTGGCAGCCTCGATCACGATCGTGGAAATGTTTGAAGTCAGCCAGCAGATTGCAGCCGAGAATTACCAGCCGCTGATCATGTACACGCTGGTCGCCTTGATCTATGCGGTCTTTTGTTCAATTTTGGCGATTGGTCAGCATTATTTGGAAAAGAAATCGAACCGACATTTGAGTCAGCCGCAAGGGGGAGAATAATGTGCGTTTGGAAGGATTAAATAAAACCTTTGGTGAGCAGCATGTTTTAAAAGACATTAATTTGGAGCTGCCGGAAAGGAAAACGACGGTGATCGTGGGTCCCTCTGGTTCTGGCAAATCAACGCTGTTACGGTCCTTAAACCTGCTGGAGCGACCGGAAAGCGGCCAGTATCAGCTTGCTGAGCTAGAGATCGACTTTGCCCAAAAAATTTCTGCTAAACAGGTTTTAAATTTGCGCAAGAAGACTGGGATGGTCTTTCAGGATTATAATTTATTTCCCCACAAAACGGTCTTGCAAAATGTGGTCGAAGGTCCAGTCCAGGTCTTAAAACAGCCTAAAAAGCAGGCAGAGCAGGAAGCCTTAGAGCTGCTGGATAAGGTTGGCTTAAAAAACAAGGCAGCTACATACCCGGAACAGCTTTCCGGCGGTCAAGCGCAGCGAGTAGCAATTGCGCGCTCACTGGCGATGCACCCGGAGTATATTTTGCTGGATGAACCGACCTCAGCCTTGGATCCGGAATTGGAAGCAGAAGTGCTGAAGGTCTTAGCAGACCTGGCGCGTGAAAAACAGTCACTGGTCATCGTGACCCACAACCTCTTTTTTGCCCGGCAAATCGCGGATAAAATCGTCTTTGTTGAGGATGGCAGGATCATTTTTGATGGGGAGCCGGAGAGGTTTTTTAACGAGGAGCAGGAAAATGCGCGGATCCGGAACTTTATTTCCGCGATGACTTTCTCCGACCTGGAAGCCAAGGCATTAAAGTAGTCAGAAAGGATTGAAAACATGAAAAAATTACGTGGTTTATTTTTCTCTTTAGCAATTATTGCATTAACATTTACGCTGGCGGCGTGCGGCAGTAAAAGCTCCAGCCAGAGCCAAGATTCGTTTAAATCGGAGCTTAAGACTAAAGGCAAGCTGACGATCGGTCTGGAAGGGACCTACAAGCCATATTCTTATCGCAAAGTTGGCAAGCTGACCGATTTTGAAGTTGAATTAGGGACGGCTTTGGCTAAGAAGATGGGGCTGAAAGCTCAGTTTGTTCCGACTAAATGGGATTCGCTCGTTGCCGGCTTAGGTTCCAAAAAGTATGATGTCGTGATGAACGACATTTCGGAGACACCAGCACGTAAGAAGGTTTATAAATTTTCTAACCCTTACATTTATTCGCCTTACGTGCTGATCACACCTGACAGCAGTTCGCTGAAAATCCTAAAGGATATTGCCGGTAAGAAATTTGCCGAAGGGACAGGCACAAATAATGAACAATTAGCCAAGAAATACAAGGCTAAAATCGTCTCATCCGGCGAATTTGCGACGACACTTTCCCTAGTACGGGATGGGCGTGCGGATGGTACGATCAACTCCGCCGAAGCTTGGTATGCTTATAAGAAGGACCATGCTGCTCAGGGCTTGAAGATCAAGGATCTTTCAGACGAAGCCGATCCAGTCAAAGTATCAGGCATGTTCAACAAGCAGACACCTAAGACGCGGGCTAAGTACAACAAAGCTTTGCAGGCGCTCAAAAAAGATGGAACGCTGACCAAGTTATCCAAGAAGTACTTTGGTGAGGACATTACCAAAGACACAAAGCAGTAAGTGATAGTTTTAATGTAAATAGTAAAGGACCCACGGTATTATTTTTTGGCCGAGGGTTCTTTTTATATAGAGATCTCCAGCCCCAAGTCCGCCGAAGAAGGGGCTCAAGAAGGAAACTCGAGCCCCGGCAATAAAATATTTGTGGATAAAAAATCCTCAGCTTTGAAAGCAATGCTAGCTGCAGATTCAGCTTTTCTTGGCTACTAACTCCGCCAGCAAGTCGGCAAATTGCGGATCGCCGTTAAACGGAGGCAGGTAGATGAACTGTTCTCCGCCGTGAGTCATAAAATAACCCTTGTTTTCGATCTCTAATTCCTGCAAGGTCTCCAGGCAGTCAGCGACAAAGCTCGGTGCGATCACCATGATCTTCTTGTAACCGCGGTGCGGCAGCCCTTTCAATGTTGTGTCCGTTGCAGGTTTGAGCCATTCGCCGGGGCCAAATTTAGACTGGAAGGTCTGGAAGTATTTGACATTTCCAACTCTTTGCATGATCAGTTCGGTCGTTTCTCGACATTCCTGCGGATAAGGGTCGCCGTCAGTCGCGTAGGATTTAGGCAATCCATGGTAGGAAAAGAGCAGGGCATCGACCGGAGTTTCTTGGAGCCGCTGTCTGATTTTTTGAGCATAGTAGTCGATATAGGCAGGTTCTTGATAGAAGGAATGAATGAAGTGCAAGTCCACAATTTTATCAGTCCCACGGAAATAATCGCTAACTTCGTCAAAAATGGAGCCGACCGTTGTCCCGGAATACTGCGGGTACAGCGGTAAAACGGTAATGTCATCTATCCCATCTTGCAGCAGTTTGTCCATGGTCTCACTGATCCGCGGGTGACTGTAGGACATCGCAATTTCCACGCGGTAGTTTGGCAAACGCTTTTGGAGCAGTTTTTGCTGCGTTTTGGCATAAAGCAGTAAAGGTGAGCCGTCCTTGGTCCAGATCTGCTGGTAGAGTTTGGCGGATTTTTGCGGGCGGTGCGGCAAGATCATGGTTTGCAAAATGGGCTGCCAGAGGGCTGGCGGCATTTTGATTACGCGCCGATCTGAAAGAAAGGTCTCTAAGTATTCACGGACTTTGACGGTAGTTGGTGCTTCTGGGGTGCCTAGGTTCACTAAGACAACGGCTTTTTTATTCATGCTCTTCATCCTTCCACTGCAATTCTTACTTATATTTTAAGCTAAGAAATGAGATTTGTCTGCTTTGGTTGATTTTGACTGATTTTTTTAGCAAAAGAACATTTTTAAGCAAAATTTGGTCTCACTTAACAAATAATTGAATGAAAGTGAATTATTTTGGATGATTATGATTGATTTTCAGTTGAGAATTTGCTAATATATCGAAGGAAGGTGATGGAAGTGCTTGCAGAGCAAAGGCAACAGGTGATCTTGGAAATGTTGCGCGGCAACAAGGTTGTCAAACTAAATGATATTTGTGCCAAGACAAATTGTTCAGCTTCGTCAGCGCGCCGTGACTTGCAAATTTTAGAAGAACAGGGATCTTTGATCAGGATCCATGGCGGTGCCAAGGCTAAGCATGCTCTCCAACGAGAGTTAGATATGCTGGGTAAAGCCAGTCAAAATGTGTCGGCTAAAGATCAGCTGGCGCAACTGGCCGCGACTAGGATCGCAGATGAGGATGTTTTATTCTTGGATGCGGGAACGAGTACCTTGGCGCTGGTGCCCTACTTGCGCCCAGACCAGCATTTAACGGTGGTGACTAATGCAGTCCCCCATGCTTCACAGCTGGCAGATCAAGGCGTACGGACGATTTTACTGGGAGGGATGCTGAAAAACACCACAAAGGCGATCATTGGAGTCAAAGCGGTCCGCGACTTGCAGCATTATCGATTCAATAAGGTTTTTCTTGGGATCAATGGTGTTCATGATGAGTTCGGGCTGACCACTCCAGATCCAGATGAGGCAGCAGTCAAACAAGCGGCCTTGTCCCAAGCAGAAGAAGCGTTTGTCCTGGCCGATAAGTCGAAGTTTGATTCAGTTTCTTTTGTCAAAGTCGCTGATTTGGCAGAGGTCACGCTCATTACGACTGGCTTATCGCACCCTGTTTTTGAAAAGTACAGTAGGCAGACCAATATTTTGGAGGGTTAACAGGCATGATTTATACAGTAACTGTCAATCCGGCAATTGACTATATCGTTCAGCTCAAAAATTTGACGCTGGGCGAAGTCAATCGAATGGACTATGACAACAAGCTTCCCGGAGGCAAAGGGATCAACGTTTCCCGGATCCTCAAGGAATTGGGCCACGAGAACACTGCTCTTGGTTTTTTGGGCGGCTTTACCGGCGATTTCGTCGATAATGCTTTACAAGGTTTGGGCTTGCAAACAAGCTTTACCCGGATAGCGGCCGATACCCGGATCAACGTTAAGATCAAGGCTCAAAATGAGACCGAGATCAACGGTCAAGGTCCAGCAATCTCAGAGGCTGAGGTTCAGGCATTCTCCGCGCAATTTGAACAACTTACCCCACAAGACACTGTTATTTTTGCAGGCAGTCTTGTCCCGAGTTTAAGCAATGATTTTTATTTAGATTTGATCAAGATTATTCGTTCAAAGGGCGCGCAGTTTGTGATCGATACAACGGGTGAAAGCCTGCTCAAGACCTTGCCGGAGCATCCGTTGGTGGTTAAGCCGAATAACCATGAGCTGGCTGAGCTGTTCGGTGTTCAATTAAACAGCATTGCCGATATTGTGGCTAATGCACGCAAATTACTGGACCTTGGCGCCCAGCATGTGCTGGTCTCGATGGCGGCAGAGGGCGGTTTGATGGTGACTAAGGACCACGTTTATCGTTCCGAAGCACCAAAAGGCACAGTCATCAATTCTGTTGGAGCAGGGGACTCAATGATCGCCGGCTTTACAGGAACGTTGACGAAAACCAACGATCCGCAAGAAGCTTTCAAGTACGGCTTAGCTTGCGGTTCTGCCACAACTTTCTCAGAAGATCTAGCTACTAGAGAAAAGATTGAGGAAATCTTACCTCAGATCAAAATCACAGAGTGGCATGAATAGGAAGAACAGTATTAAACGAAGCTAAATCTGAACTCGTTGACTAACCGAGGTTCAGGAAATGCTTCATAGTCGGGCTTCGTGAAGCAGCAGGTTGTGCTTATCCAACATCAGCCTACAATGCTTAAAACCGCATTATAGGCCGATGTCCGATAATGCTCACCTGCTAATCGCTTCACTCCGCCCTGTTTTTATAGTCGGGCTCCGCATGGCAGAAGATTCCTCCTATCCAGCTTCGACCTCATAGTGCAAAAAACGCACTATAATGTCAAAGCCCGATAGTGCTCGTCTTCTGACCGCCATGCTCCGCCCTGTTTCATAGTCGGGCTCCGCAAACCAGACACTTCCGCTTATCCAACTCTACCATCACGGCACTTAAAACCGCGCCATAATGGTGGAGTCCGATAATGCTCGGTACCTAACCGGTTTGCTCCGCCCTGTTTTGTAGTCGGGCTCCGCAAACCAGCCACTTCCGCTTATCCAACTCTACCATCACGGCACTTAAAACCGCGCCATAATGGTGGAGTCCGATAATGCTCGGTACCTAACCGGTTAGCTCCGCCCTGTTTTGTAGTCGGGCTCCGCAAACCAGCCACTTCTGCTTATCCAACTCTGCTCTCACGACGCTTAAGACCGCGTTATAATGGCAGAGTCCGATAATGCTCGGTGTCTAACCGGTTAGCTCCGCCCTGTTTTCTTACGAGAGGAGTTTATCTATGGATATTCGCGAACTTTTGATGACCGACCTCATGATCATGGATCTTCAAGCAAAAAGCAAAGAAGACGTGATCAATGAGATGGTTCATCACTACTTTGAAAAAGGTATCATCGATGATGAAGAACTTTACAAAAAAGACATTTTGGCTCGTGAAGCCGAAAATTCAACCGGTATGGGCGATGGCATCGCTATTCCTCATGCCCATGACAAAGCCGTTAAAAAGCCGGCCGTTATGTTTGCTCGCAGCGTCGAAGGCGTCGACTATGACTCCCTTGATGGCCAACCAGCTCACTTGTTCTTCATGATTGCTGCCCCTGAAGGCGGCGATAATACTCATTTGCAAGCCTTAGCTGCTTTATCCCAGGTCCTGCTTGATCCTAAGGTCGTTTCCGCCTTGAAAGATGCCGATACTCCCGACAAAGTGCAAGACATTTTCTCGGAAGCCGTTGGTAAGAAGCAAGCCGAAAATGAGGCACAAGAAAAAGCTGAACAGGCTGCCGATCAAGCTGCAGTTGATAGCGATAAGCCATACCTGGTTGCCGTTACTGCTTGTCCGAATGGGATCGCCCATACCTACATGGCCGAAGATAATTTGAAAAAAGCTGCTGCCAAATTGGGTGTCAACATCAAGGTTGAAACCAATGGCTCAGAAGGAACTAAGCACAAATTATCTGCCAGCGAAATCGAGCGTGCCGCTGGTGTTGTGATCGCCGCTGACAAAAAAGTTTCGATGGGTCGTTTTGACGGCAAAAAAGTTATCAGTAAAGCTGTTACTGCTGCAATCAAAGATCCAGAAACTTTGATCAACGCGATCTTGAATGACGAAGCTGGTACCTACCATGCTAACGGCAGCGAAAGTGCTGATGAAGGTTCAGTGGATTCCGGCGATAAAGGCTGGGGCGGCATTTACCGTCAGTTGATGAATGGTGTTTCCCACATGCTGCCGTTTGTTATCGGTGGTGGGATCCTGATGGCTCTCTCGTTTATCATCGAAAACTTTGCTGGCGGACCTAAATCGTTGGCTTTCATCTTCTTAAACAATGCCGGAAATATGGCTTTTGCCTTCATGGTACCTGTTTTGGCCGCTTATATTGCTGAGGCGATCGCTGATCAGCCAGGTCTGATGCCAGGGTTTGCCGGCGGCTTCATGGCGACAGTTTATACTGGCGCATACGGCGGAGCTTATACCGCTAACGTCCTGACTGATGCCAAATCAGCTGGTGGTTTCTTGGGCGGTCTGGCTGCAGGTTTCATCGCCGGTTACTTCATGAAGTGGCTCGAAAAAATCTGTGCTAAATTACCGCAATCTGTCAGCGGCATGAAGTCAATGCTGATCTATCCGATCCTGGGCTTACTGTTTGTTTCGCTGGTAATGTTCTTCATCTTGAACCCGATCTTCTCAACGATCAATGTCTGGATCACCAACTTCCTGAACAACTTAGGAACGGGTAATTCTGTCCTGATCTGTTTGATTTTAGCCGGTATGATGGCGATCGACATGGGTGGTCCTTTCAACAAGGCTGCCTACGTGTTCGCCGCTGGTGCATTTGCAAACGATCCTAACTCCGCCCAAGCAGCAATGCTGATGGCCGCTGTTATGGTTGGCGGAATGGTTCCGCCATTTGAAACAGCTATTGCAACGCTGGTATGGAAGAACAAGTTTACCGATGACGAAAGAAAGGCTGGGATCACTAACTGGGTCTTAGGCTTCTCCTTCATCACTGAAGGTGCGATTCCATTTGCTACAGCTGATCCGGGTCATGTGATCCCGTCAAGTGTGATCGGCTCTGCAATTGCGGGCGCAATCGTTGGCTGGCTGAAAGTCGGCGTGCCTGCACCGCATGGTGGTTTCTGGGTTTCACCGCTTGCAACTAACATCTGGGGTTACTTCTTGGCTGTGATCGTTGGTTCGATCATTTCCGCTGTGATCTTGGGCTTATGGAAAAAAGAAAATTCTGCTGAAGCTTAATTGCTGAACAAAAAGACTGTCATTCCGAAATTGGAAGGACAGCCTTTTTTTGGTGCGCCCGGCATGGGCAGTAACTAGGCGGTGTGAGTCCGCTGTGAGCCGTAGTGGTCGGTATCACAAGTCGAAGGCAAGGGTGTCTATTGCGAGGTAGAATCTGAAGGAAGCCCTAGACAAAACATCGAATCGATGTACAAGAAGTG
>NZ_BFFP01000052.1 GCF_003864415.1 Ligilactobacillus salitolerans
AAATTTTGACTAATTCAGCTACAATATTATTCATGGGGCTATTATCCTCTTTTCATGTTTTGTGCTGATTACATGTATAAGGATAATAGTCCTTTTTGGTGTTAAGCAAGCACTATTTTTAGCCTGCACGACATTGTGAACTTTCAAACTAGAAGAAAAAGCCCTAATTTTTTAAAACCAACCAAAACTTTACACTTAGTGAGCGGCCAAACTCCAGCTTAGACCTTCAAAAGAAATATTTAAAAAAATAATTAAAGTTAGCACTCCGGGAGGCAGAGTGATAAAAAAGGGTTGCAAATTGGAAATAAAGTGTTTATGATAATAACTGTAATTGAATTAGCACTTAACGATAGTGAGTGCTAAAAAAGAAAATTGGAGGGATCTAGAGTGCTGAAACCATTAGGAGACAGAGTTATCCTTGAAGTGACTGAGGAAGAAGAACAAACAGTTGGTGGGATCGTTTTAGCAAGTAATGCTAAAGAGAAGCCGCAAACTGGCAAAGTGATTGCTGTGGGTGCAGGTCGTACCCTTGACAATGGTGAAAAGAGTGTCCCAGATGTTAAAGTTGGGGACTCAGTAGTCTATGATAAATATGCTGGAACTGAAGTAACTTATGAAGGCGATAAGTATCTGGTCGTTCGTGCTAACGATATTATTGCCGTTGTAGAATAACTTTAACAAGCTGAAACTCTAATTCTTTGATGAGGTGAAAAATTAATGGCTAAAGAAATTAAATTTTCTGAAGATGCACGGGCTAAGATGCTCGCAGGTGTAGATAAATTAGCGAATACAGTTAAATCAACGATCGGTCCTAAGGGCAGGAACGTTGTCTTGGAACAGACATACGGTTCCCCAACCATTACTAACGATGGTGTAACAATTGCTAAGAGTATTGAATTGGAAGATCATTTTGAAAACATGGGTGCTAAGTTAGTTGCAGAAGTTGCTTCTAAAACTAATGACATTGCTGGTGACGGGACGACAACTGCTACTGTTTTAGCACAAGCTATTGTCACAGAAGGTATGAAGAATGTTACCGCCGGTGCTAACCCTGTTGGGATCAGAACCGGGATCGACAAGGCAACTAGAGCCGCTGTGGAAGCATTGCATGAAATGTCGCATGATGTTTCTTCAAAGAGCGATATCAGCCAAATTGCTGCCGTTTCCTCTGCCAGTGAAGAAACAGGTAATTTGATCGCTGAAGCGATGGAAAAAGTCGGCAATGACGGTGTAATTACGATCGAAGAGTCAAAAGGGATCGATACATCACTCGAAGTTGTTGAAGGGATGCAGTTTGATCGCGGCTACTTGTCACAGTATATGGTGACTGATGAAGATAAAATGGAAGCCAACTTGGACAATCCATACATCTTGATCACAGACAAGAAGATCTCTAATATTCAAGACATTTTGCCATTACTGCAAAATATCGTGCAGCAAGGCCGTCCTTTATTGATCATTGCTGATGATATCGAAGGCGAAGCTTTGCCAACATTGGTTCTCAACAAGATCCGCGGGACTTTCAATGTCGTTGCTGTTAAAGCCCCAGGCTTTGGCGATCGTCGCAAAGAAATGCTGCAAGACATTGCGATCTTGACTGGTGCTACTGTCATTACTGATGATTTAGGTTTGCAATTGAAAGATACAACGATCGATCAATTGGGGACTGCAGGTAAAATCACTGTTGACAAAGAAAACACCACGATCGTTGAGGGTGCTGGCAACAAGGATCAAATTACAGAACGTGTTGCACAGATCAAAAAACAGATCAGTGAAACAACCTCTGACTTTGACCGCGAGAAGTTACAGGAACGTTTGGCTAAGCTGGCCGGCGGCGTTGCTGTGATCAAAGTTGGTGCTGCAACTGAAACTGAATTAAAGGAACGTAAGTATCGGATCGAAGATGCTTTGAACTCAACTCGTGCCGCTGTTGAAGAAGGTTTCGTTCCGGGTGGCGGAACAGCCTTGATCAATGTGATCGATAAGGTTGCTGCTTTAGAAGAAGACGGTGACGTGCAGACAGGGATCAACATTGTTAAGCGTGCTTTGGAAGAACCAGTTCGCCAAATTGCATTTAATGCTGGGCTTGAAGGTTCCGTGATCGTTGAGAAATTGAAGAGCGAGAAACCGGGGATCGGTTTTAACGCTGCCAATGGTCAATGGGAAGACATGATCAAAGCTGGGATCGTTGACCCAACTAAAGTTACCCGCTCGGCCTTGCAAAATGCTTCCTCCGTTGCTGCTTTGTTGTTGACAACAGAAGCTGTTGTAGCTGACAAACCAGATGAAAAAGACAATGCAGGTGCTGGTCAACAACCAGGTGCCGGCATGGGCGGTATGATGTAATCAGGATCGTAAAAAGCCAGGAGCTTGCTCCTGGCTTTTTTTGTGGGAAGAATTATTTTCAAGCTGCTTGTTTCTTCAATTATCAGTAGTGATCTCTCACGCCAAAAATATGCGGACATCATTTGGCCAAGATCTCTTTGCAAAACTCTTTGCCAAATGATGCAACAAAAGCTTGCACTTTGGTGTTTGAATGGAGTAATATAAGATTCGCATTTTGAAAAAGTCTTTTCATAAATATGTTTTCTGCAAAGTTCTTTTTCTTTTGAATATGGTGTAGAATTAAGCTATTTTAATCAGGAAATTAAATTTAGGCCTAAAGGAGTAAATAATATGTGGCGTTACTTAAAACGTTTGCTGATCGGCAAACCTTTGAAAACTAACGATGAGGGCGGTCAAGCTCTAACTAAATTTAAGGCTTTGGCATTACTTTCTTCAGACGCATTGTCGTCAGTTGCTTATGGGACTGAACAGATCACAACTACCTTATTGGTTTTATCAGCCGCTGCAACATGGTATTCCGTGCCTGCGGCTGCGATCGTATTGATTTTGCTCTTTGCGATCACGATGTCTTATCGTCAGATTATTCATGCCTATCCTTCAGGCGGGGGAGCTTATGTGGTCGCCACCAAAAATTGGGGTGCAGGGGCCGGCTTAATGGCCGGAGGCTCGCTTCTGGTAGATTATATGCTGACCGTGGCGGTTTCAGTGACCTCTGGAACAGAGGCGATCACTTCTGCCATTCCTGCTTTGCGGCCGCATGCTGTTTTACTGGCAGTTTTGATCGTGATCTTTATTATGACATTAAATTTGCGCGGCATGCGCGAGTCAGCATCATTCCTCACTGTGCCGGTCTATCTTTTCGTCGTCATGATCGCGGTGATGATAATCTGGGGTCTGGTCAATATCGCGACAGGCAATATCCATTACAGTGCAGCGGCTGATCTGGGAGCACCGGTTCAGGGCATGACTCTGGTGTTATTCTTGCGGGCATTCTCGGCGGGGTCTTCATCCTTAACGGGGGTTGAAGCAATTAGTAATGCAGTTCCGAATTTTAAACGGCCGCGCAGGAAAAATGCTGGCAACACTTTAGCGATCATGGCTTTGATCTTGGCAGTATTTTTTGCAAGTATTACCTTTTTGAGTTTCTATTTGGGTATTTTACCGAACAGCCAAGAGACTGTTCTCTCCCAGATCGGTTCCGCCATTTTTGGCCATGGAGTCTTCTATTACCTTTTACAGCTTTCGACCGCGATGATCTTGGCTGTGGCAGCTAATACTGGATTTTCAGCTTTTCCGATCTTGGCATACAACTTAGCCAAAGACAAATATATGCCGCATATGTTCATGGATAAAGGGGACCGTCTGGGCTATTCAAATGGGATCGTAGCTTTGGCTCTTGGGGCTATCGTCTTGATCTTTATCTTCCATGGACAGACAAATCTTTTGATCCCGTTATATGCTGTTGGCGTTTTTGTCCCATTTACGCTCTCGCAGTCAGGAATGATCATTCACTGGTTCCGCGAGCGGGGCAAGCATTGGATCTTAAATTCCAGCTTTAACTTTTTAGGTGCTGCGATTTCCTTGGCACTGGTCGTTTTTCTATTCTGGCTGCATTTTTCCAATGTTTGGCCATACCTGATCATTATGCCAGTCTTGCTGTATGGTTTTTATCGGATCAGACAGCATTATGTACGAGTCGCCGAACAGTTGCGGGTCAATGCCCAAGTTCAGCAGCTGCATGATTATACGGGCTCGACCGTCGTTGTTTTGGTCAGTTCTGTGACTCACGTAACGACTGGCGCAATCAATTACGCCCGTTCGATCAGTAAAAATGTGATCGCAATGCATGTTTCTTTTGACACTGATCCTAAAAAAGAACACGAGACGGCTAATGAATTTAAACAAGCCTTTCCAGAGGTTCGTTTCGTCGATCTGCATTCTTCTTACCGTTCTGTTGTGACACCGGTGGTTCGTTTCTGTGATGTGATCGCGAAAAACTCTTCTGAACGCAATGATTCAGTGACAGTCCTAGTTCCGCAATTTGTACCGCGTAAGCCTTGGCAAAATATTTTGCATAACCAGACTGCGCTTCGGTTGCGGAACTCACTTAATACACGTGAGAATATCATTGTGGCGACCTATAACTACCATTTGAAAAAATAGTGAGAAAAAAAGTGTTTCCGTCGTTTCTGCGGAAACACTTTTTTTAATATCTGGGTGGCTGATCTTTAGTTGACCACGGCAGCTCATGATATTTTTCTTGGCCCTTGGTAAAAGTTGCCTGGGCATTTAAAAAGTCGTTGATTGCTGCGGTTTTGGCTGCATAATCTGCCGTATTAATGGCAATTGTGATGGTCACTTGATCGGTAAATTGTGTATCTATAATGGATAACTGCTGTTTTTCTAAAAAATTGGTCAATTTTCCTTGCAACGGGTAGGCGATGGTGATCGCAGCTTCTGTTTGCGGCTGTCTGGCAACGATACCGAGCTGTTCGATCGTCTGAGAGGTGGAGTTGCTGTAAGCCCTGATCAGACCGCCAGCTCCCAATTTGATCCCGCCAAAATAACGAGTCACAACGGCGGTGACGTTTCGCAGTTCTAATTGCTGCAAGACGTTTAATATTGGTTTACCGGCGGTCCCGGAAGGCTCACCGTTGTCATTTTGTTTGACGACCTCGTTTTTCATGCCTAAGACATACGCATAACAGTTATGATTTGCCGAGGCGTGTTTTTGTTTAATGTGGGCAATGAAATCTTCCGCTTCTTCTTGAGTTTCAGTCCGCGCGATATTACAGATAAAACGTGATTTTTTGATATCTATTTCAAAGCTTCCGGCAGTTTTGACGGTTAAATATGGCTGCATTTGAAAATTCCTCTCTAAAAATTGATTTTTTTGCGTATATATACTATGAGGTGGTAAAAATGGAGCTGGCCGATTTGTATGGCAGAGTCCTGCTGGAAGAAGAGATCCCGGCGGATCTGCGTGTTTTGCTGAAAGACGCTGCTTATCCTGCGATGGTAGAACAAGGTAACTATATAAAATGTCAACGCTGCTTGTCAAAAATCCCCAAACACGAGGTCATTTTGCCAAATGGAGGCTATTACTGTCCAGAGTGCATTCTCTTGGGCAGGGTGACGTCAACGGCTCAATTATATCATTTACCAGAACCTAACTCATTTCCTCCCATGCAGCATTCTCCCTTGAGCTGGCAAGGAAGTCTGGCACCTTGGCAAGAAGAAAGTTCTGCTCAGATGAAAAAAGCAGTTGACCGGCCGGGCGAATATTTATTATGGGCGGTAACTGGTGCCGGTAAAACCGAAATGTTGTTTGCTGCACTAGAAAAAGCCTTGCTGCAGGGTAAAAGGATCTGCTTGGCGTCTCCGAGAGTTGATGTCTGCAACGAATTGTACCCCCGGATCTGTGCGGCTTTTACTGGTTGTTTGCCGGTGCTTTTACATGGACATAGTTCACTTCCCTATCACTATAGCCAATTGACGATTTGTACGACCCATCAACTATTACGCTTTAAAGAAGCATTCGATGTATTGGTGATCGATGAAGTCGATGCTTTTCCATTTGCCAACAACCAGATCCTAGAGCAAGCGGCGCAGCGTGCTCGTAAAAAACAAAGTACAATGGTCTATCTGACCGCAACTCCCAGCGCGCAGCTGCTAAAGCGGGTCAAACAGCATCAGCTGGCTGTATCCTATTTGCCGTTACGTTTTCACCAGCATCTTTTGCCGCTCCCGCGCGTTTTTCTTCAGGGTTCTTGGGAGAAAAAAATTACCGGCGGGATCTTGCCGCGAAAAGTCGGGCGGCTTTTACGAGCTTGGAGTCAGGAAAAATTGCCTTTTTTGGTGTTTGTTCCCCAAATCAAGCTGCTTCAGCCAACTTTACAGGCTGTGGCTGCGGTCGTCGGCCCAAAATATCAAGGGACAACCGTTTTTTCAGCCGATCCAGCCCGGATCGACAAAGTCCAGGCATTGCGCAGCCATCAGTTAAATTATCTGGTAACGACCACCATTCTCGAGCGTGGGGTCACTTTTCCTCGACTAAACGTCATGGTCCTTGGAGCCGATCAGCCGACTTTTTCTGCTGCCGCCTTGGTTCAAATTGCCGGCCGAGTGGGACGTGATCAGGAGCGTCCGAACGGAGATGTGGTTTTTATCTGTTCTGATCCTGCCAAAAATGTCAAAATGGCGCTCCACCAGATCAATGAAATGAATTACAAGGGGATGAAGCTTTTAAATGGCTAAGTGTTTGCTTTGCGGCTGTTCAATTTTTCAGCCGTTAACTTTAGAATGGCTGTTGTCTTTACAACCTGTGCAGTTACCGGTTGTGTGTCCTGCTTGTCAAAAGGAGTTTGAAACACTGCGTGGTCAAATGGTTTGTCCGGGTTGCGGCCGGCTGCAAAAAAATGAAGATTTGTGTCCGGACTGTCAGCGCTGGTCCAAGATGGGGGAGTTGGAATTGTTGAATAACCGGGCACTATACCGCTACGACCAAGCGATGAAAGATTATATGCAGCGCTATAAATTTGCAGGAGATTATCGCTTTCGTTTGGTGTTTCAAGACCAGTTTTCACGATTTGTTCAGGAAAAAAGTGATCCCCATAGGGTGCTAGTCTTGATCCCAGTGGATGAGCAAACAAAGCGCAAACGCGGTTTTAACCAGGTCCAAGGACTGCTTGCCGGTTTCAATGCTTTACAGCTGTTAGCGTTTCGCCAAAAAGAAGAACGGGTCAAACAGTCCACCAAGACACGCAAGGCCCGGATGGAAACCAGGCAGCCGTTTGTCTATGCTGGGAAAAAAGATTTAAATGGTCAAGAGATCCTATTAGTTGATGATATTTATACCACAGGCAGGACTTTGTACCACGCTAAACATATTTTGCAAGAGCACGGGGCGGGTGCCGTTCATTCCCTGACGCTAGCGCGTTAAGCGAACAAATTCTTAAATATTTTCACCGGTAAAAAGAGAAAAATTTGTTTATTCAACCGCTTTCTATTATAATTGATTTGTAGATGAGATATCTGAAAATTCAGATATCCACCCACTGGAAGTTAAATTTCCAGTTGTGAAAGGAGAGGTTGACCATGTTAAAAATCAACGTACGTGGTGAGAATATTGAGGTGACAGCAGCTTTACGCGGGTATGTTGAAAAGAAACTTACCAAGCTGGAGAAGTACTTTGAAGATACCTCAAATTCAACTGCTCATGTTAACTTGAAGGTATACTCCGACAAAAATGCTAAGGTCGAAGTAACGATCCCGTTGCCGTACTTAGTGTTGCGGGCAGAAGAAACATCACCTGATATGTACGGCAGTATTGATTTGGTAACCGATAAACTTGAGCGGCAAATCAGAAAGCATAAGACAAAGATCAACCGTAAATCACGGGAAAAAGGCTTTAAAGGTCTCGATTTCGAACAGCCGACGGCGGCTGAACCTGCACCAGAACAAGATGAAGACGATATTCAAATCGTCCGGACTAAAAATATTGCTTTAAAACCGATGGATAGTGAAGAAGCCGTTTTACAAATGGAAATGCTGGGACATAACTTCTTTATCTATGAAGATTCGGAAACAGAAGGGGTCAACATCGTTTACCGCCGCAATGACGGACGCTACGGTTTGATCGAAGCAGGACAATAATTGAATTGATCAGTTAACTGCAGGAGAGCATGCGAAGTGCTCCCCTGTTTTTTTGAGAAAAAAGAGGGGAGCGAGACTAGGAGCTCAATTTGAAGCTCAGAAACCGCAAGCTTTGCAATGGTGTTGCGGGTACTTAGGACATGGCAAAGAGCTAACTTTTTTGTTTTCATTTGTATTTAACAATGCTAAAATGTAATTTAGTGTATTGTAACTTAAAGCTTAAAAATATTTGAACTGAATTATGTAGTTAAAGAAGGGAATTATTTCATGGCAAATGTCCTGAAAAAATGGGTTGAAAGCGATAAAAGAGAACTGAAACGGTTAGATAAGATTGCTGAAAAAGTTGAAGCTTTTGCTGCCGATATGGAGGCAATGTCTGACGAAGAACTGCAGGCTAAAACACCGGAACTGAAAGGGCGCGTCCAGGATGGCGCGACCTTGGACGACATCTTGCCGGAAGCTTTTGCGGTCGCACGTGAAGGGGCTCGGCGCGTTCTTGGCTTGTATCCGTTCCATGTGCAAATTATTGGCGGGATCGTCTTACATGAAGGCAACATCGCTGAGATGAAGACTGGTGAAGGTAAGACATTGACGGCGACGATGCCAGTCTACTTGAATGCATTAGCGCAACAGGGTGTGCATGTCGTTACGGTCAACGAATATTTAGCCTCACGCGATGCGACTGAAATGGGCGAATTATATAATTGGCTCGGCTTGACAGTTGGCTTGAATGTCAATGGTATCTCTGCAGAGGAAAAACGTGCAGCCTATAACTCTGATATCACCTACTCAACTAACAGTGAGCTAGGGTTTGATTACCTGAGAGACAACATGGTCGTTTATAAGGATGATATGGTTCAGCGGCCGCTGAACTTTGTAATCGTCGACGAAGTGGACTCGATCTTGATCGATGAAGCCCGGACACCGCTGATCATCTCTGGTCAAGCAACAGGTTCGACTAAGCTCTATATTAGAACAGACAGGTTTGCAAAAACTCTGACTAAAGAAAAAGATTTTAAAGTCGATTTGGAATCTAAGACTGTTTCTTTGACCGAACAAGGGATTCAAAAAGGCGAAAAGTATTTCGGGTTAACCAACTTATTTGACCCGGATAACACTGCGTTGAATCATCATTTGGATAATGCTTTGCGTGCTAACTATATTATGATCAATGATAAAGATTACGTGGTTCGTGATGGCGAAGTTTTGATCGTTGATCAATTTACCGGACGAATCATGGACGGTCGGCGTTATTCGGATGGCTTGCACCAGGCCATTGAAGCTAAAGAACGGGTCACAATCGAGGAAGAGACCAAGACAATGGCCAATATTACCTACCAGAACTTCTTTAGAATGTACAAGAAGTTAGCCGGGATGACTGGGACGGCGAAAACCGAACAAGAAGAGTTCCGTGAAATATACAACATGGAAGTTGTTGGGGTCCCGACCAATAAACCAGTTATTCGTGATGATCGGCCAGATCTTTTATATCCGACCCTAATTAGTAAATTTAATGCCGTTGTTGAAGATATCAAGACGCGTCATGAAGCCGGCCAGCCGATCCTAGTGGGGACGGTCGCAGTCGAAACTTCCGAATATTTGTCTGCTTTACTCGACAAAGCAGGCGTGCCGCACGCGGTATTGAATGCTAAAAACAATGCCAAAGAAGCTGATATTATTACTAACGCTGGTCAGCGAGGAGCAGTTACGATCGCAACCAACATGGCTGGTCGTGGGACTGATATTAAATTGGGACCTGGTGTGACCGATGTGGGCGGTTTAGCTGTCATTGGGACCGAACGTCATGAGTCACGCCGTATCGACAACCAGCTGCGCGGACGCTCAGGGCGGCAAGGCGATCCTGGTGTCACACAATTTTATTTGTCCTTGGAAGATGATCTGATGTTGCGTTTCGGTTCTGATCGGATCAAGGATCTTTTGCACAGGATGAAAGTTGAAGACGATGATGCAATTATTCAATCGAAGATGATCTCTAAGCAGGTGGAATCTGCTCAGAAACGGGTCGAGGGTAATAACTACGATACTCGTAAGCAAGTTCTTCAATATGATGATGTTATGCGTGCTCAGCGTGAAGTGATCTATGCTCAGCGTCAGCAAGTCATCATGGAAGATGAGTCCTTAAAGCCTGTCATCATGTCAATGATCAAACGAACAGTTGCGCATACTGTGCAAGTTCATACTCAGGGCGAACGAAAAGACTGGGACTTGCAAGCAATCGTCGACTTTGCAGTTGCCGTGATGGTTGATCAAGATAGTATTTCAGTCAACGACCTAGCAGGCAAAAAGCCTGAAGAGATCATCGACTACCTGATGAAGAGTGCCGAAGAAAATTATCAGGAAAAAGAAAAACAATTATACGATCCAAGTCAGATTTTGGAGTTTGAAAAGGTTGTTGTTTTGCGAGTCGTTGATAGTCGTTGGACTGATCATATAGATGAAATGGATCAGCTGCGTCAATCGATCGGTTTACGTGGATACGGCCAATTGAATCCACTGGTTGAATATCAGTCAGACGGTTATCGGATGTTTGAGGAAATGGTTGCTAACATCGAATATGATGTTACTCGTCTCTTCTTGAAAGCCGAGATCCGTCAAAATATTAAACGTTAATAAGTCTCAAAACGGGCTAGGCGCTTGCAAGCCGAGGCCCGTTTTTTTGGGAGCAGGACCGTAGCTGGTGCAAGCTGGCTGGTCAATACTGTTCACCATAAGAAGGAGGGATCTAAGAATGGAAATCAGCGATTACAAACGCGAGATCAATCATTTACAGAACCAACTGACAGACTTTAGGGGGTCTCTTTGACCTCGAAGGTCTGAAAGAATCAATTGCTAACAATGAAGATAAGATGGCAGATCCAAGCTTTTGGGATGATAACCAAAAAGCTCAAGCTGTGATCGACGCTAATAACAGTTTAAAAAGCAAGTATGATAATTTTCACAACCTGCAGGAAAGCGTTGAGGAACTTGATGTCTTGCTTGAACTGGCAACAGAAGATCCGACGGATACAGATATTTCTGCGGAGTTGGAAGAAAAAATGCCAGTTGTTAGTCATCGGATGGAACAATATCAGCTGACACTGCTTTTGAATGAAAAATATGACCAGAATAATGCTATCTTGGAGATCCATCCCGGTGCAGGCGGGACGGAATCACAAGACTGGGGAGCGATGCTGTTACGCATGTACGACCGTTGGGCGGAACAACACGGATTAAGTGTTGAAACTGTCGACTATCAGGAAGGTGATGAAGCAGGGATCAAGAGTGTTACTTTACTGATCTCTGGTGACAATGCTTTTGGATATTTACGCAGTGAAAAGGGAGTCCATCGCTTGGTCCGGATCTCTCCTTTTGATTCAGCCGGACGTCGCCATACCTCATTTGCCTCAGTGAATGTGATGCCGGAACTATCCGATGATGTTGAAGTTGATCTACGTCCTGAAGATGTGAAGATGGAAGTCTTTCGCTCTTCTGGTGCCGGTGGGCAGCATATCAATAAAACATCTTCAGCAGTGCGCTTGATCCATATCCCGACTGGATTGGTGACCTCTAGTCAAGCCCAGAGATCGCAGTTTCAAAATAAGGCAACAGCAGAAAAAATGCTGAAAGCTAAACTTTATCAGCTGGAAATGGAGAAAAAAGAAAAGGAAAGGGCTCAGATCCAAGGCGAACAGCTTGATATTGGCTGGGGTTCGCAGATCAGGTCTTATGTTTTCCACCCTTATTCAATGGTCAAGGACCATCGCACTGATCATGAAACAGGGAATATCCAGGCTGTCATGGATGGCGACCTCGATCCGTTTATCAATGCTTATCTGCAGTGGAAGCTGCAACAAGAAAATCCACAGTAAAACAGGGTGCAATACATCAAGAACAAGTCGCAAGTCGGCTTGTTTTTTATGCAATCTTTTTGTAATAATAATGTTCTGTTAATTGGCAAATGAATAATGGTATACTGAAAAAGTATGAAAAATTATGTGGAGGAAATGTTCTCTTGATCGAATTTAAAAATGTAGTGAAAGACTATGGAAATGGGGTCCTTGGTGCTGACCATTTGTCGGTGCGGATCAACCAAGGCGATTTTGTTTATGTCGTTGGCCCAAGTGGTGCCGGTAAGTCGACTTTTATCAAATTAATGTATCATGATTTGACAGCCACTTCTGGTGAGATCCGCGTTAATAACTATAATGTAGCAGCCATCACCAATAAAGAAATTCCTTTTTTAAGGCGTGAACTTGGGATCGTATTCCAAGACTTCAAGTTATTGCCGCGTTTGACTATTTTTGAAAATATTGCTTATGCATTGCAGGTGATTGAAAAACAGCCTGAAGAAGTCGAAAAACGAGTTAACGAGGTCTTAAAACTTGTCGGGTTATCGGACAAAGCCCAGAATTTTCCAAATGAGATCTCAGGCGGCGAACAGCAGCGTGTGGCGATCGCCCGTGCAATCGCTAACCGCCCGGGGATCTTGATCGCTGACGAGCCAACGGGGAACTTGGACCCTGATACTTCTGAAGAAATTATCAATATCTTGGAAAATATCAACCAGGATGGGACGACTATCGTGATGGCAACACATAATAGCAACATGGTCAATGAACATAAACACCGGGTCCTAGAAATTTCAGCTGGTAAGCTAACCCGTGACCAAGAAGGGGGAGTTTACGAGAATGAATAAGTTAACTTTAAAACGTCATCTAACTGAAAGTTTGCGTAATCTGAAACGAAACGGCTGGATGACTGCGGCAGCAGTTGCAGCTGTCACAGTAACATTGCTTTTAGTCGGAGTTTTATTTTCGATCCTGCTAAACGTCAATAAAGTTGCCAGTGACATTGAAAACGATGTTGAAGTGCGGGTTTTTATCGACCGTAAAACCACGGCACCGCAGCAAAAAGAACTCAAGCAGGAACTGGCCAAGGTCAAAGGCGTTAAAAGTATCAGCTTTTCCAGTCGCAAGAAAGAATTATCTAATGTAGTTGGAGCTTATGGTAAGGAATTCCGCCTTTTCTCCGGTGATGATAATCCTTTATACGATGTTTTTGTTGTTAAGACTGACCAGCCTAAGAATACGATCAAAGTTGCTCACACTGCCGAAAAACTTGACCATGTTTACCAGGCACAGTATGGCGGCGCATCAGCCAAAAAGCTGTTTAAAGTTGTCTCTGGCGTCAAGCGTTGGGGGATCATTATCAGTATCTTGCTTCTCTTCGTTGCTGTATTCTTGATTTCTAATACAATTCGGTTGACGATCTTATCCCGCAAAAATGAGATCTCGATCATGCGACTCGTTGGTGCCACTAACAGTTATATTCGTTGGCCCTTTATTTTGGAAGGCGCCTGGACCGGACTATTCGGATCATTGCTTCCAATTCTGGCAGTTGATTTTAGTTATGGCTGGATGTACAAGGTCATCTCTGCTTCTTTACGGGGAACCAACATGTCATTGTTAGTCCCGCATACGTTCTTGATCGAGATCGACCTCTTATTGGCTGTGATCGGAGTGGGGATCGGTGCTTTAGGTGCTGGTTTATCCATGGGCCGCTTCCTTAAACTCTAAATTTATAATACTTAACCACTTAACCTGACTAAATCGGGACTACGTCAAATAGTGTTGATGGTCTCTGAAACTCTATCTTTTAGATGGGGTTTCTTTTTTCTCAATTGTTAAGTCAGTGTCTTTGCTTTTTCTCTTTGTCAGGAAAGGCTGTGCCGGGGGAGGCAAGCCTTTCCTGACAAAGAGTTATTTTT
>NZ_BFFP01000053.1 GCF_003864415.1 Ligilactobacillus salitolerans
ATATTCCTGAACGATTTTAGACTTAAAAGTCTCTGAATAGATTTTGTTTTGAGTTTGTGGTTTTAATGCATCAATCCCACCACTTTGGTAGAGTTCCACCCAATGTGTAACATGGGAATGGCGAACCCCGTATTGATGTTGAATAGCGTATGCGGTCATAGATTCAGCCTGAACCAGATTAATATAAAAGAGTTTCTCCTCTAACGTATATCTGAATCCATTTTTCCCCATAAAAATACTCCTCCCTAAAGTAGGCAAGCTTTAATTATTTAGCTTGTCTACCTAAGAAGGAGTATACCCCTTCCCTAGCGAAGTTCTTGTATGCTTCTATATTTTTATTACCAATGGTCATTTAACGACCGACATTTAATTCCCGATTCCCATTAAGAAGGAATTGATAAATGTGATTTGCTCAACATTGCAGTTAGGAGAAACACTGATGTGGTCCTTGATATTATCATCCTGTATATCAACCACTTGAATCATAGGATCACAAATCTTCGAGTACTCTTGATAATTTTCCAAGACTTGTGAGGAGCCTAAAATAAGCTTCTTATTCTTTAAATTACCTTTTGAAATAGCTTCTTGAAACTTAGGTAATAGTTTCTCAGGTAAAACATCTTCCAAAGAATGTAAGTCTCTATCTTTGTTGTATTTTTCCAGAGAAAAGATTGGGTCAACAACTACTGCGTGATAATCACCCAGAATACTATGATACAATGCACCACTGCCGCCCTTAGAAGAACTATACAAGACAACTTTTTCTTGAGCAATTTGTTTTTCAGTTCGGACTTGCTGGATGATGCTTTGAACATCATCTTCAAAATTTTGGTAATACCCTGCATTTAAATAATAACTGCCCGATGAACGATTCAAATCCATGATCCTTAAGATATAGGTGTTTTTGATCAAGTGTTTTGGCATTGATGGGTAATTTTGAACAAATGTCCTTTTTGCTACTTGCGCAGAAAAATATTCATTTTCAGGAGGCATTGAAGAAAAAATGACGACTAACCGATTCTCAGCCAAATTATTCTTTTTCAAAGGGTCTTGCAGAGTATAGAAAGTATCTCCCACCTGAGTTAAGTCAGTTCGGTGCCATATTGTAGATACGAGCTTGCGTTTAATGAAAAAAGATTGTTGGTCTTTATGCATATACAAAACATAGTCATGGTCTAAAAACCTATTGTAAAGTTCATTAGCTTTTGTATCTTTTCTAGACCACCATAAAAGGTTTTCTTCTGTATTGGTTGTAACTACTATTGTATCTGCATTCCAATCAATGGTAGAGGATTCCATATTAATAACTGTCCGTTTCATATTCAACATTCCCCCTGAATTATTCTGACTGCAGGTCTAGTACAACGCTGAATTTCTTTTAGGAAAGATCAACAAAGCGTGCCCTGAATTTCACATGGAGATGTGCCCCCACAAAGAAAGTCAGCAGAGTAATCGCCCAGAAGAATATTAGATGTTGATAATCCACCCAGAACCAATCGCCACTTAGTAATGCTGCTCTAAAGCCATCGATGATATAGAAAATTGGATTCAACTCCAAGATTGCTTTGAACAAGACCGGAAAATTGGCATCCTTGATGTTCCAAATTACTCCTGACAAATAAAGCAAAACCCTGACGATTGATTGCAAAATCATATGGTAATCTCGAATCAAAACCGTCATTGTTGCGCTAAAAATGCCCAAGCTAAACAAGAAAGCAATCATACATATAAAGAAGTATACAAATTGAATCCATTTAAATGTGATAATGACATTTTGACTCAACGCAACCACTATTGTCACACCAAACATCGCAAAAAATGCTGTTAAGTTACTAGCGATATTTATACTAGGCAAAACGCTGACAGGAAAATTCATTTTCGATATCAGGTACATCTTTTGAAAGATGCTATTGGATGTTCCTAGGATGGCTGAGTTCATAAATAACCACACGGATAAACCAATCATCATCCAGACAATGAAAGGTGCACCTTCAACTTGGCGTCCACCATAAAAGCCTAAACCAAAAATCAGGTAGTAAATTCCAACCTGGATTATTGGATTCAGAACTTCCCACAAAATCCCAAGATAATGACTTTGGTAGGTTGCACGCTCTTCATATTTAGAAACTCTAAAAATCATTCCTAAATTTTTCAATTGTTCTTTTAAAACAATGATCATATCATTCATAAATTTTCAATCTCCACCATAACTCCAATGATTTTCACAAATTAACTTATTTTTTCTCGTGTTGGACATCCGGGATCAAGAGTATCTGTCCCAGCTTAATGCGACCAGCGACCTGTGGATTAGCTTCCTGCAATTGCTTAAATGTAATGTGATATTTATCAGCAATCTTTTGCATAGTATCTCCCTTTTGGAAGCTATACATATCTTTGATACGATAGTTCGTACCATTAATTTTCTGGTTTTGCGACCAGCTATTGCTATTTGCCTTTTTAGCAGCTTTATTTTCTCTTTTGACCACAACTGCCAACTTTCTTTGTGCCACCACTGTCGGATTGTTTGGATCATGCGCAAAACTTGTTACAGAATGTGTCCCAAAGAAAATGCAGAAAGCCATCAATGCCAGAAAAATGATCCAGGAAAAGAAAGATAGTCCCTGGCCTGTCTTTGTCCTCTTTAAGAGCATCTTCTTTTGCTTGTCGTCAATCTGAAAATCTTCCGTTTCATTGTCACTAGCTAACCGCTGATCCAGCTTACCTAAATTGAAAGCCGTTTGATTGTTCTTAAATTTTTGTTGATATTTGCGTCGCTCAGCAACTGACAATGCATTAAATTTCTTGGTAAATTCACGGTAATGGGCTAACACCTCACTAGTTGGTCCATCTTCCCTTAAGTCGCCGTAATGCATCCAAATCGTACGATCACACAAGGCTTCAACTTGTCCTAAAGCGTGACTAACGAAAATAATAGTCTTTCCGTTATTTTTAAACTCAACCATCTTTTCAATGCATTTTTGATAAAAAGTCTGATCACCAACAGACAATGCTTCATCAATAATCAAAATGTCTGGATTTTGATGGATCGCAATCGAAAAGCCAAGTCGAGAACGCATCCCACTTGAATAGTTCTTAACTGGTTGATCAATAAAAGCACCCAAATCTGCGAATTCAATAATTTGTTCTTCAACTTGATCGACCTGTTTGTTTGTTAGGCCCATCATTAAAGCTTTCAGACGAATGTTTTCACGACCAGTTAATCGTCCATTCAACCCGGCTCCAATTGCGATAACTGAAACTTTCCCATTAACCTCTAGGGTACCTGAAGTCTGTGGAATGACTTTAGAAATCACATTAGAAATCGTAGATTTACCGGAACCATTAATACCTACGATACCAACTGCTTCGCCTTCGTAAATATCAAAACTGACGCCTTTTAAGGCCCAAAACTTAGGAACTTTATCTTTTTTTAGAGCAAAAATCGACTTAATTTGCTCGGTCCGGTTTTTAAATAAATCAAACTCTTTAGTCAGTAATCTTGCTCTTACTTTAACTTTTTTCATAATTTTAATTTACTCAATTCATAAAATCTGCTCGTTATTCGAGCGTAGTTGTCTATCTAACTGCTCTCAATAAAAACCACTTATAGTTTATTTTACCAAGATTTTGTCTAGAATTTTTTCCGCTGCATCAGCATTTTCATTGGTTAGAAGTTTTTCTTTGATCAAGCCGTTGTAATCCATATTGACCTCTTGCGTTGTTGTCCTTAAGATTTCTTCTACCAATTGATCTGTTGTATATTTATGTGCTGTCAGATGACACGTTTGTTCAATATTGAAATACCAACCAATGTTTTGTTGATAATTTTCTTCATCTTCTTGCATCACAATGATCGGCTTGTTCAAGTTCGAATAGTCAAACATTGCTGAAGAATAATCAGAAATTAAGACATCTGCTAAGATGTATAACTCTTGGATATCAACTAACTCATTATAGAAACAAAAAATTCGTTCATCTAAATCTTTATAGTAAGGACGTAAACGTCCTTCCAAAGGATGGAGTTTTACAATCAACTCATAATTCTCCGGCAACTGATGAATAACCTGGCGCAAGTCCAAATCAGAAACACTATCGCGCTCATCTTTACGCCAAGTAGGACAGAACAGAACAATTCTCTTATCCGGGTCGTACTGCTTGTTGAAGTATTTCTGGTATATCGCAGCCCTTTCCCGTGAATTAACCTTGTTCTTGATTAAAAATCCATTCTTAGGTGTTCCATATTCTAAAACCTTTAGTTCATGGTTTTTCTTGAGCGCGAATGCACTTTCAAGCAATTCCGTATTATATGACGATGAAGAGAGTAAATAATCCCACTTCAACATCCTTGGTGCAAATGCTGTAGATTCCTCATGTCTTTGTTTGAAGTTTTCGAGGTCATTGACCATCTTTTTCATTGGGAAGCCGTGCCACGTTTCAACGAAAATTTGTCCAGGCTGTTTACCAACCTTATCCAAGCTATTTCCGTTAATAAAAACATACTTGCACTTTTTAAAGGCCTGCATGTACGCTAAAGTGTTGATTCTAACTGGCTTAAACCCGTAATCACTGGCAACATTAGCCACTAATTGATTTTCACAACTAACAAAAATTTCAGCATTTGGCAACCGCTTCTTGACAGCCAATGCAAGATATTTAGGATCCCCCGAAAAATTACTGCCATGAAATGATTCGACAAAAAATTTATTAGGATCCACAGAGATTCCCTCATCAGCCTTGGCACTCTTTTTGCCTGTCAGAACTGACAAGATCTTCATTCCGGTTGATTTAATGCCAGCATTATTTAGGATGCTCCCAATTACCGGAACTTTCTTCAATTTATAGTATATTTTACGATATTTAGTCAGTTCATCTGCCAACGAAGTGGTCTCGATCTTATCCAACATTTTGTCCAAGTTGACTTGTTTATCAGGCTTATCAGCTTCACTCACAATAGCCGTATTCTCTTCGAAATACTTAACATAGTTATCAGTGTATTCCGACAAACGACGAATATTAGCTTTATAGCCTTCAAGAGAGTTCTGTTGGTCGGCAAATTGAATGACCTGCTGGGCATCATCCTCTATGTTCTTAGTGATCCACAAGCAGTTTTGAAAATTCTGGAAATTTTCGCGGACAACACCATCATCACCTGGGTAGGCTACTACGGCATGACCAATATCAAACTCTTCTGCAATCGAATAGCCAAGAGTCTCCAATCTTGCAGTCGACAAATAAATATAATTATCAGGGTCCCGTTCGTTCATAAAAACATGATCCTGCAAATTATAGTAGTCAATCAGATTCTCAATCATTGTCTTGCCAGGACCATAACCATTGACGAAGAATCTAAAATCGTCCCGTCCTTGTTGATGGACTAAATTATCCATCAATCTAATAGCATAAGGAATATCTTTTTGCTGGTCAAACCGTGCCCGAACGAGAAAGTTAGCTTTACCATAAACATCACGACGCGAGGCTTTGAAATTAGACGAAGCTTCATTTTCGAGATGGCTCAGGCTAATAGTTTGAACATACGTCCGCTCAAAATGATATTCATTTCGGATAATATCCTGAATTGATTTAGTTGCGACACGAATGAAATTGAAGTAATTTAAATTAGGTACCCATTCCTCTCGATTAGTTAAGCCAAGAGGAGTGTGCATCTCCCCAATGATTACCTTATCAGGATAATTATAACGAATATACTTTGCGATCGGGAAGAAACTTTCCCGTGTAATAAACACAAAGTGACCAGAAAACTCTTGCTTGATATCTTTAATTTCATGAAAATTTGTTTTTTCTAGAAATTGATTTTCTTTCGTTAGTTTAAGGATATCTAAACGAGAAAAATCCCTGAAGTTATAATAATCAACCTGATAACCTTCTGCCAAGAAGTCATGGATAATATTTAAGTTACTTCGTGTTGTTCCCCCTGGTGAAAAAATATTAAACCCTAAAATTGCAACACTTTTTTCCATTTGCTCCATCTCAATTACAGTCTCCTTAGTTCTTCTTCTTTTTCAATTCTTCTTTGATCTTTGTGGTTGAAATTTCTGGTGTTCTAGGCAGGTAAACAACGTTTGCATCAGTTTGTTCTTCAACAAAGTCAAACTTGCCAGCCCAGTCATCGCCCATCACAAAGGTATCAATTTGATAAAGTTTAATATCGGAGACTTTTTGATCCCAGTTTTCTTCTGGAATAACTAAATCAACATATCTAATCGCTTCTAATAATTGTTTTCTCTTTTCATAGGAAAAATAAGACTTCTTCTGTTTGCTTTTCCAATTAAATTCATCGGTAGACAAAGCAACTACTAAATAGTCTCCCAGTGCCTTCGCACGTTTTAAGAGTTCGATGTGTCCATAGTGTAAAAGGTCAAAGGTTCCATAAGTAATTACACGTTTCATTTTTAATCCTCCATATTGATTTATCTGAATGTAGGGTTCTTAAACTCAAAAGTTCACATAGTAAACTATACAATTCTTTGGCGTTAACTGCAATTTTTTCATAATTATGAGAGCATGGCTAAATAGAAAAGCATTAACTATGAGTAGTTCTTTTAAATCGTTAGGTTATCCAGCACGTTGCTTCAGCAAATTCCATTGAATTATCTCATAAAAACCGTTTGTTTCCTCAAATTTCATCAAATTTTATACCAAGCTTAAAAATTGTTGTTTCTATCTATCATATTGAGTTAAGCAAAATCCAGAAATTAATTCTTACTTTTCTTGGTTAATTTTTTGTCAAGTTAACTGACCATTAGGACGCTTATTCTCGGCTGAGCTAACAGCTACTCAGTCAAGCCTCTTAGTCTTCTGATTTTTTTCTTCCTATTTTTCAGAAAAAATAACCCACTTACTAACCAAGTAGTTTAATATTCCAACCACGACATTATCAAAAATTTTCACAGCCAGAGCAGGATAACGCAGCAGACTGATCCCAGTCCAGATAATAACAAAATCCATTAACAATGCGAGACTTCTTGCACACAAAAAAGAGCTAAGTTCGCGTAACATCTGTTGCACCCCGTGGTAACCAGAATGAAACACTAAGAATTTGTTTGATAGATAAGTTACGAGGGTGGCTAACAACCAAGCAATTACATTACCCATTTGATAATGTATTCCCAAATGAATGGAAACCATGAAAGTACCAATATTAACTAAAGTGGCTACCCCACCCCAGAACACATATGTTAAAAATGAACAATACTTTTTAATTAATCTAGCAATCACTGGTACAATTCACCCCATAAGTGTTTAAAATAAAAATGAAATTTTCTGAATTTTTAGCATATCGACTTATGATAGCAAAAATTTGAACTCTGAGCAATTTGCTCTTTTTTTAAAATATAGATAGGTCAATTAGATCAAGACAAGATTGAGTACCAAAAGATCAAAGATGTCAAAAAATACGGCATAACTCCGATAGAATATCGAAATCATGCCGTTCAAGTAAATGCCAATATTTTAATTTTTCAGGTTGCCTGATTGAATGAGCATAACCACTACCCTAAGATAAAAATAATCATTATAAGCAGTATCAAAAAATTTTTAGTCGTGTGTAATTGACAAAATCCGTTTCATTTACATCCGATGAATATTATTTGGCCGGTAAACATAAGCATAAGGTTTGCCATCATTTTTCCAATACTCTTGATATTCAAATTCTTGAATAGCTCTATTTTTTGCCATATTACCTTTGGAATCTCGGTAAGAAGCATTGGTAGAAACTGTCTTAGGATTTGAGCCACTCGTGGATACAATTTGGATATGACCTGCAGCACCCGCACTAGCACCCAACTTACCCCAAATAATAATATCCCCGTATCTTGGTGTATATTGTTTCTTCCCAGCAGCAACCAGGCTATAACCATTATTTTTAAGATACCCGTGGATGGTTTCTGTGTTATAGCCGCCCCATTGAGCTGCCGAACTTGCCGGTTTAGATGCTCCTGCTTTCCATAAAGCTTGAGTCATTGATCCAGAGCAATCTGCTGTACCATCTGAACCATTACGTGATCCATACATTGAATAAGTAATTTTATTTTTACGGGTAAAAAACCAATCAAGTACTCGTTGCGTAAATCCAAGGAAAATCCCATTCTTATTAAATTTATAGTTTGTTTTGCCAATTCGATATCTTCCAGAAACACGTGCTCCTGTGCCTGGCTTAAAATAATATTGATGATTACCGATAACTCGCCAACCGTAAAGCATCTTGCCTGCACTATTATAATAGACAGTCTTTTTGCCTTTTGATAAATATGTAGAGCCCGTACTCATAGCACCTGTATGTTCATTAAAATGATACCAGGCTCCATTATATTTTTTCTCGCCGTATACCATCCAACCATGGTTATCATAATATGCGGTCTTATTTTTACCGGTAACTTTTTTAAATCCCTTGGCCATTGCTCCTGTATGATCATCGAGATAATACCAATGTCCATTTAAATGCAGTTCACGATAAACCATCTTTCCATCTTGATCATAGTAAGCAACCTTGTTCTTTTTCGGAACATTTTGAAATCCATGTTGCATGGCACCTGTTTTCCCATGGAAAAGATACCAATAGTTTTGAATATGTTGTTGCCCATAGACCATCCAGCCTTGAGAATTGTAAAAGACCGTCTTTTTTGACTTGCCGGCCGGGATCGTCTGAAAACCGGTCAAATTCATTCCCGATTGATCCACCAGATACCAGTGACCATCGTGACGAACCTCTCGAACTGAAGCTTGCTGATCAGAGCTCTTCTTCATCAACCCTTTTTTGTTTCTTACCTTATTCGATTCTAGCTTGGTGATGTCTTTTTTAGAAGTATCTTCTTGTTTAGTTTCATCATCACTTGAGTCCACTACTGAAGTATTTTCTTTTCGTGTATCACTTGTTGCTGGATTTTTTTCTCCAACTTTGCTAATTTCCCTTTGTTTTTTTGACGACTGTTCGCTTGAATTACTAGTCAAAGCAGTGTCAGTTCCAGATGATGAAGATTCTTTACTTGCTGAGTTGGAATCCTCTTGAATTGCATCGGAATTTTCAGCAGTTGAACTACTTTCTTTCTCATCAGTTACCCGTGATTCAGGACTCGCTTTATCATTGTCCGTGTTAATTTCCGTAACATTTTGCTCACTTATTACGGTCACTGAATGGCTATTTCCGCTTTCAGCAGCGCTTACACGAGACTCGTTTAATTGAATCCCGCTGATGACACTCAGAAGTAATAAAGGTACCATAACCCAAGTTTTTCTGTGTCTATACATTTTAATAATTCTTTTCGTCTCCCCCATTTTAATTGCCCCCTAACAAAATCATCAAAACAATAACATACTCATTCTACACTAATTTTAGTCGTATAAAAATTGATTTATGCAAAGAATTATCACAGTAATCAAATTCAAACGTTTTCATCCCTCAACATTTCTTGTTAAAATAGAGTTGGTAGATAAAATAGGTTCATTCAATTAAGGAGGGATCCGGTTTGAAAGAAAAAGAATATCAAGAAAAACTAATTGCTGCACATGCCCTAGGCTTTGTTGCTGGTTTCGCATTTGCACATGTCCTGACTGCGGCGATCATTTTGCCCGGAGCAGCGATGCATTTAGCTGGTAAAAAGCATGCGTATCATGGACCAGGACCAGGACATTGCCACCACGGTCATCACAGCGGTTATCCTGACCATCCGCACCATGGCAAAGGTCCAGCCCACTTTCTGGCTGAAGAACGCGCACAACAGTTGAAAGATGAACATGCTTTGTTAGTCGATATTAAAAATGATTTGGCGGAGATCAAGACCGCACTACAAACTGATCAGCCGGCTGGTCCGCCGCCTCCACCAGAACCATAAAGTAAATTCGCAGAAATTTTGATTTAAACTAAGGAGTGTTTTGATTGCCAACTATGAAACCCACTAAATTATTGCTCTTAGCCGCATCTACTGGACTGTTTCTCTTCGGTTTCGCACAACAACCAGAGGCACTTCATTTAGAACAAACAGTCGTCTATGCCCAGAAGTCTAAAAAGCTGCCGAAGATCGCTAAGGTTGATGTCACGGCCAAGCAGGCTATCGCGGCTTTTAAAGATAAATATCCGGGCAGCTCTATCACGGGGCTAAATTTGGAGAAAAAACTAGGCAAATATTACTACGAGATCGACGGTGTCGATGACAACAAGGAACATTCTCTGACACTAAATGCTAATACTAAAAAACGAGTTCAAAGTGAAAGCGAAAATCTGGATGCCGATGAAAAAGGCGGCAAAAAGCGCGACCAGGATAAGATTTCAACTAAGAAGCTCATTTCTGTCAAGAAAGCAGTCCGTGCTGCCCAGAAGAAGGTCAAGTCCGGCAAGGTCACTGAAGTTTCGCTTGATAATGACGTCGCCACCACTTATTGGGAAGTTAAATTCAAGCAGAAAACTCAAGAAACCAGCGTCCAATTAGACGCCACGACCGGTAAGTATTTGGGTAAAGATGTTGACACCGATGATTAAGTTCTAACATTAAATTAACAATCAAAGTCATTAAATTACAGTTATCCTACAATCTAATGACTTTTTGTTTTACGCGGAAAATAAGATTGAATATTTGAACAATTATGCTAGAGTGACAAATAGAGGTGCTCAATAAAAAGGAGGAATTTCATGTCTACTAGCGCACGAAAATTATCACCAGTGAGTTTCTGGTTACTGGTGACTGCCACGGTCCTATTGACCGTTGTCAGCGCGAAAGTTCCAATTGCCGCGGCCGAGAGTGTCGACAGTTTCCAAATCGGTGCAACTAACCGGCCAAGTCAAGATGCCGTTGATGTTTCATCCTATCAAGGCAGCATGAACCAGGGAGACTTTAACAAACTGCCACAACGGGGTGTGAAATCTGTGATCGTCAAATTGACTGAAGGCAGCAGCTATACTAATCCAGCAGCCATTAAGCAGATGAAATACGCGGCTAACGCAGGGTTAAACGTCAACATCTATCACTACGCAACTTTCAGTACTAGTGGTCAGGCCAGTTCCGAAGCCAAAAATTTACTATCAGTTCTGCAAAACAACGGCATCAATAAAAATATCAGGATCTTCGCTGATATGGAGAGTCAAAGTACATATACCGTTGATATTCAGAGCTACTTAAATAAATTCTGGCAGACACTCTCGAATAGCGGTTATAAAAATCATGGTGTCTATACCTCAGGAACTTACCAGTACCGTTCAGCTGTGATCAATACCGTTGGTCAGAGCAAGACATGGATGGCTTATTATCCATATCATCCATCAAGCTCTAATCTTCTCTACAGCAGTTATGGCGCTTGGCAGTTCTCACAGTCAGCTAAGCTTTCCGGTTATTCCGGCTCGCTAGATGTCTCGCATGACTACCAGGGCTTGTTCACGGGCGGCGCAGGTTCACAGCCATTTACCTATTAAATCTGACTAATCAAAAAGGAGTGAGCTTCTCGTAACTGGGAGGCTCGCTCCTTTTTCTTGTTAACCTGACTGCTTTTTCTGACAGTTGATGTGGATACTACTTTGCTTGACTTGTATCCACATCCTGCTCGTCTGGATACTACTTCGCTTGACTTGTATCCACATCCTTCTCATCTGGATACTACTCTGTCCGACTTGTATCCACATCCTGTTCATCTGGATACTACTTTGCCCGGCCTGTATCCACATCCTGTTCATCTGGATACTACTTTGCCCGACCTGTATCCACATCCTGCTCATCTGGATACTACTCCAACAGCCCAAGGATTCATTAAACGTTGCTTCACTTGCTTTTTTCTTGATTTAAACTTGTTTGCACTAGCAAACACAAACAGGCATCGTTGATCTTCACGATAAATCAACGATGCCTGTCATATTTTACTTTCAATCTTTAGTTTCATAATTCAGCAAAAGGCAACCGTAGTTACAATTACGTTTGTTTTACTGATTAAAATCCGTATTTTGCTTTTAATGCTTCAGTGGTAACTTCAGAAACATTTGTACCCTTTTCTTTAGCAATCTTGTTCAAATACTCAGGGATTGAAATATTTCTTCTTACTTTCTTAGAATACTTTTGCCGAAATGCCGCCAAGTCTGTTGAAACATAGACTAACATTTCATCCTCGGCTAACTTTATTTGTTGCGGATCAGATGGCCTGGGATAATTTTCAGAGTCCTCTAACAAATTACCAATCAAATCTTGTGCCATTGTGATCGCATCTAACGAATCACTTCCTTGAGTAAAACCGCCTTCTAAATCTGGTACACGTACAAACACATACTCACCATCCGGCTTTAATATCACAGGGTAGATTACTGTTCCCTTATCCATAGGATCACCTCCATTGCATTTATGCCAATTCAAACGTACACAAAGGAACTTGCCATTCCTTTATGCCGGCTTGTCTTAGAATCGCATGTTCCATGCCTTTACCAAATTCTTTTGCATGTATAGGAATCATTACAGTCTTGTTTGTATCAGGATTATACATTTTAAGATGTGATGATCCGTTTTGTGATTTTTCTTCGAAGCCATATTTTTTAAGCAGTTTTATCATCTGCCTAGGTTTCATTGGCATAAACATTCACCTCATTACTAGCTGACCATATTATACACAAATCGTGTGTAATAATCAATATAAAAAAAAAGCAGCCGTTAAGCTGCCAACATTCAACCTTTAATTATCTTTTAGCTAATGACAACTTTGGTTTCAGGCGGGATATTCTGATAGAACCATTTGGCATCAGGCACTGACAAACGGACACAGCCATGCGAGGCGGCCTGCTTGCCCAGCTGCTGTGCTTCTTTCTCAATAAAATTGCCCTCTTGATCAGTTGGGACCGAATGGAAGAGATAGACTCCATGATCTTTAAAAGAGACCCAGTACTTTGCCCCTTCCCCGGACTCTTGATTATAAAAGAAATCTCCTTTTTCATACTGAATATGCCAAGTTCCTTTAGGCGTTGCTTGATCCTTGGAGCCGGTTGAAGCGTACATGGTGTAGAGTTTTTTAGATCCATCCATCAAATAGACCCGCTCTTTTTCAGTTGAAACTTTGATCCAAAAATCTGCCGCCTGCTTAACATCCGGGTAGGCCTTGGTTTCAGAAGATTTCCGCCAATTGATCGGCTTTTGCATAGTTGAATCTTGAGCTTTTTTCGTAACAGTTTTTTTGACTGCTGCTTTTTTTATTTTCTTAGTCTTGGTACTTGTGGTGGATTCATGCCTGCTGTCAATGTCAAAATGGTCCGAGATCTGCCCTAAAACCAGAGTAGCAGTCACGCATAGCAACAAACCGACCACTAATTTGACCAACGTATCTTTCTTCATATTCCTCACTTAACCTCTTCATTGCGTTCCGCCAGCCTCGCCGTTAGCACCTTCTTCAGCACCAGGATTATACCAGTCAGCGCGTGCGTTTGTTTTTTGCTTCGTCAGGTCAAATAAATCAACAACCTTGCCTGGAGCATTCTGCCAAGTATAACTTTTGGCAAGCAAACCCACGGTGATGATCCGGTAATCTTTGCTCGGATACAGACAGGTGATCACTGTCACCTGTGCTTGTTTGGTCGGATCCAAGACACGAA
>NZ_BFFP01000054.1:0-11598 GCF_003864415.1 Ligilactobacillus salitolerans
CAAGACGATCAAGTGTACAATTATCCATGAACAAAACTTCTTTCTATTTTCGTCATTTAGACGTATTGGATTTGGGGAGACAAGGTGTAGTGGCCTTGTCTCTTTTTTTATAATAATACAAAAAACAAAAAAACTGGTACAGATAGTAAAATTTCTCTATCAGTACCAGATATTATAGAACTGAAAGAGAAACTCTATCCTTAAGGTAGGGTTTCTTTTTTGCCTTACAAACCTTGTTTTAACAGTTTGGTCAAAGTTGGTGAGTGTTTTATTGGCATCAAATTTTAGTTTCGGTATAATAGGTTGAGTAGAAGAAAAATAACAGCAATTTTGGAGAAAGGATAGTCTAGATGAACAATGAGGATATGACCACCGCAGTGCAAGAGGCACTGGGCGAGGCTCGGCAAATTGCAGTAACCCGCAAACACCAGGAAATTGATGTTGCTCACCTATTTAAGTTCATGGTGCAGCCGGGCGAATTTGCTGCAGATGTCTATCAGAAGGCGGGAATAAATGTCACTTCTTTCGATCAGGAAATCGACCGCCAGCTGGATTCGATCGCGGTGGTTTCCGGTAGTGTAACTTACGGCCAAAATATCAGTCGCAATTTATTACAGTTACTGCAGCAGGCTGAACAAGTCAAAAGTAAATTCGGTGATGAATACATTGCTTTAGACACTTTGCTGCTGGCACTCATGGAATTAAAATATCATCCGCTCACTGAATATTTGGTCCAGCAGGGATTGAATAAAAAAAAGCTGGGGAAAGTGATTGAAGATTTAAGAGGTGGAGACCGCGTGACATCTAAAGACCAAGAATCTCAGTATCAAGCATTAGAAAAGTATGGTATCGACCTGGTCAAAGAAGCCAGGACAGGCAAGCAGGATCCCATTATCGGCCGAGATGAAGAAGTTCGTGACGTGATCAGGATCTTGTCTCGCAAAACAAAGAATAACCCCGTCTTGATCGGTGAACCCGGTGTCGGGAAAACTGCGATTGTCGAAGGTTTGGCACAAAGGATCGTAAAAAAAGATGTTCCAGCCAATTTAAAAGACAAGACGATTTTTTCCTTGGATATGGGATCTTTGATCGCTGGTGCTAAATATCGCGGCGAATTTGAAGAACGGTTAAAAGCTGTCTTGAAAGAGGTCACCAAAAGTGAAGGCCGGATCATCTTGTTCATCGATGAGATCCATACGATCGTTGGTGCAGGAAAAACTGAGGGAAGTATGGATGCGGGCAACATTCTAAAGCCTTTGCTGGCACGCGGCGAACTGCATCTGATCGGAGCAACGACCCTTGACGAATATCGCGAGAATATCGAAAAAGATAAAGCTTTAGAGCGTCGTTTCCAAAAAGTTCTTGTTCAAGAGCCTTCTGTTGAAGACACCATTGCGATCTTGCGGGGATTAAGGGAAAGATACGAGATCCACCATGGAGTTAAAATCCACGATAGTGCTTTAGTGGCGGCAGCAACACTCTCTAACCGTTATATTACAGATCGTTTTCTACCGGACAAGGCACTTGATTTGGTAGATGAAGCTTGTGCTGAGATCAGAGTTGAGATGAATTCCGTGCCAACTGAACTTGATCAAGTACAACGTACTGTGATGCGCTTAGAAATCGAAGAAGCGGCACTAAAAAAAGAGACAGACTCAGCTTCTCAAAAGCGTCTGGCTGAAGTTCAGCAAGAATTAGCAGAACAGCATGAAAAAAATAACCAGCTGAAAATGCGCTGGGAGAGTGAAAAAGAAGATATTCAACGAGTCAGCAAGAAGAAGGCCGAAATCGACCAGGCCAAATACCAGCTTGCTGACGCTGAAAGCAACTATGATTTGGAAAAAGCTGCTAAACTGCAGCACGGCACGATCCCGCGCCTGGAAAAAGAGCTGTCAGCGTTGGAAAAAAATGACCGTCCTTCAGACTGGCTGGTTGAAGAATCAGTCACAGAAAATGAAATTGCGGCAGTTGTCAGCCGTTCAACTGGGATCCCGGTCGCTAAATTAGTTGAAGGCGAACGACAAAAATTATTGCATCTCGCCGATAGTTTGCATCAACGCGTCATCGGCCAAGATCAAGCAGTCACCGCGATCTCTGATGCTGTTTTGCGTTCACGTGCCGGCTTGCAGGATCCTTCCAAGCCTTTGGGTTCATTTATGTTTTTAGGTCCCACTGGCGTCGGTAAAACCGAACTGGCTAAGGCACTGGCTGAAAATCTTTTCGACTCTGAAAAACACATGGTACGACTTGACATGAGTGAATATATGGATAAAATCTCTGTAAGTCGGCTGGTGGGGGCAGCTCCAGGCTATGTTGGATATGAAGAAGGAGGTCAGTTAACCGAAGCAGTTCGGCGCAATCCATACACGATCATTTTGCTGGATGAAGTTGAAAAAGCTCACCCGGATGTCTTTAACCTTTTGCTGCAGGTTCTAGACGATGGTCGATTGACTGATGGACAAGGAAGGACCGTTGACTTTAAAAACACTATTTTGATCATGACCTCTAATCTGGGCTCAGATATTTTATTGGATCAAGTCCAAGCCAACGGAGTAATTTCACCAGAAACTCGTCGATCTGTGATGCAATTGACTCGCTCGCACTTTAAACCAGAGTTTCTCAACCGGATCGATGGTATTATTATGTTTACTCCGTTGACATTAGCCGCGATCGAGAAAATTGTCGATAAACTGATCAACCAGCTGTCAAAAAGATTGGCAAGTAAAGAAATTTCCCTAACGATCAACGAGGATGCCAAAAAATGGTTAGCCCAAAAAGGTTATGAACCGGCATACGGTGCGCGGCCGCTGCAGCGGTTTATTACTGATCAAGTTGAAACGCCGTTGGCTAAAGAGATAATTGCAGGCAAGATCATGCCTCATTCGCGTGTTGTGATCAGCTTAGGGCAACAGGATAATTTGGTTTTTACGGCTCAAGCAAGTCAAACGGCTTAAAATAAAAAACGCTGCTCAAAGGCGGCGTTTTTTTATTGCTTGTTTTGTGATTTTGTATTTGATGTTAGCATTGGAGCAAGTAAATTCATGACGATCAGACTAGTAACCATTGGGATCCCAATACTATAGGCAATGTTGAATTCTGCACCTGTCAATGCGGAAACAATATACCCCAATACCAATCCGTAAATTGCACTCCAGAAAAGTAAAGTCAGCTGTTTAGCCATTTTTTTCACCTCTTATTTATAAGTAGTTTAGCACAAAAATGGAGTCAGGGACCAGTAAATTTGAAAAATTAGGTTGTATCTAGTTGTTATGTTGTCAACTACCACGGGTTAAAACCCGTGGCTTGTAGTCGTTAGCACCCAACGAGTGCTTGCTGCAATTTCACTAGATACAGCACTGCGTCTTATGGACCGAAGTCGTTAAGCCGTCTGACATGCTACTTACCAAGTGCATTCAGCCCCCAAGTTGCCAAGGGGCTTTGTATTTACGCTAATTGATCGATTCCTTTGGCCAAAATATTATTGGCTGCATTGTGATCACGTTGATGTTTGGTGTGACATTGCGGACACTGCCAGGTTCGGTCCTTCAAAGTCAGTTTATTATTACCAGCCAATAGATACCCACACTTTGAACAAGTCTGCGTGGTGTTACGCGGATCAACTGCCACAAATATCTTGCCATAAAGTTCAGCTTTGCTTTGCAGTTGCTGCAAAAATAGCCGCCAACCAGCATCACTGATCGATAAGGCAAGGGCATGGTTCTTCAACATGTTACTGCTTCTTAACTCTTCGGCAACCAAGAAGTCGTGGTTCTTGACTAATTCAGTTGTCAAATTATGTAGAAAGTTCAGTCGTTGATGTGCCACTTTGACTTGCATTTTAGCCACGAGCAGTCGTTGTTTTTGATAATTTTTAGCGTCGCACAAAGAACGGTGCTCTTTCTTGGCTCGTAGCTGTCGGCGTGAGAGTTTACGTTTTTGCCGGTTAAGTTGTTTGAGTATTTTACGATAATAACGAGGATTAGCGACGACTGCCCCATTACTGTCAGTCAAGAAATTTTCCGTATTCAGGTCAACACCCAATTTTTTGTTGGCAAAGGTCACTTGTCCGATAAAAGGTTGGGTTGAACCTAATTGGAAACTCAAGTAAAAGCAGTCCGCACTGTCTTTAGTAATCGTCACAGTGCCAATTCTAACCACTTCACGCATCTCCCAAATTTTACTCCGGACAGCGCTAGTTCTGATGACACCAAGCTTGGGTAATTTAGCATGGTTGCGGTCCAGAAACTTGACGGTGCCATTTAGCAAAGACGGTATGGTGGCTTTGCTGCCGTATTGAGCATTAGTCTGATACTTCCAAGTATAATTTTTCTTGTGAAAGACAGGGATTCCGCTCCGGTGCACTTTACGAAAAGCTTTCCATGCTTTAGCGTAGTTTTGTTTGGCATTCGCTAAACTCAAGCTGTCAATATCTTTATGGCATAAAAACAAGTGCTCATCACTGATGTTCTTGGTCGTCTTTTTACGCTGTTCAAGTTGGTGAATTCGTTGTTGAACCGTATCGATTGGTAACTTGACTTGCTTTAACTCATATAACTCACGGCTGATCGCCACTAGTTCATTGTAGACAAAACGACTAGCGTCACTGTTACGCTTGATAATTGCTTTTTGATGGCTAGAAGGATAACAACGCGCTTTTACACCGTAATGATACGGCAGTTTTTTCATGCTCAACTTTGTCACTGCTTTCACCTGCTTCCATAAAATACTAAATATATTATATACGGATCAGGCATAAACATCAAAACATACGTTCCTTGATAATGATATTCAGAGCAGATTTCGTCACAAACAAACGATACAATGCAACAATAAGCATGCTTCATCGTACACCAAGAGCGCATTCATCCCATGACTGAAGTCACGGGATTTCTGCTCTGTTTTTAATTAAAATACTGAGTTTGCGAAGTAAAAAAAAGCAAGCTTTCTCAGCGAAAGACGATTCGAAATGGTAATCCGTTTTGAAGCTGTTTAGAGAATTGGGTATAATTAAAGTAAGTACGGCAGCTGCGAAGTTAGCTACTAACTTTAAAAGCCATTAAAAACCAGCAAGACCTGAATGCAGATCGTGCGTAACAATTTCAATGAGGTGAGCACATGTATAGTCCGCTACAAGTTATCAGCAGCTACAGTTTATTACAGAGTCCCTTAAAAATTTCGGAGCTGATCGACACTGCCAAAAAAATGGGTTATCAAGCCTTGGCATTGACAGACATCAACGTAATGTATGGGATTTTAGACTTCTATAAATTGTGCAAGCAAAATAATATTCAACCATTACTAGGACTGACTCTCCAACTGCATGACAGCACCCAGCAACAGCCGTCAAAAAATGAATTGATCTTATTTGCTAAAAACAAACTGGGCTATCAGAACTTAGTTAAACTTTCCAGTTTAAAAATGACTAAACAAGAAAATGAGCTGGCGGGAAATCAGCTCTCTTTGAGTGAAATTGAACCTTTTTTACACGAGATCATGGTGATAACACCAACCAGCCAGGGCTATCTAACTGAAGCTTTAGCCGTTAATGATTTCGAAAATGCTCAGCGCTGGCTAGCTCAGTTAAAAGCAGCTTGTGACCCTGACAGTCTTTTTGTCGGCTTAAGTTCACAAATGGACGATCAATTAGTGGTTTCTTTACGCAAATTAGCCGATAAAAGCAGCGTCAAGGTCGTTGCTGCAGCGGCAGTTAAATATTTGCGGCCGGAACAAAATTTTCAAGCTCATGTCTTACAAGCAATCGACTCTGGGACAAAAATGACTGCAACCGAATTAACCAAAAGAGTGGATGGACCGCATTATCTCAAATCTCCGCATGAATTTGCCGATGAATACCAGCAATCTGGGCTCGCTGATGCCTTCGCAAACGCACAGGAATTAATTAGTTCACTGACGGTTGAATTGGAATTTCCGCCAACTCGGTTACCAAAATTTCAAACACCCTCAGGTCTTAGTTCAAAAGATTATTTACAACAGTTATGCCAACAGGGATTAGAAAAAAGGTTACAGAACAAATCGTCTGCTTCGCGCCAAGAATATGAGGAACGCTTAAATCATGAACTAGCTGTGATCAGTCGGATGGGCTTTAATGATTATTTTTTGATCGTCTGGGATGTCACTAATTTTGCCCATGAAAATCAGATCATGATCGGTCCCGGGCGTGGGTCGGTTGCTGGTTCTCTAGTGGCGTACTGTCTGCTGATCACTGATGTTGACCCGCTGCAATATGACTTGCTCTTTGAGCGCTTTTTAAACGAAGAACGCGCGCAGATGCCTGATATCGACTTAGACATCCCGGACTTGAAACGCGGAAAAGTGATCGAATATGTTCATCAAAAATACGGTCACCGGCAAATGGCACAGATCATTACCTTCGGAACTTTAGCGGCAAAACAAGCTTTACGTGATGTCTGTCGTGTGATGGGTGCCACTTCATTTGAAATGGAACAATGGAGTAAAGCCGTGCCCGGAATACTCCATATCAGTCTGTCTCAAGCATACCAGCAGTCGCAAAAGCTGCAGAATTTAGTGGCAGACAGCCAAAAGAATGCGTTGATATTTCAGACTGCTTCTAGCCTTGAAGGTCTGCCGCGCCATTATTCTGTCCATGCAGCCGGAGTGATTTTGAGTGAGCAGCCTTTAGATGAGATCGTTCCCGTCCAGCTAGGTTCCGATCAGATGTTAATGACGCAATTTGCCAAAGATGAGGTCGAAGAGGTCGGCTTGTTGAAGATGGATTTTTTAGGCTTACGTAATCTAACGATCCTGGAAAATGCACTGCGTTTTATAGAAGTCGGCTATAATAAAAAACTAAATATTAACGAAATCAAATTGAACGATCCCAACACGTTACAGCTCTTTCAAAAGGCCAAGACCAATGGTGTTTTTCAGTTTGAGTCCGATGGGATCAAGAACGTTTTACGTAAGTTAGCTCCGACTTCTTTTGAGGACATCGCTGCAGTAAATGCTTTATACAGGCCCGGACCTATGAATAACATTGATGAATTTATTGCCCGTAAGCATGGACAAAAACGAGTCACTTATCCTGATCCAGCACTGAAGCAAATTTTGGAAGCGACCTACGGGATCATGGTCTACCAAGAACAAGTCATGCAGGTTGCATCAGCCATGGGCGGTTTTTCATTGGGTCAAGCTGACCTTTTACGCAGAGCTATGAGTAAAAAGAAGCACGATGTCATTGCGGATATGCGCGAAAAATTCATCAGCGGAGCTAAATATAAGGGATTTAAGGCGGAAAATGCAGCTAAGGTCTATGAATATATCGGTCGTTTCGGTGACTATGGATTTAACCGGTCTCATGCAGTTGCTTATTCTAAGATGGCTTTTGAACTTGCTTACATTAAATGTCATTATCCAGCTGCTTTTTACGCAGCACTACTCAATTCAGTGATCGGTTCAGACAATAAAATCAAAACGTATTTAAGTGAAGCCAAAAGTAATAAAATTATTGTGCATGCTCCTGATATCAACCTCAGCCAAAAGTATTTCATTTTAAAAGGCCAGGAGATCTATTTTGGTCTCGGCTGTATCAAGACTGTTCGACGTAATTTCGTTAAAGTCATCTTGGATGAGCGTCAAACACATGGAAGTTATCAAAATTTCAACAATTTTTTACAGCGAATGCCTGTGGAATATCTAAAAGAGGATAGTATCAAAGCTTTGATATATAGCGGCGTTTTTGATACATTTAACCCATCAAGAGCTCAAGTGTTAGCGCAACTTCCTCAGATGCTCAAAAATGCAGAATTAAGCGGGGGCAACGTTGAATTATTCGAAATGCTGGCTCCCAAGCCGGACACTGCTATTTCAGAATTAAGTTCAGAAGAGCAGCTAGAAAAAGAGAATTATTATTTGGGTGCTTTTCTTTCTGGGCACCCAGTTGAAAAATATGCCAGCTTGATTCCAATTTACCAAACGGTAAAGGTCGCACAGATCCGGCCAAATCAAAACGTTTCGACGATCCTGGCAATTAAGAAGATCAAGACTATCCGCACCAAAAAAGGCGAACAAATGGCCTTTATAACGGCGGATGACGAAACCGGAACAATTGACCTGACCCTTTTTCCGCAGCAATATCGGCAATATTCTGCAAAACTCCACGAGGGAGCTGTGATCCTAGCCAGCGGCAATACTGAAGAGCGGCAGGGTTTATCACTTTTGATTCGCATGATCAAACCAGCCAATGAATTAAAAATGCAGCGCTACTTTATTCGTTTAGAATCGGGAATTTCTGTGGAACAGAAACAAGCTTTGAAAAAAATACTAACATCTTTTCATGGAAACACGCCTGTCATCATTTTTGATACAAAATCAGATCAAAAAACATTATTGCACAAAGATTTCTGGTTAAGCGAAGATAGCGGGGCGCAAGAGGCACTGACTCAGTTGCTGGGCGCTCAAAACGTTGTTTTGCATTAATGAAAACCAATGTAAATTGCATGAAAAGTTTCATATTTTTTCGAAATAAACAAGACAAGCACAGGGAAAAGTGATAATATGAACATTGGAGAATGTAACACAACAGAAATCTTATTTTGAGGTGAAAACATGAAGCGCATTGGTATTATGACAAGTGGTGGGGACTCTCAAGGTATGAACGCTGCGATCCGAGCAGTTGCACGTTCTGCTAACTCTGCCGGCTTGGAAGCATATGGTATTAATTATGGTTACAAGGGTCTGGTTGAAGGGGACATTGAACTTTTGAACCTTGATCGACTAGACGGCATCATTAAACGAGGCGGCACGATTTTATATTCAGCTCGCTTTCCGGAATTTGCGGAAAAAGAATATCAATTAAAGGGGATCGAGCAGCTTAAAAAGGCTGGGATCGACGCTTTAGTTGTTATTGGCGGCGATGGTTCATACCATGGTGCAGAACGCTTAACACAACACGGCTTTAACTCGATCGGCATTCCAGGGACGATCGATAATGATATTCCTGGGACTGACTTTACGATCGGTTTTGATTCATCTGTTAATGTTGCCGTTGATGCGATCGATAAAATCAACGATACTGCAACATCTCATCAGAGAACCTTCATCGTTGAAGTTATGGGCCGCGGGGCTGGCGATATAGCTTTATGGGCTGGTATTGCTACTGGTGCAGACGCAATCATCGTTCCAGAACGCAAATACGATATCAAGGCAGTTGCTGACAAATTGATCAAGAACCGTGAAAACGGCAAAGATCATGGCCTGATCGTTATCGCCGAAGGTGTGATGTCAGCGCAGAAGTTTAAAGAAGAACTTGACCAATATGGTGATTTCGACAGTCGCGCCGTGACGTTAGCACATATTCAACGCGGTGGCCAGCCAACAGCAAAAGACCGTGTTTTTGCTTCTCAATTAGGCGATTATGCTGTCCGTTTATTATTAGAAGGCAAAGGCGGCTTAGCTTTGGGTGTTCATGATAATAAACTTGTTGCAACTGAGATCATCGATACTCTTGAAAACCATAAGCATCAAACCGATCTTTCTTTATTAGATTTAAATGATCGGGTAAGGTTCTAAACAACCGCAGTCGTTTTATCACACTTATTTTTGAGTTTCTAACTTTAAGGGATCAATATTACTTTTACATCCAAAAGGAGAGGTAACTTATAATGAAAAAAACCAAGATCGTAAGTACACTTGGACCTGCTAGTAATGACATTGACACAATCGTCAAATTAATTGAATCTGGAGCAAATGTTTTCCGTTTCAACTTTTCACATGGTGATCACGAAGAACATTTAGGCCGGATGAATTTAGTTACTGAAGCAGAAAAAATCACTGGCAAGATGGTTGGCCGGATGCTTGATACCAAGGGTGCCGAGATTCGGACTACTGTTCAACAAGGCGAAAACGGTAAATTGAAGTTTGAAATTGGTGATGTAGTTCGCATCTCAATGGATGATTCAATCGAAGGAACCAAGGAGAAAATTGCTGTCACATATCCTGGTTTATATGCTGATGTTCATGTTGGCGGCCATGTCTTGTTCGATGATGGCTTGATCGACATGCAGATCGAAGAAAAAGACGAAGAACACCAAGAACTCGTATGTAAAGTTTTGAATGAGGGTGTCTTAGGTTCTAAGAAGGGTGTTAACGCTCCTGGCGTTTCGATCAACCTGCCTGGGATCACTGAAAAAGATTCCGATGATATTCGTTTTGGTTTGGATCACGAGATCAACTTCATCGCTGCTTCATTTGTACGTAAACCTCAAGATGTTCTAGAGATTCGTGAACTTTTGGAAGAAAAACACATGGAACATGTTCAAATCTTTCCAAAGATCGAATCACAAGAAGGTATTGATAACTTCGATGAGATCCTCAAAGTTTCTGATGGTTTAATGGTTGCTCGTGGCGATATGGGTGTTGAGATCCCAGTTGAAAATGTTCCTTTGGTTCAAAAGAGCTTGATCAAGAAGTGTAATGCAGTCGGCAAGCCAGTTATCACTGCTACACAGATGCTTGACTCAATGCAAGAAAATCCACGTCCAACACGTGCTGAAGCATCTGACGTTGCTAATGCTGTGTTCGACGGCACAGATGCTACGATGCTCTCAGGTGAATCAGCTAATGGTGATTACCCTGTAGAATCAGTTGCAACAATGGCTCGGATCGACGTTAAGGCTGAAAATACTTTGCGTCAGCATAAGAGCTTCTCAATCAACGATTTTGATAAGACTGATGTTACTGAAGCTGTTGCCCGCTCAGTTGCCGAAACTGCTGATAACTTAAATATCAAGACGATCGTTGCAGCTACAAAATCTGGTCATACTGCACGTTTGATTTCAAAATATCGTCCAGATGCTAACATCTTGGCCGTTACTTTTGATGAAAGAACACGTCGCGGCCTTTCAGTTAACTGGGGTGTTCAACCTGTTTTAGCTGACACACCTGCTTCAACGGACGAAATGTTTGCTTTGGCAACAGAAAAAGCTCAAGAAGAAGGCTTTGCTAAAGAAGGCGACCTGATTTTGATCACCGCTGGTGTTCCAGTTGGTGAAAAAGGCACAACTAACGTGATGAAGATCCAATTGATCGGTTCAAAGATCGTTGAAGGTCAAGGTGTTGGCGATGAAACTGTAATTGGTAAGACTGTAGTTGCCAGCTCCGCTGAAGAAGCCAACAGCAAAGCTGTCGAAGGCTGCGTCTTAGTAACTAAGAACACCGATAAAGACTACTTGCCAGCTATCGAAAAAGCTTCTGCTTTGATCGTTGAAAATGGCGGTTTGACTTCTCATGCTGCAGTTGTCGGTATCTCAATGGGTATCCCTGTAGTAGTTGGTGCTCATGATGCCACTTCATTGGTATCCGAAGGTGAAGTTGTGACAGTTGATTCACGTCGCGGAATTGTTTACCATGGTGCTTCCAACGCGCTTTAATATCAGATAAATATTTAGTTTTAAGAGCATTTCCAAGCTGTTAAAAAGCTGGGCTCTTCGTCAAGTGGTACTGATGGGGAATGATATTTAAAATTTCAAAAAATTGGTATAGCTTGATCAAGCTACCTGTTCCTGAATGGGACGGGTGGCTTTTTTGATCTCTCTGCGCATATTCATGCTTAAAAAACTG
>NZ_BFFP01000054.1:11607-12169 GCF_003864415.1 Ligilactobacillus salitolerans
GGACCGTTTGAATATGAGGTTTTGAAGCTGTTGACGATTTCGTCAAAGTGTTTGAGCAGGGTTTTATTGACTTTTTTCATTACCTCAGGCAGTTTCTGGGGCGCATTCAAGAGTTCCTTTAATAAGACTGCATTCTTGCGGTGTATAGCCAATAAAAGCTCTTGATAATACTTATAAGCCTGAGCTAGCTCAGGAGACATTTTCAAAAGCCGGTCTACAACTTCTGAATCAGTCAACAAGTCACTGCGAAAGTTAATACGCTTTTTTCGTTCGACATATTCAAGTTTATTTGAGTCTTTCATTAAAAGCTTCCAGAGGCGCTTGAGTGCGCGGCCTTCATGGGATTTTGCACCATATTGCTTCATAACTGAGATTCGGACACTGTTTAAGCCACGGTAAGCCTGATCTACGGTATGGAAGCGATCCGCAATGATCAGGGCATTGGGAAAAAGCTCTTTGATCAGCGGGCGATAAGGCGAGTACAAGTCAACAGTCACAGTTTGAACTGCCAGCCGTGCTTTACGTGGATATTGATAAAAATAGCTGCGCAGGTATGTATTAG
>NZ_BFFP01000055.1 GCF_003864415.1 Ligilactobacillus salitolerans
GTGATTATTTTACTGGTTAAATTATTGACACTGGTCATCGCCCCCATTATCGTGGGTGTTTGTCTTGAGTTATTTAAACACTGGTTGGAAAATAATGATCGACACGATGACCGCTAACTAAGTTGTCACCCAACCTCACATGCTATCTTACATAGTGAAAAAAATACCCCAGCCTACTGACGATAGGTTGGGGTATTGTGATTATTTTGCTGGTTAAATTTACACTGTCATCTTACATAAAAAAATGATACTTGTCAACACATTAGGCACACGTAAAAAGTAGGATGATGGTTACCACGGATACTTTCACTTCAACTTACTATTCCCTCACTTGATAAAACCTGCGGAACCCATAGTAAACCACTGCCCCAACAGCCGGTACTACCAAGCCCAAAACCGAAGTCAAAGGATCATCGACGAAATTATTGATCAAGATGACCAGAAAGGCAATCACAGCAATGATCACTGTCCACGGATAAGCCCAGACTTTGTAAGGGCGCAGTTGGTTTGGCTGACGGTGCCGCATTACCGGCACTGCCAAAATAGATAACATGTTGAAGACGGCTCCAGAAAAGACTACCAATGAAGTTAATTCATCCAAATCACGGGTTAAAACCAGCGCGATCGAGATCAGCATTTGGATAAACAAGCTAAAATCAGGAGTTTGATATTGCCGATTGATGTGGGCAAATTGTTTCCACAAAAGGCGATCCTTAGCCGCGGCATAGTAGTAACGCGAAAATGCTAGGATCATCCCATTCAACGAACTGATCATCGCTAACGCCATCGTGATAGCGACCAAGATCGTCCCGAATTTGCCCATGAAGCTCTGAGCAACAGCCGTCCCAAGATACAACTGACCGTGAGTCAATGCGTGCTGGATCTGACTAAACGGCAATGCGCGATAAATTGCCAAGTTAAATAAAAAATACACGATCGTCGTAAAGCCGACGGAGAGGATCAGTGCCCGCGGTAAATTCTTTTGCGGCTCCTTCATCTCACCAGCGACCGTGTTCAAATTAGTCCAGCCTTCATAAGCCCACAGTGTCGCGATCACCGCAAAAGCAATCATTTGAATATAATCGACCACGCTGCCGGAACCATGTTGATTCAGCACCGCCAAATGCGGCGTGTAATGGCCCCAGAAAAGCCCAAGCACGATGATCAAGATCAATGGCAAGATTTTGGCGACATTGAAAAAGTTCTGGACCCACTCGCCAGTGTCGACGCCAAAGTAGTTGACCAGCGTGAAAATGATGATCAATGCAATCGCAATCACTTTGACCAAGACATTGCTCATGGGAAACAAGGATTTGAACGCCAAAGGTAAAGCAATCGCGATCGCGGCGATCGAACCAGGTCCGCCGATGATCATACTCTGAAAATTAAACATATAGCCGACAACGGGCGAAAACGCCTCTGATAGGTAAACATAGATTCCGCCAGTCGCCGGGTTCATCGCACCCAGTTCCGCAAAACACAGACTGCCTAGCAAGGTCACCAGCCCGCCGATCAGCCAGGCTGAAAGTGCCCAGCCCATCGACATGCCCGAACGCTGCAAGACGATCGATCCTATGTAGAAGATTCCTGAGCCGATCATGATTCCAATCAAAATGTTACTGCCGCCGAAGACACCGATTGCTTTCTTTAACGCGGGCTGCTGTTCGGCTTTCTTATTTGGTTGCTGCATGTAGACCACTCCCCTCTTTTCACCAGTTTAAATCGTGGTAAAAGATACGTCTAGGAAAACAACTGCAAGTGCAGTCTTATTTATTTGAAAAAGATTACACAAACATCAGTTCCTGCGGTATAATCTTATTGGTAACCTACCCTGAGAGGGGGTGGTACTATAATGCGAATGATCATTAGCTTGATTATCGCCCCGATTATTGTTGGGGGTTAGTGTCGAATTGTTCAAACACTGGCTTGCACAACACGATCGACACGATAAGCATTAACCAGGTTACTAAGCGAGCCCCACACGCTATTTTTACATAGTGCAAAAAAATACCCCAACCTACTACCGATAGGTTGGGGTATTGTGGTACTATCTGCAAATGATCATTGATTACAAGGTAATAGTACAATGTACTTAGCAAATAGTCAACATATAATACTCATCAGACAAACACAATGAATAAGCACTTGAAAACAGATACGCAAGCTGAGGCTTCTACCGTATAATTAATAATGGCAACTGCCAGTCAACTTCACACGCTATTTTTACATAGTGCAAAAATAGCCCAACCTATCAGCACTAGGTTGGGCTATTGTGATGTCTTGAATAGACCAAATCTTTGTAATTTCATAATACTCAAAAAACATCTTATGTCAAGCCAGGACGGCCTTTGAAAAAAGCAAATATCTGCACCTTCTCAACACTTTAGTTGTCTGGATCGTCAATCAACTTGTCGCATAACTTTCTCCAGGGCTTTTCCCTTAGCTAATTCATCCACGACCTTGTCCATCCAACGAATCTTCTGCACTAAGGGATCCGTGATTTCTTCCACTCGAATTCCGCAAATGACTCCCTTGATCTGACTCGCAGCGGGATTGATCTGTGGTGTGTGCTCAAAGAACGCCGCTAAATCTGCGTCACTGACAAGCTGGGCCTGTAAACCTGCCTCATCATACCCAGTCAGCCATTTGAGCACTTCATCTAATTCTTCCTTGGTCCGCTCTTTTCGTTCTACTTTTTGGAGATATAACGGATAGACCTGGGCAAACTTCAATTTCGTAATTCGGTCATCGTTTTTCATTTGGGGTCATCCTCCCAGCCTAATTTCCACTATCATACCATTTTGCAGCAAAAAAGCCCCGCGCCAGCATTTGCCAGCTCGAGGCTTCTTCTCAATTAAGCTTCGTCAAACAAAACTTGATCCTGTTCATCTTCGTACGTGGCGGAAATTGGTTTGGCATAGATCTGGTCGCCATTCTTATCCACGAAGATCCCGGCATCCGCGATCTGCTGCATGGCAGCCTTGACCGTATCCGCATCCAGATCCGTGTTGACGTACTTTAATTTCAAATGATGCACAGCGCCGCCAATAGCGGAACGAAATGCTAAATCTAAACTTTTCATAATACTCCTTTCTGATCAGGCCGATCCCTGATCCACCCTAGTTTTAAGCTAAAACGCTGGTGACATTAACTGTCACTTGGTCAGTTGCCTCACCGGTCAGTTGCGCAATGACTTGGCCAAAGCTGACCAGCTGCTCGTCGGTTGCTCCCTGAGCGATGTTGTTGAAACTCCGCTTTTTGGTCTTGCCGTCTTCTTTCGTCGACTCAACTGCCAGACTAGTTTTCTTCCAAGCTTCATTCATGGTGAAACCCTCCTTTAATGTGTGTGGTATTGGTAATGCGCGCGCCTTACACCCCTACTAACGAAATGACCCAGGCACTTGTCAAACCTCTTCGAAAAATTTCTGTGCTTTTTGTGCGAGCCGCTGCTTCCAATTGTTGACGGTTTGCCGGGAGACACCTTCTTGGGCGGCTATCTCAGCTACGCTGTAACCATAAAAGAGCCGTTTGATCAGATACTTTCGTTCATTGGGACTGCAAATCATGATAATTTCACGCACTAGGTCCCAGTATTCCAAGTCGAGTTCGGCATCTTGTGTGTCCGCCAGCAGACTCAAAGCATCTTCTTTCTGGTCAGCAGCCGGTTTAAGGCAGCGGTCCGCTAGTTTCCATTCCTTACGGAGCACGTCCATCAACCCCCACTTGATCTTGCGGTAGGCATACCCCAGCAATTGCTTTTCATTGATTTGTGCGTGTTGCTGGCAATATTGTGCATAGGCTTTGAGAAACAGCAGCTCGCCTTCCAATACTAAGTCAGCATAATAGGACTGTGTCGGTGAGATATGCAAATTCTTGAGCACCCCATAGACTAATTTGATTCGATTATTGTGTAAGAGATAATTTAAAGCTTCTTGATCCATGTCAGCACTTCCTCATTTAAATTATCCAAGGCCTTGAACAATTTAAAGATAGATAACTTTTCACTTTTCAAAAAGGTACTATTAGTGGGTTAATTTGTCCCGATTAAGATAAATCTTGGTTGGATAATGTGATTTTTTGTGCAAATTATATTGATATTAGCATCTAAAATAATATATACTGTTATATGGAACCGATTACAAAACGTTTAGAAAGGGACAAATAGCTTAAATAGGCTATCTAGGTAATTTGCATGCAAAAAAGAAGTATTCTTTTAGATCCGGCTGGGATCAGGCAGCTGTATTCCCAGGCTAATGAAGACAACAACGCAGCTATCACGAACTCCACGAAAATGATCATAGACACTCACAAGCTCAACTTGCCGCGCTGCCAGTCGCTGCTGCTCGATAAAAAAATGGGTATTATTTTTACCAAGGCCAGCACCAATACTTTAGTCAAGAGGTTTATCAGCTGGCAAGCCTGTAACTTCTCGATCCCCGCTTTCATCATGCATGACCTTTACCACGATCAGGCACCTAGACACATAGTCCCATTTGTTTCCGGCAAACAGATCTTGCTGCCGCTGGGCGGATATGTTCACAGTTCGACCAGCTGGATCGTCCTGTCGAACTTGATCAGCTATCACTGTTTTGGCAAAAATCGGATCGGGCTGCAGTTTTGTAAAAAACACGCCCCAGACTATACGATCATCGCCAACCACCAGGAATTTGAACGAACTTACCGGAGTGCTCTGATCATCGCGGAAATCGAAAGTCAGCTAGTCGAACAGCTTAACAAAGAATTTCCATCCAGTTTTATCAGTGCGACCCACAGCCAGATGCGCCAGCTCTACCCGGACAGGACAGCGCCGCGGGTTAGTTTTCAGAATAGTTTGACTGCTTATACCGACAAAATCGTCGAAGATACGCTGGCTTACAACTCATCTTTGATCAATGAGGAACCTGACCAGCTATATCTGACAGAGGTCAAACGAGCGATCAAGGACAAACACGAGCGCCTCAGATAAAAATAACTAGTGCAGGAGCCCATAGTCGGCCGCTCCTGCACTAGTTATTTGTCGCTATTAATAAGTCGCTCCCTTGTTGAGAAGTTTTTGCTTTGGAGGTTACTTTGGCTGATGTACCTCCACATCTTGTTCATCTGGAGGTTACTTTGGGCGATGTACCCCCACATCTTTGTCAGCTGGATGTGACTCGCCTCTGCTTGACTTGTATCCACGACCTCCTTTCCTGGTTACTACTTTGCTTGACTTGTATCCACATCCTGGTCATCTGGATACTACTTTGCCTGACTTGTATCCACATCCGTCTCATCTGGATACTACTTCGCCTGACTTGTATCCACATCCGTCTCATCTGGATACTACTTCGCCTGGCTTGTATCCACATTCGTCTCATCTGGATACTACTTCGTCAGACTTGTATCCACATTCGTCTCATCTGGATACTACTTCGCCTGACTTGTATCCACATCCTTCTCATCTGGATACAAGTCCAGCACCCCCCAAAGAAATTTCGTAAAAATTGTTTCCGATGATTTTAATTGGTACTGACATGTTATAATGTTTTTGGAAGTGGTTGCATTTGAGATAGAGGAGGAGCAAAGATGGCTTTTTTTGGCTTTAAGGACTTTGACCGGTTGTCGGAAGTCGACTTGGATATTTACCGTTTCATGACCGCCAATGTCGAAACGGTGCCCTACCTGCGCGTGCGTGACATTGCGCAAGAGGCCCACGTTTCCAACTCGTCGGTGATGCGTTTTATCCATAAACTCGGCTATAACAGCTTCCCTGAATTCAAGCTTTCCTTTCAAACGGAGCACCAGACTGTTCAGGCGAATAATCACCAGCTCGGCTTCATTACCGCGGATAACTTCCCCCCGGATATCTATGCCAAATTAGAGCTCGTGGCCGATCGCCTGCAGCAAGCCGACAGTATCATTTACTGCGGCATGGGCTCATCTGCGGCTTTAGCCGAATACGCTGCCCGCCAGACTGCTGCTGTCGGCTTCAATTCGTTTTGTGTCAAAGATCCGTTTTATCCACTAGTCACTCAGCTGAAAAATACCAGCAATAACCTGCTGGTGACCTTTACTGTTTCCGGCAAAACGACCGAACTGATCGAAATGCTGAATAATTTTGTCACCAACGAAGACGTCACTTTAGTCGCAGTCACTGCTGATCCAACCAGTCCTGTTGCCTTGATGTCCCGTTACGTGCTGAGCTATTCAACTGAACAGAAACGCGTCGAGAAATATTATGATCTGACCACCCAGGTCCCAGCCATGTACCTGATCGAACAGCTACTTTCATTTGCCCGCCGACTGGCTTTAGCCAATTGATGGAACACTGTGTTCCAGCCGTGGAAAATCAGCCTGGTTCAAGGAACGTGTACCTAAAGTCAAAACTGGTCTTGTGCCAATGGAATCGCTTTTATATGATAAAAGTGTACTTAGCACTTATTATTTTATAGGAGTGATTCATATGTCCAAAATGGATGCCTACAATGCGTTTATGGAAAAACGCATCGTACCGTTTGCAACCAAACTCAACGAACAGCGCCATATCGCTGCGGTGCGCGACTCTTTCATGTTCACCTTCCCGATCACAATGTCGGCTTCGCTGGTGATCTTGATCAATAGCCTGCTGTTCTCAAAGGATGGCTTTGTCGCCAAGATCTTGTTTTTACCCAAGTTTTTCCCGCACCTTGAAGACATGCAAGGTTGGCTGAACTCCGTGACCAACGGGACAATGGATATTTTATCGATCTTCATCGCCTACATGGTCGCAGCTGAGCTGGCCCGCCACTTTAAGGCTGACCAGATGTTAACTGGGATGACTTCGATCGCAGTCTTCATGATCTTGTACAACCCGCCGATCGTCAAGGACGGCATCAACTATTTGCCCAAAACTTTCTTGGGTGCACAGGGGCTGTTCGTAGCCATGTTTATCGGGATGCTTGTCGGCGAGTTTTTGCCCAAATTATTCAGCATTAAAAAGCTGCAGATCAAGATGCCAGAAATGGTTCCACCGGCAGTGGCCCGTTCCTTTAACGGACTGATCCCGATCGTGATCGTGATCATGCTGGCAGCGATCTTGAATCATTTGTTATCATTAGTCGCACCAAATGGGATCAACCAGATCATCTACGACACGATCCAGACTCCATTGCGCAACATCGGTGTCAACATCTGGAGCGTTTCTCTGTTGGCCATCGTCCAAAACCTGCTCTGGCTAGTCGGGATCCATGGACCTAATACATTGAACGCCCTGCGTTCCGTGATCTTTACCGAAGCTGATCTTTCCAATCAGCAGTTCATCAATAATCACGGCAGTATCTGGGATGTACCTTACCCTGTAACTTGGGGCAACATGAATGACACTTTCGCCAACATGGGCGGTTCCGGGGCGACCCTTGGTTTGATCATTGCGATCTTCTGGGTCTCCAAGCGTAAAGATTACCGGACCGTGGCCAAATTAGGTCTTGTTCCAGGTTTATTCAACATTAACGAACCATTGATGTTCGGGCTTCCGATCGTCTTGAACCCGCTGCTGGCTGTCCCATTCGTGCTGACACCAGTCGTTAACATCTGGGTCGGCTACTTGGTCACTAACATTTTGAAATTGATCCCGACCCCGGCTCTAGGCATGACCTGGACCACACCAGGACCGTTGATGCCGTTTTTAGGAACTGGCGGCAACTGGCTGGCACTGATCATTGGTTTCTTGTGCTTAGCCATCTCAGTCCTAATTTACATGCCATTCGTCATGGCAGCTAACAAAGTGGCCGCTAAAGAAGGCCAGCTCGAATAATCAACAATCATTAAGGAGATAGAGAAAATGGCAGAAGATAAAAGAGAATTCCCCGCTGATTTCTTGTGGGGCGGTGCCGTGGCAGCGCACCAGATAGAAGGTGCTTACCAGGAAGGCGGCAAAGGCCTTGCGATCACCGACCTGTTTACCTTAGGCGATAAGGACCACCCGCGCAAGATCACTGAAACGATCGAAGCCAGCGAGTATTACCCGGAACATGTGGCCAGCGATTTTTACCATCGCTACCCAGAAGACATCAAGCTTTTAGCTGAAATGGGCTTTAAGTGCTTTCGGACTTCAATCTCGTGGCCACGGATCTTTCCGCAAGGCGACGAACTTGAACCAAACGAAGCCGGTCTGAAATTTTACGATGATGTCTTCGATGAGTGTCTCAAATATGGGATCGAACCCATCGTGACACTTTCACACTTCGAATTGCCGTTGCACTTGGTTCAAGAGTACGGCGGCTGGCGGGACCGGCGTTTGATCGAATTCTTCGCTCGTTTTGCCGAAGTCTGCTTCAAACGTTACCACAACAAGGTCAAATACTGGATGACCTTCAATGAGATCAACAACCAGACTAACTTCGAGGTCTCCGGCCACTTATACACCAATTCCGGGATCGTACCAGAAGCTGGCGAAGACCGGGAAAAACTGATGTACCAAGCCGCCCATTATGAGCTGGTTGCTTCGGCGCAAGCAGTCCAAATCGGTCATCAGATCGACCCTGAAATGCAGGTCGGCGCCATGATTGCCATGTGCCCGATCTATCCGTTGACTGCTAAACCGGAAGATATCCTGTTTGCCCAACGCGCCATGCAGACACGCTACTGGTTCGCTGATGTGCACGCCAACGGTTTTTACCCACGTTGGATGAAGCACTTCTTTGCCAAAAAAGGCTTTGACCTCGATATCACCGCGGCTGACTTGAAGCAGCTCCAGGCCGGCACAGTCGATTACATCGGCTTTAGCTACTATATGTCCTTTGCGACAAAATACCAGGGTCAAGCAGACTTCAACGAAAATCGCGACCTCGTGGATAACCCCTATGTCAAAACGACTGAATGGGGTTGGCAGATCGACCCAGTTGGTTTGCGTTACGCCTTAAACTGGTTCACTGACCGCTACCACCTGCCGCTCTTCATCGTTGAAAACGGCATGGGAGCTTACGACCAGCTAACAGAAGACCACCAGGTCCACGATGATTACCGGATCAAATACATGCAAGACCACATTATCCAGATGAAACGCGCGGTCTTAGATGACGGCGTAAAGCTCTTAGGCTATACCCCATGGGGCTGCATCGACTTAGTCGCGCATGGGACCGGCGAAATGTCCAAGCGTTACGGCTTTATCTACGTTGACTCAGACGACCACGGTCATGGTACATTTGACCGTTACCGCAAAGATTCGTTCTTCTGGTATAAAAACGTAATCGCAAGCAACGGAGCCGAGCTTTAAATACCAGCTTATCAAACAGGAGATGTGTATGCTGTGAAAAAATATGTAGGAATTGATATCGGCGGAACTTCGATCAAATACGGCCTAGTCACCGCTGCTGGGCAGATCTTAGCGCAAGCGAGCTTACCGACTGCCACGGACAAAGAAAAGGTCTTAAATGACCTGGCCACGATCGTTAAGCAATACCAAGCTGACGAGCCGGAGCTGGCTGGGATCGGGGTCTCGATGCCAGGAGTCGTGGAAGCAAACGGCATGTTAACGACGGCGGGGGCAGTCCGCTGCCTCTACGGTGTTAATTTGAAAGAGGAACTGGAAGCTCGGACAAGCCTCCCAGCCACGATCGAAAACGACGCCAATGCCGCTGCCATCGCTGAACAGTGGTTAGGCGCTGCCCAGGATGTCCATAACTACCTGAGCCTAGTTTTAGGCACAGGAGTCGGCGGCGCACTCGTGATCAACGATCAGATTTACCGGGGCGCGCACGCCCGGAGCGGCGAGTTCGGCTGGATGCTGCTCGATGACGTCCACGATGAACTAGAAGACGGCAGTTTGAACTTCCAGGGTGCGACCGTGATTGGGCTTTTGCGGGTCTATAACCTCAAAGCCCAAACAGACTTAAACGATGCCCGTGAGATCTTTACTCGTGCTGAGGCTGGAGAACCAGTCGCTCAGTCAGTCTTAGAGCATTATTTCCGCAAACTGGCTCAAGGGATCTTAAACTTGGTCGTCAGCTTCGACCCGGCAGCCGTCGTTATTGGCGGCGGGATCTCCGTCAACCCAGCCTTTCGTTCCGGCCTGGAAGCTGCCTACCGTGAATTGCAAGCAGAACATGCCAGCGTGCGCGACTTGGAATTGCCGCCGATCGCAGCCGCTAAACTCGGCAATGACGCTGGAATGATCGGTGCAGTTTACCGGCATTTACAGGAAAGTGGCAAATAAACCGATAACAAGGCTATAAAATTAGAAACCGCATCATAGTGAGAAATTTGCTGCTCACTATGATGCGGTTTTTGTATTCACAGGTAAAAGATAATGGGCAGAAATCAAATCAGTAATTTTGATGCCAGTTGTATGTTATAATGATGTCGAAATAGGAAAGGCGGGATCAATATGGCAACAAGTGCAACAACTATTCGGCTTGATGATGAGCTAAAAGAAAAACTAACAAAAGAATTAAATGCAGCAGGTCTAAGTATTAATGCTTACTTTAACATGGCAGCTAGGCAACTGATCATTCAAAAGAAAATTCCTTTTGAAATTTTAACTGAAACAGATGAGCCGACAGAGGAAACAAGACGTGCTTTAGTCGCAGCAGAGGCAAGGGAACTAGGGATTATTCCAGATAACGTCCCTGAATTTGATAACACAAAAGACCTCAATAATTTTTTGGAAAACTAGTATGTATAAGCTAAAACCCGAGCCTCAATTCAAAGAAGATTACCGCCGTTTGAAACGAGTACACCCAGAGTTGATCAATGATTTAATGCAGGATCTAGAACAACTGCAACTATATGGTGTCGTCGATCAAGCATACCAACCGCATGCTCTTATAAATCGGGGTGGAAACTTTACCGGAAACTATGAATTTCACTTACTAGATGGAAAAGTAGCTGTGCTAGTGATTTATATGCCCCATAAAACTAATCCAGTGATCCGTCTAGTTCGATTAGGCAGCCATGCTGAATTATTTCATAATAATTTAAGTTAAAAGCAAAAAAAATGCTGAGACAGCTCTTAAGTTGGGAGAAGCTCAGCAATTTTTTGCTTTTAACTATAGGCTGAGAGTTAAATAATAAGGCTCTACTTCAAATGATACTCATAATTAGGACAAGTTAGTATGGCTTGATCAAGCTGTCTGTCACTGAATAGGGACGGATGGTTTGCATGATTTCATGGGAGATTAACTGCAAAGATTCCTAGCTCGGACGTTACTTTGACGAACTTACGGCAGAGATTTATAGAAATAAATTTTAAACTCAAAGCTGCAACATTAGTGGGATCTTTACTCCTCACAATGCTGCAGTTTTTGTGTTAATAACTAAATTTTTGAACTCGCTATCACGTGCTGTGAACCTTTCAGTGGGTGAATTGCTAGTGGAGCTAATAAAGTTATAACCATATCTTTTGTCTGCGTCAGTAATGCACGCTACAATTTCTTTTAAGACTACTATTAGTCAAAAAAATGTAACGTTCATGGAACCAGGGTTTTAATACAAATTAAATTTCTGCTACTAAAGACATGTGGTTTTAAGTCAAGAGGAAGTGATGAATAATTGCAATTAATTTTCTAAAAAAATCAGATTTTAGGCGCACTTTAACAACCCTCAAAAGAATAATTTTTAAAAATTTGAGGTTAAAGCAGGTGTATCTAAAAGCTTGAAACAGTTATTTTTGAACGAGACCACTTCTTC
>NZ_BFFP01000056.1 GCF_003864415.1 Ligilactobacillus salitolerans
AAGAACTGAAAAGAATCACCAAGAGAAATCGAGGCGTCAGCCTTGATAAGATCTTGCAAGAAATCAAGCAGAAAATGCAGGGCTGGATCCAATATTACTCTATCGGGAAGATGAAAATCTTTCTTCAACATCTAGATGAATGGTTGCGCTCGCGTATTCGCCAGTATATCTGGAAGCAGTGGAAGAATATTGGGACCCGTTTCAAAGCACTGGTCAGATTAGGTATGAGCCGTAAAGAAGCTAAAATCTATGTGAATACACGGAAAGGGTACTGGCGCAATGCGCATAGTAAAACACTGTGTATATCCATAACAAACAAAAGACTGACACAGCGAGGACTATTAAACATGTCCCAGTTGTATCAGTCAATTCAAGCAAAAGCTTAAGTTGTTGAACCGCCGTATACGGTTCCGTACGTACGGTGGTGTGGGAGGTCGATAGTGTGAACTATCTCCTACCCGATTTCTCAAAGCAATGTAAGTCAAGTTTTAAGAAAAGGGAGTGTTTTGAAATGGAACAACATTCGGTAGTAAGAACCAATACAGCCGCATCGATCCGTGCCTTTGATCAGCATAAGGTGCCGGACTGGTGGCGCAGTTTTTTTGCCAGTCTGGCAATCTTAGTTTCATACCTGCTGCAGGTATTACTGCCTAAGAGTCCGCGGATCGTGACTAAGGATTTTCCGTGATTCACTGATCTCTTAGCGGCAGCCTTTGTGATCACCTTCATCTTAGCAGTTTGTCACTTGCTGACAGGGCGGTTTCGCGGTTTTGTTTACAAAAGCTATTTTATCGGCGGGGCTTTTTTGCTGGTCAGTCTCTATAACTTGGCGACGCTCAAGTTTGCCTTATTTAACCCGCTTTATTTTCCGGCACCGGAAGCTATTTTAAATGTTTTGGTGTCTGATTGGCAGTTTTTATTGATGTGTTTGCTATATTCGCTGCGTCTGCTGGGGATCGGTTTATTATTTGGCATCTCCGCAGGCTTGCTGACGGGGATCTTGATCGGCTGGTACACCTCTTGGAATTACTGGCTTGATCCGATCGTGAAGCTTTTTGGTCCGATCCCATCGACTGCCCTGATCCCGATCGTACTTTCTGCCTTTGCAACTAGTTTTCAAGCTTCCGCCTTTTTAATTGCGCTGTCGACCTGGTTTCCAATCACGATCTTGACTAATTCCGGTATTAGGAATGTTAAGCAAGACCTCTTTGAAGTGGCTGACACGATGGGCGCGACTGATACGCAAAAAATTTTGCGGGTTGCAGTCCCGGCAGCGACGCCTGATATTTTTGTCGGTATCTTCAACGGCATCTGTTCATCTTTTATTACCTTAGTGACTGCGGAAATGATCGGAGTCAAATACGGGATCGGCTGGTACATTAACTGGCAGCGGCAGATCATGGGTTACGCCAACGTTTATGCGGGGCTGATCATCATCGCGGTGACATTTTCATTGATCATTACGATATTCTTTAAGTTCCGTGATCACTTTCTCAGGTGGCAAAAGGGGGTCATTAAATGGTAAAAAATGGTGCGATAGTGATCGATAAAGTTCAAAAGATTTTTGCAGGTCAAGACCAGCAGGCTGCTCAGATCGAGGCTGTGCATCAGGTGTCAGCTCAAATCAAACCAGGCGACTTCGTAGCGATCATTGGTCCATCCGGCTGCGGCAAGTCAACATTGCTGCGAATGCTGGCAGGACTTGACCAGCCGACTAGCGGGACCATTGCTGTCGATGAGCAGAATGTGACTGGTCCTAGTCGTGAACGCGGCCTGGTCTTTCAAGATTCGACGCTATATCCGTGGCTGAACGTGGAACAAAATGTCAGTTTCGGTCTCAAACTTGCCAAGCAGCTCTCAAAAAGGAAAGATGAAGTCCAGGAGTTCATTGATCTGGTAGGGCTAAAAGGTTTTGAGAAGGTTTATCCCAACCAGCTTTCAGGCGGGATGCAGCAAAGAGTTGCCCTGGCACGGGCTTTGATCAACTACCCTAAGGTCTTGTTATTTGACGAACCATTTGGCGCGCTTGATGCGTTTACCCGGATGCGCCTCCATGATCAGCTGATCAAGATCTGGCAAAAGCACAAGATCACGATGGTTATGGTGACTCATGATGTGGAGGAGGCAGTTTATCTGGCTGACCATATTTTTGCGATGACGCCCCGTCCGGCTATCCTCAAGGATATCGTCGACGTTGATCTGCCGCATCCGCGTGACCGTAACGGCGAAGAATTCATTGCTTTAAAGGAAAAAGTTTTAAGGATTTTAAATTTCACTGGTGAAGAGGGTAATTTAAATGAAAACAAGTAAAAAAACAATTTGGAGCCTGGTGGTTTTGTTGATCATGGCAGTTGCTGCCGGGGGATTCTTGCTTAAAAATAAAAAAGACCAGGACGCCAAGGCAGCGCAGAAAAAAGATGACAACTATGTTTTGCGCCTTGCAGATCCATCGGGAGTCTGTGGAGCACCGCAACAAATCGCTGCTGAAAAGGGTTTCTTTAAAAAGGCCGGTCTGAAGTATAAAACGGTTAAATTATCTCCGGATACAAATGGACTGGAAGCGACAACCTCTAACAAGGTCGATGCCTCTAATTCTTTACTGGGCAGTGTTGTCCAGCCCTTATCTAACGGCGCCCAGATCAAGATCACGACTGGCTTGCATACTGGTTGTATCTCGATTTTGACCGGCAAAAATTCGCAAATCAAAAGTGCCAAAGACTTAGTGGGCAAGAAAATCGGAGTGGCACAGGTAGCCGGCAGCGAGGCGACCTTTGCTAAGCGTTATTTGTCAGACCATGGAGTTAATGTCAGCGATAAGCATTCGCAGGTCGAATTCACCCAGTACAGCGGCTCAGAATTGCCTTTGGCTTTGGAAAAAGGTCAGGTTGATGCAATCGCGATCGAGGATCCGGACGTGCAGATCGCCCAACAGAAATACGGGTTTAATGCCCTGGCCAATTCGGCCAAAACCAAACCATTTAATACTGAATACTGCTGTGTCGCCTATGTTTCGGAAAAATTGGCAAAGGATCACCCTGCAGTTGCCCGCAAGTATACACAAGCAATGCAGGAAGCCACACGCTGGGTCGCAAAACACCGTGAAGAGACTGCCCAGATCCAGATCGATAAGAAATATGCTCCGGGAGAAAAGAGTATCAATGTTCAGGCTTTAGATTTCTATAACTGGAAAGCGTCATATAACGGTGCGCAGAAAGCCTTTAAGCAGGTCGGCAATAGTTTGCAAAAAGCTGGGGTGATCTCCAAAGATGTCGATATTGATTCATTAGCCCGAAACTCATTTTTGAACGTGGAAACACAGCAATAAAAGGAGGAATTTGAATGGAATATTTAACTGAATTCGTGCTCATCTTATTAGCGGCTGCCTTTTTGGCAGGGCTGTATCTGATGCGGCGGCACCATGTCAGTTTTACTAAAACTGTCTTTACTGCTCTGACAGTCGGGATCGTTTTCGGCTTTGGCTTGCAGGCGGTTTTTGGCACGCAAAGCAAGATCGTCAGCACAGTGGTCGATTGGCTGAACCTTGTTGGTGATGGCTATATTGCTTTATTGCAGACACTTGTGATTCCCTTGATCTTTGTCTCACTCGTTGGAGCATTTGCCAAACTAGTTAACACCAGTGATGTGAAAAAAATTAGCGCCAGCGTGCTGACCACACTTTTGTTAACCACCGCGGCAGCCGCTTTGATCGGGATCGGCAGTGTTTTTGTTTTCCACCTGCAGGGGGCAGATTTTATCAGCGGGACTGCTAGTCAAAGTAATTTGGCAATACTTAAATCACACTAGTCACAATTAGGAAATCAGACCTTGCCGCAACAGATTTTGAGCTTTTTGCCGACTAATATTTTTGCGGATTTTGCCGGTACTCGGGCAACATCTACGATCGCTGTCGTAATTTTCTCCCTGCTCGTTGGCGGCGCCTTTCTGGCGGTGCGCAAACGTGAACCTCAAACAGCAGCCGTTTTCGCAAAGGGTATCCATGCTTTGCAGGCAATTGTCCACCAGATCGTCAAATTCGTGATCAAGCTGACACCGTATGGGATCTTAGCTTTAATGACCCGCGCGACGGCAACCAGCAGTATTAAGTCGATCTTGAATTTAGGGATCTTCATCATTGCTGCTTATGCAGCTTTGCTGGTTGTACTGCTCTTGCACACGGTGATCTTGGCTGTCAATCAGATCGATCCGCTGACCTACTACAAAAAAGCTTGGCCAGCGCTGATCTTTGCTTTTACATCCCGGACCAGTGCAGGAACACTGCCGCTAAATGTTCAGATCCAAACAGAGGCGCTTGGGATCTCGCCAGTCGTGGCGAATTTTGCATCCAGTTTTGGACTGACAATTGGACAAAACGGCTGTGCAGGCGTTTATCCAGCGATGATCGCAACGATCATTGCGCCTACAGTTGGCGTGAATGTCTTTTCCTTCCAGTTTATTTTGAGTTTGATCGCGATCGTTACGATTTCGTCCTTCGGCGTGGCTGGGGTTGGCGGCGGCGCGACTTTTACAACTTTGATGGTCTTAGGCGCTTTGAATTTACCGGTCGAGATCATGGGTGTGATCATCGCTATCGATCCAATTGTTGACATGGCTCGTACTTTGGTCAATGTCAATGATAGTATTTTGGCGGGGCTCCTCGCAGCTAAACAAACTGGTCAACTGGATAATGAGACTCTGAAGGATACCACGCAAGTAGTTGAATCAACTCTTTAGTCTTGATTTGTTCCAAAACTATTAATTATATAGAAGAAACTGAAATTGAACTTAGGAGCGCAGCATCAAGTGAGTGCGCCATAACGGGGACTACGTCAAATAGTGTTGATGAGAAAAATCATCAGCACTATTTTTTAGACTGATGGTGATACCCTTGGGTCTTTCTGCTGACAGCCTGATTTAGTAAAAGTAAGGATCCTAACCTGATATTTGAAAAAGCAGATAGCGGTTCAAGAATCAATGTCGCGCCCCAAGTTTAAAGAAGAAGGGCCTCGAGATTCGATGTCGAACCGTAATTTCTGAATTTTTCTAGCGAAAAAAATGCACAGACAGAGGAATTTTGTAGTATGCTGGTTAGTATTAGAAAAAAATGAGACAGGGGGAGTAGACTTGCACAAAAATAAGGGGTTATTTCTGATAATTTCTAGCGGGATCTTATGGGGAGCTTCCGGTACCAGCGCGCAAGCATTATTACATAATACCCACCTTTCAACCTATTGGCTGACTGGGATCCGGCTGCTTTGCGCGGGCAGCCTGCTGTTAGCTTATTATTTTTTGCGGACCCGCCAGAATATTTTTGCCATTTGGAAGGATAAAAACATGGCGCGGCAGCTGGTTTTATTTGCATTTTTCGGGATGTTTCCAGCCCAATTCACCTATTTTATGGCGGTTAACTATGGGGATGCTGCCACCGCAACGATCTTGCAGTTTTTAGGTCCGATCTTTATCTTACTGTTTTTGATCTTTCGCTGGCACCGGAGACCGACAAGATTAGATGTGGTCTGTGTCTTTTTCGCACTGCTGGGGACTTTTTTGTTAGTTACGAAGGGCCATGTCAGTCAACTGACCTTGGCACCGGCAGCGGTTTTCTGGGGAGTTATGGCGGGGGTCAGTCAAGCTTCGTATACTTTATTACCAGACCAGCTCTTAAAGAAATTTAAGGCTGAATTGGTCTGCGGCTGGGCGATGATTTTAGGCGGACTGCCTTTTATTCCGCTTTTGGTCACGAGTACGCCGCCAAGTTTCACAGGGCGCGACTGGGGACAATTGGCCTACATTATTATTTTTGGGACAGCAGTTGCCTTCCTCTTTTATTTATCCAGTCTCCATTATTTAAAACCAACGACTACCAGTATGCTGAGTGCTTTTGAACCTTTGACGGCAACGATTTTATCGATCCTGCTGTTAGGCACGGTGTTTAGCTGGATCCAAGTAATTGGCGGGGTCTTGATCATTGGCGTGACCTTTTTGCAAGGATGGTATGCCCAAAAAGTAATGCAGATGAAAGAATGAGATTGAAAGTCTCTGAAAGGCCGTTTTTCGCTGACAAATGTTAAGCGGAGAAGGATTAGTTTGATTAGGAGCTTGCGAGAACTCAGTACCAGGCTGCAAGAAGCAAATGAGTACAAAAAGTGCATAAAAAAATCCTTCCTAGTTATAGGAAAGAAGTAATGGTATATTTTTTTATTTCTAATGATTACTTGGACGAGCAGCATATAACTGATAAACGCGATTGTCGGCCTCATCGTAGACACTGATCGGGTGAGCATCGACAGCGTCGATCCGCAGGTGGTAGCCGTAAGTATCTAGAAAAACCAACTCTTTTTGACTGAGATTCAGGACTGAACCGGGGAGCGAACGACCATCAAGAGAAATTGCCAGGTCACTTGAAATTAACAGGTGGTGTGTTCGCGAACTCCTTTCGTCGATAAATTTCCAGTTGCCAGAATAGATAGCTGGCAAGGCGTTGTTTTGTTTCGGATGTTTCTTGTTCAAACGGAAAAGTTTACGCAGTTTGTTTCGATTTAAATTCGGTCTCCGTTTGCCGAAACGTTTCAGTTTCATTCCCGCTCCTTCTTTCTTTCACATATTATGATTTAAATATACCACCATTTATGAGAGAAAAACAGAAAATAAAGTTGATTTAAACTGAAATAGATTGATTTGAAATATAGATGACATTTTGAAATGTTTTTGTATTGGTCAGACGGGGAGGACAGAAGGTAGTTTAAATAAAAAAAGTTAATTTATTTAAATAAATCACCCCTGTTCTTTGACTCAGCTGCTCGCCAGAAAATCACTGGCATAATAAGGAATAAAACTAAGGTTAAAAAAATTGAAATAAAAATTAGGCGCGATATTTAGCAGCTGGAGTAGTAGTTTTGCCTAGGCAGGTTTTCAAAAATTCTTCAGTTATACCTGGGCACGTGTTTCTGGTAGAATAGAGTCAGATCAGAGTTTTGGCTTGCGGTTTAGCTTAAACGCCAATATGATGCGTGAGACTAACGCTGCTATTTTTAATGGGAGGGATCTACATGTTAAAGTTAGGAATTATCGGTACTAATTGGATCACTGAACAATTCATTAACGCTGCTCAGGAAACTGGCAAGTGGCAACTGACTTCCGTTTATTCACGAACTCTGCAGAAAGCTCAGGAGTTTGGCGAAAAATTTAACGGAGATTTCGAGTATTTTACTGATTTAGCAGCTTTTTTTGCCGAAGGTACTTTCGATGCGGTTTATATTGCGTCGCCAAACAGTCTGCATTTTGCCCAAGCCAAACAGGCGATTTTAGCTGGTAAAGATGTGATCGTGGAGAAACCGGCCTGCTCGAATCCGACTGAGATGCAGGAGTTGGTCGCGTTGTTAGAGGAGCACCCCGAGGTGTTCTTATTCGAAGCAGCACGTCATGTGCATGAGCCGAACTTTAAGGCCGTAACCAAAGCGATTGAAGGACTGAATGTCGTCCAAGGCGCGACGTTGACTTATGCCAAATATTCATCGCGCTACGATGCGGTTTTGGCTGGTAAAGAACCAAATATTTTTTCACCGGCTTTTTCCGGCGGGTGTGTCCAAGACCTCGGGGTCTACTTAGTTTATGACGCTGTTGTTTGGTTCGGTGAGCCAGACAGCGTTGACTACCATGCTGTCAAATTACCAACCGGTGTTGATGGGTCTGGAGTTGCCAGCCTGCATTACGATGGTTTTGATGTCACCTTGAATTTGTCCAAAACCTTTAATTCCTACCTGCCCGGTGAGATTTACGGCTTGAAAGATACGATTCGAATGGATCATTCCAGCGATTTAAATAAAGTTGAGTTAGACGATGGCAACGGACATTTAGAATTGTTATCTGTTGCGCAAAAGAAAAATCCGATGACAGCTGAAGCTGAAGAATTCGCGGCTGTTTTGAATGATAAAAGCTCGCCTGATGCTAAACAACTAGAAAAAGACTGGCTGGTTTATGCTGTGCTGGTCAATAAAGTTTTGTATCAGTTGCGCCAAAGTGCCCAAATTAAATTTAAAGCCGATCAAACGGCTGCAGAAATAGAAGAGGAAAAGAATGAATCCTAAGTTTGTCGAAGAATTTGCAAAAGAAAAATTTGCCGAGCTGACCCCGATCCAAGAGGCTGCCTGGGAACCGTTGAGTGCCGGGCAGAACGTGATCGGCTATGCTCCGACTGGGTCCGGGAAGACCTTAGCCTATGCGTTACCGCTGCTAGAGACCTTGTTGCCTCAAGACGGGACCCAGCTTTTGATCTTGACACCATCACAGGAGTTGGCGATCCAAGTCAATAACGTGATCGCACGTTTTGCCTCATTACTTGGTATGAAATCGATCGCGGTGATCGGCGGCGCCAATGTGAAACGGCAATATGAAAAGTTAAAGAAGCACCCTGAGGTCGTGGTCGGGACACCCGGGCGCGTGTTGGCTGTGATCAACGAAAAGAAGCTTAAAATGCACAAGTTGACTGCCTGTGTGATCGATGAGGCAGATGAAATGTTAAAAGACGACGAGTCATTAGACTTGTGCAGGCAAATCGTTGGGCATGCCCATGCCGACTTGCAGTTGGCATTCTTTTCGGCAACGTCTTCTAAAAAATTAGCGGATGTTCACCGCTGGTTTGGAATCGAGCCGCAAGTGATCGATGTCCGGCAAATTGACCAGACCCAGGGGAAAGTTGTGCACTATTTGGTAGAAAGCCCGGTTCGCAAACGAGTTGAAATGTTACGTAAACTCGCTAATTTGGAAGATTTTGCCGGCCTGGTCTTTTTCGACTCGACTACTCAGGTCAAAGATGCCGCAGAAAAACTGGCTTTTCAGCATGTGGCACTTGCCTACCTCAGTTCTGATTTGAGCTCGCAACGACGCAAACAGGCACTGACAGATCTGCGCAAACGCAAGATCTCATTGCTGCTGACGACTGATGTGGCAGCCCGCGGGTTAGATATCGCCGAATTGCCGGCGGTGGTCAACTTTGATATTCCGCGTGACCTCAACACCTATATTCACCGCAGCGGGCGGACCGGACGCATGGGTGTACCAGGTGCTGTGATTAATTTGGGCAATGAACATGACCTGCGCGATTTTAAAAAATTAGTCAGTCAGCAAGGTTATGACCTGCAGCCGGGTTACATTTATCAGCATCGGCTGGTGACGGATTTGGCAGCTGCACAAGCAGAAAACAGCCAGGAAAATAAACCACGCAAAAAGAAGAGCAGTCAGCAATCGGCCAAGACAGCAGTCAACGCAAAAAAGAAACAGCCTGTGCGTAAGAAGAAACGGCGTCGTGACCAGAAAAATAAAGGCAAAAGACGTTCCAAAAAGAGTGAGCAGGATCAAAATTAAATCGTGCACGATAAGAAAATCTTAAGGACAAGTTAACCACTGTTAAAATTTAAATTTTTGATTTAAAATAATGATGAGCAGGTTGCTAGGACTTGGGGTGATCTGACCAAAAACAACGGGGTGGTTTGAATGAAAACTTCAGTTAAGCTGAATGTTTCAGCGCACTATTTTTTTCAGAGGATCTTAGATATTCGTTTGTATGATATTTATGAAGCAACTGGACGGTCTGTTTCAGTTAAACAGCTGGCTGGTTTTGCCTACGAGACTGAAAACAATAGCGGTGAGCCCTGTCGCATTAGTGTGACCAGTTTAAAGCCGAATCAGAGTTATCATTATCAGATCGAGACGCAAGCAATGGTCATTTCGGCAGCCTATGAGCTTAAAGCTTTGGCCAAAGATCAAGTGCAAGTTGATTTTCGTCAGATCAGTAAAACCAAAAAGCAATTGCACAGTATGAAGGACAGATTAACCAGCAAGATTTTCGATCACATTAAGGCTAATAACTTTAAAAAAGTCTTGAAACAAATGGAGATCGGCTACTAAAAATGATTGCTGCTATTGACTTATTAGCTTTTCTACCGCTATACTTATAAAGGTCGGTTGCGTTATGCGCTTGTAGCTCAGCAGGATAGAGCAACCGCCTCCTAAGCGGTAGGTCATCGGTTCAATTCCGATCAAGCGCATAGTAAGTAATGAATCAGACGAGCATGACTGCTTTTGGCAGCCATGCTTTTTTGAAATATGGAGTGAAGAAAATGAAAAAAATCAAAATTATGACAGTTTTTGGCACGCGGCCGGAAGCCATTAAAATGGCACCGTTGATCAAAGAGATGCAACAGCGTTCGGCTGAGTTTACACCGATCACGGCAGTGACAGCCCAGCACCGGGAAATGTTAGACCAAGTCTTAGACATCTTTTCAATCAAACCAGACTTTGATTTGAACATCATGCACCAAGGTCAGACCCTCAATGAGATCACCACTGATGTTTTACAGAAACTTGATCAAGTGATCGCTCAGGCTGACCCTGACTTGATTTTAGTTCACGGTGACACAACAACGACTTTTGCGGCTAGTGTCGCTGCTTTTTACCGGCAAAAACCCCTCGGACATGTTGAAGCCGGGTTACGGACTTGGAACAAATATTCTCCGTTTCCTGAAGAAATGAACCGGCAAATGACTGATGTTTTGAGCGACCTCTATTTTGCCCCAACAACTCAAAGCAAAGCCAACTTACTTCAGGAAAATCATGCGGAAGAGAAAGTTTTTGTCACTGGGAATACAGCCATTGATGCTTTAAAACAAACAGTTCGGCCGGATTACCACCACGACCTCTTAGATCAGCTGCCTGCTGACCACCGGATGGTTCTAGTTACAATGCACCGGCGCGAAAATCAAGGGGCACCGATGCGCACTGTTTTTCAGGCGATGAGAGATGTTTTGGCACAGCGTCTAGATGTGGAGCTGGTTTATCCGGTTCATTTGAGCCCGGCTGTCAGAGAGGTTGCGAATGAAGTTTTTGCTGGTGTCAAGCGGGTTCATTTGATCGAGCCATTAGATGTGATCGATTTTCACAACCTGGCGGCTCGCAGCTATTTCATCATGACAGATTCTGGCGGTGTCCAAGAAGAGGCACCGTCATTAGGGAAGCCTGTCCTGGTTTTGCGCGATACGACTGAACGGCCAGAAGGCGTAGCCGCGGGAACGTTAAAATTAGTCGGGACAGACTATGGCAAAGTGAAAGCAGAAATGTTGCAGCTGCTGGATGACTCGGAAAGTTACCGTGCCATGTCAGAGGCGTCCAACCCATATGGTGACGGGAAAGCCAGTGCTAGGATCTTGGATGCGATCCGATACCATTTTGGAGCTGACAGTCAGCGTCCGACAGATTTTAAATAATTTTTGGTTCTAGTGATGAGTAACGATACTTAGTGCTAGAGCTTGATCAGGCTGCCTGTTTCTGAATGGAACGGGTAGCTTTTTTTGGTGCGCCCGGCATGGGCAGTAACTAGGCGGTGTGAGTCCGCTGTGAGCCGTAGTGGTCGGTATCACAAGTCGAAGGCAAGGGTGTCTATTGCGAGGTAGAATCTGAAGGAAGCCCGAGACAAAACATCGAATCGATGTACAAGAAGTGGCTAAAAGGCTGGAAAC
>NZ_BFFP01000057.1:0-10555 GCF_003864415.1 Ligilactobacillus salitolerans
CTGTTTTGCCCGTCACCAAATAAATCTGGTCGATTTTATTCAAGTCAAGCATCATGAGGGAACACCGCTTTTAAGAAAGCATCGAGGATATAGTTGTTGATCCGATTGTAGACCACCACAGTTTTATTTTGATCAATGCGAAACTGCATCGCCTTTTGAGACTTAACCTCATTCGTTGATCTAGGACCATCAATTTTAACTTGGACAAAATCATGCTTGTTATCCAAAAAATCACCTCATCTCATTTGATAAGGCAATTATATTAAATCTGGTTTTTTATTTAAATACGTCCCGCTGGGCACTGCTTACTATTTAATGCTCAAAAAGCGCTGAAATAAAGTTGGCAGCCAACAAAAAAGCTTCGAATTCAGAGTGAATTCAAAGCTTTTTTATTTTTATCGTTGGCCATTTTGTGTGGTGTTATTTGAACTTGAACTTGGCTGAGATGTCGGTTGACTGGATGTTCCACCGTTATTAGAACTAGTTTCTGAAGCAGATGTACTTGTTTCAGACGAAGTACTTGAACTCGTTGAGCTAGAAGAAGAACTCGATGAACTAGAGCTTTCTGAGCTGCTGGATTCTTCTGACGAGCTGCTAGAGCTTGATGAGCTGCTGGAACTGGAGCTCTTTGAACTGCTGCTATCATCGTCATCTTCTTTAACGATTGCGGAATCCGGCGCACCAGCGAGATAAAGTTCACGCACTCCATTGACAGTCTTGGACAAAACGTTGCTTGGCTGTGACCAATCTGTGTTTGTCTTGCCTTGGGCAATGTAGGACATGATCGACTTATAGGTCAACTGGGCCAGTCGAACAGAAGCTGTGTCTAGATAATTATTTTCTTGGTAAGGATGGTCGTAGCCCACCCAGACTGAGATCGAATAGTTCTTAGTGTAACCGTTGAACCATGAATCCATCGAAACATCTGACGGGAATTTCGAGGCGATATCATCTGGGTAAGCATTGGTCCCGGTTTTACCAGCTTGATATAAGCCTGCGATTTGAGCTCTTGTGCCAGAACCCATTGACGAATTGATCACGCCTTTCAACATATCTGTGATCATATAGGCCGTTGATGACTGCATTGCATGGACTCCTTTGCTGGAGTAATCAACAACTTGTCCGTCAGCCGTTTGGATCCGATTGATATATGAAGGCTTGTAATACGTGCCGCCGTTAGCAAAGGCTGAATATGCTGCAGCGTTTTGCAAAGTCGAAGACGGCAAGCCGATCCCATTCTGTAATTCTAGCTGTTTTTTATACTTAAAGCCAAGTTTGCTGATGAAATTCTGGGCTTTTGTTACCCCAACAGTGGATAATGTTTTGATCGCGGGTACATTTCGCGATTGAACTAGGGCATCCCGCATCGTCATCGTGCCTTTGTACTGATTATCAAAATCATTTAACTGAATATTAGTTCCAGGGTAGGTGTATTTTTCATCTTTGAGCGAGTGATAAGTTGCCCAGTTTAAATCTTCAATTGCTGGTCCATAATCCATCAGCGGCTTAGCTGTCGAACCGTTTGTTCGATCGGTTTGCACAGCACGGTTCAAGCCGTATGTCACATTGCCTGTTTTTCGACCGCCGAGCATAGCAACAACCTTGCCGTTATTGGGGTTGATGATCGTTGAAGCCACCTGCAGCTTATTATCTGGGAAATAAACATAATTATTAGTGTTGGCAATGTCATAGAGCCTTTTTTGAACCTTCATGTCCAAATTTGTGTAAATTTTCAGGTTCGAACCATATGGATCGTAGCCTTTTTTCTTAACTTCGCTGATCACCTGTTTCAAGTACGGGTCCGCCAATTTGGCTTTCTCTGTAGTCTGTGTACTTTGGTGATAAGGCCGCAGTCCTTCGGTAATACTTGTACTTTTAGCTTGTTCATACTCCGTTTGCGAGATTTTTTTATTTTTCAGCATCGCTGCTAAAACGTCGTTTCGGCGGTCTAACGCCAGCTTCTGGTTCGAGTAAGGATTATAGGACGATGGAGCGTTGGGTATCCCGGCAATCAAGGCTGTTTGGGCGAGTGAAAGGTCTTTGACCGATTTGCCAAAATAAAAATTGGCTGCGGTTTGCATTCCAAATGAATTATAGCCCATAAAAACCTTGTTCATATAGAAGGTCAGGATCTGATCTTTAGTGTAGCTTTTATCAAGTTTACGTGCGAGCCAAGCTTCCTGTGCTTTTCTTTTGAGAGTTTGGTCGGACTTTTTGGTTGAGAAAAAAGAAAGCTTGATCAATTGCTGGTCAAGTGTACTGCCGCCTTGCAATCCGGACGAAGAATTCGACACGTTTGAAAAGGCTGCACCCAGCGTCCGTTGCAAGTCGACCCCTTTATGCTTATAGAAGCGCCGGTCTTCGATAGAGATCACTGCATCTTTAAGCTGCTGGGGGACCTGATCTTGTTTTAAAACGGTCCGATTCTCTGAACCCAGGCTCAAGATCTTATGGTTGTCGCTATCATAGATCGTAGTTGAACCAGGGCTCTTAAGTTGTTCCTCATTTAAAGCAGGAGCAGTCCGAGCATATGAAAAGAATAAAGTTGCTGCGGCTGCTACTGCTACGACCAGTAGTAACACTAAAGACCAAAAAATCTTAGCAAATAAATGCTTCTTTTTCTTTGGCCGTCCTTGACCACGCTTATGATTTTGGGCTTGTTCGCGTTGTTTAACACGCGAATACTTTGGATCTTGTTTACTCATAATAAACACATACTCCTTTAGTTAACGCTATTTAAATTTTCAATCAAAAGGTCAACCGCCTGCAAGTATGGCAGACGGGGGTTGATTTGATAATCGATCAAAAAACCTTGTTCTTGGATCGTGGTATATGGAATCGACTTGCGTTCTGAAAAGCGCCGGTCCCAATAAGTGAACAGTACAGTTGCTGGCAGTAAGTAGATTTCCTGGTGAGCAACAAATTTCACGAGTGCAAAGCAGATCCCGCCTTGTCGAATACAAGCTTTCATGTGCTTGATCTGGTGATCATGGAAGTTGCTCAACGGGAAAGAAGCGCGATTCCTAGTCTCTTTAGCTTCAAAATCGATGTAACGTCCGCGATAAACCCCGTTGTAATCGGTAGTTGAGGCCTGTTTAAAATACGCCTCCTTGATCACAGCAGCGCTCCTTTTGGGATAGTCGACATTCACGATCTGAATCGGGAGCGGCTTTTTATGGATCACGGCAACATTAGTTTCTAAGTAATATTTGTTGCTGAGGTTGATCTCTTCTTCCAGCGACATGCCGCGATTGCCATAAATTACATTTTCGTTAGCCGTTTTGCTTTTAAATTTGATCGTCTGATCCAAAGCTAGTTTTTGTTGATAGGGAGTTCCATTGGGATAGCGTTTGATCATTTAGCTCACTCTCCTCTGCGCTTAATTATAGCAACAGTTGGCTTGCTTGGCAAAGTTTGAAAAAGCTGAGAACAAATGAAGGTGTTAATATAGTAGAAGTACTTGGTTATTGGGTGAGCTGACTGGAGAATTATTAGAATTTTGTCAGTCCCTGAAGTAAAATAAGAACAAGGCAGTTCGAGTAAAAATAATGAGTGATAGCGAGGTGATCACATTGCGTTTATGGGTGACAGGCTACCGCAGTTATGAGTTAAATATCTATAATGAGCAGGATAAAAAATTAGCCGTGATCAAAGCAGCATTGAAAACTGAGTTGAGCGAACGAATCGAGAATGGTTTGGAATGGATCTTGACGGGCGGACAGTTAGGGATCGAGCAGTGGACGATCGAGGTCGGTTTAGATTTAAAAAAAGATTTTCCTGAGTTAAAATTAGCAATGCTGCTGCCATTTTCAAATTTTAGTGAGAAGTGGAAGCCAGAAAAGCAGCAACACCTGCAGGAATTAAAAACAGCGGTTGATTTTAGCGCTGAGGTCAGCAAGCAGCCTTACCGTTCACCGCAACAATTAAAAAATTACCAAATCTTTATGCTCAACCATACAGAGGGTGCACTAATGGTCTATGATCCAGAATACCCAGGGAAAAGCCGCTATGACCATGAAGCGATCTTAAAAAAACAGCAGGCAAGTGAATATGGTCTCGAGTTGCTGGATATGCTGTCTTTACAAGATACGGCTGCATTGCTGGCTGAAAGAGATGAAGACTGAATTCGCTTCGTTGGGGTGTTTTAATACTAGCTGGCTTGAGGTGCTAGGATTTAGCGCAAGCCAAGTTAAAGCAAATAAGAACTCAAGAAAATGATGATTTAGTAAAACTGCTTGAAATTTTAGTGTCAACTGGTATAATAATATTGTTATAAGTTAAGTTCCTTTTGGATGGGGTGCAATTTAATGGAAAATGTTAAGCTAACGCCTAAAGAAATCGTGAATAAACATTTTAAACCTAAAATGCGCGGTTATGATCCAGCAGATGTGGATGAGTTCTTAGATAACGTAATTCAGGATTATGAAACTTACGCTAAGGAAAATCAACGTTTGCAGGCAGAAAATGATCGTTTAGTTAGCAAAGTCGACGAGTTGACCAGACAGGTTGCTGTTGGCAAATCCGGACAAACAGCACGTCCAGCATCTAATACGACAAATATGGATATTTTGAAACGTTTGTCGAATCTGGAACGCCATGTCTTTGGTGCTCAACTTAACGATGACGATCATAGTAATCAGTTTTAACATAGATATATGATATAAAATGTAGTTTTCTGGTAATCGCGGTCTGCATCTGCAGGCTGAGGAAAGTCCAAGCTTACACAAGCTGCGATGCTTGTAGTGTTCGTGCTTGCTGAAAAAATAAGGCAGGGGGCCTGTGTGAACAGGTTACGGCAGATAAAAGGGCTAAAATTTCGGTCATGCCTGAGTAGTCTTGAAAAGTGCCACAGTGACGAAGCAAATAAGGAAACTTATTTGGTGGAACGAGGTAAACCCCACGAGTAGGTAACCCAAATTATGGTAGGGGCGCTTCATGACGGAAATGAACAAATCATGGGGGCGAATGTTTTCATTCGGAGATAGATGATTACCACCGATTTCGGTTCCTGGATCGAATGACGTACGGAACGTGGCTTATAGAGGACTACATTACAGGTGTCGGGGTAATTTAATTATCCCGGCTTTTTTAATAGTTAAGGAAGACTTTGTCGCAAGCAAATGACAAACGTTTATGAATAAATTTATTTTGCTAGAATATAGGAGGCAGCATTAATGCAGGAGTACAATTTGATTGCAACCTGTGCTTCGGGACTCGAAGCATTAGTTGGCGATGAATTACGGCATTTGGGCTATGATGTTCAAGTTGAAAATGGCCGGGCAAGGTTCAAAGGCACCATTGCTGACATTTTTTGGGCTAATATGTGGCTGAGGACAGCAGATCGAATCAAAATTGTCTTAAGCGAGTTTGAAGCAAAAGCATTTGATGATCTATTTGAAGAAACCAAGAAAATTCCTTGGGATCAATATTTGCCAATGGATGCAGAATTTCCGGTTAATGGCCGTTCGCAAAAATCCATTTTGCACCATGTACCAAGCATTCAATCAATAGTTAAAAAAGCCGTAGTTAAGCAAATGTCTGATGTTTATCATCGGCACACTAAATTTCCTGAAACAGGTGCTAAGTTTGGGATCGAAGCAGTGATCAACAAAAACCATGTGATGCTGCTTTTGGATACGACAGGCAGTTCACTTTTTAAACGGGGTTATCGGGTTGAAAAAGGTGCAGCACCACTGAAGGAAAACATGGCGGCCGCATTGGTCCTACTAGCTCATTGGTATCCTGATATGCCGTTTGTAGATCCAGTCTGCGGTTCCGGGACAATTCCGATCGAGGCTGCTCTGATTGCAAAAAATGTGGCTCCCGGTTCTTGGCGCACCTTTGCCTGTGAAAGTTGGCCGTTGTTTCCGGATGATTTGGCCCAGCAACTGCGGGAAAAGGCAAAACAATTGGCTAAACCAGAGCAAGAGGTGAAGATCTTTGGCTATGACATTTCCGGCGAGATGGTCGACATTGCCCGGCTCAACGCGCAAAACGCCGGCGTACTTTACGACATCACTTTTAAGCAGTTAGCTGTTAAGGATTTTAAAACGGCTGACAAAAACGGAGTGATCGTTGCTAATCCGCCTTATGGTGTTCGCTTAAGCGACCGTGAAGCGGCTGAAGAACTCTATGGGCAAATGGGGCACATTTACCAACAAATGGGCACATGGAGTAAATATATTTTATCTAGTGATTTAAATTTCGAAAAAGCATATGGTCAAAAAGCTACTAAACGGCGCAAGCTGTATAATGGAGCTTTACGAACTGATCTTTTCCAGTACTGGGGTAAAAAAGAACGGTAGATCAGCAGCAAGACAAGGAGGATCAGATGGATAATAAGTTTAAGTATCAGCCGGAAAGGGCGACGAGCGTGATCTGCTGGTCGTTTACTGGGATGATTTTCTTGGTCGGAGCGCTCTTGTGGCTTGAGATCACGGTACTTCAGCCGTGGACGATCAGTGCTTTCATTTTGTTTTTACTGGTTGTCTGGATCCAGGTTAAATTTCGCTATCTGCAAATTGACGCGGAAAAACTGCGGATCAATAAAGTTATCGCGACTAACAATGTGCTGATCAAGTATCATGATATCACAGCACTAGCCGTCAATAAGCACAGCTTAGTAGTCCGAACAGCAGACGAAGAGTATGAGCTGCTAATGAGTTCAAATCACGCCAAACAAGCGGCTCAAGCGATTCGCAAATACAAGTAATTCTGATAGTTTCTGTTGAATGAATAGGAGGCATTGCTAGCGATGAAAGATATTGAAATTGCACAAAAGTCTGAAATGTTGCCAATTACACAGATTGCGCAGAAAGTTGGGATCAAAGCGGAAGCAATCGAACCATACGGTAATTATAAAGCAAAAATTACACAAACAAGCAAGACGGCCGATTCACAAGGCAAGTTGATTTTAGTGACAGCAGTAAGTCCAACGCCGGCAGGTGAAGGTAAATCAACTGTCACGATCGGGCTGGCAGATGCTTTATCTGCTGCGGGCAAAAAGACAATGATCGCTTTGCGTGAGCCTTCCTTAGGGCCTGTGATGGGAGCAAAAGGCGGTGCTACGGGCGGCGGTTATTCACAAGTGCTGCCGATGGAAGATATCAATTTGCATTTCACGGGGGATATGCATGCTTTAACGACCGCAAATAATACTTTGGCTGCATTGATCGATAATCATTTACAGCAGGGGAACGAATTGGGACTTGACCCGCGTCAGATCGTCTGGAAGCGAGTTTTAGACATCAATGACCGCGCTTTGCGTCATATTGTGATCGGCATGGGGGGAAAAAGTTCGGGTGTGGTGCGCCAGGATGGGTTCGATATTACGGTTGCTTCGGAATTAATGGCGATCCTTTGTCTAGCCAAGGACTTAGCTGACCTTAAAGCACGTATCGCTAAGATCTTGGTCGGGTATACATACGACGGACAGCCCGTAACTGTCAGCCAATTGGGAGTCGAAGGTGCGATCACGACTTTATTGAAGGATGCATTAAAGCCTAATTTAGTTCAGACATTGGAACACACTCCCACTTTGATCCATGGCGGTCCTTTTGCTAACATCGCACACGGCTGTAATAGTGTCTTAGCTACAAAAACGGCACTGAATTTAGCTGATTACACGGTAACTGAAGCCGGATTTGGTTCAGACTTAGGTGCAGAGAAGTTTTTAGATATCAAAACTCCTGTTTTGGGCAAAACTCCAGATACGATCGTGATCGTTGCGACGGTTCGGGCTTTAAAGATGAATGGCGGGGTCGTTAAAACAGACTTGGAGCAAGAAGATCTGCCGGCTTTGCAGGCTGGTTTCAGTAACCTCAAACGTCACATTCAGGCGATGAGCCAGTATGGTGTACCAGTAGTTGTGGCAATTAATCAGTTCGCAACGGATAGTCAAAATGAACTAGAACGTTTGCAAGAAATGTGTCAAGCAGTTGGGGTACCGGTTGAAGTTTCAAATGCTTGGGCTCTTGGCAGTCAGGGCGCCAGCAAGTTGGCTGAGACAGTACTTTCTTCTTGCCAGCAAGCAAGCAGCTTTAAACCGCTTTACGCGCAAAACTCTTCTTTGGAAGAAAAGATCTTAACTGTTGTTTCGAAAATTTACCAAGCTAAAAATGTTGTTTATTCCAAAAAAGCTTTGCAGCAATTGCAAGAATTTAAAGAACGGGGCTGGGATCAGTTGCCGGTCTGTATGGCTAAAACACAGTATTCATTTAGCGATGACCCTAAGCTTTTAGGTGCTCCCAAGGATTTTGAGATCCATGTGCGTGAGTTTGTACCGAAACTAGGAGCCGGTTTTATTGTAGCTTTGACAGGAAATGTTTTAACGATGCCAGGCTTGCCTAAAAAGCCGGCTGCCAATGGGATCGATATCGATGAAAATGGTAAGATCACTGGTCTATTTTAGCCGGGATGGAGTTTTTCAGTCAGGTTGACAAATTGCTCTATGTTTATGTATCAGAATGAAAGGCGTCGATTTTATGCCAACTTATGTTATTTTAGTTTTTGCTGTTGTGTTATTGGATCAGGCAGTTAAATATTTTGTTCAAAATCAGATTCCGCTTGATCACAGCGTGGTCATAGTTGATCACTGGTTTTCCTTGGCGCACATTCGCAATTATGGTGCGGCTTGGAATATTTTAAATGGACAACAGTGGTTTTTTACTTTGATTTCGATCGTGGCAATCGTTGTTGTGATCTATTACTTCTTAAAACTCTGGAAAAATTGGGGTTACGCCTTGGGGTTAACGTTAATTTTAGGCGGAACTTTGGGGAATTTCATTGATCGGCTCCGGTTGGGTTATGTGGTCGATATGTTTGAATTGAACTTTATCAATTTTCCAATTTTTAATGTGGCCGACTGTGCGCTGACAATCGGTGTGATCATTATTTTGTTAGTGATGTTAAAGGATGATTCATTATGAGAGAATTTACAATTACGGACGAAAGCGGGCGCCTTGACCAGGTGTTAGCTGCGAAGTATCCGGAGTTCTCACGTTCCTTGATCAAAAAAATGTTGACCTCAAGCAATATCCTAGTTAATGACGAGGTTAAAAAGCCGCGCTACATGGTCAAAAATGGAGATCGGATCAGCTTAACTGAACCTGAACCAGAAAAAATTGAGCTGGTTGCTCAAGATATCCCGCTAACTATCGTCTATGAGGATGATGATGTCTTGGTGGTCAATAAACCAGCTGGGATGGTAGTTCACCCAGCTCCTGGTCATCCGGACCATACTTTGGTCAATGCCTTGCTGTATCATTCTCCGCTGTCACAGATCAATGGAACTTTACGTCCTGGAATAGTTCACCGCATTGATCGGGATACTTCTGGGTTATTAATGGTCGCTAAAAATGACCAGGCTCATCGCAGTTTAAGCAAGCAGTTAAAAGATAAAACGACAACTAGAGAGTACATTGCTTTAGTTCATGGAGTGATAAAGGAAGCACAGGGGACGATCGATGCTCCACTAGATCGCAGTCCTAAGGATCGCAAGAAACAGGCAGTTGTGGCTGGCGGAAGGCGGGCAGTCACACATTTTACGGTGCTCCAACGATTTACAGCATATACGCTGGTCAAATGTCGGCTGGAAACAGGACGGACCCATCAAATAAGGGTCCATATGAAATACATTGGTCACCCGGTAGCCGGAGATCCTGTTTATGGGCCCAAAAAAACTTTGGCCGGTCCCGGTCAGTTTTTGCACGCAGCCAAACTGGGCTTTACCCACCCAGTAACTGGTCAGAGATTAAATTTTCAAGCTGACTTGCCTGATTATTTCAAACAAGTGCTCGATCAGCTTGACAAATCTGCAGACAATGAGTAAAATTAATTAAAATTTAAATGTCCTTTTAAAGGGTTGTCCAGAGAGACAAACAAAGGCAGCACACTGAATATACTTAGACGATAAGAATGAAACTTACGTCCAGTTGTATCCTCAAGGGCTGCGACTGGACTTTTTTTATGCCTATTTCTGAGGACACCAAATCTTTTCAAAAGGGGGAAACATTTGTGACCAAAGTAATTTATGATGAAATTGCCATGAAGCGGGCCTTGACCCGGATCACTTATGAGATCATTGAAAACAATAAAGGAGTAGATGATCTTGTCTTGGTAGGCATTAAAACAAGAGGGATCTTCTTGGCTGAACGGATCGCTGCGCGGATCGAAAAATTAGAAGGTGCACGGATCCCGGTCAATGAATTGGATATCTCAGTCTATCGAGATGATAGAGATAATGCTTTTCCTGCTGCCGCTCAACAGGTTTCGGAATTTAAAAATGATGTGACTGATAAGAACGTGATCTTGGTTGATGATGTCTTATTCACAGGTCGGACGATCCGAGCAGCTTTAGACGGCATTATGGACCAGGGACGTCCCCATCAAGTGCGTCTGGCAGTTTTAGTTGACCGGGGACACCGGCAATTGCCGATCAGGGCTGATTTTGTCGGCAAGAATATCCCTACTGCTTGGGATGAAAAAGTAGCAGTTTATATGAATGAAGTCGATGGTCAGGATAGGATCGAGTTAGAGTAGCCCCATTGACCAATGC
>NZ_BFFP01000057.1:10864-11400 GCF_003864415.1 Ligilactobacillus salitolerans
CAGCATTAAAAATTAAATAACGCATTAACCATTTAAATGACTCCAGTGAGAGCATAAAGGTTGCCTGTAAAAAGCTGCTTTTCGCATAGATCAAAGCAGTTGTTGCGAGCTTTAGTCGAAACTGGAACATTTAAAATATGTTCCAGTTTTTTTGGTGCGCCCGGCATGGGCAGTAACTAGGCGGTGTGAGTCCGCTGTGAGCCGTAGTGGTCGGTATCCCAAGTCGAAGGCAAGGGTGTCTATTGCGAGGTAGAATCTGAAGGAAGCCCTAGACAAAACATCGAATCGACGTACAAGAAGTGGCTAAAAGGCTGGAAACGGTAGGATGAGGTTGCCAAACAAACCGAAGTCCCTAACCACTCGAAACCGTCACAGTAAAGCCAACGGTTTGATGCGAAAGCTACTGTTCTTACCCGGGGAGGTCTGTCACGGCGGTTCCCTCAAGCCGGAAATTAATTCTGGCAGGAACAGGCTTAACAGTAATGTTGGGTCGTCCATGACAGAAGTCAGCCGAGGCCATAGTAGCCAATAATGGT
>NZ_BFFP01000058.1 GCF_003864415.1 Ligilactobacillus salitolerans
ACTGACACAGCGAGGACTATTAAACATGTCCCAGTTGTATCAGTCAATTCAAGCAAAAGCTTAAGTTGTTGAACCGCCGTATACGGTTCCGTACGTACGGTGGTGTGGGAGGTCGATAGTGTGAACTATCTCCTACCCGATTACAACAGCGATTTTTCTAAATGAAAGGAATTGGTCAAAATTGAAGAATAATGGTAAAGAAGCATTTCGCAACGAAGAGGCTATTTTAGATGTCGGGGACAAGCCTAAATTCATGCACTGGTTGGTGTTGTCGATCCAGCATTTGTTTACGATGTTCGGCTCAACTGTTTTGGTGCCGTTACTGATCGGGATCAATCCAAGTATCGCTTTGTTTGCGTCCGGGGTTGGGACCTTGGTTTACATAGCTTGCACTAAGGCGAAGATCCCAGCATACCTTGGTTCCAGTTTTGCGTTTATCGGAACGATGCAAGCTTTAATGAAGCAATTCGGCTACCCTGCGGTCGGTCAAGGTGCAATTGCTTCTGGCCTGGTTTATGTCTTGGTGGCTTGGTTGATTTCTAAGTTTGGCTCCAAATGGATGGACAAGATCTTACCGCCAGTTGTTGTCGGACCGATCATTATTGTGATCGGATTATCGTTAGCGACTACGGCCGCTAACGATGCAATGTTTAATAATTCCCATTATGATTTGAAATATTTCGCGGTCGCTATCTTCACCTTACTGATCACGATCATATTCAATATGTTTTTGAAAGGATTTCCCAGCGTGATCCCTGTCTTGTTAGGAATAGTATGCGGCTATCTTTTGGCTTTAAGCATGGGGATCATTGATCTTGCTGGGATCAAAGCAGCTAAATGGTTCAGCTTGCCTGCCTTCAATGCTATGTTTATCAACTATGATTTTAAATGGTATCCGGCAGCTATCATTGGTATGGCACCGATCGCATTTGTGACAATGACTGAACATATTGGTCACGTCATGGTTTTAAACAAGTTGACTAAAAGAAACTTCTTTAAGGATCCAGGCTTGCATAAAACTTTGCTGGGTGATGGACTATCAACAATGATCGCTGGTTTTGTAGGTGGGCCTCCAACAACTTCTTATGGTGAAAATATTGGAGTTTTGGCAATGACCAAGGTCCATAGTGTTTGGGTCCTGGCTGGCGCAGCATTTTTTGCCGTAGTTTTCAGTTTCTGCGGTAAGATCGCGGCGGTGATCCAGTCGATCCCGACACCAGTCATCGGTGGGATCTCATTTTTACTATTTGGAATGATTGCTTCTAACGGCTTGCGGATCTTGATCGATTCAAAAATCGATTACGAAAAGAAGCGCAATCTTGTCATTACTTCTGTGATCTTAGTAATTGGTATCGGAGGAACATACTTGCAGTTGGGCGATTTCCAGTTGACAAGCATTGCCTTGGCTACTGTTTTCGGGATCCTCTTAAACCTTGTTTTACCAGCAGAAGCATTTAGTGAGAAAAAATAAGCAGAGTGTAGGATCAAGCTAATTTAAATTGGAGGGATCTATTGTGGATGAACAACGTCTTGCTGTTACTTTGCCAGGATTAGAGCTTAAAAATCCAATTATGCCGGCTAGCGGCAGCTTTGGTTTTGGTGATACAAAGACAGCAGCTTCATTTGATTTAAATAATTTAGGGGCTTTAGTTTTAAAAACGACTACCCCCCAAGCAAAAAAGGGTAATCCGCAACCGCAGATCGCCGTTTTGAAAAATGGGATCCTGAATTCTGTTGGGTTGACAAATCCGGGAATTGAGCAGGTGATCACCAATAAGATCCCTGCTCTTCGGGAAAAGTATCCTGATTTGCCATTGATCGGCAGTGTCGCGGGTGAAGAAATTGCCGATTACGTTGAAGTTGCTGCTCGTTTTAGTACTGCACGGCAAGTTCAAGCTATAGAACTCAATGTTTCTTGTCCAAACATAGCTCAGGGCGGGATGCAATTTGGGAGTGATCCGCAGATGATCACAAGGCTGACTCAAGCAGTCAAAGCAAAGACAAGCCTCCCGCTCTATGTTAAGTTGACACCAAACGTCACCGATATTGTTGCTTGTGCGCAAGCTGCGAAAGCAGGCGGCGCCGATGGTTTAACCATGATCAATACTGTTTATGGGATGCATATTGACCCCCAGACCAGAAAGCCGGTTCTGGGGAATAAAATGGGCGGCTGGTCTGGGCCGGGGATCAAACCTTTGGCAATTCGAATGATCTATCAAGCTGCTCATGCCGTTAATCTGCCGATCATCGGCGTTGGGGGGATCACTACCGCTCAAGATGTGATCGAAATGTATCTGGCAGGTGCAAGTGCTGTCCAGATCGGAAGCGCCCAATTTCAAGATCCGCTGGCTTGCAAACATATCGCAGAGCAGCTGCCGGCAGTGATGGACCAGCTCAATGTCTCTTCTTTAGAAGAGTTACGTCTTGAAGTCAGAAAGGAAATGAAAGATGGAAGATAAACGGCCGATCGTCGCCTTAGATTTTGCAGATCGTGATCAAATGACAGGATTCTTAAACTTATTTCCCCGTGATGAGAAACTATTTGTGAAGGTTGGAATGGAATTATTTTACAGCTGCGGTCCTGATTTGATCAAAGAATTAACAGCACAAGGACACGATGTTTTTTTAGACCTGAAGTGTCATGACATTCCGCATACAGTAGAAGCTGCAATGAGAAGTATTTCAAAGTTAAATGTTACTTTAACTACCGTCCATGCAGCAGGCGGCAAACAAATGCTTGAGGCTGCAAAAAGCGGTTTAGCAACGGGAACTGGAAACACTAAGCTGGTTGCTATTACTCAGCTGACCTCAACGTCACAGGAAATGCTGCGCAATGAACAGCTTTCTAGCGTCAGTATGGCAGAAAGTGTTGTCAATTATGCGCAGCTGGCTAATAGTGCAGGTTTAGACGGTGTCGTTTGTTCAGCCCTTGAGGCCGCTTCGATCAATCAGGCTGTCAAAGATGAATTTTTAACTGTTGTCCCTGGGATCAGGTTAACTGCTGATAGCCATAATGATCAGCAAAGAGTCGTAGCACCTGATCAGGCTGCACAGCAAGGAGCCGGCATGATAGTAGTTGGACGTAGTATTACTCAAGCACCTGATCCGTTTCGTGCTTACCAAGAAGTCCAAAAACTATGGTTGAAAGGAAGAGAATAATGAAAAAAATCGCTGCTGAATTATTGGAAATCAATGCCGTTAAGTTAGCGCCAAAAGAACCTTTTATTTGGGCAAGTGGGATCAAAAGCCCAATTTATTGTGACAATCGTCTGACGATCAGTTATCCAGCTGTTAGAAATGAAATAGCGGCTGGGCTCGCCCAATTGATCACAAAATATTATCCCGACACGGAGTTAATAGCAGGAACGGCAACAGCAGGGATCCCACATGCAGCCTGGGTCGCTCAAATTTTAGATCTCCCAATGATTTACATCCGGTCGGCGCCTAAGGACCACGGCAAAGGCAGACAAATAGAAGGCGTCGCCGCAGCTGGGCAGAAAACAGTTGTGATCGATGATTTGCTTTCAACTGGGGGGAGCGTTTTGCGCGCTGTCCATGCGGTTCAAAAAGAAAAAATAGATGTTTTAGGCGTGGTTGGGATTTTTAATTATGAACTGCCCAGTCTTGCTGAAAATTTTAAGGTTAATAAATTGAGCTACCATACTTTAACGAACTTTTCTGAACTTCTGGAACAAGCCCAGCTTGAACAAACTTTTACATCTGAGGAAATAGCATCGATGGCAAGTTGGAAAAAAGATCCGGCTGCATGGATGAGCTAATTTAGAAAAAAAGGGCGACGTTTTTGGTGAATTGCGGATCGAAGCAGGATTTTGATCCGTTTTTTGTTTGACACATGCAAGACAGCGCAAAAAATGAATTTGCCAAAATTATTTTTAAAGAGTAAACTTATTGCAAGTATCAGTTTATAGCAAGTGAACTTAATCTCAAAAGGCTGTCGGCCAGCTTCTGTGATTATTTTCGCAAGTTATGCTACTAATAGTGAAAAATTATCTTCAGTTTGATATAATAAATCCTGTACTGATTGTTGTGCTTAGCAGGTCGATCTTCCGTAAACTGTTGGCTGTTTAGGGGGAGAAAAGCTTTAGCTTTAAACTTTTGAGCCAAGGCTAATTAGTCACTATCAGTTTGCGAACTTGCTAGATTTTTCGGGCAAGAATTTATCTGCTTTGGTAACTTTGAGTACATAATTTGCTTGAAAGGTTAGATTTTTTGCCTGGTGTGAATCAGCCGGTCAAAAAATCTAAACACAAGTTGATGTGTTTAAAAACGAAAAGGGGTCGTATTTAATGAAAACACAGCACGAAAGTATTTTTTCTTCGAAAACTTTAACATATTTTTTGCAGTTGGCAGAAACTATGAGCTATACCCAGGCTGCGCAGATTTTAGGGATCACTCAACCTGCCTTAACTCAACAGATCAAGAAGCTTGAACGGAATGTAGGTGCACCGCTCTTCTATTCAGTGGGCAAGAAACTGCACCTTTCTGATGCTGGCTATACGATGCTAGATGCAACGCATCAGATTTACGAAACACTCAATCGTGCAACTGATGAGATTCAACAATCTACCAGTGCAGACCTGGGTGAGATCAACATCGGGATCTTATCATCGATCGATACTGAAGTTTTCTTTGATTTTGTCATTGATTATTATCAAAGGCATCACGATATTAAGATCACGATCTATTCTTTGACCCGGAAAGAAATTTGGGAAGGGTTGGAAAATAATCAACTAGATCTGGCTATTATGTATCTGCCAGATGAAAACATTAAAAATTGGAAGCCATATGCTGCCAGAAAGATCATTTCAGAAAGCTTGGTATTTGTTCATAAAAATGAAAAATACCAGAAGCGCAGAAAAATCAGGCTCAAAGATACTGTCGGCCAGCCGTGGGTCGGCTATCCGATCAATTTTTACGTAGATGCCCAATTGCGTGAAGCATATCGTAATGAGAATATTGATGCGCCTAATTTTGTGGCTAGATTCACTCAACCGCAGCAATTACTTCAATTTGCACAGCGCACAGGAAATTATACGGCGTTGCCGGCATCATTCGTTGCGGCCAATGAGCATAGTGCACATGATGACTTCTACTACGCACAATTGGAACCTGAGATCTCCTTTGAGATGTCATTCGTTTATCGCAAAGGTAAAGCTGAAATTCCACGGATCAACAATCTATTTCAAGAGTTTGATGAATATTTGTCCCAAAAAGATTATGTTTCCCGCTTGACAGAATTTAAACAACAGCAATAAGCTTAAAACATACCAAGTTTGAATCTTTATCCAGACTATAGATCACAAGGAGAGATAATTAACAATGAAACAACTAGTTTTCGGTCATAAAAACCCAGATACAGATGCAATTGTAGCTGCAAAAGCATATTCATATCTGCTTAATCAATTAGGAGCTGACACAGAAGCCGTTGCTTTGGGCGAACCTAACGATGAAACCAAATTTGTTTTAGATCATTTTTCTGAGCCATATCCACGCGTTATTGCCAAAGCAAGTGATGAAGTGAGCCAAGTAGTTCTAGTCGATCATAATGAACATCAGCAAAGTGTTGCTGATATTGAAGACGTAGCTGTTAGCCATGTGATCGATCACCATCGCATCGCTAATTTTAGTACTGCATCGCCGTTATATTACCGTGCTGAACCAGTCGGCTGCTGTAGTACGATCATCTTTAAAGAATTTACTGAGCATGAGGTAGAGGTCCCAGCCAAACTTGCTGGGTTAATGTTATCTGCAATTATTTCAGATACATTGTTATTCAAGTCACCAACAACCACTGATGATGACATTGCAATCGGTAAAAAATTAGCTGAGATCGCTGGAGTTTCTTATGAAGAATACGGCTTGGAAATGTTAAAGGCTGGGACAAACTTAGCTACTAAAACAGCTGAAGAGTTGGTAACTTCTGATGCCAAGAGCTTTGAAATGGGCGGCAAGACAGTGCGGGTCGACCAGGTCAATACAGTTGATCTCAGTGAGGTTTTTGCGCGTGAAGAGGAATTGCGTGCAGCAATTGCCGCACAAAACTCTGACAATGGCTATGACCTGTTTCTCTTAATGGTAACTAACATTTTGGATTCTAATACACGTCTGCTTGCGATTGGTGATGGTCAAGATTTCGTCGAAAAAGCTTTCGGTAAAAAACTGACTGACGACAAAGTAGACCTTCCAGGAGTGGTTTCACGTAAGAAGCAAGTTGTTCCACCTTTGGAAAAGGCATTCGCTTAATCTATTTTTCGCTTATAATCAAAGCTCCTAACAAAGTTGGCAAAAGTCAAAATGTTAGGAGCTTTTTTACTGCTATAATTTGGCTAATAGAAACAATAAAAAGTTACTTTAACTATACCTTGATAAATACACCACACTCAAGCAGGAGAATAATCATTACAAATCCTTTTTTTTACCTAAAATAACAAGTATAATGAACTCAAGAATATTCTTTTGAGGTGGTAAAGTTGAGTCAGGAAAAAAGAATCGAACTGATCAAGCAATTATTAGAAGAACGACAAGAATTATCAACCAAAGATATTATGAGTGAATTTGGTATTTCTCAGGATACTGCACGGCGAGATATTGTTTTATTAACCAAGCGGGGCGAAGTTCGTCGGACCCATGGCGGCATACTTCCTCTGGATTTTGGCAGAAGTGTTCCAAATTATCAAAGTCGTCTTGCACGCTTTAGCAAGCCTAAGACACAAATTGCTATGGAAGCGATCAACTACTTTAAGCCGCAACACGTTTACTTTATTGATTCCTCGACTATTTTGCTAAAAACATGTCAGAATTTAAACATTCCGTTAACAGTTGTGACACATTCATTAGATAACTGTATTGCTCTTGCCCAGAATAGTAAGGTCACAGTCAAGATCCTGAGCGGAACACTCGATCACGACAACCGTTTCTTTTACTCCAATTTAGCAATGGAAGAACTACAAGACATTATGTTTGACACAGCTTTCATCGCGGCCTCAGGAATCGATGAGAATGGTGTCTATTTACTTGACCAGGGGGACGCGGAAATTGTTGGTATGGCTGTTAAGCGGGCCCGCCGAGTAATTTTAGTGGCTGAACATCAAAAATTCGTAAATAAATCATATTATCGGATCTGTTCGTTAGATAAAATTTCTTTATTTATCACAGATAAAATGCCAACAAAAAAGCAGCGCGAATTGTTTGATTCAAACACTGAGATCAAGGTCGCTGACAGCATGAATAAAAAATAGAAGATCTAGTAAACTTTCTTTATTTGAATGGCAATACTTTCCGTTCAGCTGGTATAATGGGAATAATTTTAAACAAAGGGCGTGATCATATGGTTTTAAAGCATAAGTTCAATCAACAAATCGAAAAAGTTGCAATTTCTGATATTCGGCAATTCGATACAGAAGTTAGTGAGATCCCGGGTATCATCAAGTTGACATTAGGTGAACCAGATTTTAACACGCCTGAACACGTCAAACAAGCTGCGGTTGAAGCAATTAACGATGACCAGTCGCATTACACTCCCAATCCTGGTATTCCAGCTCTCCGCGAGGCTGCTGCAAAGTATTACAACGAGAAGTTCAAGCTGCAATATCGGCCAGAGCAAGTGATTGCTACAATTGGAGCGACTGAAGCAATTGCCACTGCATTACAAACAGTTTTAAACCCAGAGGATGTAGTCTTAGTTCCAACGCCTGTTTTTCCGATTTACATCCCGATCACTGAAATTAACCATGGGCAGTGCGTGACGATCGATACAAGTACCGACAATTTTGTGTTAACACCAGAAAAATTACGGGAGACTCTGGAAGCTAACAAAAATCGGAACGTTAAGGCACTGGTACTAGTTTACCCAAGCAATCCTACTGGAGTTACGTATTCGAGAAAAGAGCTGCAAGAACTAGCGGCTGTCTTGAAGGAAAGCGGCATTTGGATTTTATGTGATGAAGTTTACGCTGAGTTATCATACTCGGAAGAGCACACTAGTCTGGCAGAGTTTTTGCCTGACCAAGTATTATTTGTGGCGGGTCTTTCCAAATCACATGCAATGACAGGATGGAGAATGGGCTTTTTAATGGGACCTGATGACTTCGTTGAACAAGCAGTTAAAGCCCATCAGTATATGGTCACAGCACCGACAGATAACGTTCAGTACGCGGCTTTGGAAGCTTTGACTAATGGTCAAGAAGATAGTTTGGCTATGAAAAAACAATATCTTGCCCGGCGCGATTTTTTAACTGCCAAGCTTGAAGCTTGCGGTTTTAAGGTTGCTAGTCCAGACGGTGCTTTTTACTTATTTGCCAAGATCCCCAGCAAATTTGGTACGGATTCTTGGAATTTTGTTCGTTCATTGGCTAAAAATGCCCGCGTTGCGCTAATCCCTGGTGCCTCTTTTGGACCAGGAGGAGAAGGCTATGTGCGCATCAGTTATGCAGCCTCTATGGAAGAGCTTGCTCAGGCGGCTGAGCGAATCAGTGAGTATGTTAAAAAGAACTAAGTAACAGGTTGATGGAGGGTAAGAGTTTGAAAACTGTTGATATTAATAGACCAATCGGTGTTTTCGATTCAGGAGTCGGCGGGATCAGCGTATTAAAGGAGCTTTGCCGTTTATTGCCGCATGAAGACTTTCTGTTTTATGGCGACTCTTTTAACGCTCCTTACGGTATAAAAACGACTGAAGAGGTCTATCAATTGAGCCGAAACATAGTTAAAAAGTTTGTTGCTCGGGATGTCAAAGCAATCGTAATAGCTTGTAATACAGCAACTAGCGCTGCGATTTCTCGTTTACGGGCTGAATTTCCAGCGGTGATTTTCGTTGGATTAGAACCGGCTGTTAAGCCTGCAGTAGAGCACAAACAAAATTCACATGTGCTTGTAATGGCAACTAAATTAACCTTACAGGAAAGAAAATTTGCTGATCTTGTTAAAAATTATAGTGATCAGGCACAGATCAGTGTTTTACCGGCTTCCGAATTGGTTGAATTTGTTGAACGGGGTGAGCTCGACAGTCCACAATTAAACTCGTATTTGAAAAAGATTTTAAAACCTTATCTTAACCAGACTGACGCGATCGTTTTAGGATGTACGCATTTTCCCTTTGTTCGTTCAACGATCCAGAAGATCGTAGGGAAGAACATCTACATTGTTGACGGTGCGCTGGGAGCTGCTAAGCGACTCGATGCGGAACTTGAAAGAACAGGAGCAAAGTGCAGTCCAGAACAGCCAGGAAGTGTCAAATTCTATAACAGTAATCCTGATCCACGTGAAATCAAGTTAAGCCGCAAGTTATTTTCACTTTGAACAGCAACAAAATGGAATTGAACTTTAGTGAGGAGTAATTTATACCATGAATGAAAAGTATCAAACATTGATTTTTGATTTAGACGACACCTTGCTGAACTTCAAATCAGCGGAAAAGCAAGCATTACAAGCACTATTTTCTGACTTAAAGGTTAAAGCTGATTCTGCAGCTTTACAGGCCTTTAGCGTTTATAATCAAAGTCTTTGGAAAAAATTAGAAAAAAAAGAAATTACACGCTCCCAGTTGTTTGAACAGCGTTTCCAGATTTTTTTCAAGAATTATTATCAGCTTGAAGTTAGCGGACTAAAATGTTCGCAGCAATATCTGTCTTATTTGGCTAACGGACATGAAGAGATCAAAGGTGCAACACAAATGCTGACACAGTTAAAAACTGAGAACAAGCAATTGTTTTTAGCAACTAATGGTGTCGCTTTTGTCCAGGAACAACGATTAAAAGACTCGAATTTAGTGAGTTTTTTTGATCAAATCTTTGTTTCTGAGAAAGTGGGTTGTGAGAAGCCTGATCCCCGTTTCTTTGCCTATCTGTTTGAGCATTCTAACGCTTTACCTCAGAAAACGGCTATGGTCGGTGATTCCTTGAGTTCAGATATTCTTGGGGGAAGCAAGGCTGGAATTGATACTTTCTGGTTCAATCCGACACAGACTGATAATTTCACGCAGGTCCAGCCAACTTATCAGATCTCAGCTTTGGATGAAATCTTGAAATATGCATAGTGCCGTAGTGAGAGGGGTATACTCCTTCTTAGGTAGACAAGCTAAATAATTAAAGCTTGCCTACTTTAGGGAGGAGTATTTTTATGGGGAAAAATGGATTCAGATACACGTTAGAGGAGAAACTCTTTTATATTAATCTGGTTCAGGCTGAATCTATGACCGCATACGCTATTCAACATCAATACGGGGTTCGCCATTCCCATGTTACACATTGGGTGGAACTCTACCAAAGTGGTGGGATTGATGCATTAAAACCACAAACT
>NZ_BFFP01000059.1 GCF_003864415.1 Ligilactobacillus salitolerans
CCTCGCAATAGACACCCTTGCCTTCGACTTGTGATACCGACCACTACGGCTCACAGCGGACTCACACCGCCTAGTTACTGCCCATGCCGGGCGCACCAAAAAAGGTCAACTGCCAACCTCAAGCTGGCAGCCAACCAATTATCTAGTGCCCTTTTTCTCTTAAATATTGCAAAACCAGCTGGTCTCTGGCTTTTAAAAACTGGAGGTTCGCTGCAGATGGGTGGATCCGATTCGTAAGGACCGCCAAGGCATCTTGCTCCTTGCGGTCAACCAGCAGGAATGTGCCGGTAAAGCCTGTGTGATACAAGCATGCGGTACCTTGCGGGGTGTAACGAAGATCAAAGCCTAAAGAACGCCCGCCATTTTTTAAAGTGGTCTGATCAGCAAATAAACTTAAGACTGTTTTTTCAGACAAAACCGTATTGGGAAGAAACTGACCCAGCAGCCACTGACAATACTTGAGCAGGTCATTTAAAGTCATGAACAAACCGGCTGAACCGCACTGTTTTCCAAGTGAAGCTGCTTTTGGATCATGCACACTGCCCTGAATCAATCCGCCACGCTGCGGATCAAATTCCGTTGGCACGCATTCGGTGCGCGGCGGTCTAAACGTACTCTCCGTCAATCCTAACGGTTTTAAAACTTCACTAGTGATCACATCTTGAACCGGTCGTTTATAAAAACGCTCGATGATCTGACCTAACAAGATCATATTTATATCCGAATAAACCACCTTTTTGCCCAACAACGGTCCACTATGGAGCTGCTGGTAAATAGCCGTCAACAAGTCAGGACCATCTAGCTGGTCGCGATTGGGAATATAGCCGCCGATCGCAGAAGTGTGCGTCAAAAGATGCCGTATGGTGACCTTGTCATCCTGAAAACGCGGCAAAAGCTGCTTGATCTCCTGATCAAGACCGATCTGACCAGTTTCCACTAACTGCAAGATCACTGGAGTAGTGCCAACGACCTTGGTCAATGAAGCAACATCATAGTAAAGACCAGGTATTAAAGGCTCTTTTTCTGGTATCAGCTGCCGCGCCCCTAAAGTCTCTGCTTGGAGCTGCCCATGATGGAGCATTGCGTATGAAACCCCTGGAACAATTTTGCGGCTGACTAAATCATGCAACATTTGGGTAGTTTGTGGATTCACTGCTTATCTCTTCTTCTCTAAAGAATTTGAGTTCACGATCATAAATTTTTCTTGATCATAATCGATCCGGACAATGTCTGTATTTTTTACCAACAGTAACGGAACATTTCCCCCTAGGCTTTCGATGAAAGAGGACAAGATCAGACCATGAGTAACGATCAAAATATTTGGCTCTCCCTCCTGGTAGACCCGTGCAATTGCTTCAAGTGTCTGCCTCATCCGTTGACTGAGTTCTTCGCTAGACTCTAAACGGACATCATTGGCCATGCGATCAAAAAGGTCAACTAAACCATTAGCATGCTTGTGTCCAAAAGCCGTTCGTAAGATCTGGATCGGTCCTAGAGTCCATAAAGCATTAGGGAGCAAACTGCGTTTACGCACCTCTTCATATTTCCCGAAATCAAATTCACGCAGATCACTTAGAAAAAAGCGCGGTGGATCTGGAAATGAATTCATTTGAATAATATTATCTGCCGTTTCTTGCGTTCGTTTTAAATTGCTTGCAAAAATTGCATTAAAGCGAACATTCGCCAAGCGCCGTCCTAAACTCCTTGCATTCATCAGACCACGGACTGTCAAAGCCGAATCAGTAGTCCCTTGCAGGCGAGCCAAGCGGTTAACTCTGGTCTGACCATGCCGCGCGATATAGAAATGTATTGTCCCCATGATTGCTTAACCTAACCTCTCGCCATCAGTCATCTAGATCCTCTTCAATATCCAAGCCATAGATTTGACTGACAGGCTGCTCAGGATCAGCCGGGGTCACCACAACGACTGCAATTGCCCCCTTGCTGGAAACATAACCAGCAAAAGAAACGACTTCTTCTACCAAATAAGCAATCGCATCAGTGTTATAGATGTACTGACCTGCAACAGGCATACTTTCAAAGTAGGTTTTATTCATCCGATAATAGTCTTGATGAGCCACGTCATGCATGACCAAAATTACTTTTAACATTTTAATTCCTCCACTTTTTAGAATGCATAAATGATAGGCTCAAGCGCTGTACTAACAGTTGCAGTGCCATACAAAAATATTTCCTAATTCAGCCAAAACTGGCCTTAAACGTTAATAACTTTCTTCAAGAAGGCCTTAGTCCGTTCGTTTTGCGGATCATCAAACATCTGCTCAGGAGTCCCTTCCTCCATGACCTTGCCATCGGCCATAAAGACGACTCGGTCGGCTACTTCTTTAGCAAATCCCATTTCATGAGTCACGACGACCATCGTCATCCCATCTTTAGCTAGGGATTTCATAACTTCTAAAACATCGCCGACCATTTCTGGATCCAAAGCCGAGGTAGGTTCATCAAAGAGCATGATATCGGGGTTCATCGCTAAAGCCCGTGCAATAGCCACACGCTGTTTTTGCCCGCCCGAAAGTGAAGCCGGTAAAGCATCATATTTATCTGTCAAACCAACGGTTTCCAAGAGAGCCCGTGCATCTTTTTGAGCTTCTTCCAGTGTCTTTTTATGCAGTTGCGTTGGTGCTAATGTAATGTTTTCACCCACGGTGAGATTAGCAAAGAGATTAAAATGCTGAAAAACCATTCCAATATTTTCACGTGCTTGATCGATATTCACTTTTGGATCACTAATATCGACTCCATCGATCTGGATCGAGCCCGAACTCGGATCTTCTAACTTGTTCAAACAACGCAGCAAGGTACTTTTGCCGGAGCCTGATGGTCCGATCACAACAACGACTTCATTACTTTTAACCTGAAAATCAATGCCTTTCAAGACATGGTTATTACCATAATTTTTATTCAAATCTTTAACATTCACTTTTAAATCAGACATCTGTCAACCTCCTCAGCAATTAGCCTAGCAGCCAAGTAACAGCCGTTAGTAAAAAGACAAACTCATTTAAATCTAATATTTCAAGTATACCACATAGACTTGTCTTCAACATAAATTTTACTAAATCAATACAGCCCAATCATTGTCCTTTTGCCAAACCAATGTTTGAAAAATTTGCCAGCTAAAAAAGCACCCGAATCTATCGGATGCCTTGCTTTTCCTGTTTAAAATACCCACATCAGCAGTAAAATTATTATCGCCCACAGCGCAAGGCTTGGAAACAATGCGTTATATATTCCCCTGAAGACTTCCATAATGCATTCCCTCCTTCTGACAGCAACACAATTGATCAAACATATTGTTTCTAATACAATCAACCTCATCCTAGCATTTCAACTAATACAACAATAGGATACATTGCTAAGCTTAAGACAGTCTTAAATTTTTTTCAGACCATTGAATTCTCAAATCAGCTCCTGCATAGTTTACTGGTTAATTCACAACTAGAGTAGCTTTTTGAACTGATTTTTGTCATAATCAAATATGAAAGTGAACTTATTACAACGTGGGGTGATTACTTTGAAAACGATTTTGATCGCGACTGCTAATCCAGGTAAAGCCGCTGAATATCGCAATATTTTTGAAGAAAAGGGACTGGAAGTCAAAACATTGGCTGACCTGCCTGAAAAATATGATATCAACGAAAATGGGACAAGCTTTGAGGAAAATGCCTTGATCAAAGCCAACACATTGATGAATGCCCTGGATCTGCCGGTCCTGGCCGACGACTCAGGCTTAATTGTTGATGCTTTAAACGGTGCACCAGGTATCCATTCTGCCCGGTATGCCGGTGACCATGATGACGCCGCCAACAACCAGAAACTGTTACAAAATCTGGCTGGTCTGCCTTTTGAAAAAAGAACTGCTCGTTTCCACTGTACGATCGTGGTCGTTCGTAAAAACCATGAACCGCTCAGTGTTTCCAGCGAAGTTTCAGGTCACATTTTAACAAAAGCCCAAGGCAGTGACGGTTTCGGATACGATCCTTTGTTTTACTACACACCGCTCAAGAAAAGCTTTGCAGAACTGACAATGGCAGAAAAAAATCAAGTCAGCCACCGTGGACTGGCCGTGGCCAAGTTGGCACAAGTCTTTGACGACTGGTGGAATGATTGATTTCAATTATCCCCATATAATAAAACTGATAACATTGCTTGCCAAAAAAAATAATTAGCAAATTGGTTTGACAATTACTCCAGCTCATGTATAATAGAAAGAGTAATTTTGCCCGTTGGTCAAATTGGTTAAGACGTCGCCCTCTCAAGGCGGAGTTACGGGTTCGATCCCCGTACGGGTGATAATGGCAATATTTAAGTCTAGAGAATGCTTGTAAGTCAACCTTTTGCAAGCATTCTTTCTTTTTATCAGAAAAACTTTAAAGTACTAAGTATTTTTATTGGTTAATGAGTTATAATAGGTGCTAGTCATTGAATATGCCAGGAAACTATCAACAAGGGGGGATCAGACTTGCTCAAAAGGACTAAAGTTTTCTTGCGCTCGAACAAGATACCATACACTAAAGAGCACGTTAATCCATTGATGGTACCTGAAAGAGTATATGTTCTAAAATTTGGAAAAGATGGTGACGAGTATTTGAATCGTTTCATCGTCGAACACACATATACTTGGACTGGACGGATCAAAATCAACCGGATCACACTCAGGCTGCATGGTCAAGTTCACCCGCACGTTTTTCGCAACGAACATGAGCTGCTGCATTATTTAAAGAAGCACAAAGATCAATTTACTGAGTATTCTCAAAAATAATGGCAGTCTCACCGCGTTCATCCGCTATTTTAAAGACTCCATTAGTCAGTCAAAAAAATAATTTGAATTTAGCTTGACATATTATTGAAATCCAAGTATACTAATGGAGTTGAGTTTTTGGGCATTCGCCAAACTGGTAAGGCAGTGGACTCTGAATCCATAATTTACAGGTTCGACCCCTGTATGCCCAATAAAATAAGTGAATATAATTTTATCTAACAGCTAATAATCAATTTCTCATTAAGAGCAATGATTATTAGCTATTTTTTTAGCCAATTTTTAGCCCGATCAGCCAACATTTTATACTCTTCTGTTTGATGACATTAAGTCTAAAAAATGAGCCGCTGGAAGATTGCTGCTAAGATCTGCTCCAGTTCCTTGCTTGTTGTGACCACACTGTCAATAACGCATATACCTTATCCGTTAAACCCATCTCACTGCATCTCAAAATCACTTAGTATCGTTAATAATAAATTCTTCTCCGACAAAAAATCCCTTTTATCTTGCTTGATGTTCTGACATTTGCTGCTCAATTGTGTCTTTATATTCTGGATAGGCCTTCAGGATTTCTGGATACACCTTATTTGTAACAATTCTATATGCGTCTCTCTTACCTACTTGACCTTCGATCATGGCAAGCAATTCTTCATAATTCGTGTAGTTATGTCTAATAGTATTCACAATTTTCCAATCATTGATTTCCCAAAGATCGTCGTCTTCTCTGCCTCTTAACATCATGAACACTTCATGTTCTTGGTAAGCGGTCTTCTTCAAAGTTTTCTTGCCAACTTTTGTGACAACAACTTTTTGCGCGTCAATTAAAGCAACAGTTTTTCTAATTTTAGTCTCAACGGCTTTTGCGGCAGCGATTTGCCGCTTAGCTTTATTCTTTATCTTTTTGTGATACGTTTCTTTCACTTCAGGTAAAGCAAAAGTCTGGTCAATTTGTTCCTTCGTCCAAACAGGTATGATCTGACTGGCATAATAGCCTCGCTTTGTTTTAGCAGGCTTGGGGAGATATTTGATCATCTTATCCGTCCAACCCAATTCATCTTTTAACATCTTTCGACTATAAAACTTTTCATCTTTCATGTCCTGATCCCCTATCTTCATAAAGTACTAAATATAGTATATAAAAAAGCAGTGTGATTATCAAAACATATGTTCCCTCAAACGAAAATATCCCCACAAGTTTCCGTCACAAAGAAAGAAACGTGCTTCAGCGCACACAAAGAGTGCATTCATCCCATCACTAAAGTCACAAGATTTCTGTGCTTTTTTATTAAAAGCAGATGAATACAGCTAACTTTTCTCTTTTCTAAACCTTTGAAGTAAGTTGATCTGGGCGAATGTTTGTGCAGCAGCAAGATTTTCGCCAAGCTGGCAAGGCGGTAAGATTTAAGTCCATGATTTACAAGTTCGTCCTCCTCTTTGCCCAATTCCGATTTTTTACAAACAAATTAACATCCTGGCAGAGACTGAGGATGTTTTTATTTTGCGTTACAATTTTCAAATTAGGGCAATTATTTTAGCCGAGTTCTGTTTTCAAACGCCAAATCCATGTATAATTAAATTTAGTAATTTAAAGGAGCCCAAATGATGTCCAAAAAATTTTATGAAACTTCAATCGCTGCAAATAGCTTTTCAATTACTCTTCTGCGCGACGCTTTACTGCCCTCGTTGATCGGTCAAGAGGGAGATATTCTCTACTGGGCCGGCAAAAAAATTGCGCGGCAATTCGTATTGACTAAAGATGAAGAAATTCCCCTCTTTTTTAAACAAGCTGCTTGGGGAAGTCTCGCTCGTGTTAAAAGCAAGAAAAATACTCAGACTTTTGAGTTGACGGGTCCGGTCATCGAAACTCGGCAAGGGTTAGGTCAAGAAGCTAATTTTTTGCTTGAAGCCGGCTTTTTAGCCGAGACTATCCAGAATCAACTTGGACATCCGAGCGAGGCAATTGTCGCCAGCAGTAAAAAAAATAGTGTGACACTACTAGTCAAAATTGACTTAGAGACTACTCTCCCTTCAGAAAATTTCAGCAAGTCTGACGTGGTCACACCCCAGCCTAATGATGATGAAGCAACGGAATTGAGAAGATCACGTTAACTTCACATCGATCTCCAAGGCTTACTCATCTTGAAGTTACCGTTTCAGCTCATTTATGCTCACATATCAAAAAGGCTTAGAGATCTCGGTTGATTTCTAAGCCTTTTTTAAATCGATCGCTTTTATTTGAAATGAACGACTGTGGCACCATTACCACCGGCATTAGGTGGAGCATACTCGAAATTCTTCACCGCGCGATTATTTTTTAGGTACTCTGTAATACCCTTGCGCAAAGAGCCAGTCCCCTTGCCGTGGATCAGAGTGACCGAAGAATACCCGGCGAGCTGAGCACTATCCAAATATCGGTCGACATTAGTCAAAGCTTCCTCATACCGCTGCCCGCGCAGATCTAGACTGGTTGAGATCCCACTGCTGCCTGTGCGCTTAACAACTGTCCGTGCGCCTCTTTCATTCTGTTCAGGAACCTTGATTTTTTCTAGATCGTTTTCATTGATCTTCATCTTCAAGATACCGATCTGAACTTCCCAGTCATGATTGCCTGCTTTACGCAGCAGGACACCTTTTTGCCCATATGACTTGACTAGTACATCGTCATTGGGTTGCAGATCATGTTGTTTCTTGGCGCGCTGCAAAATCTTATTTTTTTGCAGCTTTTCGTTTTGATGCAAGGAATTCAACTCGCCCTTAGCATCCATCAACTGGTTTTCCTTAATGTTGCTTCCACCGTTTAAGCGCATTTGACGCAAGTCAGAAATCACTTGATCAGCCTGCTTGGAGGTTTTTTCTACGATCTCATTCGCTTTTTTCTTGGCTGCTGCAATTAAATTATCTCGCTCCCGGTTTAAAGCTGCGTAAGCTTTTTTCAAATCAGCTTGAAGTTCCTCTGCCTCAGTCAAATATTGTTGAGTTTGAACCCTTTCCTCTTCAACATCATGTCTTTTTTGAACTAAGTCCCCGATCATGTTGTTCAATTCTTGACTATCCTGCGACACTAACTCTGTCGCAGAATCGATGATAGTTGAAGACAAGCCCAAACGACGGGAAATATCCAGGGCATTACTGCGTCCCGGCAAACCAACCAGCAATTTGTACGTCGGACGTAAGGTCTCGCTATCAAACTCCATCGAAGCATTGATCGTTTCAGGCCGTTCATAGCCATAAACTTTTAATTCTGGATAATGAGTCGTGGCAACGACAGAACTGCCCTTAGCCGCCACATCATCTAAAATTGCGATTGCCAGCGCCGCCCCTTCTTGGGGATCGGTCCCAGAACCCAATTCATCAAACAGCACTAAGGAACGAGGAGAAATTTTTTCCAAGAAATCCACAATATTTGTCATATGGGAGGAAAAAGTACTTAGATTCTGCTCGATCGACTGTTCATCGCCGATATCGGCAAAGATCTCATCAAAAACACAGATCCGGCTGCCTTCATTAGTTGGAACGAAAAGACCAGCCTGCCCCATGATCTGGATCAACCCAATCGTCTTTAAAGTGATTGTTTTTCCACCAGTATTAGGACCTGTGATCAGCAGTGTTTTGAAATCTTGACCCAGCATAATATCATTTTTAACAGCCTTCTTGGCATCTAACAGTGGATGCCATGCCTGTCTAAGATACAAAGACTGATCTTCACTCAAAAACGGCTCAGTCGCATTAATGTCTCTGGCATACAAAGCTTTAGCATTCACCAAATCCAAATGACCTAGAACCTGCGCGTTCGAACCGATCTCGTCGGTATAGGGGGCAATCAACTCTGAAAGTTCCCGCAAGATCCGCCGGATCTCCTCTTGCTGTGCAGCCTCCTGCTGTGTCAGGCGCTCATTTAGTGCTGCAACTTGTTTGGGTTCAATGAAAAGTGTTTGTCCTGTGGTACTTTGATCAATGACCCTGCCCGCAACATTATTGCGGTACTCAGACCTGACCGGCAAGACATATTTATCTTGTCTGAGTGTGACTACGGATTCACTCAGGTACTTTGCTGATTTGCCGCGGGTAAAATTAGCTAGGGTTTCGCGAATGTTTTGTTCTGTGCTAGTAATTTGATGCCGGATGCTCTTGAGCAGACTTGATGCATCATCAGTCACATGTCCGTCGTTTTCTATCGAAACAGTTAATTGCTTGGCAACCTCGGGTAAGGTCTGAAGCTCTTCGACGACTTGATAGAGTTTTTTTAAAGCCAACTCATCATTTTGCAGCTCCCGGAAAAAACGCCGCACCTCACTAGTAGCCCGTAAAACTTTACCGATTGCTGCTAACTCCTTAGCATTTAAAGTTGCCCCGATCGTTAACCGTTTTAAAAATGGACCGATCTCACCGATTTGCGGCAGCAAGATCCCTCCCTTTAAGCGCAGCAGGTCTGCCCCGTCTTTGGTTTCATCTAAAGCAGCGCGAACCTTTTCCACCTCAGTAAAGGGCTCCAATTCACGCAGTTCCTTTTTCCCAGCCTCAGTCACCAGATGATTTTGGACTTTCTGCTTGATCTTTGCGTATTCCAACGTTTGTAAACTTTTTTCATTCATTAAATATCACCTCTCGTATTATAAGATTAAACATTGGTTTTTAAACCAAGTTTTAGTGACTGTTGTTACTTTCTTTGTTGGACACTACATGATAACCTCTAATTGTCATTGGCTTTGGTCAACTGGTATAGGTGTTTCACCTCTGTAGTTCAACTACATTTAAAGACTGCCGCCCAGATAATCA
>NZ_BFFP01000060.1 GCF_003864415.1 Ligilactobacillus salitolerans
TTACATGTATAAGGATAATAGTCCTTTTTGGTGTTAAGCAAGCACTATTTTTAGCCTGCACGACATTGTGAACTTTCAAACTAGAAGAAAAAGCCCTAATTTTTTAAAACCAACCAAAACTTTACACTTAGAGTGATCTAGATAGGAAAAGTTGCTTTTCTTCTATTAGACAATCTTGTATAGAGTAAAGTTCCTTGTTCAAGTTTACAACAATTAATAAAAATAATAACTAAAAATTTAAAAATTTGTGAAAAAGCAGGGCTAACAATGAACGCTTGGCTTGGAAGTTCGCGCCTGAAGAAATTCGCTTATCTTTAGTAGGCTTTTTGAAATCATGCTATAATCTATAATGAAGTGAAATGTGCTGTTTTTAAAAGAACAGGTCTGTGAGGCTTCATCGTGAGTGTCAGACTGAGGCTTCCTGACGTGTGCCGTTCACTCAGAAAGGATGTTAAGTACTGAATGTATTATTGTCAGAGATGTGGAAAGAAGAATGAAGCTGACGGGATCAACTGTTCTTTTTGCGGGACCTTGCAGCAGACTGGACAGCCGGATAGCGAAACGAAGGCTTGCAAACGGTGTGCCAAGAAGATCCCCGTGAATGCCAACTTTTGTTATTACTGCGGTATGGATCAGGCTAAGATCTTGTGGGAAGAACGGCAGCCGCAAGGAGAAAAAGACGAGGCAAAAGAACAGGCAGCAAAGGCAGAGCAGCCGCAAGATATCCCGACGATCAAAATCAGCGATCCTAAAAAGCTGCGGGCTTTTCTCAAGCTAGCACAAAAGGATGGGCTGCAGGTCCATGTTCTCGGGAAAAACGAGTCCCTCATGCCTGGGATCATAACCTCGACCAAGCTCTTTGTGCATGACTGGCTGAAGGTCAACAAGAGAATGGGTCGGGCTGATTTTTGGCTGGGCTTACTGGGGACATTTTTGTTATCAGTTCCAGTCGGGATCTGCTTGAGTCTGTGTGTCTCGCTCGTAAATGGACTGGGTCCGCAAGCTGCAGATACCGTCTTTAAAGCAGGGCTTGCAGCTTGGCTGGCCTTTTTCTACGTTGCTTTGTTGACCGGATTGATCCGCAGACTGCATGATATTGAATTGCCGGCTTATCTGGCGCTGCTGCTCTTTATTCCTGGCGGCGGAGATCTGGCGGCATTGGTCATCGCAGCTTTACCTCAGCACCGTAAAAAGAATACTTACACTTTTGAAGAGCCGGGCAAAAAGGATCCTGGGCAAGACCACAGTCCAAAATAATTGGCAGAGTAATTTGATGACGGCAGTGGAATTTGCGCTATTTCTCAAAGGAGAGCGACGACAGATGCTGGAGACCCGAAGACTGTTGTTACGTCAGTTTAATAGTAAGGATTGGGTGGATGTTTTAGCTTACGGTTCCCAAAAAGAAGTTGCTTCCAATGCCAACTTCACTCCCTTAGCTACTAAACGCGATGCTTTTGCTTTTGTGCAGTATCTCAGGCAGATCGGCATTTATGCGCTAGAAGATAAACAGACTGCTAAAGTGATCGGCAACATCGGGGCTTTTCCGATCATTAAGCCGGATGGCACGGTTGATAGGTCTGGGCTTGAAGTGGGCTACGCTTTGAATCAGGATTTTTGGGGGCAGGGCTATATGACTGAAGCCTTGATCGAACTGTGTGCATTTGAGCAGCTGCAAGGCATTTTATTCTTACGGGCGCGGGTTTTTCAAGAAAATGAATCTTCCAAAAAAGTCCTGCTTAAGGCTGGTTTTAGACAGCGGGGACAAAGAGAGATTTTTAACGTTTGTGAAATGGACCAAAAAAAAGTAGAATTGTTATTTGAAACTAGATTAACTCAAGATTAAGGAAGGTTTTGAGAAAATGCATTTAACCAAGGGATTTGAACAGGCGGCATGTATTGTAGCAATGCTGGCAACACAAGAAAAAGGGATCCCCGTTTCTTCTGGGGTCATTAATGCCACATTGGGCGGTTCAGCCACCTACCTGCATAAGATCATGCGCAAGCTTGTTGTCGGGGGCTTGATCAACTCAGTTTCCGGAAATAGCGGCGGCTTTACTCTGGCTAAGGAGCCAGCCGAGATCAATCTCCTCGAAGTCTATCATGCAACGGAAGGCCCCGTGGATACATTTCCGGACAACGGCTTTTTCAAACGGGCTTTTAAGGATTTTGCTTCGTTAGCGACTGAGGCGGATGCTGCGATCACCAATGTCTTTCATCAAGCTGACAGCCGCTGGGCCGCTTACATAGGGTCGATGACGGTGCAAGATATTCTGTGGGAAACGTTCAAAGTGCAAGAGATCCCGTTGGTCGATTGGAATGAAATTGTGCAAGAACAGCAAAACAAAAATTGATCTGAATGGTAATTAGATAGTTAGTGAAACATTGTCTCAAACAAAAAGGAGAAAGTTTATGACAGAGAAGAAGGAAAAATATTACGGTGCAGATGCCATCGTTGATAGCTTGATCAATCATGATGTCAAATATGTTTTTGGTATCCCAGGCGCGAAGATCGACCGGGTCTTTGAAAAGCTGGATCATCCGACCAGTAAGAATGCCCCTCAGTTTATTTTAACGCGCCATGAACAAAATGCCGCCTTTATGGCAGCTGGTATCGGGCGGATCACTGGACAGCCTGGTGTTGTGATCACTACTTCCGGTCCCGGGGCTTCTAACTTGGCGACTGGCTTGGCTACGGCCACGACTGAAGGCGATCCGGTCCTGGCAATTTCTGGTCAAGTTCAGCGGACTGACTTGTTGCGCTTGACTCACCAGAGCATGGATAACACATCAGTTTTTACCGGGATCACCAAATATGATGCTGAAGTCCAAGATCCGGACAATATTTCTGAAGTGATCGCTAATGCTTATCAAGAAGCAGAAGCCTCAAAACAAGGTGCTAGTTTTATCTCGATTCCGCAAGACGTAACTGACAGCGAGGTTAAAACGGATGTCTTGGCTCCAATGCCGGCTCCGACCTTAGGACCAGCTAGTCCGATCGAATCGACATTGTTGGCTGCACGGATCAAAAAAGCTAAGTTGCCAGTTTTGCTGGTCGGGATGCGGGCTTCAGACCCAAGTACAACAACGGCGATCCGCAACTTAGTCCGCGACACGCATCTGCCGGTCGTGGAAACATTCCAAGGTGCGGGCATCATCTCACGGGAATTAGAGGATGATTTCTTCGGCCGTGTTGGTTTGTTCCGTAACCAGCCGGGGGATAAATTATTAAAGGAAAGCGACCTTGTGATCGCGATCGGCTATGACCCGGTTGAATATGAACCGCGTAACTGGAACACCAATCCTGACCGGAGCATCGTTGTGATCGATTCGATGGCCGCTCAATTGGATAAAAACTTCCAGCCGCGCCGTGAATTAGTCGGGGATATTTCACAGACGCTCGAATTCCTTTTGCCGTACATGAAAGGCTTTAAGATGCCGGAAGAAGCTGAAAAGATCTTGGATCAGCTGCGCGACCAGCTGAAGTTGCGGGATGAACCGCCTGCTATAGAAGAAGGCCAGGTTCAAGCCCATCCTTTAGCTGTGATCCAAGCGATGCAGGAACGCATCACAGATGATATGACGGTGACTGTCGACGTCGGCAGTTTTTACATCTGGATGGCGCGCCACTTCCGCAGTTATAACCCGCGGCATTTGTTGTTTAGTAACGGGATGCAGACTTTGGGTGTGGCTTTGCCTTGGGCGATTTCCGCTGCTTTAGTTCGTCCGGAAACTAAGATCGTTTCTGTTTCTGGCGATGGTGGCTTCTTATTCTCAGCTCAAGATCTGGAAACAGCTGTCCGTTTGAACTTAAACATCGTGCATTTGATTTGGAATGACGGCAACTACGATATGGTTAAATTCCAAGAAGAAATGAAGTACGGTCAATCAGCTGCAGTCCACTTTGGACCGGTCGATTTTGTCAAATATGCCGAAAGTTTCGGTGCCAAGGGCATGCGGGTAAAAAAAGCTGGCGACCTAGAAAAAGTCTTGGATGAAGCCTTCAAAGCTCAAGGTCCTGTCGTGGTCGATATTCCGGTCGATTACAGCTTCAACCAAGAATTGGGCAAGCAATTGTTGGACGATCAGTTGCGTTAAAAAAAGCACAAACCGAAAATTTTGACAGGAGGTTTTATTTTGGCTCAAGATTTAACTAAACTATATCAGCATGGGACTTTGGCCATGCTGGTTCCTGGTCTGTTTGAGGGGACTATGTCCTTGGGAGACCTGTTAAAGCATGGAGATACTGGGATCGGAACGGCAACTGGACTAGGCGGCGAGATGATCGTTTTAGACGGCAAGGCCTACCTGGTTAAAAGCAGTGGTGAAGTTTTGCTTTTGCCAGACGAAACTCAGCTACCATTTGCCACGGTTCATTTTGCTGACCACGAGCTGACCGGCAGTACGGTTCACAACCTGACGGAAAAGCAGTTGGGTGATAAGATCCTGACAGAACATGCTTTGCAAAATGTTTTCTTTGCAGTTCAAATCACCGGAACTTTCTCTCAAGTTAAGACTCGTGCAGTCGCTGAACAAAAACGGCCTTATCCGCCGTTATCTGCTGTGGCTGACCGGCAAGCGGTCTTCACCGAAGAAGACGGGGTTGGAACTGTCGTGGGTTATTTCTCGCCTTATTTGTTCCAAGGCATGGCTTCAGCCGGCTTTCACTTGCACTACCTGAATGATGCCAAGACTCTTGGCGGACATTTGCTGGACTTTACAGTCAAAGAAGCAGAATTGACTTTGCAGCCTTTCGGTTCCGTGGAACAGCATTTTCCGTTAGATAACCAGGAATTTATGGAAAAAGAATTTGATTTGGAAAAGATGAACGAAGAGATTGAACGTTCTGAATCATAGACAAAAAGCAGTCCTTTAACGGGGCTGCTTTTTTCTGTCTCTTGTTGGCTGATTTGGCAGGCACTGGGGGTCTGGGCGGGCTGCAAGTTAAAATATACAGCGGCTCACGCTTAAGATATTATTTGGTTGGCTCGGGGTGAGCGATAAGTTTTTTAAAACAACTGCCAAACCGCCAGCAAATTTTTGTCTTTGAAAAATGGCTTTTCAGAAATACATCTGGGAAGCGAACCAAAGTTTTCCTTTAGCATTTTTAATAAGATCAAAGGTCTTTCATTGGCAAGCAAAGGTTTGGGTGTTCCAGCTTAATTTTCAACCTTTTAGAGAGTTAGTTTAAAAAATTTACTTGCTTTATCGCAGAAGATGCTTTTATAATAGACTTTATCGAAAAGAGGTTGCGACTTTCATCAGTAGCTGAATTTAGTCGGGAAAACGACGGAGGTTCAGTGAAAGGGGAAGTTGCCGAAGATTCAACGTTTTTCCGCGTGTGAGTCTGGGGTTCAGTCCAATAGGCTGAGAACTGTCGTGAGTATTACTCACGGGGCGCTATCGAGATGTTATTTGCCGTTAATTCGGGATGATTTGTTGATAGGATATCAAGCGGGCGTGATTTTCGATGATGAGGATCACGCCCTTTTTATATTTTATTGGTGTTTCTTGGTCGCCTCTTCGAATAATAATTATTTGGAGGGAAAGAATTTGCAACAAGATGAATTTACAGGGGCAGGCGCGCAGACCCAAAGTCAGGGACCTGCAACAGCCGCCTCGAATGTCGCCACGAGTGCTAAGTCAGAAGAAACTGGGGTCAACCGTTCTTTAAAAACCCGGCACTTATCGATGATCGCTTTAGGCGGAAGTATTGGAACGGGGCTTTTCGTTGCCAGCGGGTCGGCGATTTCAAGTGCTGGGCCAGGCGGGGCTTTGGTCGCTTATATTGCGATTGGCTTAATGGTTTATTTTTTGATGACATCATTGGGTGAGATGGCAACTTACCTGCCGGTGACAGGTTCCTTTGCGACCTATGCACGCAGATTCGTGGATCCTGCGATGGGCTTTGCGATGGGGTGGAATTATTGGTTTAACTGGGCCATTACTTTAGCGGTCGATATCTCGACTGTTGGATTGGTCCTGAAATTCTGGTTCCCGCATGTGCCGAGCTGGACTTTTAGTCTGGCGGCTTTGTTGATCATTTTCTTGATCAATGCCCTGTCAGTTGGTTCCTTTGGTGAAACCGAATACTGGATGGCCTTGATCAAAGTTGTGACAGTTGTGATCTTTTTGATCGTCGGCTTTTTGACAATTTTTGGGATCATGTCTGGTCACGCGACGTATTTAGAAAACTTTACTTACAAAAAAGCGCCGTTTGTTGGCGGAATGCCAGCGATCTTGTCTGTCTTCGTCGTTGCCGGTTTCTCATTTCAAGGCACGGAATTGATTGGGATTACGGCTGGTGAATCAGCTACCCCGGAAAAAAGTATTCCTAAGGCGATCAAACAAGTTTTTTGGCGGATCTTGCTTTTCTACATCTTGTCGATTTTCGTGATCGCAGCCTTGATCCCTTATACCAGCCCTAATTTGTTGGGGTCGGACGCTGCAGACGTGACGATCAGTCCCTTTACCTTAGTCTTTCGGCGTGCTGGATTGGCATCGGCTGCTGGTGTGATGAATGCCGTTATTTTGACCTCGGTCCTTTCGGCGGCTAATTCCGGGATGTACGCTTCCGCGCGGATGCTGTTTTCTCTTGGAGTTACCGGTGATGCACCGAAAATCTTCGGCCGTGTTAATGGACGGGGGATCCCGATGCCTGCCTTACTGGGAACGACATTTGTTGGTCTGCTGACATTTTGTACCAGCATCTTTGGCTCTGAGATCTATAACTTTTTAGTTGCAGCCAGTGGCCTGAGCGGCTTTATTGCCTGGGTCGGGATCGCGCTGTCGCATTATCGTTTCAGACGTGCTTTCAAGGCACAAGGACATGACCTGTCCGAACTGCGTTATCACGCTAAATGGTTCCCGTTAGGTCCGCTCTTGGCTTTAGTCTTGTGTATCCTAGTGATCCTCGGGCAAGACCTGCATTCCTTCGCTGTTTTTGACTGGAAGGCAATTTCATTCTCATACATGTCTGTCCCGCTGTTCCTAATTTTGTTTATCTACTATAAGGTCAAGCATAAAACAAAGCTGATTCCCTTAGAGGAAGTTGATCTGACACCGCATCACACGAAAAAAGAAAAAGCAGAGAAGAAAGCTTGAAATTTCGGTTAGATTCGGCTATATTTAACTTATTCAGATAGATAAACGTCGTGGATCACCATAAGTAGGCATCAAAGAGACACAGTGGCTGGTGGAAACTGTGAAGCTGAAATTCCAGTGGATCCGTGAGATGGGCAGGTAATGCTGCACGGGCAACCGTTAACTTAATTAAGTGCGGATCAATGGATCTGAACTTGGGTGGTACCGCGAAAACAAGTCTTTCGTCCCAATTGTCGGGATGAAGGGCTTGTTTTTTTATTTTACCCGACAAATTGAGACAGAATGCTATGCAGTTAGTCAAAATCAAATTAAGGGAGTGCTTGTGATGTTAGATGTCAAAATGATCAGACAACAACCTGATGAATATAAGGAAAGATTGGGGACCAGAGGAGTTGCGCCTGAAGAGATCGATCGACTTTTGGCCGAGGATAAACAGCGGCGGCAACTGTTAAATGAGGTTGAAGAACTCAAGCGTCAGCGCAATGATGTTTCTGGAAAGATCGCTCTGGCTAAACGTAATAAAGAAGATGCCAGCGAGGCAATTGCTCAAATGCGTGCAGTTGGCGCTAAAATCAAGGAATTAGATGTCAAGGCTGAGGAATCTGTGGCTAAGGTCAACGATATGGCCGCTCGTTTGCCCAATTTGCCTAACAAAACGATCCCAGTTGGACCAGATGAAGAAGCAAACGTTGAGTTGCGTAAAGTCGGAACACCGCGGGATTTTGATTTTGAACCTAAAGCTCACTGGGATCTGGGAGAAGACCTGGACATCTTAGATTTTGAACGGGGAGCTAAAGTTTCTGGTGCACGCTTCGTCTACTATAAGGGTCTTGGTGCTAAACTGGAACGTGCTTTGTATAACTTCATGTTAGATGAGCATGAAAAAGAAGGTTACCTGGAAATGATCACTCCTTATATTGTGAATGATGCTTCCATGTACGGGACGGGTCAATTCCCTAAGTTTAAGGAAGACGTCTATCAGATCCAAGACCAAAACATGACAATGATCCCGACCGCTGAAGTGCCGCTGACTAACTATTATCGCGATGAAGTTATTCCTGATGAGAAGCTGCCTGTGTATGTCACGGCTTTGAGCCCATCGTTTCGTTCTGAAGCCGGCAGTGCTGGCCGTGATACCCGCGGCTTGATCCGGATGCATCAATTCAACAAGGTTGAAATGGTGAAATATACTAAACCAGAGACATCATACGATGAATTAGAAAAGATGACTGCCAATGCCGGCAGCATCATGGAAAAACTGGGCTTACCATATCATGTGATCACCTTATCGACTGGAGACATGGGCTTTAGCGCGGCGATGACACATGATCTGGAAGTTTGGATGCCCGCCCAAAACACTTACCGTGAGATCTCCAGCTGCTCTAACTGTGAAGATTTCCAAGCCCGGCGCGCGCATATCCAATACCGCGATGAAAACGGCAAGTTAAACTTCGTGCATACCTTGAATGGTTCTGGGCTTGCAGTCGGTCGGACCGTTGCTGCTATTTTAGAGAACTATCAGAATGAAGACGGCACAGTCACCATTCCAGAAGTATTACGTCCTTACATGCACGGCGTAGAAAAAATTACGAAATAAGACTCGGGCAAATTACTGCAGCTCGGCAGCAAATCAAAGACTGCTGGGCTGCATTTTTTGTTTGTAAAAAATAGCTTTAAAAGTTTTAGATAATTACAGGAAAATCCTCTAGTTAAAAGACGAACTATTAATTGTTTTGTAGCTACAATTATCGTAAAAAAACGCAGTAAAGTCTTGTTCACAATATTGAATTCGTGATTTAATAAAAAAAGAGAAAAATTAAAAAAAGTGTTGACGATAGCTGAGATCGTTGGTATGATAGTTCTTGTCGTTTGAGACGAAGAAATGTTGATTTGATCGTTTCAAAAAAAGTTAAAATTTCTCTTGACTTCATTCAGAGAAATTGATATACTTTAAAAGTTGCGTCGCGGTTCAAGTTCTACCTTGACCGTTAGCAGCCACGATGATATACTTAAGAAGTTAATTCTTATATATAGTAGATCTTTGAAAACTGAACAAAGTTTCGACAAATCAAATGTGTGAGGTCGCTTACCGAATGGTAAGTGCAAACAACATTTGCGAAGTCAATTCGCTAGTAAAATTTATGAGTCACAAACTTTTAAAATGAGAGTTTGATCCTGGCTCAGGACGAACGCTGGCGGCGTGCCTAATACATGCAAGTCGAACGCAATCTGTTGACAATGAGTGCTTGCACTCAGCGTTAACAGTGCGAGTGGCGAACGGGTGAGTAACACGTGGGCAACCTGCCCAGAAGAGGGGGATAACACTTGGAAACAGGTGCTAATACCGCATCAACCGACTGACCGCATGGTCGGTCGGGCAAAGACGGCTTTTAGCTGTCGCTTCTGGATGGGCCCGCGGCGTATTAACTAGTTGGTAGGGTAACGGCCTACCAA
>NZ_BFFP01000061.1 GCF_003864415.1 Ligilactobacillus salitolerans
TCGGGGACCTCTTTAAGCAACCGGCTTTTTAAAATCTGCGAAGTTGAAAAGCCGTTTTCGCAGACAACTAAGGCTCGTAAACCGCGCTGGTAGGAACGGTCGGTGTATTCATTGGCAAAATACAGCAAGAGCAGCTGAACTTCCGGCTCGGTCAGTTCCTTGTCAAAAAAGACTTCCTGCCACTGAGCCTTGATCGTCTGGTACAGGCGCGAGTAATTGTCGCTGATCCGCTGTAGGGTGCCGATCTGGACGTTAGGCAGTTGTTGCTGGTTATTTTTAATTAGGTTTTCAATGTGTTTGGATAAACGCTTGAAGAAATCCGGATTGCGCCGGAAATCCCAGCCATAATCGGTCGAGACCAGTTCGACAAATTCACGCACCTGGATCATGACCGAGAAATCATCGTTTTCAAAATCGTAAGAATTAACGTTGATGCTGGTGTTTTGCAGGTGTTCGGCTAAAAAGACGACCTCGTCTTTAGAGATCTGTTGCTTGGTATTGGCGGTCTTCCAGTCAAAAAATGTGAAGAATTTATAGGTCAAACCGAGATATTGCAGTGGTTCAGTCGGGAGAGTCTGGTAGTCTAGTCCAGCTCCATGAGCAAAGCGAAGAATTGAGATAGCAAACATTAAAACAGAGCTGATGATCTGATTATCCGAGTAAAAATTGAGCTGCGGAAAAACCGTCTGCTTTAATTTTTGATTACATTCCGCCAAAAGAGGGTAAGGTAAAAGCGTCATAAAGAAATCTCGTGTCACCGGATCATGATGAGTGAGGTAGCTTAAAAAGGAATACTCGTTTAACTCCGTCAACAAGATCCCGCAAAGTACTTGGCGCCGCTTGATCTCGCTGCCTGTGATCGTTACCCCAACGCCTTTTTTCTTTTTGACTGCCAAGTCGTATTCGGAAAGAGATTCAGCGATGACTTGCAAGTCGTGCTGGATCGTTCCTTCGCTGACGTTCAGGTCGCTGGCAATACTGGCAATTTTAGTCTCCGCACTGCTGACAAGCAAAAGAGCGGCTACCGCGTTTTGCCGTTGCGAGGTCGGCAAGCTATAGCTTTCTTTTTGTCCACTGAGGGCATATTTGAGTTGGGCTTTGTTTTCGGTCTCGCCTTCCAAGCTATAGATCCCATTTTGGCTGGCTAAGACTAGGCCGTTTTGTTCTAGGTATAAGCGCAGCTCTGAAAATTCACGGTAAAGGGTCCGGCGGCTGACTTGCAGCTGCTTTTCCAATTCTTTTAAGGAAAGCCCTGCCGGTTCACTAACTAGGGCGAATAAAATTTGTTTTTGACGTGCGGAAAAAAGAACCATATTTTTTGACCTCTTTATTTGTTTTGCCGATTATGTATAGTCTAATAATAATGAAAGTTTGCTCCACTGACAAGTGCAGCAGCAAGCTTACAGAGGGCTTTCATTAATTTTGTCACCAGCAGCTGTGCCACTATTGACACTAGATTCAATTGTAAACTTGTTATGAAAGCCTTACCATAAATATTGAAGAGTTCCGCGGGAGATTTTCCCGGGTGCTATTACATAAAAAGCAAAGGCAATGACCTTTGTCAAAGGAGGAAAAATAATGTCACAAGATGCTGCTAAACCAAAGACAAGTTTAAAAGCTAAAGTCCAAAGATTTGGGACATTCTTATCAGGCATGATCATGCCTAACATTGCTGCGATCATTGCTTGGGGCTTGATCACCGCTTTATTCTTATCACCAGGAGGCTGGTTTCCAAATGATACGATCATCAAGCTCAGTGCTCCTTCCCTGAAATTTTTACTGCCATTATTGATCGGTTATACAGGTGGGAAGATGGTCGACGACGAGCGTGGTGCGATCGTCGGCGGTATTGCTACCATCGGTGCTATTGTAGGTTCAGATGTACCAATGTTCTTAGGTGCCATGATCATGGGACCTTTAGGCGGCTGGTGCATGAAGAAATTCGATGAGTTATTCCAAGCTAAGATCAAATCCGGTTTTGAAATGATCTACAACAACTTCTCAGCCGGGATCATCGGGATGCTGCTGGCAATCTTAGCTCAGGCTGTTGTTGGACCGTTCGTTATGGCTGGTACTAAGTTCATGGCAAGCGGTGTTGATTGGATCATTTCAGTTCACGCCTTGCCATTGGCTAACTTGTTCATCGAACCTGCTAAGATCTTGTTCTTGAACAATGCGATCGGTAACGGGATCTTGGTTCCTTTGGGGATCCAGACCGCTTCTAAAGTCGGTAAATCTGTCTTGTTCTTGCTCGAAGCTAACCCTGGTCCTGGTATCGGCGTCTTGCTTGCCTTTTGTTTGTTCGGCAAAGGCAGTGCTAAGTCATCTGCACCAGGTGCAGCGATCATTCAGTTCTTCGGCGGGATCCATGAAATCTATTTCCCATATATCATGATGAAACCATCACTGTTCTTGGCTGTTATGGCCGGCGGTGTTAGTGGGACTTTCACCTTCCAGCTGTTCGATGCTGGTTTGAAAGCTGCTGCTTCCCCAGGTTCAATTATTGCTGTTTTGTTAATGACACCAAAGGATTCTTACCTGGGTGTGATTGCCGGGGTCTTGGTTGCTGCGATCGTTTCCTTTGCAATTTCGGCCTTTATCTTAAAACGAGATAAATCGACGCCGGATGATGAAGATGACTTTGCAAGCAAACAAGCTCAAGTTCAAAATGCCAAAGCTGCATCTAAAGGCCAAGCTGCTGAAGCAGCAGACCAAAGCCAAGCAACTTCAGGCGCAGATTATGATAGCGTTGAAAAGGTCATCTTTGCTTGTGATGCCGGGATGGGCTCCTCAGCAATGGGTGCTTCACTTCTCCGCGATAAGTTTAAGAAGGCTGGCTTGGGCGAGATTCCCGTCACCAACATGGCTGTCCGGAATTTGAAGGACGAACAAGGTTTATTAGTCGTAACTCAAAAAGAATTACAAGAACGTGCTGTATTGAAGGCACCACATGCAGTCAGTGTGGCAGTGGACAACTTTATGAACAGTCCGCGTTATGATGAGATCGTGGCTAACCTCAAAGTTGCTCAGCAACAAGGAAGTGCTGCAGTTGAAGAGCAAGCTGTTGAAGATACTACAACTGCTGCCGATGAATTTGGCGGGATCAACTTTGACCAAATCAAAGAAATCGACTTTATTCATCATGATGAACACACTGGTTCTGCAACTATGGCTGTCAGTTTGTTGAATGGTCAGTTGGAGAAGGCCGGCAAGCAAACAACAGCTAAACGAGTTTCGATCGATGATGTTAATGATGAAGCAGATCGCCTGGTTATTTCAACACAAGAAACGATCAAAAACGTTAAAACACGGTACACGAATGTTCAATTCTTAGCTGTTGAGTCGCTGGAAGACGCAAAATTAGCGCAAATCGTAGAAAAAGTTAAATAAGAGTAGCAAGGCTATGCCAAAAGAAATTTTGGCCAGGGGTTATTGAAAGAGAGGCGTGAAGAACTGATGGAGTTACAAGCAGATATGATCAAGTTGAATCAAAGCGTGCCTAATAAAACTGCTGCGATCAGATTAGCCGGACAATTATTAGTTGATGCCGGTTGTGTTGAGCCAGAGTACGTGGACGCGATGATCGCGCGTGATCAAGATGTTTCAACTTATATGGGCAACTTTATCGCCATCCCGCATGGGACTGACGAAGGTAAAAAGCACATTAAGAAGACTGGGATCTCAGTTGTTCAGATCCCAATGGGTGTCGACTTTAGTGAAGACGAAAATACCGACAATACGGTCACAGTCGTCTTTGGGATCGCTGGCAAGAACAATGAGCACTTAGACATTTTGTCACAGATCGCTTTGTATTGCAGTCACATTGAGAATGTGGCTAAACTCGCAGACGCACAGTCACCACAAGAAGTAATTGATTTATTGAAAGAGGTTGAAAACTAATGAAAGCAGTGCATTTTGGAGCAGGTAACATCGGACGTGGTTTTATTGGAGAAACTTTAGCGGCAAATGGTTTTTCGATTGATTTTGTGGATGTCAATGATACAGTCATTTCGGCTTTAAACGACCGGCATGAATATGATATCGAGCTGGCAGCACCAGGTCAGGAAAAGATCCACGTGGATAACGTCGCTGGGATCAACAACGGCGAAAACCCGGACCAAGTCGTTGCGGCAATTGCACAGACAGATTTAGTAACAACTGCGATCGGTCCGAAGATCTTACAGTTTATTGCACCTTTGATCGCTGATGGTTTAGCTGCTCGTAAAGCACAGGGCAACGAGCAAAAGATCGATGTGATCGCCTGCGAGAACATGATCGGCGGGTCTGCTCATTTGAAAGAAGAAGTCTACAAGTCATTGGCTGATGCTGATAAAGCATACGTTGACGAATATGTCGGCTTCCCGAATGCAGCCGTTGACCGGATCGTTCCTTTGCAAAAGCATGATGATCCATTGATGGTTTCCGTAGAACCATTCAAGGAATGGGTCGTTGATGAATCCCAGATGGCTAATCCAGACTTGAAACTGGAAGGCGTGGAATACGCACCAGACTTGGAACCATTTATCGAACGCAAACTCTTCTCAGTTAACACAGGCCATGCCACAGTTGCTTATACCGGCAAATCACTGGGTTACGACACGATCGGCGATGCAATCAAAGACGAACGTGTTTTGGACCAATTAAAAGGTGTCTTGAAAGAAACCGGCGACTTGCTGATCGACAAGTGGAACTTCAAGCGTGAAGACCATGAAGCTTACCAAAAGAAGATCATCAGCCGTTTTGAAAACCCATATATCTCCGATACGATCGCTCGTGTCGGCCGGACGCCGATCCGTAAATTGGGTTATGACGAACGCTTCATTCGTCCGATCCGCGAAGCTAAGGAACGCGGCTTGGGTTACGCTAAATTGTTGGAGACAGTTGGCAAAATCTATCAGTTTAACGTGGCTGAAGACGACGAAAGTGTTAAATTGCAACAGATGCTGCAAGCTAAATTTGCTGAAGTTGTCACAGAAACAACTGGTTTGAAGGATGAAGACTTGATTGCCGAAATTGCTGGCAAGATGTCTGCAGAATTCACGGCAGCAAACAAATAAATTCAATTCTTTAAGCAGATCCAAACAGCTAAATTAAAAAAAGGTCCAGAATTCTTAGGAGATAAGAGTTCTGGACCTGTTTTTTATTTGGCCTGCTGTCAAGGAGTTAAGCGGGCAGAATATTGAAGATCCAATTCCGTGCGTAGAAGTCTTCATCTGGGCGTGGCAAAGCCAAACCAAACCAATGCTCATCAATTCTTGCCCAGTGAAGCGCTGTTTGTTTTGCACATCCTCATAAATGGCGTCAGCTTGCAAATTCACAAGACGCAGTCTTTTCGGGACGGTGTTAGGCTTGGCCAGGACCATCACATAGCTGACGATCAGATGGTTTTCGTCTTGCTTAGACCAGGCGTACTCATCTTGCGGGTCATAGACTGGCAAACGGTCTAAACTGCCAAATTGGTAAGTTTGCCGGTATTTTTTGTATTTTGAGATCGCGTGGGAAATAAAGTGTTTACCTTTGGTATTCAGAGCAAGCAGGTCTAATTCATAGCCCAGGATGCCTTGTTCGGCTACAGTTTGCCGCACATTGAGATTTGTCCTGCGGCCAACTTGTTCATTGGGGCTCGTTGAAACATGGCAGCTCATGCTGGAACAAGGGTAGATCATGCTGGTTCCTCTCTGTATTTCCAGACGTTCAATCGCATCGGAGTCATCAGACGTCCAGATCTGCGGGGAATACGGCAGCATTCCGGCATCGAAGCGGCCGCCGCCGCCAGCACAGCTTTCGATCATGACATCTGGATACTTCTCAGTCACAGTTTCCAAGATCTTGTAGAGGCCTAAAACATAGCGATGACCTAGTTCGGTCTGCTGCACGGCAGTCAATGCGCTAGAACCCGAGTCGGTCAGATTGCGGTTTAAGTCCCACTTGATGTAGGCAACATTAGTGTCTTTTAAAAAGCGGTCAAATACGCCAATGAGAAAATCCTGCACTTCTGGGATCCCGAGGTTTAAGAGGTAGCGATCTTTAATTAACTGCGGCTTTCTATCTGGTGTGCGGATGATCCAGCCTGGATGCTCCATATATGTGTCGCTATCAGGCGAAACGGCTTCCGGTTCGAACCAGAGGCCAAACTTTAAGCCGATTTTGTTGATCGCAGCGACGAGGTCATGCAGTGAGCCGCCAATTTTTTTAGTATTTGCTTGCCAGTCGCCAACGGAACCGTCTAAATCAGCCTTGACTGTGCTGTTAGTTTTTTCTTTACCAAACCAACCATTATCTAAAACAAACATTTCCATCCCTAGTTTTTTGCCTTCTTGAGCCAAGGCGATCAGCTTTTGTTTGTCAAAGTCGAGGTAGGTGGCTTCCCAATTGTTGAGCACGATCGGCCGTTTCTGCTGGGCAAATTTTTTATTCACGAGGCAATTGGAATAAAAATTATGCAAAAGATGGGTCATCTTATTCAAACCTTGATCACTATGCACCAGGATCGCTTCAGGAGTGTTAAAATCGGCTCCAGCTTCTAACTGCCAAGAAAAGCCAAAGGGGTTGATCCCGATTTGCAGCCGCGTATCTTGATGCATGGCGACTTCAGCACTGGCAAGAAAATCGCCGCTATAAATTAGGCTTAAGGAGTAGACGTTGCCGTGTTGTTCGTCAGCGTCTTTGTCTGCCAAAGCAATGAATGGATTTTGGCCGTGGCTGCTTGCTCCACGCTTACTGTCCACGCCTTGAAAGCCGGGTGCTAATGCCCGGCGTTCCAGGTGATTTTCGCGCCCCCAAGCCCCTGAAAGAGTCAAGAGGTCGTATTTGTCAGATAAAAAGTCGACGTTGATACTCATGATCCGGTCGATTTTGAGCGACTGCTCCGAATGGTTAACGATCTTGATTGATTGAGTAAAAATGTCATATTGCGGGAAAACGCTGATCATTATAATGGCAGAAACGTGTGCGACCTTATCCACCAGCTCCAATTCGAGTGTTTCAGCATCTTGATTTAGAGCAGTTGGTAGACCGGGGATCTTCTTTTTGTGTGTGATCTGGTAACTATGATAACGAAAATCGGATATTTGGCTGCCGTTTTTAAAAGTACACTGAAAAGCCGGCGTGCGCAGGTCAGGGTTGCCGAAAGTCGGGAAAAGCAAGGGATGCTGTTCCAACCTAAAGTCTATGATTTCGTCGGTATCGGCTAAATAGCTGGCCTTCTTGAGGTCTTTAGTCACATATGCTAACGAGTGGCTGCCGATTTTTTTGCCAAAATAAGATAAAACGACATGACCGGTCGGCAAGACGTTGAAGGCCAATTGTTCATGTGCTGAAAAGAGATTAAATTGCTTGATTTTCTGCATAAATTCAATCACAGGAATTCCACCTTTCTCTGATGGGTGCTAAAGGTTGAAAGTTAGATGTACCAAGGACATTGAAAACTAAAACGACACAAACTACTCTGCGTTTGATAGTTGAGTCGCCTAAAAATAAAAAGGAAAGCAACTTATGTCCAAAGTATACAACAATCAGCCCAAATCAAAACGCACTTATGCTTGATTGCGCATTTTTTAAAAGACACCTGCTTTTTAGGTGGGTGCATACTCAGCTGAACTTTCTTGAAATTTTGGCAAGAGAAATCTTGACCTGTGTTTAGATATACCAATTATATGCAATGCAGCAGATTTTATGCAAAAAATACCTTGATTGGTGAATAAATTTTCGTTGTCACTCTCCTCGTGCTTGAATTAAGCAAATCAGGGCCAAAAACTTGATGTTACAATATTTGACATGGCATCAATATTAGCCTAAACTCAAGCTATTTAGAAGCTGAAAAACGTTAAATTAGCAGAAGCATGCAGAGAGCCAAAACCGACAGGAGTGGGTAGACCAATGTTGGAACCAGTTACGAAGCAAGCACATAGATATGGCAGTCCGATCCATGTTAACTCAGAGATCGGCAGGTTGCGATCGGTGATCTTGAAACGTCCCGGACAGGAACTTGAAAATTTGACACCGGCCACAATGAGTCGGCTGTTGTTCGATGATATCCCATACTTACCAGCGGCTCAGGAGGAGCATGATTATTTTGCTGCGACGCTGAGAGAAAATGGGACGAAAGTACTTTACCTTGACGATTTGGTAGTTGAGGCTTTGCAGCAGACTCCGATCAAGGAAAAATTCGCCCAGCAAATGTTGCGTGAAGCTGGCATCCAGGAAGAAAAAGTTTTAGCGGTCCTCACCGGGTATCTGATAAACATGGAAACTCAAGAAATGGTCGCACTACTGATGAAGGGGATCCGAAAAATCGAAGTCGCTGAACACCTAGGAGCGCAGTTTCAAGCAGAAGAAATTGATCACCCTTTCTTAATGGAACCCTTGCCTAACTTGTATTTCACCCGTGATCCGGCTGCGGCGATCGGCTCAGGAGTGGCGCTGAATTCAATGACCTTTGCTACACGGAAACGCGAATCCTTATTCATGGAATATGTCCTTAAGTATCACCCGCGCTTTCAAGCACAAGGTGTGTCATTGTGGCACCAGCGAGAACGAGGAGAACGAATCGAGGGCGGCGATCAGCTGGTGTTAAATGAGCATGTGATGGCGATCGGGATCTCACAGAGGACAGCACAAGAAACGGTCGAAAAGCTAGCCCAGCAGTTATTTGCCGGCTCGAGTTATGACACGGTGATCGGTGTCAAGATCCCGCACAATCATGCAATGATGCACTTAGATACGGTCTTTACGATGATCAATTACGACCAATTCACTGTCCATCCGCTGATTTTGAATGATGGTCAAATTGATTTGTGGATCATGCATCCGGGACCAGAAGGGCAGGTCTTAAGCGAGCACCGCACTGATCTGTTGCAGGTATTAAAAGAAGTTTTGCATCAGTCGGAATTGGATCTGATCCCGACTGGTGACGGTGACCCGCTGGTGGCAGCCCGCGAGCAGTGGAACGATGGCACGAATACTTTAGCGCTCGCGCCGGGCGAAGTCGTGACTTATGACAGAAATTATGTTTCCAATGAATTGTTGAGAAAACATGGTGTGAAGGTGCATGAGATCAGATCAAGCGAGTTGTCGCGCGGTCGGGGCGGTCCAAGGTGTATGTCGATGCCGATAGTGAGGGAAGATAGCTGAGAAAAGGTATAAATAACAAAGACACTACATTGCAAAGTTGAGCAGTGTAGTGTCTTTTTTGGTGCGCCCGGCATGGGCAGTAACTAGGCGGTGTGAGTCCGCTGTGAGCCGTAGTGGTCGGTATCACAAGTCGAAGGCAAGGGTGTCT
>NZ_BFFP01000062.1:0-3170 GCF_003864415.1 Ligilactobacillus salitolerans
AACACTGTGTATATCCATAACAAACAAAAGACTGACACAGCGAGGACTATTAAACATGTCACAGTTGTATCAGTCAATTCAAGCAAAAGCTTAAGTTGTTGAACCGCCGTATACGGTTCCGTACGTACGGTGGTGTGGGAGGTCGATAGTGTGAACTATCTCCTACCCGATTGCAGTAGAAAGAAGATGAGAGTGATTGATTTAGAAACAGTAAAGCAATGGGTCGGCATACTAAGTCAAGCCGGCTTTTTTGGTGCATTCGCATGGGTGTGCCAAGCTGGAGTGAAGTATATGCGTAATAAGCACGCATTGCAGAAGGCTGAACTCATGACCAAGGATAGGTCACGAGAGGACTGGTTGAAAAGTCACGATGAGAACGTGCTTTCGATGAAGCATACCGATAGCTTACTCAAGGCTGGAGTTGTTGCAATGCTACACCATGCGATCTATGAGAATTGTACTACGTACCTAGATCGTGGATATATCTCAACGGGGGAACTTAATGATCTGGAATATCTGTTTGAAAGTTACCATGATCTAGGGGGCAACGGGACGGGTGAAGTCCTGTACAACAAATGTAAGAATTTACAAATTAAGGAGGATGAACACTTTGAATAAGCTTAAATTAAACTTCAATGTTCATAGCGCTGGAGCATGGACAACTTTAGTTGGCGCAATTCTAGCAGCAGTTACGGGTGTCTTAGGTGCGCTAGGTGTCAATATCAATAGTGACATTCTGACGACAGTTAGCGGTGCTGTTACAGCCGTTATCTCACTGTTAGTGGCACTAGGCATCTTGGTCGTACCAACTGATAAGAAAGAAGATGATAAGAAGTGAATAGAAAAGTAGTAACAGGGCTGGCCGTAATGGCTGGCTTTTTATTTTGTGGAAGTGTATCAGCTAACACGCATGAGCAAGGTACTGACCTAGCCAAATATCAAGGCTACTCGGCGCAGAAGGGGCAAGCTAGTGACAAATTTGCGATCTCTCAAGTTGGCGGATATACCAACGGCTATTACTACGATCAAGCTACGTACAAGTCGCAAGTGAGCTCAGGCATCGCTCAAGGACTGAGAATGCACACCTATATTTGGTTTGAAGCTGGAACCAGTACAGCGATGGGGCGGAATGTTGTTGCTCACTTCTTGCCAAAGATTCAAACACCAAAAGGCAGCATTATTGCGTTAGACGTTGAAGGTGGGCTAAATAGCAACTATAAGCAGGCTAACACTAATGCTATCATTGCTGGTATGCAAGTAATTAAGGACGCTGGATATACGCCAGTCCTGTATACGGGTAAGCCGTACTCACAAGCTAACCTCTATCCACAACAGATTGTAAGCAAGTTTGGAAAGGATAGATTGTGGATTGCATCATACGCAACAATGAGTGCTGCTTATTCGCCTAACTTCGCATACTTCCCGAGTATGGATGGTATCGGAATGTGGCAGTTTACATCTGCTTATGCTGGCAAGTCATTAGACGGTAATGTGGATCTAACTGGCATTACCAAGGCTGGATATAAAGGCTACACAAATCCCAAAGTCGGTGGCAAAGTTGCCGTACCTAAAACTCAAACTCCAGCTGTTAAGCAAGGTCAGCAAGCTAATAAGACACCAAAGAGTGACATCAAGGCTGGCTATACAGTTAAAGTAAACTATAGCGCCAAGAAGTGGGCTAATGGTGCCAACATTCCCACTTGGGTCAAGGGCAAATCGTACAAAGTTCAGCAAGTCTCTGGCAACAAAGTTCTGCTAGGTGGAATCATGAGCTGGATCAGCAAATCAGATGTAGAAATTACACTGACGAAAGTGCAGACTGCCAAAGCTACATCTAGCACACAATACTATACTGTACGCTCTGGAGATAGTTTGAGTTCGATCGCAGCTAAGTACGGCACGACATACAGCCGTCTAGCTAGTCTGAACGGCATTAGCAATCCAAACTACATCTATGTGGGCGAACGATTAAAAGTGACTGGTAGTGCATCTGTATCTCGTGTATATGTGGTCAAGAGCGGTGATAGTTTGTCAGCAATTGCAAACAAGCTAGGCGCAACCGTTTCTGCATTGCAAAGCAAGAACAACATTAAAAATGCAAACCTGATTTACACTGGACAAAAATTAAGCTATTAACTATAATGCAATTGACAGCAAAGGAAATTACTGTCAGTATTCTCTACAAAGAAGCTCTGGCAGAAATGCTGGAGCTTTATTTTTTTGCAGTTTTTAAAATTGGTATAGTTTTTTTGTGAAATATAAAAAGCAACTTGTAATACACAAAATGTTTAGCATAAGCAGCATTTTTGTCGAGAATAGCAACGTAAAGTTATGTTTATGACCGTTTGGTATTGCTTATTTTCAGAAAGTTACATGAAAAAAATGGATTTTTTAAAGTGGTCTACTTGATTCAATGCTCATAATATAGTAGTATTATAAATGAAGAACAGGTTAGCTTGTCTGTTCTTGTAGTCTTTTATCTAGCTTGGTATGATTGGGGTCGTCATATCGCCCGGCAGAGGCTTTGTATCTGACCACTAGTCCCGGCGGGAGACGTCTTCCCGTCCGGCCCGTTATTACATACATTATGCCACTGGTTTTCCAGTGGTTTTTTTGTTAGAAAGTCATTGGGGTTATTATGAGGGCAGAACACGGATATTTACAAATTTTAGGTTTTAGTGATATAGATTATCAGTCAATCTTGAATGATTACCGTAAAAATTTTCATGGTAATGCTATAGAAATAGAAACTAATTATAAGCTACTAGGAAAATTTAAGGTGGTATTTAATGAAAGGGACTTGCCTCATCTGATGGGATGGGAAAAGGTTTCGAAGAGTAGCGTAAGCTCTGCTTCAAAAATAATTAAAGCAATAGATAGTGGCTTGTTTACACTTCAAAACACTCGATCACATAGTAACTTTAATAAAATTAAGAAACGAATGTTGCATTATAATTTTTTATACGATGTGTTTGTAGAACAAAATGTTAATGTTTGTGTTATGACATCTGATATGAAACCTAATCGCTTAAAGTTGGATATAGTTTTCTATCAAGAACTGAAACACGAAGCAGTGATACTTGGCTTAAGAAAGGATAAGAATATGAGTGTCTTTGTCCCAACAACTTTACATACGGAAAAGCTTAACAATCAGTATCACTATCGAAGAA
>NZ_BFFP01000062.1:3302-3766 GCF_003864415.1 Ligilactobacillus salitolerans
CGGAAAAGCTTAACAATCAGTATCACTATCGAAGAAGATCTAAGATCAAAAAAATAACTTGGAAATAATGGTACATTTTAAAATGTGACATTCGAATTATAGATATTTTTTATAAAGGCAGCCCACCGAGATTATTCCCGACAGGCTTATTTTTTTGCAAACAAACTTCTGAAAAATGTTGGAGAGCTTTTTATTTTGACAAAAGAAAACTTTTCCGGTACTATAACCTTAGTCTCTAATGACACCTCAATATAAAGTAGTTTAGTTTAAGGCCCATTTCTGTTGAAGTGGGCTTTTTTACGGTTGATTAATTATGAATATTGATTTATATTTATAAGCGAAGTTCCCTAGGCTTCCTATAAGTTCTGTTGTCCCACCTTGTTCCTTGAGGTGGGCTTATTTTTATTTGCAAATTAAATTTGGCTTAACATTCGTACATTTTATCCTTTCTTGCTTAAGTTCGT
>NZ_BFFP01000062.1:4075-4474 GCF_003864415.1 Ligilactobacillus salitolerans
TTGTACAATCAATGAGCATCGAAGGAGGAAATTTTTTATGATATACAGATATGTCAGATTTATTTTAGGCGTTTGTTTGGCTTTGTATCTTGGAAAAATAATTGTGAAGGGACTAAATAATCTTCCCAAGAATGGATCATATATAATTGTTGCGCCTCATCACCATTTTATTGACGCGATAGTATTTGCAACGCAAATACAGATGACAGATTTTTTCTTTATCGCAAAAAAAGAACTGTTTAAGAATAAAGTTTTTGGATGGTTTCTTGGTAAGCTAAATGCATTCCCAGTTGATAGGGAAAAACCATCTAAAAATTCTCTTCAAATTCCGATAACTAAATTGGCAGAAAATAAGCAGTCGTTTGTAATATTTCCAACAGGTTCTCGCTATTCTGACAA
>NZ_BFFP01000062.1:4783-7459 GCF_003864415.1 Ligilactobacillus salitolerans
AATTAAAATCAGGTTACTTATTAGTTGCTAAAGATAGTGGAAAGCCTATAGTTCCGGCTAAATTTGAATATAAAAAATGGGGACATTCAGAACTAATTATAGGTGAACCTTATCATGTTTCGAAAACTACGAAATTAAATAAAAAAGCAAGAGAAACATATAATAGTAACCTTGAGGCCAAATTTGCAACTCTGTAAATGTAAAAAATGTATAGATTATCGTCTTTTTTGCTAAATGATGATGTGCTGACGAGAATATTGCAGACGAAGAACGCATCGGAGTTTGGCTTCTAGATCATGCTAAAGATGGAGTACCAAGAACCAGAAAGAAATAACTTTGGAATTGAAGATTGAAATGCAGCCCCGAGTGATCGGGGCTATTTTTGTGCACAAAATGTGCACGCGAATTCTTTTATTTGCCTTTATTTGCCTTTAATAGAAAAATAAAAAGCCCACAAAAACAACGTTTGTGGGCTTTTTACATTTAATTAAAACTATATAATAAGGAGAGTACAGGATTTGAACCTGCGCGCCGGTATTAGCCGGTTCGCCGGATTTCGAGTCCGGTGCATTACCACTCTGCCAACTCTCCACAACAGAAGCTATTATAACAAACATTAAATATCATGACAATATAAATTTTAACTGTAAGGACTTTTTGACAATGAACATAGGGGACTGACGCTGAAAAATGAATATTTGAGTTTACAAAGCAAACGTGAGTTCATATAATATAGATATAGAACTTATGTTTGGGAGTGGCTATTATGGATTATGCTAAAGAACCGCACGGAGTTTTTTTCCTGATTGATAATAAATCATTTTATGCCAGTGTTGAGTGTGTTCAACGCGGGTTAGATCCGTTAAGCACACCGCTAGTTGTTTTATCCGAGCAAGAAAACACTAATGGTGGTTTGATCTTGGCTGCTTCACCAATGGCCAAAAAGTTGTATGGCATTAGCAATGTTAGCCGTCAGCGGGACCTTCCCAAAAATAAAAACTTACTGATAGTTCCGCCACGCATGAACCTGTATATTGAAAAAAATTTGGAGATCAATCAAATTTTTCGCCGCTATGCGCATGAATGTGTTCCATATTCAATTGACGAAACGATCCTCGACTTGACTTTTTCTTGGCATTTATTTGGCTCCTCACCAAGTATAGTTGCGAAGCGGATCCAAGCAGACGTCCATCGCCAATTGGGCTTATATACAACGGTCGGGATCGGCGAAAATCCTCTGCAGGCTAAGTTGGCCTTGGATATTTTAGCTAAACACAGCGCCAACTTACGTGGAAAATTAAGTTATGCTGATTTTGCTGATAAAATTTGGCCAATTACTGAATTGAGTCAGGTTTGGAGTATTGGCCATCGGACGGAAGACCATTTGCATAGAATTGGGATTCGCTCAATAGGAGATCTAGCACATACTGCACCACCGATTTTAAAAAAAGAAATGGGAGTGATCGGTCTTCAACTGTTGGCTCTAGCTTGGGGAATCGACCGCACCGACTTGGGCAGACCGGTTAAAGTTAAAAATGACAGTTTAGGGAACTCCCAGGTTTTGCCCCGCGATTATCGGCAAAAAGAGGAAATCGAAGTCGTTATCCAGGAAATCGGAGAACAGGTTGCGGCTCGGCTGAGAAAACGTGGCAAACAAACTGCTTGTGTCAGTCTGAGTATAGGTTTTTCTTATACTGCTGCTGAAGAAACAGGACGCAGGGGCTTTGCGCACCAGTTAAAAATTGATCCAACTAATGACAATAGGAAACTTAATTCTTATTTACTGCGCTTATTCAGAGAGAATTGGCAGGGTGAATCGATCAGAAATATTGCTGTTGGTTTTGGTCAACTAATAACAACACAAAATCTGCAGTTAAATCTATTTTATTCTGTTCAAAAACAAGAAAAACACCTGACGCTTGAAAAAACGCTGGATGATATTAGAAATGAATTTGGCACGACAGCACTTTTTTTGGCTCATAGTTTAAAGAAGGGCGGAACAATGCTGCAACGGGCAGGTTTAGTTGGCGGGCATAACGGAGGAAATTCCTTTAGTTAAAGCTGCGAAAAGAAGTAGTTAATTATTTGTAACATTTCTGTTATGGAATTCTTAAGGAGGAAGGTCTATACTATCACCATAGTCATTGAAGAAAGGCAGCCAGTAATTTAGTCATTATTCACATATTTTAGCTGCTTAGATGACTATACACATATATAATCTGTTCTTCCTGTCGCTTTGGTGACGGGATTTTTTTATGTTCAAGGTCAAATAGATCTATCGTAGGCAAGCAAAAATAAAATTTTAGCTATTATTAATGAGGACAATCTTTTTGCTCAAAAAAAACTGCTCAGAAACTTTACAAATCCTGTTGTGACGGGGTATTTAGTACAGTGCAAAACGATTAAATCCATTTATTTGAAAAAGGGTTGTCGGGAAAAAGTGTCTGTGCTATAATAATTTTGTTGACATCAAAGGATACTCCTTTGAATGACAACTATTTAATTTGTCCCCCTAAACAAATTAATACAACCCCTAAGGCCTTGCTCCTATATGGAGTAGGGTTTTTTTGGTGCGCCCGGCATGGGCAGTAACTAGGCGGGGTGAGTCCGCTGTGAGCCGTAGTGGTCGGTATCACAAGTCGAAGGCAAGGGTGTCTATTGCGAGGTAGAATCTGA
>NZ_BFFP01000063.1 GCF_003864415.1 Ligilactobacillus salitolerans
AATAACAAACGTCGTCAAGAAACACTAAACGGCATGACCCCAACAGAATATCGGAATCATGCCGTTCAGAAAATCGCATAGGTTTTAATTATTTGAGCTGTCTACTTGACACATAGTAGCCCCGAGAGCAGCATGCGTTTTTATTTCATTCGTCACGGTACCACGATCAACAATCAGCAGCACGTCTTTAATGGCGGTCATGTCGATCCAACTTTGACAGCTGCTGGGAAACAAGAGGCACAAAAATTAGGCGAAGACTTACAGCAAGTCCACTTTGACCTCTGCTTTTCTTCGCCTTTAAAACGTGCCCGCAAGACGGCAGAACTAGTCTTAAGCAAAAACAAAACCCAACTGCCGCAGATCCAGCTGCTGGCAGATCTAACGGAGATGAACCTAGGCGACTGGGACGGACGGCCCCTGGCAGCTATTGCCCCGTCAGCCGAGCTGGAAAATTACTTTAACCACCCAGCGCTCTTCAGTGGGATTGCCAGCCACGCTGAAAGTTATGTTCAGGTCCGTGACCGCGGTTTCCGCGTTTTGGACTCCATTTGCCAAAGAGCCTCTGCAAAAGACAATATTTTAGTCGCCAGCCACGGTTTGTTGCTGACGACCTTGCTGAACTCTTTGCGCGGTGTGCCGCTTGATGAAGTTCGCCGAGACGGTCTGCTGCCCACTTCAAGCGTCACAATTTTTGAAGCTGACTCCAGCCAAAATTTCAAGCTGATCGAGTGGGCGCACAAACCATCAGCTCGCCGCCTAAAATAATTTTAAAAAAATGCTTGTGTTTTATCCAAAATCTTGGCATAATGGTAGATGGTCATTTTAAATCATTCGGGTGGTTAGCTCAGCTGGCAGAGCAACGGACTCTTAATCCGTGGGTCCAGGGTTCGATCCCCTGACCACCCATTGGGTGCCAAACCCGTGAGGAGCAGGACTGTTGGTGCGAAATGCATTTGGAAAACAGATCTGGCTTCTCTTTTTTTATGCAAAAATTCAACTAATGAAGTTCAGAAGAAATTCTGAGCTTCTTTTTTTGTACTTTCCCCTCGCTTGACTTAGAGTTTGGCACGCCCTGAATCACTATTTCATTAGTTATGTTCTGTATAATTGGACGGAATGCCTTAGTCCTTGTTATATTGTTATTGGATGAACAAAACAATTATTTTTGGTACAGCTAAGAAAGGTGGTCCTATGATTAACTGGTTTATCGAACTTAACCCCATTTTTCAAGCAACATTGGCGGGTGTCTTCACTTGGGCATGTACTGCGGTCGGTTCCGCAGTCGTTTATTTATTCAGGGATGTTAACCGTAAATTACTGGATATTATGAACGGTTTCGCAGCCGGGATCATGATCGCAGCGAGTTTCTGGTCCCTGCTGGCGCCTTCGATCGAATATTCACAGGCAGGCGGTTACGGCAAATTCTCCTTTGTACCTCCAGTCATCGGCTTCCTGCTGGGGGGCGTGTTCTTGCGCCTGATCGATGCCGTCGTCCCCAACATGGATTTTGCCAGCAAAACTGGTGTCGAAGGTCCGCGCACCTCGTTGTCTCCAACGACCCTGCTCTTCTTGGCGATCACGATCCATAATTTCCCAGAAGGGCTGTCAGTCGGTGTCGCTTATGGTGCTGGAGAAATGGGATTAAGCTCCGCAAGTCTGAAAAGTGCCCTAATTTTAACGATCGGGATCGGTCTGCAGAACCTGCCGGAAGGGTCCGCTCTCTCGATGCCGATCCGCTCCAGCGGAGCACCCAAGAACCACGCCTTTAATCTTGGCCAAGCCAGTGCCTTAGTCGAGATAATCGGTGCTGCTCTGGGAGCTTGGCTAGTTACGCAAGTCACTATCATCTTGCCTTATGCTCTCTCATTTGCAGCAGGTGCCATGATCTTCGTCTGTGTTGAAGAATTGATCCCAGAGTCACAGACCAACGGCAATAACGATGTTGCCACGATCGCCCTCTTATGCGGCTTTGCCCTAATGATGTCGCTTGATGTCGGTTTAGGCTAGACAGCAGCAAAAAGGCCTCCAGTCTATCTGCTCACTGGAGGTCTTTTTGTACTAATCTGCTGGTAATTCGTGGAGACTATGCTCGCCGGCAAGAACTGTTAAAGTATCGGCTAGGGCAATTTCCACCATATTTTTAATAGCGATGTCAGTGTAAAAACCAATATGCGGACTGACTGTCGCATTGTCTAAGCTCAACAACTCTTGCAGCCACTTGTTAGGCTGCTCTTTTTGTGAGAAGTCATTACTGAAGATATCGGCTTCGTTTTCAATCGTATCGATCCCGGCGCCGGCAATTTCATGTGATTTTAAGGCCTGGAGCAGCGCTGGCGTATCGACGACGCCGCCCCGCGAGGCATTAATGAACAAAGCAGTTGGTTTCATCATTTTGAAAACTTGGGCGTCGATCATATGCTGGGTCGTTGGCAAAAGCGGGGTATGCATCGTGACGATGTCAGCCTGCTTAAAAACCGTTTCGTGGTCCACATATTTGACAACACTGTTGAGTTCTGGCCGGTGGACCGGGTCAGCAGCGATCACAGTTGCACCTAAAGCCTTAAAGATGCGCGCCACTTCACTGCCGATCTTGCCTGCCCCAACGATCCCGACCGTTAGTTCATGGATCTCACGAGCCTGCAGTCCATCCCAGGTAAAGTCATTATGACTTTCACGTTGAGTGTAATCGTTCAAATGACGCAAAAGCCACATTGTATGAGCCAAAACCAGTTCTGACACCGAACGCGGGGAATAGGCGGGAACGTTAGTGATCACCAAGTCATTGGCCGCAGCTTCGTTAATATCCATCGTTTCATACCCTGTCGTCCGCAAGGCAATTTGCTTAATGCCATAAGAATGCAGTTTCTGATAAACGATTGGGTCATCGATCGCGTTATCTTGCTGAGTCAAAATACCATCGTAACCTTCTGCCAGATCAACCGTTTTTGAGCTGATCGTTACGTGGTTCGTGTCGATTTGTACGTCTGGGTGGGTTTTGAGCCATTCATCGACCACAATTTGTTCATCAGCCATAATATTGTACATTAATAACTTCGTCACTTTGAGATCCTCCCCGCCTATTTGCTTAATGATTCCTTTTCAAAGTTTAAAGATTTAAAACCAGCGACCGCTTTTTCCAATTCTGCCATGTTCTGAGTGGCAGCGATCCGAACGAAACCTTGTCCGGCTGGGCCAAAAGCGCGGCCAGGAATAACTAAGATCCCTGCCTTTTCTAACAAGTAATCACTGAAAGTCACATCATCCATCCCACTCCCAGAAATATCCAAGAAAAGATAAATACTGCCGGCGATCGGGATCGTTTTGGCCCAAGGCAATTTATTAAGTTCAGTTCCAAGATAATTTAAACGCTGCTTGAACTCGGCCTGTAATGGTTGTGAAAGTTCAGCAAAGTTTTGCAAGCCAAAGCTGCCGGCAAACTGTGCCATACTCGGGGCAGTGTAGGTGACCCCTTCATTCAAAAGACCGGCAGCATCGATGATTTCTGCAGGTCCCAGCAGGTAACCGATCCTAAATCCGGTCATCGCAAAGACCTTGGACAAGGAACCTGTCACCAGTGTCCGTTCAGGAGCAAAGTTTTCCAGCGGCAAATACTGATGTTCATTGAAAACGTATGGCCAATAGACTTCATCGGCGAGTAAGTACAAATCGTATTTTTTAGCCAAGTCGGCGATCCCTTGCAGAGTAGCTTCATCATACACGGCACCCGTCGGGTTGCTAGGTGAATTGACCAAAATTGCCTTTGTCTGTTCAGTAATAGCTGCCTCAATGTCTGCTTTTTGCGGTTGGAAGTTGTTTTCAACTTTGCAAGCAACAAAGACCGGAGTCGCATGGTACTGTTTGACTTGGATCTCATAGGGAGTGAAGTACGGATCAAAAATAATGACCTCATCGCCAGGATCAAGCAACGCCCCAAAGGCTAGATCAGTCGCATGACTTGCACCGACAGTTGCACGGACATTTTCCAGCTGGTAGTGCGAACCAAACTTCTGATTATGGAAATCAACGATGGCCTGTAAATACTCAGGAGCGCCATAAGAAGCGGTATAGTGAGTTTGACCATCAAGCATAGCCTGCGAAGCGGCATCAATGATAGGCTGCGGAGTTGTCATGTCTGGATCACCGATTGAAAGGTCGATCACATCATGCATTAAGGCAGCAGTTTTACCAATTTCAGCCATAATATTTTTTTCTGGGTTTTGAAACAATTTAGCAACAGGTTTGACCATATAAAATCCCCCTTTTTGAATGAGAAACGGCTAGAAAATGAGCATTATCGGCGTTGTTTAAGCGCTAAGTACTGATCTATTGTTTCTCGCAGTTCGATTACGAAAATTTACTTTAAGTCAGTTTAAATTTTGAAGATCCTGATATTCTAGGATGTGGATACTGCTTTGAAAAACTTAGAGCCAAACGCTTTCTGTCTGGTTTCTTCTTCGACAAAGTAGGCTCCACATCTTCAAAGGATCGTTTCAGCAATAAGCTTTGTTAAATCAAAAACAGACACGAGGTCTGTTTTTACTTAGTAGAGAATATTCATTTGTACTCCAACAATTAATTACTTTCTGCAGCAGTGCTGTACTTTTGCCCCATCTTCTTTTCCATGAATGACAAGATCTGGGCCATCACAGTCGTTAAGATCCAGTAGATCACCGCAGCGACGATCAACGGCGGAACATAGTCGTACAAGGTACCGCCGACTCCGAGCGCCTGAGCAGTAACTTCTTGCACACCAATGTAAAACAGCACTGATGATTCCTTGATCAATGTGATAAATTCGTTGCCCATCGCCGGCAAAATGTTGCGCACCGCCTGGGGCAGGATGATCGAAAACAGTGTCGTTCTTTCGCTCATCCCGAGCGATAAACCAGCCTCCATTTGACCATCAGGTACCGAGATGATCCCTGACCGGAAAATTTCTGACGTGTAAGCGGCTGAGTTCAGACCCAAAGCGATCGAGCCGGGAATGATCCGGTCTAAGCCCGAGCCTAGCAGTTGTGCTTGCGAGATCTGCAATCCCTTGGAAATTGAATAGTAGATCAACATCACCTGGATCATCGACGGTGTCCCGCGGACGATCGAAACGTAGATCCGTGAGATCCACTGCAAGGCCTTAAAACGTGAGCGCCGCAGCAGGACTAGTCCTAACCCCAGCAAGATCCCGATGGCGATCCCAATAATAGAGATTATGATCGTCAGGCCGGCTCCCTGCAAAAACAATTTATAGTAATGACCCATAAAATCGAACATCTAATTCCTCCAAACTGTTCCACAGTAGTTGCGGCTAAAGACTGTCAACTATCCCTTGGAATACTCTACTGTGACTGTGTTTATGCAAATTTGACAGCTAAAGCTTAATCTTTAGGCTGCATACTTTGCGCCTTTTTCAGCATCTTATCCAGTCCACCGTTTTTCTTTTGTTGTGCGATGACCTGGTTGACCTTGGCAGCTAACTTCTTATCCCCTTTTCTAAGAGCAACGTTGATATATGATTGTTCTTTAGAAGTTTTGAGCTTAGCCGGAGCGATCTCGTAATCATTTGGGTGATTTTGAACGTAGCTGTTAGCCACTGTATTTTCAACTACAACTGCGTCTAATTTGCCCTTCTTAAGTTCAGTAGTCAAACTCGTAACTGCTGATTCAGACACAACATTTGCACCCTTTAACTGACTCTTAGCAATTTTTTCCTGCGTTGTTGTCTGTTGGGCACCAACTGATTTGCCTTTAAAATCAGTTGCGGCATCTTTAAATTTAGCTGCGTCACCCTTCTTGACTAGGACTTGGTTTTTCACGGTGAAGTAGCTGTTCGAAAAGTTGACGGCTTTTTTACGCTGGTTGGTAGAAACCATGCCGGCCATGACCAAGTCGACCTTGTTATTCTTAAGTTCTGAGATCAAAGAAGGAAATTCGGTATTCACGATCTTCAGCTTAACATCCAGTTTGTCAGCAATTTTCTGAGCTAGCAGCATATCATAGCCCACGATTTTTTTCTTGCCGTTTTGCACGATTGGAAATTCAAATGGTGCATAATCGGCGGAAGTCCCGACAACCAAGGTTTTCTTGTCTTGGATCTTTTTAACACTTTGGTCACTGTCTTTTTTACCGCAGGCTGTTAAGACCATCGTAAACATGGCCATGAAGGCGAGCAGTATGTAAAGTTTCTTTTTTGTTTTCATTTATCTGCATCCTCTTTCTAAATTAACGTTCTTAAATTTCTATGTTTCTAAGCATACTGTATTTTATTTCATAAATCAAGCACTTTTTTGATTATTTATGCATTTAATGCTGAAATTATTCAAAGTTGGTCAAATTGCATCCATTTGCAAGAAGTGTATAGTAAGGATATTAAGTTTCCTATCCTGTGAGAAAGAAGGAATTCATGATGACTAAATCAACCTCGACTTTAAAAACCGAGCGTTTGTGCTTACGCCAGCTCAAGCCCACCGACGCTAAGGCCATGTACCAAAATTGGGCTAGTGATCCTGCCGTCACCACCTACTTGACCTGGCAGCCGCACCAAGATCTCAACGTGACCCGCGCTAGTCTGGTCTGGCGTCAAGAACAATACCACAAAGAAAATTACTTTGACTAGGGGATCGAACTTGTTGCCAGTCGCGAATTGATCGGGACGATCACAGTCGTCCACCAAGAGCCGGCGGCTGCCTGTGCAGAGATCGGTTATTGTCTGGGCCAGAGGTGGTGGTCTCATGGTTACGCGACTGAAGCTTTGGTCAGTGTGATCAACTTTCTTTTCTCTCAAGCTTCATTCAAACGCATCGAAGCCAAACATGACACCAAAAATCCGGCCTCAGGCAAAGTCATGCACAAAGCTGGTCTCCAATATGAAGGAACGCTGCGGCAGCACGGGCTCAATAACACGGGGATCTGTGATGAAGCAATTTACGCCATTTTAAGATCCGACTGGGTAGCTGCAAATAATCTTTGAAAAAAGCTTGCATTCATTTCCCATTATTGCTAAAATAATTATTGTTGGTTTGATAAAACCATATGGGTGGTTAGCTCAGCTGGCAGAGCAACGGACTCTTAATCCGTGGGTCCAGGGTTCGATCCCCTGACCACCCATCAAAGTATCAGATGGCACGTTCGCTTTATTGTGAACGTGTTTTTTTTGGTGCGCCCGGCATGGGCAGTAACTAGGCGGTGTGAGTCCGCTGTGAGCCGTAGTGGTCGGTATCACAAGTCGAAGGCAAGGGTGTCTATTGCGAGGTAGAATCTGAAGGAAGCCCTAGACAAAACATCGAATCGATGTACAAGAAGTG
>NZ_BFFP01000064.1 GCF_003864415.1 Ligilactobacillus salitolerans
TTCCTTCAGATTCTACCTCGCAATAGACACCCTTGCCTTCGACTTGTGATACCGACCACTACGGCTCACAGCGGACTCACACCGCCTAGTTACTGCCCATGCCGGGCGCACCAAAAAGGCTTGGGAACATAGGGTTCATGTTCTCAAGCCTTTTTACTGTTTTACTGCTTTTTCAATGTTTCCGCGATGATCCCCTCACGCACGCCGCTTTCTGAAAAAATAACTTCCGGCAGCAAATATTTCTCCAGCAGCATCACGACTGGAGTCAAACCGCCAATGATGATGTCTGCCCGGTCCTTTTCAACTCCCAGCGCCTGTTCACGTTCCTGCTTGTTTTGGCCCAGCCATTTGGCAAAAACTTCAATGAAGGCATAAGCCGACATCCTAGTCCCATGCAGGCTCTGGCCGGCTTTGGCTTGTCCTTGCCAGTGGCCTTGCCGCGCCACGGTCCGATTAGCCCCGCCTAATAAGACCAGGGGCAAACCTCGGCCCTGTTCCAGCCAGGGCAGCTGACTGAACTTATAGAGCACAAAACGCTGCAAGGCAAAGAAATCAGCGGCAGAGATCTGATCATGCGCATGAAATTTTTCGCTGAGAGTCACCGCACCGTAGGGAATGCTGAGATAGTCGACGGCCTTGCGGGTCTGGACTAGGACCAACTCGAAAGAGCCGCCGCCCATGTCGCAGATCAGACAATTCTGCAGGTCAAAGGCATGCATTACCCCAGCATAGTCGTAGTAAGCTTCGGCATTGCCAGACAGGACTTCGATCTGCACCCCGATTTCTTGCTTGATCCGTTCCAAAAACTCCGCGCTGTTTTGCGCGTTGCGAACGGCAGCGGTCGCGACGCCTCTGACCGTCAAATTAGGGACCTGCTGGTATTCAGCCTTGAATGAGCGCAACGCCGCTAAAGTCCGGTCCATCGCCGCTTTACTCAACCGCTGACCTTGTTCACTGGCGCCCATTCCTTCGGCTAAACGCGTCATTTCCTTCAAGCGCTTGGTTTCCTGAAAGGTCCCGTCAGCGTTGATCTGGTAGAGCCCCAGTCGGGTCGAGTTTGAACCTAAGTCTAAGATCGCAATATTTTGCACCATGCAGCTTCCCCCTTTTCACAAAAATCAGCTAATAACAGAACTAGTCAAAGTAGTTGACACCGATCGCAGCGCGAACTTCTCTTAAGGTCTGGTCTGCAACTTCATTGGCATACTGGCTGCCTTTTTTCAAGATGTCATAAACCGCAGGAATATCTTTGGCGTATTCTGCTCTTTTTTCCCGGATCGGCCCTAAGACACCTTCCAAGACTTCGTTTAAGTAACGCTTGAGCTTCACATCGCCCAGACCGCCAGCTCGGTACTGCTGTTTTAATTCAGCGACATGTGCTTGATCAGGCGCGAAAACATCCAAGTAGGTAAAGACAGTGTTGCCTTCAACTTTGCCCGGATCTTCAACGTGAATGTGGTTAGGATCAGTATACATAGACATCACTTTTTTGCGTAATGTGTCAGCATCATCTGAAAGATAGATCGCGTTATTGAGCGACTTCGACATTTTGGCATTGCCGTCTAGTCCTGGCAAACGACCAGAACCCTTGGGCGGGAAGATCCCTTGCGGTTCGACCAAAACTTCCTGACCGTAGATCGAGTTAAAGCTGCGCACGATCTCGCGGGCTTGTTCGATCATCGGTTCCTGATCATCGCCGACAGGGACAGTATCGGCCTTAAAAGCGGTGATATCGGCCGTCTGGCTGACAGGATAAGTGAAGAATCCGGCTGGGATCGAACGTTCAAAATTCTTTTGCTGGATCTCAGCTTTAACGGTTGGATTGCGCTCCAAGCGTGAAACTGTCACCAAGTTTAAGTAATACAGGTTCAACTCAGCTAGGGCCGGGATCTGCGACTGCACAAAGATCGTTGATTTCTGCGGATCGATCCCCACGGCTAGGTAATCTAAAGCGACTTCGACTAATGACTTGCGGATCTTTTCTGGGTCGCGGGCATTATCGGTCAAAGCCTGCTGGTCGGCGATCATGATAAAGGAATCATAGTCGCCGGAATTTTGCATCGCCACGCGGGACCGCAAAGAACCGATATAGTGTCCGATATGCAGCTTGCCTGTGGGTCTGTCGCCAGTTAAAATCACGTGTTTATTCATCGTTGTACTTCCTCCGTTTGTCAGTGGTGGGAACTTTCGTGTCATTAATCCAAAAAATCGTCCAATTGTCTCTTCAACAATAGGACGATTACTCGCGGTGCCACCTAAATTGCGGAAATTCCGCCACTCATTTTTTTCAATTGTTAGTCAGGCAGGCCCAATTCGCTAGCGCATGCATTTCTCAGCTGACCATGCATCTCTGTTAGTGCGCTCACTACTTTTTCCTGCTATGTGAATTAACTTAATTTTACCAAACTTGGCCGGCTTGTAAAGCCTTTGTCCGCTAAAAGCTAAAATTCTGACAGCCAAAGCATTCTATGGTATTGTTAGAAGAAGTCTGGGAAGTTTTGAAAAACAACGAATGCCAAACTTAACCTGGACTTGTACAATCTCCAAAGAAAGGATCTGCATTCATGGCAAGCCAAAGACAATTAGAACAGCAGCGTGTAGATCAAGTGATCGTAGAAATCAAGCAGCAGCTGAAACAAGCTAAAAAAGAATATGAAAAAGCCCACGCCGAGACTTCTTCCGTGGAAAAAAACTATTTACAAAATGCCAAGGTCAATACAACAGAAGTCGATGACCGCATGGAAACTAACGCTGAGATCCAGCAGCAAAAACAGCTGGTCGCCAAAAACATTCAGACTGAGCAGATCTTAAAAGAACAGTTAGAAACTTTAAAAGACTTGAAAAAATCGCCTTATTTTGGACGGATCGATATTCAGGATCCGGATGAAACGTCACCAGAAAGTCTTTACATCGGGACCGCTTCGTTGAGCGACGAGCACCAGAACTTTCTCGTCTACGACTGGCGCGCCCCGATCTCATCGGTCTACTATAACGGGACCTTAGGCCAAGTTGAATATGAGACCCCGGCTGGCCGGCAAGAAACTGAATTGCTTAAGAAACGGCAATTCAAAATTACCGACGGTCAGATCCAAAACATGTTTGACACCAGCGAAACCGTCGGAGACGAACTCTTACAAAGCGTCTTAGACGAGCATAGCGATGAATATATGAAAAACATCGTGGCGACTATCCAAAAGGATCAAAACGATATCATCCGCGACACAAACAGCGACCTCTTGTTAGTCCAAGGCGTGGCTGGCAGCGGCAAAACCTCGGCTATCTTACAGCGGATCGCTTTTTTGCTCTACCATAGCCGGGCTAGCCTAAATGCCGATCAAATCGTGCTATTTTCACCTAACCTCCTTTTTAGCCGCTATATCTCAGATGTCTTGCCTAGCCTGGGCGAAAAAAATATGCGCCAAGTTACGCTCCATGAATTTTTCTCCCGTCGGCTGCAAGGACTCAAGGTCGAGTCGCTCTTTAACCATTACGAAAAACAATGGCAGCTGACTGAGGCAGAAAAAGAACTAAACGAAGAGAAGAAGACGGCAGAGTTTATGGCAGCAATCAAAGACTATGCCGACCACCTGACAGCTAGCGACCTGTGCTTTACTGACATCAGCTTGCACGGAAAAATTCTTTTCAGCCAAGCAGAGATCCGGCAGCTTTACGCTGACCAGCCGGTCCAGATGACACCTGGTCACAAGTTCGCCGCGGTCAAAAACCAATTGATCAAAAAACTCAACAAACTGGTTAAAAGAAAAGCACGCAGCACGCAGATCCAAGATCAGCTAGAAGATATGAGCTCCGAACAATACCTGACCTTGCTGGGGGATAAAACTAAAGAGAGCTTTCATTCTTATGACGAGGAACGCGACTATCTGGGTCATCAGCTGGCCAGTCAGCAATACGAAGTGATTTATGACGCGCTCTACAACGACTTTTTCTTCGACAGCTACGAGCAGTATGGCAAGTTTCTGCAAAACAAGCTGCCAGAGTCTGCTGCGGGCTATTCCTTAGCCTTAGAATACCATCAGATCGCCCTCGCCGATTGTGCTCCCCTGTTATACTTGCGTGACCTGGTGACTGCGGGAGGCAAAAATCACCGGATCGCACACCTTTTCATCGACGAAATGCAAGACTATACTTTGGCACAACTGATCTATCTCAAGCACGTTTTCGGCGCTGCTCAGCTGACTTTACTCGGCGACAGTGAACAGGCGCTCTATGCCAGTGCCCAGCGTCCCCAAGCACTCCTGGAAAATATCGCGCAGACACTGGACGCTAGAAAGGCGAACTTAAAGCTGCTGAACCGTTCCTACCGTTCAACTAAGCAGATCACAGATTTCATGAAAGCCATGCTGCCGGAAGGAGAAAATATTCAAGCCTTCAATCGGCCAGGCAATCGCCCATTAGTTTGCCAAGTGTCAACGGACCAGGCAGCTTTAAAGGCCTTAACCAAGCATTTGAATGCTTCTGCTGCCAAATACTCAACCGTGGCGCTGATCACTAAAACCATGGCTGAAAGCAGGCAGCTCTATGACCAGCTGCGTCGTGATCTGCCAGTGAATTTGTTGACTGAACAGGACCGTTCCTTACCCCAAGGGATCGCGATCTTGCCGATCTATCTAGCCAAGGGCTTAGAATTTGACAGCGTGATCGTCAATAACGTTTCCCAGGCTGAATATTCCAGCAGTGAAGAACGCGGGATCTTGTACACGATCTGTTCACGGGCAATGCACGAACTGACCTTGATCAGCCAGGGAGGAGTAACTCCCCTGATCAAACAGATCGACCCGGAACTCTATACTTTAGAACAAACTTTGCCTGTGAAATAGCTGCCACGATTTTGTCAAAGACTGTTGCAATTATCGAATGTATATAATATACTATTTAAGTGCTGATAATTGCATGCCACTTTAGCTCAGCAGGTAGAGCATCACCATGGTAAGGTGGGGGTCGCCGGTTCAAATCCGGCAAGTGGCTTAAATTTAATCGATTAATTTTAAAGGTCTGTCAGGTTAATTCCTGGCAGGCTTTTTTAGTCTCTCCGTCGTCCTGCTCCAACCAGCAAAGCGCACATCAATTCCGCCTACTCTGCTTTTAAACGAAATATTTAAGACGACCTCAAAGCGCTGATCATTTTGGAATTTAAGTTCATTCGCGAAAATACCCCTTTAATGCAAAGGAGATCATGTCTACTTGATCAAGTCACCTTAGAAGCGCTAGAGCGATTACTTTTTGTTTGGCAAAGCGACACCCTACTCTATAGTTGTCTCAACTTACTGCTTGCCCCAGCAGCCGCATTGACAATTAATTTAAAAAACTCTCCAGTAAAATAAAACGCTTTCTTTTAACTTTTAAAAAAAGATGCCACAATTATTCCTGAAATAAGTATGATATAAGAATCGAGGTATTAAGGATGGCTGTAAATTCACACCACAAAGTCAGCGCTGAAGATTTAGAATTAATTGCCGAAACTCTAGCAGATGCAGATAGTCAAGCTTTAGGCAAGTTATTTCATAAGTACCGTCCCCTAGTTCTGAACTTGATCAGTTCGTATAGATTCCGTTACTATGACTTCGATGATCTTTTGGTCGAAGCCTTGGTCGTCTGTTACGAAAGTGTGCTCGAATTTGAACCCTCCAGGCAGATCCCCTTTGGTGCCTTTTTCAAAGCAAACTTAAATAATTACTTAATGACCTTATTACGGGGCCAAAAGGCGCAAAAACGTCAGTTAGACAAAGTCACCAGTTCTTTTGAAGGCATGCTCGAACTGAAGGGAGAAAACAGTTTTGGGCCCGATCAACATTCTATTTCACCTGAACAATATTTGCTGCTTAAGGAAAAACTGGAGCGTTTACCCACTGTTCTTTCCTCCTTAGAAATCGAAGTCTTGCAGCTATACTGTGGGCCATTTCCATATTCCAATCAATCGATTGCTGAACATCTGTCAATTTCCTATCCCGCTCTGAGCAATGCCAGCAGCCGCTGTAAATATAAAACGATCAAACTCTTATATAATTAAGCAAATTGCTTCATACTCTCAGAATGAAAAGTTAAAAAAAGCAGTTCAACCGAATTGATCGATTGAGCTGCTCGTTTTATTATGAAGCGGAAGACGGGATTCGAACCCGCGACCCCCACCATGGCAAGGTGATGTTCTACCACTGAACTACTTCCGCATAAAAAATACTGGGTCACCCCAGTATCTAGAAAATTTAGCGCGGCAACGCCCTACCCTCACAGGGGGCGATCCCCCAACTACTCTTGGCGTAACGAAGCTTAACTTCTGTGTTCGGCATGGGAACAGGTGTAGCCTTCGTGCAATCGCCACCGCAC
>NZ_BFFP01000065.1 GCF_003864415.1 Ligilactobacillus salitolerans
AGGTTATCATGTAGTGTCCAACAAAGAAAGTAACAACAGTCACTAAAACTTGGTTTAAAAACCAATGTTTAATCTTATAATACGAGAAGGAGAACAGTATGGAAAACTGTACACCTACCAAAGCACGTCAGAATTTTTACCAGATTTTGAAAGATATTAATCAACAAAAAAAACCAGTTACAGTAACTCCAGCTAATGGAGACGAAGATCAAGCTGCAATCATTATTAAAAAAAGACTGGGATTCAATAGCGGAAACATTATATTTAGAAAATACTGGAACTTTAGCCAAAGTACGTGAAAATGACAAAAGTAGTTTTTCTAACTTGGAAGAGATCGATTGGGATAATCTATGAGCACCTACCAAGTTGAAATTAAGAACTCTGCTAAAAGTGATCTAAAAAAATCAAGCAATCAAATTGGAAAGAACAGTTTTAAAAACTATCACGGTTTTAAAAGATGACCTTTATCAACCCTCACAATCATTTGAAAAGTTACAACCAACTAGCAGTGGGCTGTATTCAAGACGAATAAATGAACAACACCAAGTGGTTTATCGTGTCGATGAAAAATTGAAGAAAATCTACATTTACGCAGCTTGGAGCCATGATGAATAAGAAAAAAATTGCTGAAACCACTCTAATCTAAGAGCAGTTTCAGCAATTTTTATTTTTACAGTTATTTTTGGATGCCTCAATGTTGATCCTAAAAATATCATTTCTAACCCTTCAACTGCCGCCACCAGTCCTCTTGGTCTAAATACCACTGAATGGTCTTTTCCAGCCCTTCCGCAAACTCATATCTCGGCTGCCAGCCAAGTTCACGCTCTAATTTGCCGGCATCCAAGGCGTATCTGAAGTCATGCCCGGGGCGGTCAGCGATATACTGGATTTTGCCGTCCAAACGTTCTGCGATCAAATCTGCAATTTGATTGTTGGTCCGCTCATTGTGCGCTGAAACGTTGTAAATTGCACCCGAGTGACCCTGCTGGATGACCTGGTCGATTGCACTACAGTTATCCTCAACATAGAGCCAGTCCCGCACATTTTGCCCATCGCCATAAATCGGCAAGTCACGCCCCTCTATTGCATTAGTGATCAACAAAGGCAGCAGTTTTTCCGGATTCTGGTACGGGCCGTAGTTATTAGAGCTGCGCGTTATGTTGACGTCCATCCCGTAAGTCGTGGCGTGCCCTAAGACCAGCATTTCAGCAGCTGCCTTGCTGGCAGAGTACGGCGAACTGGGGTCGAGGGGCGAATTTTCGCTGAAATAGCCGGTTGGTCCCAGTGAACCATAAACCTCGTCGGTCGAGATCTGCACAAATTTGCCAACTCGCATCTTCCGGGCGGCTTCCAGCAAGCTCCAAGTCCCACGCGTGTTGGTTTCAAAAAAGAGCTCCGGCCCACTGATCGAGCGGTCAACATGGCTTTCCGCCGCAAAATTGACCAGCACATCGATTTGGTATTGGCCGATAAGATCCTCAACTAGGTGCTGGTCAGTGATATTGCCTTGGACAAAGTGATAACGCGGATCAGCTTGAATATCAGCAAGGTTGGCCAAGTTGCCGGCATACGTCAGTAAATCCAGGTTCACGACCTGGCAGTCCTGATATTTGCCCAGCAGATAGTGGATAAAGTTGCTCCCGATAAAACCTGCGCTGCCAGTGATCAAATAATGCTGCATCTGCTCATCTCCATCTTTAAGCTTTGTTTCCATTGAACACCAAATTGAATGAAGTTGCCAGTCAGACCTTAGAGAAACCGTTTTTGTAATTTACGTGGAGCGCTTTTTAATATATACTTAAGGAGTATACCAAACGCAATCCTTCATAGAGTGAAGGAATTCAAGGAGATTTTTATATGTCACAGGCAATCAAGATTGTGACCGATTCATCGGTCCTTTTGACACCAAATGAAATCAAAGAAAACTCGCTGACCATCGTGCCGTTGAGCGTCGAAGTCGGCGGTAAAAATTATGTTGACGGGGAAAATATCACCCGCGCAGAACTAGTCGAGGCCTTAAAAAATGGCCAGATCCCAAAGACCAGCCAACCGGCTTTAGGCCAATTCGTGGACACATTTGACAAGCTGGGTGCTGATGGCAGCGAAGTCATCGCGATCCTGTTATCCGATGTCTTGAGCGGCACTTTCGACACGGCGCAAAAGGCAGCCGAAATGACTGACACCAAAGTGACAGTTATCAATAGCAAGTCGACTGACCGCGGCCTAGCCTTCCAAGTCCTGGCAGCGGCACAAGATGTGCGCGACGGGAAAAATATCGCTGAGATCAAGGAACACTGTGCTGAGATCTATTCCCGCACCTCGATCGAAGTGCTGATCGACAGCTTAGACTGCATCGTTGCCGGCGGACGCATCAGCAAAATGACCGGCTTGATCGCTAAGCTGGCCAACATCAAAGTCGTCGTTGAATTGCACGATAAGACTTTGGATGTTGTTTCCAAAGGGCGCAGCTCAAAGAGTTTGATCCGCTTCGTGGAAAAAATTGCCGACCTGCATAAATCGGAAAACAATCCGATCCAAGCGCTGGCTTTACCTAACGTAGCGGCAGACCAATCAATGCTTGATAAGGTCAAACAGATCCTGATCGGCGACCGTCCAGACACGCCTTTCATAGCAGACCTGACCAGCCCGATCATCATCACGCACACTGGTTTAAAAGCCATTGGCGTGATCACCTTAGCTTCTAAGCCCCGAGAACAATTCTAAAAATACAGTTGAACCGCCATCCGATCTTGGGTGGCGGTTTTTATGTGCACAAAATATCTCTTGGCGGATGCTTTCTCCTCCTAGTGCAGAGAAGTTGGAGGAGTTTGACGCTCTTTCTCCTCTTACTTTGACTATCTTGGAGGAGTTTAGCCCTCTTTCTCCCCCAGCTCACCTCTGGTTAACATTTGGCAGTCTGGCAGCTTCGCTAAACCAGCTGCTTTTTTGAACGCAAAATCAGCCTAATTGAAAATGCTTTTCAAGTACACGAATCTTTTCAAATTTATTTTCGACAGAAAAATCGCTATTATATCAGCTTTTTGGGTTTCTAATTGAAATTGTTTCTCATTTAGAATTTTTCTAGTTTACATTGATGGTAGTTGGTGTTACGCTTATATTGAAATCTAGAGGAGGACTTGATCATGAAACACTCACAGAAGTTGATCTCAATATTCGTTGTTGCCATCATCGCCTTACTATTGGAATTTGGCTTCCATCATCCGCTTTGGGCACAAATTTTAATCACTCTCGTTGGCGCAATCTTGGCTTTCTCCATGTTTGTGGAAATGGTCAGGACCTTAATGTCTGGCAAATACGGAGTCGACCTCTTGGCGATCACCGCGATCATCGCGACCTTAGCGGTTGGCCAATATTGGGCTGCCATGATCATCTTGTTGATGCTGGTTGGAGGCGATACCCTCGAAGATTATGCTTCCCATCGTGCCGACCGGGAACTCAAAGCCTTGCTGGACAATTCGCCCCAGATCGCGCACCGTTTGGAAAAGGAAGGCACCGTTGACATTGACGTCGCAGAAGTCCGTGTCGGGGACCACCTGCTGGTCAAACCCAAGGAGCTTATTCCAACCGACGGTCATTTAGTCAAAGGAACCAGTCTGTTCGATGAATCCTCATTGACTGGTGAATCGCGTCCAGTCGAAAAAAGCACTGGTGATTCAGTCATGTCGGGCTCTCTCAACGGGGACGCTGCTGTTGAGCTGCAAGCCGATAAAGAGAGTAAAGACAGCCAGTACCAGCGTCTGATTGCCCTAGTCCGTGAATCCGAATCCAAACCGGCCCACTTTGTTCGCATGGCAGACCGCTACGCTGTTCCCTTTACCCTAGCGGCCTATGTCATTGCCGGGATCGCCTGGTTTATCACCAAAGATCCGGTCCGGTTCGCTGAAGTCCTCGTTGTTGCTTCACCCTGCCCTTTGATCCTAGCAGCTCCGGTTGCACTGGTCGCGGGCATGAGCCGTGCTTCACGCAACGGGATCGTGGTCAAGACAGGGGATGTTTTGGAAAAACTCTCCACTGCTCGGACCTTCGCTTTTGACAAAACTGGGACTTTGACCCACGGGACTTTGCGTGTTGCAGATGTTACTCCTAGCCAAACGGACTGGGACGAAAAAACGCTGGTCCAGTATGCGGCCAGCGTTGAAAATAATTCGAGTCATATTTTGGGCAGATCGATGGTTCAGTACGCTGCCCAGAGAAAAATCAAGCTTCTATCGACGACAGACGTTGAAGAAGTTACTGGTAAGGGGATCCAAGCAACTGTGGATGGCCAGACTGTGAAAGTCGGTAAAGCCTCCTTTGTGGCCGGAACCACTCCGGAAGTTAAACAAGCACAAACAGCCGTCTTCGTCAGTGTCGGCGCACAATACATTGGACAGATCAACTTTACCGACCAGCTGCGTCATGAAGCTCCACAGACGATGGAAGCATTAAAACAGCACCAAGCTAGAGTCTTGATGTTGACAGGCGACCACCAAGGCACAGCTGAAAAAATCGCCGCCCAAGCCAAGATCGATGAAGTTCACGCTGGTCTGTTGCCAGAAGAAAAAATTGCTTTGATCGAACAAGAACCAAAAGACCATCGCCCAGTCGTGATGGTCGGGGATGGTGTCAATGATGCGCCAGCTTTAGCAGCTGCCGATGTTGGGATCGCGATGGGTGCCCACGGTGCCACCGCAGCAAGTGAAACTGCTTCGGTCGTGATCTTGAAAGACGATCTCTCTCGGGTCGAAAAAGCGGTTGAAATTTCTAGTGATACGATGAAAGTTGCGCGTCAATCCGTGCTGATCGGGATTGCGATCTGTACAGGATTGATGCTGATCGCCAGCTTTGGTTTCTTACCGACACTGGTAGGGGCGCTGTGCCAAGAAGTAGTCGATACCGTTTCGATCCTCTGGGCTCTGCGTGCACGAAACAGCCACAACAAGCCTAGCCAAAAAAATTTACAAGGAAATATAAATCAAGCTCAATCTTAAGAGAATCATTTCATTTTGTTAATTAAATCTTTAACTCTTGGGGGTATAGTAGCACTCATAGAACGAATTAACTTACTCCCCCTATTGTAAGTCAAATTTGTAACAACTGTCTTCCACGACAGCTATCTTGTACCATTCCTTTTTACCCTGTGCCGAAAGGTGCAGGGTTTTTGTTTTGAGAAAAAAAGGGACTACGTCAAATAGTGTTGATGGTCTCTGAAACTCTATCTTTTAGATGGGGTTTCTTTTTTCTCAATTGTTAAGTCA
>NZ_BFFP01000066.1 GCF_003864415.1 Ligilactobacillus salitolerans
ACCTCTAAAGCCTATGTTCGAATTATAGCAAAATGGGGCTATACGCGTAGTATGTCTCGAGTTGGTAGATGTATTGATAATTCCCCTATGGAAAGCTTTTGGGGCCATTTTAAAGACGAGTGGTACGTTTGGGATAGCTATCCAACTTTAGCAGACTTACAGGATTCAATCGATGAGTTTATGTCCTTTTATAACAATGATCGGATCCAAGAGCGCTTAAGCTTTTTAACTCCGGCAGAATATCGTGATCAGGCTGCCTAAATGTCCAAATAATAAAATTCCAACACAAACCTAGCCTTCTGTTGTCGACGCTTTTGACCTTGAACTTGGGCTTGAACTTAGCTTATTAAATAATCATAGTTTTCGTTTATTTGACTGTCAGCTTGACAGGAGCCGTTTCACCAGCTTGGACCCTTCTTTCAAATACTTTAGTCCAAGAATCACCAGCTTGGACCAATCTTTCAAATACTTTGGTCCAAGAAAAACCAGATAGAAATGAACAAAAACACCACCAAGCTTACAAAAGTTTGGTGGTGTTTTTGCTAGGACCGGAAAGCACGTTGTCCCAACCTGACACTGATAATGTCAGTCAGAGTAACAATAACTTATACTCGTAAATCTGGATAGCCGGTAACTTCCCAGCCGCCATCGACAACCAGAGAAGTGCCGTTGATATAGCTGGCTCCTTCACTGGAAAGAAAGACTGCCGGCTGCGCGATTTCTTTCGGATCTCCCCCTCGTTTTGCAGGGATCCGCTCCTTGAATCTACCGTTGATCGTTTCATCTCCTGTTAATCCTGCAGTCAAAGGAGTATTTACCAATCCAGGCAAGATCACATTCACATTGATACCATAATCTGCCAGCTCCAGCGCCGCATTTTTCGTTAACATTTCAACTCCTGCTTTGGCTGAAGAGTATGCTGCCCCGAAAAACATCGGGACATGGGCATTCAAAGAAGAAATATTGACGATCTTGCCGCCCTTTTGTTTTTTCATCTGCTGTCCTACGTATTTGGTAAACAGGAAGACCCCATTCAAGACCAAATTAACTGTGAAGTTCCAATCTTCGAGCGGCTGTTCGATGATCAAACCTGGCTTAGAAGCACCTGCCACATGGAAAGAACGGTCGATCCGTCCATGCTTTGATACAACGTAATCCACGAAATCTTTAACTTGTTCTTCGTCGGTAACATCAACCTTTTTACCATCGTAGAGCTCGTTTGCTTGGCAAAGCTTGTTTAACGCTTCCTCATTTAAGTCGCAAGCAACTACTTGGATCCCTTGGGACATTAACTCCTGGGCAATTGCCAAACCAATTCCGCTGGCACCGCCAGTGATGATTGCAGTTTCTTTAGCCATGAATAGTTCCTCCTCATAAAATAAAACGCTTACATTTTTATTATATCTAACTTTACAGAAATTACCACCTCAAAAAAGATGGCCTTTCCCTTACCCTAAGAATAGCTGGTAAACATTTCTTTGGTCATTTTGATCGCCATCCATATAAACGATCCCGGAATAAGAGAAACCCTGTTTTAAAATTACATGCTGCATCCGCTGATTCATAGCGTGTGTGTCGATCCGTACTTCACGAAAGCCCAAGCGATAGGCTTCACTAGTCAGATTACTGAAAAAGAAATCGGCTAAATGCTGTCCGTGGTATTGTGGTGCGACAGTGATTCGATGGATCGTTGCGTACTTTTTATCAGACGGCTGCCATTGACCTTGATAGATCTGCTCATAGTTAGGATCATTTGCTTGAAACAGAGTCGCAGTTCCGACAATTTCTGCGTCCAAAATTAACAGGTAAGTTTCACCCTTGTCAATATCTTGTTGAATATCCGCTTTTTGCGGGTACTCGCCCTGCCACTGGGGGATCTGATCTTGGGCTAACAATTTTTTACCCTGACTAATCAAGGCAAAAACCTGCTCGAGCTCGCTTGCTTGAGCTTTTCTAATGTAAATACTTGCCATTGCGCAACATCCTTTGCTTCAAACTTGAATTATTATATAGCTACTTTACCAGCTTTCGTTGCGCTTTGGCAGACAAACTTAAAAAAATAACGCCGACTGGCAGTCTCCCTGTCAATCAGCGTCTATCTAAATTGTTCTATTTAGTTTTTGGCTAACGCAGCCGTGATCTCTCGATTAAAATCAGGCAAGTCATCAGGTGTCCGGCTAGTAACTAACTGATGTTTGCTGTCAACAACCACCGACTGATCTAAGACCTGTGCACCGGCATAATAGAGGTCAGGACGCACAGAGGTAAAGGCTGTCAGTTTTAATTGATTGGCTAAACCAGTCTGAATGAAGAGCTGAGGTCCATGGCAGATCGCGAAAACGTGCTTGTTGCTCAAAAGAAAGTCTTTAACAAAGGCGACAAAACGTTCATCTGCACGGAGTTGATCAGGAGAAAAACCGCCTGGGATCAGCAAAGCATCAAAATCATTCGCTGAAACCTCATCAATACCCTTGTCAGCTTGGATCGACAACCCATGTTTGCCTGTGATCTGATTTCCGGCGTTCTTTTCAATTGTTCTTACGTCATGCCCCGCTTTTTCCAAGGCTTCAACTGGTGACGTGTATTCAACGTCCTCTACGTCATTAGTTACAACAACAGCAACTTTACTCATATTAAAAATTCTCCCTTTCCTGATTGTTTGAACTGCTAAATCAGCTACCGCAGTTCGACTTCGTTATAACATACCACAAGCTGCGCCCCCCAGTTATTTGCCTAATCCTTTGAAATCTTTTAATCATTCACAGAAACAAAGACAAGCTTTTAGTGGAATCTCATTCCACCATCGACCTGCAATGACTGCCCAGTGATGTATTGCGCGGCATCCGATGCAAACCAGGCTACTACCTCTGCAACATCCTCAGGCGTCCCTTCACGGCCAATGGCAATTTCTTCTAAACAACTTGCTTGTTGTGCAGGAATTGTTTTACCTTTAATCGCTGCGGTCTTTGCGTCGATCACATCCCGCATCTTAGTGCGAACGATCCCCGGATTATAGGCGTTAACAGTGATCTTGTCCGTCGCTAGTTCCTTAGCAGCCGACTGGGTCAAACCACGGATCCCGAATTTAGAAGCAGAATAAGCGCTTTGCAAAGCCGAGGCTTCGTAGCCTGCCAAAGAAGCGGCGTTGACGATCCGCCCACCCTGACCCTGTTTTTTGAACTGTGTCGCAGCTGCTTGGATCCCCCAATAAGTTCCTTTGAGGTTAACATCTAACAACCGCTCGACATCTTCTGGGGCGGAATCTACGAAACTGTCAATGAACGCGATCCCCGCGTTGTTGACAAACAACGCCAGCTCACCCAGATCGGCGACAGCCTTTTGAACAAGCTCAAAAACTTCTTGCCGATGCGCAACATCAACATGATAGGCACGCGCTTGGTAGCCTTGAGCAGTCAGATCCTGCGCCACCTTCTGTGCAGTTTCATCGTTAATGTCTGCGACAGCGACCGCATAATCATCTTTTACCAAACGGCGGGCGATCCCCTCACCGATCCCCTGACCAGCTCCTGTAACAATAGCAAGTTTACTCATATACTTTACCTTCCTTGTCAAAATTATCTAAATCACGTGGCGTTCAAACGGATCATCACTGATCCCTTTAGCCAAGATATCTCGTGACCACTGTTTAGCTGAAAACAAGGAGTGATCCCGGTAATTTCCACAACTGTAAATATCAGTCCCTTGCACATCTTCCCAAGTCACTTCATCGGCGATTTCTTTTAGCGAACCTTTTAAAGCCTCGGCAACCTCTGTCGTAGAATGCTCCCCCCAAGTGATCAGGTGAAAGCCAGTCCGACACCCAAAAGGTGAGCAATCAATGACACCGTCCAAACGGTCACGTAACAGGCCAGCTAATAAGTGTTCGATGGTGTGCAGTCCAGCCGTGGGGATCGCATTTTCATTGGGCTGAACTAAGCGCAGATCGTAGTTGCTGATAGAATCGCCCTTCTTTCCTTGCGCCTCAGTGATCAACCGAACGTAAGGTGCCTTAACTTGTGTGTGATCCAATGTAAAACTTTCAACTTTAGCCATAATTTAAGATCTCCTTTTTAATACATCTAATTTTTTTCGAGCTGCGTAAACCAGAAATTTTCGCTGACTCAGGTCCGTCCTTCAATGCCTAAAAACCATTCAAGACCGTTCTCCGCTAATGCTTGCTTTCTTGTGCTTTACTTTGCCCCGTTATTTAGTCGAGCTGCGAAAATCAGACAACTCCGCTTATCCAACATTAGACTAACATCGCTGGAAAACACGATGTCAATCTAATGTCCGATAATGCTCATTGTCTCCCGATTTTCTCCGCTCTGTTATTTTCAAAATATGACAATGGTTTGTTAACTTCAATTTTGGTTCCGTAATATTTTTTCTTAATGTATCTTTGAATTTCTTTTTGGTGATACAGTTTGACCAACTTCTTGTATGCTGGCTTATCCTTATTTTTCGCAGCAGTTGCTAAAATATTGACGTTTGCCTTGGTACTCTGATCCACTTTTTCATGAAAGATCGAATCCTGCAAAACATTCAAGTGACCTTCCAAAGCCACAGTATTAGAAATTAAAACTAGATCAACACTGTTAATAATGCGCGGACCCGTGTTGTCGTCGATCTTTTTAAACTTCAACTTTTTAGGGTTAGCAGCAATGTCATTGACGGTTCCTAAGCTGCCAAAACTCTTTTTCAAAGTGATCAAACCCGCCTTTTGCAACAAGAGTAAACCACGCGTGGCTTGAGAAGGGTTATTGGCAATAGCGACCGTTGCGCCATCAGGGATATCTGAAATATCCTTGTATTTTTTAGAATAGATCCCCATCGGTTCTAAGTAGGTCGTTCCTAGAGCTGCCAGCTTGCCGCCCTTATTTTGCTGATTATATGCTTGAAGATAGGATAAAGATTGAAAAGCATTCACGTCTACGTTACCTTGTGAAGTGGCCTTATTCAGCTGAACACCATCGGTGATTTGTTT
>NZ_BFFP01000067.1 GCF_003864415.1 Ligilactobacillus salitolerans
GTATTCCAAGACTAAAAACAAGGTGAAGCAAGGCGTTTAGCTGCCGAGCACTAATGGACTTTGGACTTTGATGCGCTTCTTAGCATCGAAGGTCAAAGTCACTTAGGCATAGGCTGCTGCCTTGCGGAACCAGACTAAACAAGGTGAAGCAAGGCGTTTAGCAGCCGAGCACTAATGGCCTTTGGACTTTGATGCGCTTCTTAGCATCGAAGGTCAAAGTCACTTAGCAGCCGAATATTCTCGGAACAGAAACTCATGGTGTACGATTTAGACTATGAGTTTTTTCTTTGCGCCAAATTGTTTTCACCAAAAAAGGCTGAGGTTGAGGAAATAATTCCTGACCCCAGCCTTTTTATCAACTCTCACTGCCGTAACCAAAAGACTCTTTATCATATCTATCTTCCACTAAAATACCATTGTGAAAAGCATCCTATGCTTTTAGGATAATATACTTCATAATTCTCGGCAAATTATTTAACTTGAAGACCCTGATTCCCATTAGTTAAACGAACTGCCTTTTAAAGGAATATCACTTTCCTGCTGGACAACAAGGTTGTCTTGGATCAGATTGATCAAGCCGTCATAACTATGCTCGAAATAATAACGATCAGGCCTTCTGACTTGCTCAAGTTCCTTGACGATCTGAATAATTTTTTGCGGGTCTTTTTCGGTCGTATGCTGGACGTAATTCAGATCCTCAAACCAGTTATAGTATGAAGTGCTGGCCTTACCATAACTATTATCAAACACTAGGCATGGTGTCTGTGTGATCACTGAAAAAATCATCCCATGCAGCCGATCGGTGATCACAACCTTAGCCTTCCGCAATTCGTCGAGTTTATCGGTAAAGAGCTGCCAACGCTCATTTAATCGCAGGGGGGATTTGCTAGGATCATTTTCCTGCCCATCGCCTGCTTTAAAGGGAACGACCGTGTCAGTCTGTTCAACTTCTTGTCCCATCTTAGTCAGCTGTTCTGTCAATTTGGCTAAGAGATCATCTTCTGTGACTTTTTCATCATCATGCCGCATAACTAAGAGAATGCCTTCTCGCTTAACGTCGCCTGGCAACGGATCTAAGGTCATGACCATATCGCCGGTAAATAAAACATTATTATCAAAATACTGCTGAAACCGCCGGAAGGTCTGGGTTTCTCGTGCGCAAAGGGTCAAATTGGGATTTTTGCCGTAGGCTGCTTGACTGAGCCCCAATTCGCGCTGTCCCTGGGCAGTCTGAGCGAAATTAACTGATTGCGGAAAGGAAATAGTCAGATTATTGACAAAGGTCCCAAAAACTTTGCGCCGCGCGCGTTCATGATTGAGGTAATAACTGCCGATATTGCCGCCGCCAATAAAGCCGACCATGTCACTGGAGCGAACTTCCGGTAAAAGTTCAGCAATTGCTTGATCCGTTTGCGGTTCCGTGATCTCGATATACTGCAGCTGGGGGAAATACCTTTGAAAAAAGAGCTTCTGCGCGAAGCCGATCATCTGATCCCCCAGGTTATTGTAAGTCGGGATCCCGAACATGAAGAATCGCTGCTGGTTGCGGGGCAATCGCTGCAAAAATTCTGTCAAACTTAGTCTTCCTTGCGCGTAATCTAAATTCCAACGTTCTGCTTGTTTTTCCAGCTCGACTGACATTGAACACCACTCCTTCCACGACATCTTAACAAAATAAATCTGCTCATTTTGATAACTATAAAAAAGGTTCAAGCAGAAATTCAATCAAAACAAATTTCTGTTACTAAAGCACATTATAACTTAAGGAATCCGTTAAATTCCAATGATAGGGGTTTCAAACTCTGTCGCCTCCAAAACCGTGCTGACCTTTCGTTAGCCGCCAGTCGCTTAATTTCAGCTATACTTATCGAAATATAACCCGTTTTGCTTGTACTAACGTTAAAAGAATCTATAATGAGAGCTGTAAGGGTTACCATATTTTAAGGAGGAAGATATTATTATGAATCAAAAGTACGATTATCCCAAGACGCGCGAGCAGCTAAATCAACTAGTCGCGGACCTGTCTCAGATCCAGACCAGCGTCCATCAAGTTCACTGGTATATGCGGGGCAAGCAATTCTTCAATTTACACCCGCAAATGGACGAATTTAACGAAGATTTTGCCGATGAACTCGACCAAGTTGCTGAGCGTCTGATCGCATTAAACGGCGCTCCTTATGCAACGACCCATGAATTCATCGAACATACTGGTCTGCCTGATGACAAAATCACTTTTGGTCAATATACTTTGCCTGAACTAATGCAGCGTTTAGTCACTCAGTTTAGATATGTGCGTGACCAGTTCCAAAAGGCGATCGAAGTAACTGATGAAGAAAACGACCAGCCAACTCAAGACATGATCAATGGCTTTAAGTCCGATTTGGACAAGAAAATCTGGATGTTATCAGCCTACCTTGACCAAGGTCCGTTTGACGGCGAATAAAGCACAAGATAGAAACACTGGCTAAAGTCTTAGTATTGCTTTGCTGTTCAAAAAAATATTTTCTGAAATGCCAACAATGTTTTGGCTGAGTCGCTAGAATCTGGCAAAATAGTATCCAGATGCGACGGATGTGGATACTACTCAGTTCCAGGCAAATACTTCTCTAAAAGTTCAGTATTGGTGCAAAATCTCGTTGGACCATGTTTTTATTTTCAAACAAAATACTTCCAGTTTGCTAAAAATAACACGGAGATTTCTTCTGGTTTAAGAAAGCTCCGTGTTATTTCTTTGTTCTATTTTAAGTTGCGAAAATCAGTTTTTATACTAAAAAATTACCCAACAGCCTGACCCTGATCGAGTTGAGCAATCAGTGTCATTTCTTCCGGTGTGAGCTCAAAGTCAAATACCGCACTATTTTCAGCGATCCGAGCTGCATGCGTTGACTTCGGGATCACGATCTCACCGAGCTGCAGATGCCAGCGTAAAATAACTTGGGCTGTGCTCTTTTCATGTGCCTGCGCGATCGCGGCGATCGTCGGGTCCTGTAAGGCACCGTTTTGCGCCCGCCCCAAAGGACTCCAAGACTCATAGGCGATCCCCAACTCGGTTAATAGCTGATGCAGCTCAGGCCTTTGATAATAAGGGTGAGTCTCAACTTGATCCACGGCTGGCTTGACCCGGGCATTCGTCAATAGGTTGGCCAGGTCATCTTTTTCGAAATTCGAAACACCGATCGCGCGAACCTTCCCGTCTTCATAAAGATCTTCTAAAGCGCGCCATTTTTCCAGATAACCTTCCGTTGGCCAGTGGATCAAATACAGGTCCAAGTACTCTGTCCCCAACTTTTTTAGGCTTTCTGCAAAAGCCGCTTTAGTTTCATCATAAGTGGTCACATCGTTCCAGACTTTGGACGTCACAAAATATTCGTCTCGTTTAAGTCCGCTGTCGGCTAAGACCTGACCGAGCTCTTTTTCATTCCGGTATAATGCTGCCGTATCAAAATGCCGGTAACCATCTTTGATTGCGGCTTGAACCGCATCCTGTAAAACCTTCTGGTCTTCGATCTGAAAAACTCCCAAACCTAATTGCGGAATTTTCACGTCATTATTCAAGGTAATTTGTTCCATGCAGCATGCCTCCTTGCTGAGAGTTCATTTTAGAAGCAAGAGGCTCTATCGTCAAATATCTTGTTTGGTTCACCGGCTAAGTGTAAAGTTTTGGTTGGTTTTAAAAAATTAGGGCTTTTTCTTCTAGTTTGAAAGTTCACAATGTCGTGCAGGCTAAAAATAGTGCTTGCTTAATACCAAAAAGGACTATTATCCTTATACATGTAATCATCACAAAACATGAAAAGAGGATAATAGCCCCATGAATAATATTGTAGCTGAATTAGTCAAAATTTTAAAGAGTGAATCGTCTCTTC
>NZ_BFFP01000068.1 GCF_003864415.1 Ligilactobacillus salitolerans
TTGCCTCCACAGATCAACTATAACCAGGCTGGAGTATTGGTATCGTTAAAAGGTACCACCGTCCGGTTATCGCCCAGCAAGACCGGCACGTCACCATCTTTAGCCCACGCAATGATTGTGCTGGCGGGATAACCCAGGTGCTGCGCACAAGCCTGAACTGTGATCGCCTCTTGTTTATTGTAGATCTCACTGAGCTTATTAATGTGTTCTAACTGCTTAGCAGCGTTGATTTGCCGCTTGTTTTGCGCAGTTTCTGCAACCACCGTGGTCCCGGTCTCACTATCATACAGCGGAATATCGCCGTCTTGGGCCCACTTGCGAACCGTGGGCACAGTGTAGCCCGTGGCTTTAGCTGCTTCCTGGAGCGTATTGATTTTTTCATCATTAAAGTCATTACGCAACCGCATGATCCGCTGATTACGTTTTTCGTTACTGGCTTGTCCAAAAAGTTCTAATTTTCTCATCTAGACCACACCTCTTTGTTTTATTGTACCAAAACCCAGCTGACAAATAACGCCTTAGGCAAGAAAAAAACGGAAACTTCCAACCGAAGCAACCGTTTTTTGGCAAAATTCATTGTAATGATAGACTAGACAACTTCAACGTGCAGCTGCCCGTCTTTAACGAGTTTCATCTTGCGCATGACATTGTAAATAACCAAGGAAAGCACAGCCGGTACGACAACGCCCATCAGCAGATAAACTAACAAAAGCTGCGGATCAGTCGAAGCCAAGTTGATCGGTGCGATCAGCGAATTCAAGCCCAGACCAGCGATCGTGTAGTTGACTTTGAAATGAAAGAAGATCGCCGCGACCGGAGCCGCAACCATCGCCGAAACAAAGGACGGCACTGCAAGCATTGGATTGACCAGCAAATTCGGAAATTGGATCTTCGGTGTAATGAACCCTTGGGCGATATTGGCTCCCAGGTTATTTTGGCGCCAAGAGATCACCAGGAAACCGACAAATTGAGCGGTTGTCCCCAGCAAAGCCGAACCAGATGACAGCGGATCAAGCATGACTGCCACCGCCAAAGCCGCCGAGGAAGCCGGTGTCATCAAGAACAGTGACCAGGCAAAAGCGACACAGATCGAGCCGACCAAGGGGTTGACTTGCATCGACTGGGCAATAAAACCGCTCAACCAATTCAAAGCTGGAGTCGTGACGCTGGCCAGCCCTAATCCGGAGATCGAGCCGACCAAGGTTGCACCCAACGGCACTAACATCATATCCAGCGGAGTTTTGCCAGTGAGATATTTGCCGATCAAAGCCGCGATCAAACCAGCGGCAACAGCGGAAATCGGCTGGCCGGAAGTAAAGATCCCGGATTGCGCAGCCTGAGACATTGCGTTCCCAGTCGCCGTAACGCCGTGCACGTTGGCCGAGGTGAAATAAACCGCGTTAGCCCCCACCGTGGCGGAAATCATCGAAGAAAACATCACCAATGAATTAGTCTTCAGCTGAGTCGCGATCACAGCGCCAAAGGCCGGCGCAAGCATCCACTGGGCGATTGCTCCAACTTGGTAGAGTGCATCCCAATGAACGAAGTTAGCGATCGATTGGATCAAAAGCCCCACACCCAGCATCACAAGGACCGCGTTAGAGACACCGGCTGAAACTGTATAAACATAATCGCTGATCGACATCTTTTTTTCTGTAGCCGGCTGCTCAGCAACCGGAGTTTCTTGCTTTTCTGGCATATCATTAGCCGCAACTGCTGCTTTCATATTAAAACGACCCCTCTTCTTTTCAAACCATAATTGCATTTTTTGTGACGAAAAAACGCCCTACAAAACATTATTAAATGCTCCATAGGGCGTTTCCGCGGTACCACCTATTCTTCGTTACAGACAACCGGATCCAAGCTGTCAGTAACCTCAACGCATCAGTCTGTACACGACTGGTGCGTTATCCTGTTAATGGTGGACAACCAGCACACGCTACTTTCAAATTCACCTGTGCCGCATCAGAGGTGAGCGGTCATGCTGTTTAGTCGGCCCTTCACACCACCAGGGCCTCTCTTTAGACTATTACAGTTGACGATCCTCGTCTTCGCGTTTTTCATCGTAATTTAATTGATTACTAATGTACCCGATATAAATTTGCTTGTCAACAACTTTTTTAATTTATTTTTTGCTAGGGTCAACACGATGCAGGGCGCCTAAAATTAATTCTAACAAAATGGTTGACACACTTATTTGGCAGTGTTAAATTACAAACATAAATTAAATTTTAATTAAAAGCTGTAAAGAGAATTTTATCTGCGCGCGTGGTCAGAGAATCGCTGGTTGGTGTGAAGCGACCCACAAAAGCAGGTGATGATCATCTCTGAGCTGCGTTGTGAAAATCACTTGATCATTAAACAACGCTGGGAGCACCCATTATTGTGTCAGCGTATCGCATTTTTTGCCGTACGTGAGAGGTCCTTGTTTTATTCAAGGATAAACTAAGGTGGTACAGCGTTGAAACGCCCTTAACTTTGCTAGTTGAGGGCGTTTTTTATTATTCAATTAAAGGTGGTGGTTCTTATGGAAGTTGCGATTACAAGCTCTCAAAATGACGGTCCGATTCAGATTTATCAAAATGGAGGAAGATATTATGACGACAGAAAACAAAACAGCAGCATTGACCGCGACAGAAAAAGAATTTGCCACAACACTTTACCAGGCTTATGCGACTCACACACCGCTTAACATGGCGGACTACGAACAGACAGTCACGGATGATGACAGTGCCTATCGTGTTCAGGCTTTCTTGACCAATTTGAAAGAAGAACCAGTCGGCGGGTACAAAGTCTCCTTGACCAGCAAAGAGACCCAAGACATGTTCGACGCTGATTCGCCTTTGTACGGCGCCCAGGTTGAAAGTCATTTCCGGACTTCACCTGCCAACTTCAAGCCAGAAGATCTCATGGATCCGTTAGCTGAGGTCGAATTAATGTTTACTGCTAAAGAAGACCTCTCAAGCTCCGACACACCAGAAGACCTCCTTGCCAAAACCAAGGTGGCAGCAGCAGTCGAGGTCCCCGATTCTCGTTTCTCCGACTGGTTTCCAAGTCTACCTAAACATCTTGTCATGGCAGATGCAGCGGTCGGCGGCTACGTTGTTTATGGTCCAGAACGCGATTCAACGGACGTTTTTTCGAGCCCAGAAGATGTCGCTAGCGTGACCTGCAAACTCTATCATGACGGCGAACACCTAAAAGACGGGGCAGCCACCGAAGTTCTGGGCAACCCGCTATCTTCTTTACACTGGTTAACGGAGAAACTTGCTGAGCAAGGCACCGCTTTGAAGGCAGGACAGCGTGTATCCAGCGGGACCTTCCTTTTGCCGGAGCATGTAACCGCTGGAACTTGGCGCGCTGACTTCAACTGGGACTTAGGCAGTGTCGAGGTCAATGTCGCAGAGTAGTTTAGTTTACTGCCTGTTGTTCTGAGGTTGAGATCGGCTGCTTTGGTACTAGTTTTGGAAAACTTTGTGCCAAAACGATTCCGCTTGGAACATACTTTGGCATACTTTGTTCCAAAACCATTCCGCTTGGAACATACTTTAGCATACTTTGTTCCAAAACATTTCTGCTTGGAACATACTTTAGCAAACTTTGTGCCAAAAAACTCACGATCGGGTAGGAGATAGTTCACACTATCGACCTCCCACACCACCGTACGTACGGAACCGTATACGGCGGTTCAACAACTTAAGCTTTTGCTTGAATTGACTGATACAACTGGGACATGTTTAATAGTCCTTGCTGTGTCAGTCTTTTGTTTGTTATGGATATACACAGTGTTTTACTATGCGCATTGCGCCAGTACCCTTTCCGTGTATTCACGTAGATTTTAGCTTCTT
>NZ_BFFP01000069.1 GCF_003864415.1 Ligilactobacillus salitolerans
AAATAACTCTTTGTCAGGAAAGGCTTGACTCCCTCGGCACAGCCTTTCCTGACAAAGAGGAAAAGAAAGACACTGACTTAACAATTGAGAAAAAAAGAAACCCTATCTAAAAGATAGAGTTTCAGAGACCATCAACACTATTTGACGTAGTCCCAAAAAATCTCCAGCGGCTTTGCTGATGCAAAGCCGCCAGAGATTTAGTCAAAAAACTATCATTAAATTAACGCCAGAACTGCAAAGTTGATCACAAACAGCAAGGAAACGATCCAAATTAATGGATGAACTTCTTTACCCTTACCCAGAACAGTTTTGATCAGCGTATAGAAAATGAAACCAAAGGCGATCCCATAAGTAATGTTATAGGTAAATGCCATTACGATCGAAGCCATGAAGGCTGGGATAGCTTCCTCCAGTTTTTTCCAAGGGATCTCATTGAAACTGCTCATCATCATCACGCCGACCATGATCAAGGAAGGTGCCACAGCGACTGATGGGATCACAGATAAGAACGGCGATAAGAATGCACTTAAAGCAAACAGAACGGCAACTACCAGCGAAGTCAACCCTGTCCGGCCGCCGGCACCGATCCCAGCAGAACTTTCAACATAAGCCGTAACGTTAGAAGTACCGAATAAGGAACCAACACCAGTGGCGATCGAGTCAGCGAACAAGGCTTTATCTAACTTGGACTTAAACCCTGGCTGCTGTTCAAGCTTCATTTCTTCTTCACCAGAGAAGATCCCCGTTTGACGACCAGTTCCGATAAATGTACCCAGAGAATCAAAAGTATCTGACAAACTAAAGGACAGGATAGTTACCAGCACGAGCGGGATCCGGTGCGCATCAGTAAAGAGATGCCCCATCCCCTTATCGGAGAATGCTGCTAAAAATGTGCTGCCTAATTGGTGGACTGAAGCTCCAAATGAATATTCACCAGAGATATGCAAGTTAGTCACACCCATTGGGATCCCAATGATCGTAGTTAGGAGGATACCGATCAAAAGTGCAGCTGGTACTTTTTTAACCAACAAGATCACGGTGATCAATACACCGATCAAAGCCAAGTTGACTGCCGGGGTGTCAAAGTTGGCCAGTGCTGGCACGATGCCGCCGCCAGAAACAATTGATGAGATCCCATGCGAAAAGGTCTTTTGTGTCGCCGAAAAAGCCTGGCCATTGACACTTTGGATATCCCCAGCATTCGTAGTAAATTGCAGGAAACCAGCATTTTTTAAACCAATATAAGCAATGAAGGCGCCAATCCCGCCGCTGATCGCCAGCTGCAGATTTTCCGGGATCGCGGTGATCAGCATTTTCCGGATTTTAGTCACGGTGATCAAAATATTCACACAACCGCAAAAGAACACCAATGCCAGCCCTTCTTGCCAAGTGAAACCCAGACCCATCACGACCGTATATGTAAAGAAGGCGTTCAGACCGATCCCGGGGGCCAAAGCGTAAGGAACGTTAGCGAAAAGACCCATGATCAAGGTTCCGACGACCGAAGCAATGATCGTGGCTAGAAACGCTGCTTGTCCAGGGATCCCGGCTTGGCCTAAAACGCCCGGAATAACGAAGAGTGCGTATGACAAAGCAAAAAAGGTCGTCAATCCTGCACCAACTTCAGTTCCAACCGTGGTGCCCGACTTTTTCAAATGAAAAAACTTATCCAAAATTATTCCTCCTGAATTACGAACTATTTTCTCTAAAATAATATGCAAGGTTCGCTTTTGATATGTGTAATTGTACCACTTTTTTCAAGAATTTAATCAAAATTTGTAAATTTTCTGAAAATAATTTAGAGAAAATATCAATAATAGCGGATAATACCTGCAGCAGCAATGAAAAACGGTATCAAGAAACATAATTATTCAATAGTGCTAGGAATAAAAGCGGGTAATACGGCTGGCCTGTTATTATTCGGGATTGATCGACAAATAATGCCCATGATCAAGTCTTGAACTTAATCATCGTCAAAGACATGCTTTTATTTTGGATCCTCGTCTTGTTCACTGCTGCCCATTTCTATCCCAAGCGTGTCTTCAATAAACATCAGTTATTTTATCTATCCTTAGATTTTTGTGTTTCCCGAATTAAAATCCGTTTTTTTCTTTCACGCACCATATTCTCTTCGAATTTAACGAGCGTGATAAAAATAATATTATTCGCTCCTAAATAAGTTGCACACCATTTATGAAAGCGCTATACTTTAACTGTAATAAAGTTATTATTGCATAGGAGGAACGTTATTATGACCAAAAAAGTTGCCGTTGTTACAGGTTCCGCTGGCGGATTAGGCAGAGGGATCGCAGAACGTTTGCTCAAGGATGGTTTCAGTGTCATGATCCACGACATTAATAAAGAAGCTTTGGCTGAAACCGAAAAAGAAATCAAAGCTGCAGGCTATGAAGATGTAGCCAGCTTTGCCGGTGATGTCTCCAAAAAAGAAGACCAAGTGGCTTTAGTAGCTGCTGCAGTCCAAAAATTCGGCCAGTTGAATGTCTTCGTTAATAATGCAGGGATCGAAGCTGTCACACCATTCCTAAAAATTGACGAAAAAGAACTTGAAAGAACCTTTAAAATCAATGTTTTCGGAACAGTCTACGGCACACAAGCTGCGGCTGAACAATTTATCAAGCAGGGTACCTCCGGCAAGATCATCAATGCTTGCTCGATTGCAGGACATGAAGCCTATGAAGTTCTTGGAACATATTCGGCTACCAAGCATGCCGTTAAGGCCTTTACTCACGTAGCTGCTAAGGAACTTGCCTCCAAGCATATTACCGTTAATGCTTACTGCCCAGGTGTCGCTAAGACCAAGATGTGGGACCGGATCGACGCCGAAATGGTCAAAGCAGATCCTTCGCTGAAACCAGGCGAACCATTCGCTAAGTTCTCAGGCGAAATTGCTTTAGGCAGATATGAAACACCAACAGATGTTGCTAACTTGGTTCACTTCTTAGCCTCTGAAGATTCAGACTATATTACCGGCCAAGCGATCTTGGTTGATGGCGGACTGGTTTACAAATAAGCAATTACCTCAATGCTTAAAACACAAAAAATAAACCACACCCCTTGCTATGACGGGGATGTGGTAGTAAATATTAGTATTTTTCTTTTTTAGGCATTACCTAACAGCCTGGCAAGGCTGCTTGGTAATGCCTGTTTGAATTCTGCAAAAAACAAATCTCATCAAGCCTAGACATCTATATTTTCGTGTCGAGTTTTTTAAACTTGTTTAACCCCGGTTGGGTGAAAATATTAAACTTTTAGCTAACAAGAAGTTTTAAAGGCGGTGGCTGTCTGATTCCCTGTGAGGTGAGGTCTATGGGAACATGGAGCAATCTACACAAAGGTTTCACGGTCAATGAGCGTCTGTTGCTAATGATTGTCCTTGGCACATTATTGGCTGTCTTGTCCAACAAAAGGACAAATAGAAGCCGCCCTGCGTAACTTTGGCAGGTTACAGGACGACTGGCATAGTCAATTTGTAATTTGCCACCGCCTTTAAAGCGGCTTGCAGGAGCTATGTTGACGCATAGCTCCTTTTCTTTACGTCTGGATTGTACCACCTTTTCAAAAAGATGTCATGTAACAGACCATTTGCGTAAGTGGCCGTTTTTAGTTGGTCACTTTCCTTCTCCCGATTTTGGACGAATTCTGACTAAATGATTGTGAATTAAAAAATTTACTTCTAAACTTCTTGTTTGTATCCTTATCTAGGTAATTTAACTTGTTTTAGACTGTTTCTTTTCTTTGTTGG
>NZ_BFFP01000070.1 GCF_003864415.1 Ligilactobacillus salitolerans
CATGATAATGCGAAGAAACAGTATTATTTCCAAATAAATCTTTGACTTTTGTACTGTAATATAAAATATATGCTGCTTTGTCAGTTTTGTTAAAAATACCACAAGTGTTTTTTTAGTGCGTTTATGACGGTCAAACTATTGTGAAATTGAATTCAAGATTATAAAATCTTATCATAAAGTTACATAATTTAATCAAGGAGGTTGTACCTATGCTTGCAATTTTAGGGTACGCCATGGTCATTGTCTTTATGGCTTTGATCATGAAAAAGAAGATGACGCCTTTTATCGCGTTGATCACCATCCCACTGCTATTTGCGATTTTTGGATTGTTCCTCAAACTCTATCCAAATCACATCGGCGGTTGGGCTCTCAAAGGTTTAGAGAGTGTCTCTGTCACAGGTGTTATGCTCTTATTCGCTATTATATTTTTCGCTTTAATGCTGGATGCCGGATTATTCGATCCCGTAACTGCCTTTGTGATCAAACTCGCTAAAGGCGATCCAGTAAAAATTTTGGTCGGAACTGCGGTAGTCGCTGCAATGGTCTCATTAAACGGGGACGGAACTACTACAACTTTGATCTGCTGTTCAGCCTTTATTCCTATTTATAAGAAGCTCGACTTAAAGATGATGAATCTTGGTGTCCTGATCATTCTCCAGAACACGATCATGAATCTTCTGCCATGGGGCGGACCTACAGCCCGTGCAATTTCTGTCTTAAAGATCAATGAAAGTGCTGTTTTACGTGCTGTTGCTCCGGGGATGGTCATATCAGTTATTTACATGTTGTTTGTTGCTGCATATCTGGGAAGAAAAGAACGAAAACGCTTAGGGATCACTAATCTGAGTGCCGAAGAATTAAACGAAATGACAGTGGTCAAAGATCCAAAAACACTAGACCTTCGTCGTCCTAAGATGATTTGGCCTAACACGATCCTGACTCTTGGCTTAGTTGGTTTGTTAGTTTCAGGTCTGGTTCCTTCAGTCGTTTTGTTCATCATCGGAACGGCAATTGCATTATTATTGAACTACCCTTCATCCAAAATGCAGCGTGAACGTCTCAATGAACATGCTGGTGATGCAGTTCAAGTTATCATTTTAATTTTCGCTGCTGGTATCTTTATGGGACTTTTGACTGGAACGGGTATGGCCAACGCCATTGCGCAAAGTATCGGCGCTATTATCCCAGCTAGTCTAGGTAAATTCTGGGGACTCGTTGTTGCTATTATCTCAGCACCAGGGGTATTCTTCCTATCAAACGATGCTTTCTACTTCGGTGTTCTGCCAGTCTTAGCTGAAACAGGATATCAGTATGGTTTTACCGCCCAACAAATGGGTGTTGCTTCCTTAATGGGGCAGGCTTTCCACTTGTTAAGCCCACTAGTTGCATTTATTTACTTGCTGCTGCGTTTGACCGGGCTTGATATGGGTGAGTGGCAAAAAGAATCAGGAAAATGGGCTTTAGGGATTTTCGCGATCTTTATCGTGGTAACAATCGCTACTGGCGGTGTGCCATTGATGATCAATAAGTAATTGAGGGAAATTTATTTTAAGGTACTTTTTGTAAAAGTTTGACAAGGTGCAAACAGTTCTTTATTACCATCAAAGACTGTTTGCTTCCTTATTTCGCAACAATGAATACGCTTACTTTATAATGACAATCTAGAAATTTAATGTTAGAATTAATTACTATATGCTCTAACCAAATAATTTCTAACTTATCAAGAAGGAAAAGTGAGCCCATGAAACCTAACTATAATAAAGATATCTTTGCCAACTTAGAGGTAAAGCCTGATCAGACTCTTTCTGAAACGGTTTATCATGCATTACGAGCAGCCATCGTCTCCGGACAGATTCCCGCTGGTGAACGAATCAACGAAAAAGCTCTTTCTGACTCGGCTCATATCAGTAGAACTCCGATTCGCGAAGCACTGCACCGATTAGCGGATGAAAAATTTGTCGAGATCATCTCTCATGCAGGAGCTGTTGTTTCTCGTATTACAGAACAAGATGTGGAGGAAATTTTTGAGCTCAGGATCGCCTTGGATCGCATAGCTACTTTCCATGCGATGCAAAATATGACTGAGGACCAATTTCAAACTTTAGGCAATTTACTGAAGGAAACTTCCAGCCTAAATGACGAGGATAACTTGACTGAAGTTATCAAAAATTTTGGCAAATTCAACAACTACATCTATGAATGCAGCAATATGCCGCGGCTAACGATGATCGTCTCCGGACTGCGTGATTACATGCAGCGGCTGCGTGATGTTTCTCTTTACGAAAAAGCCAGGCGAGATAAAGCTTTACATGAGCATTTCTTAATTTATGAGGGGATGGTTGAAAAAAACCGCCCAGTAGTTGGTCAGATTTTAACAGAACATTTAACCTATGCTAAAATGTATCTTTTATCTGAAATGGAACAAAATTCTAACACACTTTAAGTCCAAAAGGTTAGGTAGAAACTAATAAGAGGAGGATCAAGATGGCAGCTGGAAAATATAATGAAGGTAAGATTTTGCTAGATCCAGAAAAATTTGCTGAAATGATCGTTGCGTCACACACCGTTTCAGATGACCTCGATGCTGAGGTCATTGTTAAACGAAAGCTAACGATTTATTTAAATGCAATTTTAATTGCTGAACGATTTAACAGCCTGGAAAAACGAGATTTAACCGACGAAGACTGTGACTCAGTCATGGAATTAGTTAAGAAACTCTCGTCTAAGAAATTCCAAGATTGGTAAAAATTTGTTTAATCGGGTAGGAGATAGTTCACACTATCGACCTCCCACACCACCGTACGTACGGAACCGTATACGGCGGTTCAACAACTTAAGCTTTTGCTTGAATTGACTGATACATCTGGGACATGTTTAATAATCCTCGTTGTGTCAGTCTTTTGTTTGTTATGGTTATACACAGTGTTTTACTATGCGCATTGCGCCAGTACCCTTTCCGGGTATTCACGTAGATTTTAGCT
>NZ_BFFP01000071.1 GCF_003864415.1 Ligilactobacillus salitolerans
AATATTATCCATGGGGCTATTATCCTCTTTTCATGTTTTGTGATGATTACATGTATAAGGATAATAGTACTTTTTGATGTTTAGCAAGCACTATTTTTAGGTTGCACAACTTTGTGAACATTCAAACTAGAAGAAAAAGCCCTAATTTTTTAAAACCAACCAAAACTTTACACTTAGATCCTCTCAAAACTAGTTTTCAACCGGTTTAACAAGATTTTCAATAAATTTTGTTCTTCTTTTGTCCACGGTCCAAATAAATCCTGACTCATGCTGAAGAAATCTGCTTGCATATCTTCAAAAGCTTTTCGCCCAACATCGGTCAGCTGATAAAGATATTTTTTACGTGCAGCTCCTTTTTCTTCCAGCTTTTCAACCGCCAGTAGTTTCTTTTCAACTAGTCGACCCAATTGTCGGCTGAGCGTCGACACATCCAATTGGGTAACTGCTACCAGCTGCGTTTGAGTCTGATTGCCGTCGGAAATATTTTGCATTAGTTGCCATTCAGCAATCGTTAAAGAATGTTTTTTTGTCATTTTTTTAAGGATCTGCTGATAGTTTCTCTGGACATCTATCAAAGCTGCTAAGCTTTCTTTCAATGAATTTACACTCCCCTATCTTAATCTTAATTGTATATTACAACTTATTTCAGAAACAAACAATAGCAAACTTTAAAATACACAACATTTAAAATTGTATGTACCAAGTTTGGCTAATTTGCTAAGGTTCAATATTTTTTTGCTCATAAAGCAGATTAAGGTTAAAATTGTAGCATAGAACTTATTTATAGGAGGAATCATTATGGCTTTTGATGGCTTATTTGCACATGCGATGGTCCATGAGCTTAATGACCTGTTATCAGGCGGCCGAGTTACTAAAATTTCGCAACCCTATAGCAATGAGGTCATTCTTACGATTCGCGCTAACCGCCAAAATTACCCGCTCTTGCTTTCTGCAAATCCCAATTACGCCCGGATCCAAATTACCCATATTCCGTATGCTAATCCACAAACACCAACTAATTTTACAATGATGCTGCGAAAATACTTGGACGGCGCCCGTATAACTAATATTTGGCAATTAGAAAATGATCGGGTGATCTACCTTGATTTCACGAGCCGCAATGAGTTGGGAGATTTAATTACTTTACAGCTAAGTATCGAAATTATGGGCAGGCACAGCAATGTCATTTTGCTTGACGCTCACAGTGAAAAAGTCTTGGATGCAATCAAACATGTCCCTGTGGAACAGGATCGCTACCGTACACTTTTACCTGGCTCGACCTATAAACAGCCGCCTAAGCAAGATAAAATCGACCCTTTTACTGCTCAAACACTACTATACCAAGAATTAGTTGAAAAATATGCGAACCGCGATGTATTGGCTGCTGAACTAGTAAAAACTTATCAAGGTTTTTCCCGTTTGTCAGGGTTAATTTTAGCTGACACTTTACATTCAACTAAATTTGCTTCTTTGCCGCAGGCTTTTGCTGCTTTTCTGGACAAAACAACTCATCCTGATCCGATTATTCTCGAACAAAACGATAAGCTTGACTTCACTTTCATTTCTGGCGAATTTCCGATCCATTCACACTGGGATTCATTAAGTCAAATGTTAGATGTCTTTTACCAGGAAAAAGCTGAACGTGAACGTGTTCGTCAGCAAGGATCGCAATTGATCAAGGTTGTAACCACCAACCTGCGCAAAAACCAGCGCAAACTAAAAAAACAGGAAAAAGAATTAGCGGCTACACAGCAAGCAGACTCATACCGCATTAAAGGGGAAATTTTAACAACCTATCTCTATCAGGTCCAACAAGGCCAAGCAGAGATCACGCTGCCCAATTACTATGAGGACAACAAAATGTTGAAAATCGATTTATCCAAACAACTAAGCCCCTCACAAAATGCGCAAAAATATTTTAAACGTTACCAGAAATTAAAAAACGCTGTACTTTTTTTGAACAAGCAGATCCAACTAACCAAACAAGAAATCAGCTACTTAGAATCGATTGAAACCGCAATTGAACTCGCTGATCCGGCTGGTCTGCCTCAGATAAAATTGGAATTGCAGCAGCAAGGATATTTAAGACAGCAAAATAAACGACAGAATAACAAAAAAACGCGCCAAGCCAAACAAAGTCAGCCTGCAGAATTTAGCAGTTCCGATGGGGTTAAGATCTCAGTTGGCAGAAACAACCTGCAAAATGACCGTTTGACATTAAAAACCGCTCGGAAAGACGATATCTGGCTCCACGTCAAAAATCTTCCGGGCTCTCACGTAATTGTGCATTCTAAGGAACCCAGCAAGCAGACGCTCCTGCAAGCTGCCTATTTGGCTGCTTATTTTTCAAAGGCTCGTGCTTCGGCGAATGTAGCGATAGACTATGTTCCAGTTAGAAATATTCATAAACCCAACGGCGCAAAACCAGGTTATGTGATCTATGAAGGTCAAAAGACTTTGTATGTTACCCCTGAAAAAGATGAAATGCAAGAGCTTTTAGAAACTAACTCAAACAAATAAAAGAAGATCTCCATTTTTTAACGCGAAACAGATAAAAAATGGCTCTTCGTCAAGTGGTACTGATGGGCATTGATATTTAAAATTTCAAAAAATTGGTATAGCTTGATCAAGCTGCCTGTTCCTGAATGGGATGGGTGGCTTTTTTGATCTCTCTGCGCATATTCATGCTTAAAAAACTGGTCTTTAATGCCAGGAGAATACGCAGGCGGAAGTTGGCAAAGTTTCTAAAGCCATAGGCAGTCTTCTTGATAACCTTGATTTTGTTGTTGGTACCTTCCACAGGACCGTTTGAATATGAGGTTTTGAAGCTGTTGACGATTTCGTCAAAGTGTTTGAGCAGGGTTTTATTGACTGTTTTCATTACCTCAGGCAGTTTCTGGGGCGCATTCAAGAGTTCCTTTAATAAGACTGCATTCTTGCGGTGTATAGCCAA
>NZ_BFFP01000072.1 GCF_003864415.1 Ligilactobacillus salitolerans
TTAACAGACTAATTGTTAAAGATCAAAAAAGACAAGGCTGGGCAAAGAAATTTGGCAGTGCTTGTCTTTTTTAAAACAGGGCGGAGCGCGGCGTTCAGCAGGTGAGCACTAACGGGCTTCTACCAAAAATGCGATTTTCAGCATTGTTGGCAGAAGGAGGTTAGGCGCAACCTGCTGCCACGCGTAACCCGACTATGAAAACAGGGCGGAGCAAAACTGTAGAAAGTAAGCATTATCGGACTCCGGGCTAATGGTGCGGGCCATGCACCAAAAGCTTGGAGTTGGATAAGCGGAGCTTTCTGTTTTACGGAGCCTGACTAAGAAAACAAGGCGGAGTAAAGCGGTAGAAAGTGAGCATTATCGGACTCCGGGCTAATGGTGCGGGCTATGCACCAAAAGCTTGGAGTTGGATAAGCGGAGCTTTCTGTTTTACGGAGCCTGACTAAAAACAAGGTGGAGCGTGGCGTTCAGCAGGTGAGCACTAACGGGCTTCTGCCAAAAATGCGATTTTCAGTATTGTTGACAGAAGTAGGTTAGGCGCAACCTGCTGCCACGAGTAACCCGACTAATAAAGCATAACTGACAGGAGGATACATATGGGGTTTAAAAAGGATTTTCTGTGGGGCGGCGCGACGGCGGCCAACCAATACGAAGGCGGCTATGACCAAGACGGGAAAGGCTTGAATGCAATTGATGTTTTAACCAACGGGGCAGTAGATCGTCCGCGCTTGGTAACTTGGAAAAAAGCCGATGGTACAACAGGTACTTCGCCATTGGTTTGGGGTGAGGATTTCAGCGTCCCAGCTGATGCACAACCAGCGATCTTACCTGAATACCATTACCCAAGTCACCATGGTACTGATTTTTACCATCACTATGAAGAGGATATTAAGTTGATGGCCGAAATGGGCTTTAAGACCTTCCGCCTGTCATTGAGCTGGTCACGGATCTTTCCCAATGGTGACGAAGCAGAGCCAAACGAAGAAGGTCTGCAATTTTATGAACGAATTTTTGATGAATGCCATAAATATCAGATCGAACCGATGGTGACTTTGTCCCATTACGATACCCCGCTTTCGTTGATCAAACGTTACGGCGGCTGGTCTGATCGAAGCATGATCGATTTATTTGAAAAATACGTGGTGACTGTTTTTAAACGGTATCAAGGTAAAGTCAAGTATTGGACGACCTTTAATGAGATCAACGCGATGGATTTGGCACCATATATGGGTGGCGGGTTAACTGATCCAACCCCAGAAAATCGGGCACGCGGAGCACATAACCAATTCGTTGCGAGTGCTAAGGCAGTTCGGGCAGCACACCAAATTGATCCAGAAATGCGGGTCGGTCAGATGTTGGCATACTCACCGATCTACGCTTATACCTGTGATCCAGCGGATCAAGTTGAGATCATGAAAGCTCAACAAGGAACACTCTTTTATTCCGATGTCCAGGTGGGCGGTCGTTATCCTGAGTATCGTTTGAAGCAGTATGAACGTGAAGGCATCATCCTGAATGACACCCCAGAAGACTATGAACTTCTGCGAGAATATTCGGCTGATTTCTTGAGCTTTTCATGTTACAGCTCTTCAGTGATGACAACTCATCCAGAAGATGATGATGCAAATGGTAATTTAGGGGTAGCGGGGGTCAAGAATCCCTACCTTGAAATCAATGCTTGGGGCTGGGCAACAGATCCTGATTGTTTGCGCCTAGCATTGAACACCCTCTGGAATCGCTACCATAAGCCATTATGGATCGTGGAAAATGGTCTTGGTTGGGCAGATAAACTTGAAGATGATCAGACCATTCATGATGATTACCGGATCAAATACCTGCGTGCTGCAGTCAAGTCAATGGATGACGCTGTTAATATCGATGGTGTTGATTTGTTGGGTTACACTGTCTGGAGTGCGATCGATCTAGTTTCGAATGGGACCGGTGAAATGAAGAAACGCTACGGATTGGTTTACGTTGATTGTGATGATTACGGCAACGGAACAATGAAGCGTTATAAGAAAGATTCGTTTGAATGGTATAAAAAAGTCATCGCTACAAACGGAACTGACTTAGATTAGTATTTGACAGAATTTGGTCAAAAATATCGGTAGAAAAAGAGCACGGGAACTGCTAGCTATGCGGGTAGCCCGTGCTTTTTGTGGTTAAATAGCAAATGGTCTAAGTGTAAAGTTTTGGTTGGTTTTAAAAAATTAGGGCTTTTTCTTCTAGTTTGAAAGTTCACAATGTCGTGCAGGCTAAAAATAGTGCTTGCTTAACACCAAAAAGGACTATTATCCTTACACATGTAATCATCACAAAACATGAAAAGAGGATAATAGCCCCATGAATAATATTGTAGCTGAATTAGTCAAAATTTTAAAGAGTGAATCTTCTCTTCTTAAAAAAGGCCAACAAATTAATGCTTTTTTCGTTAGTCTGGCTCGG
>NZ_BFFP01000073.1:993-1270 GCF_003864415.1 Ligilactobacillus salitolerans
AATTAAACCACATGCTCCACCGCTTGTGCGGGCCCCCGTCAATTCCTTTGAGTTTCAATCTTGCGATCGTACTCCCCAGGCGGAATGCTTACTGCGTTAGCTGCGGCACTGAAGGGCGGAAACCCTCCAACACCTAGCATTCATCGTTTACGGCGTGGACTACCAGGGTATCTAATCCTGTTCGCTCCCCACGCTTTCGAACCTCAGCGTCAGTTACAGACCAGAGAGCCGCTTTCGCCACTGGTGTTCTTCCATATATCTACGCATTTCACCGCTA
>NZ_BFFP01000073.1:1444-2114 GCF_003864415.1 Ligilactobacillus salitolerans
ACCGCTTGTGCGGGCCCCCGTCAATTCCTTTGAGTTTCAATCTTGCGATCGTACTCCCCAGGCGGAATGCTTACTGCGTTAGCTGCGGCACTGAAGGGCGGAAACCCTCCAACACCTAGCATTCATCGTTTACGGCGTGGACTACCAGGGTATCTAATCCTGTTCGCTCCCCACGCTTTCGAACCTCAGCGTCAGTTACAGACCAGAGAGCCGCTTTCGCCACTGGTGTTCTTCCATATATCTACGCATTTCACCGCTACACATGGAGTTCCACTCTCCTCTTCTGCACTCAAGTCTTCCAGTTTCCAATGCACTTCTCCGGTTAAGCCGAAGGCTTTCACATCAGACTTAAAAGACCGCCTGCGTTCCCTTTACGCCCAATAAATCCGGACAACGCTTGCCACCTACGTATTACCGCGGCTGCTGGCACGTAGTTAGCCGTGACTTGCTAGTCAGATACCGTCAGCGCACTAACAGTTACTTTAGCACGTGTTCTTCTCTGACAACAGTGTTTTACGATCCGAAGACCTTCTTCACACACGCGGCGTTGCTCCATCAGACTTTCGTCCATTGTGGAAGATTCCCTACTGCTGCCTCCCGTAGGAGTTTGGGCCGTGTCTCAGTCCCAATGTGGCCGATCAACCTCTCAGTTCGGCTACGTATCATCACC
>NZ_BFFP01000074.1:0-723 GCF_003864415.1 Ligilactobacillus salitolerans
TGGAATTTCACCGCTACCCACACCTCATCCCAGCATTTTTCAACATACACGGGTTCGGTCCTCCGGTGCGTTTTACCGCCCTTTCAACCTGGACATGGGTAGGTCACTTGGTTTCGGGTCTACGTCAACGTACTCATTCGCCCTCTTCAGACTCGCTTTCGCTCCGGCTCCGGCCTTTCCGCCTTAACCTCGCACGTTAACGTAACTCGCCGGTTCATTCTACAAAAGGCACGCCATCACCCCTTAACGGGCTCTGACTATTTGTAGGCACATGGTTTCAGGAACTGTTTCACTCCCCTCCCGGGGTACTTTTCACCTTTCCCTCACGGTACTGGTCCACTATCGGTCACTAGGTAGTATTTAGCCTTGGGAGATGGTCCTCCCGGATTCCGACGGAGTTTCACGTGTTCCGCCGTACTCAGGATCCCGAACTGAGGAAAAACTGTTTCGCCTACGGGGCTATCACCCGCTCTGGCCGGCTTTCCCAAGCCGTTTGGCTACAGTTCTTCTTGGTAACTCAGATGTTCGGTCCTACAACCCCAGGAAGCAAGCTTCCTGGTTTGGGCTGTTCCCCGTTCGCTCGCCGCTACTGAGGGAATCGAAATTTCTTTATTTTCCTGCAGGTACTTAGATGTTTCAGTTCCCTGCGTCTGTCTTCCACTGGCCTATGTATTCAGCCAGCGATAATGACTCATCACAGTCATTGGGTTGCCCCATTCGGAG
>NZ_BFFP01000075.1 GCF_003864415.1 Ligilactobacillus salitolerans
GGCATAGCTCAGTTGGTAGAGCATCTGACTGTTAATCAGGGTGTCGACGGTTCGAGTCCGCCTGCCGGAGTATTATTGATGGAGAGTTGTCCGAGAGGCTGAAGGAGCATGATTGGAAATCATGTAAGGGGGGAATGCCCTCCTTCAAGGGTTCGAATCCCTTACTCTCCGTAGATAGTAGCATGACCCGTTGGTCAAGTGGTTAAGACACCGCCCTTTCACGGCGGTAACATGGGTTCAAATCCCGTACGGGTCATCATGGAGGATTAGCTCAGTTGGGAGAGCGTCTGCCTTACAAGCAGAGGGTCACAGGTTCGAGCCCTGTATCCTCCATACATTCTTTCGGTCCTATGGTGTAGGGGTTTATCACGCCTGCCTGTCACGCAGGAGATCACCGGTTCAAATCCGGTTAGGACCGTTTAGTTGTTAATAAGTTTTAGATTTACTTGTCTTTTATGGCTCGGTAGCTCAGTCGGTAGAGCAATGGATTGAAGCTCCATGTGTCGGCGGTTCGATTCCGTCCCGCGCCATTATGGAAGGGTAGCGAAGTCTGGCTAAACGCGGCGGACTGTAAATCCGCTCCTTCGGGTTCGGTGGTTCGAATCCACTCCCTTCCATCTTTTATAGGGATATAGTTCAAGGGCAGAACAACGGTCTCCAAAACCGTCGATGCGGGTTCGATTCCTGCTATCCCTGCCATTTATGGCGGTAGTGGTGAAGTGGTGAACACACCGGATTGTGGCTCCGGCACGCGTGGGTTCGATTCCCACCTACCGCCCTATTATTGGGGTATAGCCAAGCGGTAAGGCATGGGACTTTGACTCCCACATGCGCTGGTTCGAATCCAGCTATCCCAATAAGGATTTGTTCCTTAGAAATGGCGGTATAGCCAAGTGGTAAGGCAGAGGTCTGCAAAACCTTCATCACCGGTTCAAATCCGGTTACCGCCTTTAGTTGCTTTAGGCGCTAACATGTAGTATAATTATTTCTGTTGATATGCCGGTGTGGCGGAATTGGCAGACGCGCTGGACTCAAAATCCAGTTCCCGTTGAGGGAGTATCGGTTCGACCCCGATCACCGGTATTTTATAATTGGTCGAAACTTTGCTGAACATTGTTCGGTAAGGTTTTTTTATTTTTTGAAAAACTGCGTCAAAGAGTGTTGTTGGTCTCTGAAACTCGGGTATACTTCTTCTTAGGTAGGCAAGCAAGATAATTCAAGCTTGCTCACTTAGGAAGAAGTTTTTGTATGCGCAAAGAGGTTTCAGATACACGATAAAAGAAAAGTAAGCAGTGCACAACGGACGTCTAATTGTCTAGATTCGCTCTGTTTGTAAGCAGTGCACAACAGACGTCTAAGTCTCTAAGTTCGATCTGTCTGGTTTAAATCAAGAATGATTTCCGCTGAAAAAGAGGTGCAAAGTTCGCAATGAACTTTACAC
>NZ_BFFP01000076.1 GCF_003864415.1 Ligilactobacillus salitolerans
AATTGGTATAGCTTGATCAAGCTGCCTGTTCCTGAATGGGACGGGTGGCTTTTTTGATCTCTCTGCGCATATTCCTGCTTAAAAAACTGGTCTTTAATGCCAGGAGAATACGCAGGCGGAAGTTGGCAAAGTTTCTAAAGCCATAGGCAGTTTTCTTGATAACCTTGATTTTGTTGTTGGTGCCTTCAACCGGGCCGTTTGAATATGAGGTTTTGAAGCTGTTGACGATCTCATCAAAGTGTTCGAGCAGGGTTTTATTGACTTTTTTCATTACCTCAGGCAGTTCCTGGGTCTCATTTAAGAGCTCCTTCAATAAGACTGCATCCTTGCGGTGTACAGCCAGTAAAAGCTCTTGATAGTACTTGTAAGCCTGAGCTAGCTCAGGAGACATTTTCAAAAGCCGGTCGACAACTTCTGAATCAGTCAACAAGTCACCGCGAAAGTTAATCCGCTTTTTTCGTTCGACATATTCAAGTTTATTTGAATCTTTCATTAAAAGCTTCCAGAGGCGCTTGAGTGCGCGGCCTTCATGAGATTTTGCACCATATTGCTTCATCACTGAGATCCGGACGCTGTTTAAGCCGCGGTAAGCTTGAACTACAGTATGGAAACGATCCGCAATGATCAGGGCATTGGGGAAAAGCTCTTTGATCAGCGGGCGATAAGGCGAGTACAAGTCAACAGTCACAGTTTGAACTGCCAGCCGTGCTTTGCGTGGATATTGATAAAAATAGCTGCGCAGGTATGTATTAGTCCGCGAACGAATGATATCCAGGGTGCGGTGTTGCGCGATATCCATCAATAAGATACTCATCCCGCTTTTCGCAAATTTACCAGATTTAAAGTCATCAAAGGCGATATCTTGGGGTAACCAGGTATACTTAGGTTTAAAATAACTGGCCATTTCTTGTCCAAAGCGCATGACGGACATGGTGGAAATCCCGTGTTCTTCGGCAATATCTGCTTGAGTACGGTTATTATTAAGTTGCATGATTGAGTGGTATTTAACATCCTTCGAAATTTGAGCATTGGGCTCAACATCTTGGACGTCAGCAATCTTGGTAACAATTTTGGGACAGTCTGGTGAAGCCGGGCAGATAAACTTCTGCTTGCGGATCGAGAAAACATTGAGGACTCCGCCTGAAGGTAGACCAACAATGTGGACTGTTTTAAAGCCGTTTTTTCGCATTGTCTGCCCACACTTAGGACACAAGCAGGAATAAGTTTGTAAGAGATGAATGAAGCGGGCGGGTTGGTTATTGTAGATTTTATACTGATCTTCAAGCTTAGGGTCTTCAATTAAGCGTGGGTCTTTAATCCCAAGACGATCAAGTGTACAATTATCCATGAATAAAACTTCTTTCTATTTTCGTCATTTAGACGAATTGGATTTGGGGAGACAAGGTGTAGTGGCCTT
>NZ_BFFP01000077.1 GCF_003864415.1 Ligilactobacillus salitolerans
CGCCGGTTCATTCTACAAAAGGCACGCCATTACCCCTTAACGGGCTCTGACTACTTGTAGGCACATGGTTTCAGGAACTGTTTCACTCCCCTCCCGGGGTACTTTTCACCTTTCCCTCACGGTACTGGTCCACTATCGGTCACTAGGTAGTATTTAGCCTTGGGAGATGGTCCTCCCGGATTCCGACGGAGTTTCACGTGTTCCGCCGTACTCAGGATCCCGAACTGAGGAAAAACTGTTTCGCCTACGGGGCTATCACCCGCTCTGGCCGGCTTTCCCAAGCCGTTTGGCTACAGTCTTTCTTGGTAACTCAGATGTTCGGTCCTACAACCCCAGGAAGCAAGCTTCCTGGTTTGGGCTGTTCCCCGTTCGCTCGCCGCTACTGAGGGAATCGAAATTTCTTTATTTTCCTGCAGGTACTTAGATGTTTCAGTTCCCTGCGTCTGTCTTCCACTGGCCTATGTATTCAGCCAGCGATAATGACTCATCACAGTCATTGGGTTGCCCCATTCGGAGATCTCCGGGTCATTGCTTACTTACAGCTACCCGAAGCATTTCGCAGTTAGTCGCGTCCTTCATCGACTCCTAGTGCCAAGGCATCCACCATGCGCCCTTCCTAACTTAACCTATTCATTTATCGAAGATAAATGGGTTATGAGTTTGCGTTTAATACTTATTTTGAATTCTTGTTTGAAACTCTTTCAAACGCGGTGTTCTCGGTTTAATAAAATTATTGATCAAGAAATAAATGTTATTCAGTTTTCAAAGAACGGATCCATGACAGCTGACGCTGTCAATGGAGGTTAACGGGATCGAACCGTTGACCTCCTGCTTGCAAAGCAGGTGCTCTCCCAGCTGAGCTAAACCCCCATTTTGAGAGTAGACCTCTCAAAACCAAACAAAGTTTCATGTAACAAATCGTGTGAGTTTCCGTATTATTCCTTAGAAAGGAGGTGATCCAGCCGCAGGTTCTCCTACGGCTACCTTGTTACGACTTCACCCCAATCATCTGTCCCACCTTAGACGGCTGGCTCCGAAAGGTTACCCCACCGGCTTTGGGTGTTACAAACTCTCATGGTGTGACGGGCGGTGTGTACAAGGCCCGGGAACGTATTCACCGCGGCATGCTGATCCGCGATTACTAGCGATTCCGACTTCACGTAGGCGAGTTGCAGCCTACGATCCGAACTGAGAACGGTTTTAAGAGATTAGCTAAACCTCGCGGTCTCGCGACTCGTTGTACCGTCCATTGTAGCACGTGTGTAGCCCAGGTCATAAGGGGCATGATGACTTGACGTCATCCCCACCTTCCTCCGGTTTGTCACCGGCAGTCTCGCCAGAGTGCCCAACTGAATGCTGGCAACTGGCAAT
>NZ_BFFP01000078.1 GCF_003864415.1 Ligilactobacillus salitolerans
GAGCCGGAGCGAAAGCGAGTCTGAAGAGGGCGAATGAGTACGTTGACGGAGACCCGAAACCAAGTGACCTACCCATGTCCAGGTTGAAAGTGCGGTAAAACGCACCGGAGGACCGAACCCGGGTATGTTGAAAAATGCTGGGATGAGGTGTGGGTAGCGGTGAAATTCCAAACGAACTTGGAGATAGCTGGTTCTCTCCGAAATAGCTTTAGGGCTAGCCTCGGAAGATAAGGATCGTGGAGGTAGAGCACTGTTTGGACTAGGGGCCCGTCTTGGGTTACTGAATTCAGATAAACTCCGAATGCCACAGATCTTGTTCCGGGAGTCAGACTGCGAGTGATAAGATCCGTAGTCGAAAGGGAAACAGCCCAGACCACCAATTAAGGTCCCTAAATATGTGTTAAGTGGAAAAGGATGTGGGATCGCACAGACAACTAGGATGTTGGCTCAGAAGCAGCCACCATTCAAAGAGTGCGTAATAGCTCACTAGTCGAGTGATCCTGCGCCGAAAATGTAACGGGGCTAAACACATTACCGAAATTGTGGATCCGACCTTTAGGTCGGGTGGTAGGAGAGCGTTCTAAGGGCAATGAAGCCGGATCGTAAGGACCGGTGGAGCGCTTAGAAGTGAGAATGCCGGTATGAGTAGCGCAAGGTCAGTGAGAATCTGACCCACCGTATGACTAAGGTTTCCTGGGGAAGGCTCGTCCTCCCAGGGTTAGTCGGGACCTAAGCCGAGGCCGAGAGGCGTAGGCGATGGATAACAGGTGGAGATTCCTGTACTGGTCGGATCTGTTTGAGCGATGGAGGGACGCAGGAGGCTAACGGAGCGTGCAGCTGGAATTGCACGTCCAAGCAGCGAGTTGCAGGGCGAGTCAAATGCTTGCCCTGGCGTAAGATGAGCTGTGATGGGGAGCGAAATTTAAGTAGCGAAGGAAGTCATGTCACACTGCCGAGAAAAGCTCCTAGTGAAGATTCGATCACCCGTACCGCAAACCGACACAGGTAGTCGAGGAGAGTATCCTCAGGTGAGCGAGAGAACTCTCGTTAAGGAACTCGGCAAAATGACCCCGTAACTTCGGGAGAAGGGGTGCTGGTCTAACGACCAGCCGCAGTGAATAGGCCCAGGCGACTGTTTATCAAAAACACAGGTTTCTGCAAAATCGTAAGATGATGTATAGGGGCTGACGCCTGCCCGGTGCTGGAAGGTTAAGAGGATGAGTCAGCGTAAGCGAAGCTCAGAATCGAAGCCCCAGTAAACGGCGGCCGTAACTATAACGGTCCTAAGGTAGCGAAATTCCTTGTCGGGTAAGTTCCGACCCGCACGAAAGGCGTAACGATCTGGGCACTGTCTCAACG
>NZ_BFFP01000079.1:0-406 GCF_003864415.1 Ligilactobacillus salitolerans
GCCACAGATCTTGTTCCGGGAGTCAGACTGCGAGTGATAAGATCCGTAGTCGAAAGGGAAACAGCCCAGACCACCAATTAAGGTCCCTAAATATGTGTTAAGTGGAAAAGGATGTGGGATCGCACAGACAACTAGGATGTTGGCTCAGAAGCAGCCACCATTCAAAGAGTGCGTAATAGCTCACTAGTCGAGTGATCCTGCGCCGAAAATGTAACGGGGCTAAACACATTACCGAAATTGTGGATCCGACCTTTAGGTCGGGTGGTAGGAGAGCGTTCTAAGGGCGATGAAGCCGGATCGTAAGGACCGGTGGAGCGCTTAGAAGTGAGAATGCCGGTATGAGTAGCGCAAGGTCAGTGAGAATCTGACCCACCGTATGACTAAGGTTTCCTGGGGAAGGCTCGTC
>NZ_BFFP01000079.1:528-807 GCF_003864415.1 Ligilactobacillus salitolerans
CTCCCAGGGTTAGTCGGGACCTAAGCCGAGGCCGAGAGGCGTAGGCGATGGATAACAGGTGGAGATTCCTGTACTGGTCGGATCTGTTTGAGCGATGGAGGGACGCAGGCGGCTAACGGAGCGTGCAGCTGGAATTGCACGTCCAAGCAGCGAGTTGCAGGGCGAGTCAAATGCTTGCCCTGGCGTAAGATGAGCTGTGATGGGGAGCGAAATTTAAGTAGCGAAGGAAGTCATGTCACACTGCCGAGAAAAGCTCCTAGTGAAGATCCGATCACCCGT
>NZ_BFFP01000079.1:943-1308 GCF_003864415.1 Ligilactobacillus salitolerans
ACCGCAAACCGACACAGGTAGTCGAGGAGAGTATCCTCAGGTGAGCGAGAGAACTCTCGTTAAGGAACTCGGCAAAATGACCCCGTAACTTCGGGAGAAGGGGTGCTGGTCTAACGACCAGCCGCAGTGAATAGGCCCAGGCGACTGTTTATCAAAAACACAGGTTTCTGCAAAATCGTAAGATGATGTATAGGGGCTGACGCCTGCCCGGTGCTGGAAGGTTAAGAGGATGAGTCAGCGCAAGCGAAGCTCAGAATCGAAGCCCCAGTAAACGGCGGCCGTAACTATAACGGTCCTAAGGTAGCGAAATTCCTTGTCGGGTAAGTTCCGACCCGCACGAAAGGCGTAACGATCTGGGCACTGTC
>NZ_BFFP01000080.1 GCF_003864415.1 Ligilactobacillus salitolerans
TTGTCTCTTTTTTTATAATAATACAAAAAACAAAAAAACTGGTACAGATAGTAAAATTTCTCTATCAGTACCAGATATTATAGAATCTAAAAAATGGAGATCTTCTTTTTTTATTGAGTTTAAAAATAACATTTTTTCTTTATTGTCAATATTAATTATTCTTGAGCAGCCGCATATGCCGTGTTCTTGATTCAGCAACTGCACTTTCCATTTGTTGTGTCGACCATTCTTTGATGGGCACAAATTTGAATCGAGCGAACATCGTGGTATTTTCAAAGTGAACATTACAAATTTGGGAAATGCGGATCCAAATACCTAACGTACTGTCGAAAAAAACATCTCCAACTTGTGGTACGTTCCGATACTGTTCCACAGAAAACTGCAGTTCATTTTCAGTTGGCAAATAGTCAGCAGCTAAATCCGGCGAGCCGTACAGCTGTCCTAAACAATAATAAAACACGCTGCGGTCATTATCTTGAGTAGGCTTCGCTTCGATCCCTAAGATGTTGATCACGACAAATGTGCCGCCATGATACTGCACCACGTCGCCAATCTCGATCTCATCGGACATTTTTCTTTTTAGACGGATACTCTCAATCATTTTTGTACCCCCTTGTTAACGCTGCGTTGCATAAACCAAGTACAAGTCCTGACCATTCTTCAACTTTATTATAAATAATTCAGCTCAATTAGCCAAATGCAGAGGCTTTTGCTTAGAGAGCAATCTCGGGGCTACTATGTGTCAAGTAGACAGCTCAAATAATTAAAACCTATGCGATTTTCTGAACGGCATGATTCCGATATTCTGTTGGGGTCATGCCGTTTAGTGTTTCTTGACGACGTTTGTTATTGTACCAATCAATACACTGCTGGATAAATTCTTCCATTTCAAGGCGAGACAAAGCACGTTTAAAAGCAAAAAATTCGGTTTTCATATGACTCCAGAAACTTTCCATTGGACTATTGTCACCAGGTGTTCCCGGACGTGACATACTATGCGTGATTCCCAAGCCTGCCAGCATTGTATTATATGCTCCTGAAGTATAACTTGAGCCTTGATCACTATGCAAAAGTGCTGGTTTGATCCCATGATTATTCTTGATTGCTGTCTCAAAAGTCTCTGTCACTAATGTTGCCGTTTCTGTAGTTTCAACTCTCCAGGAGATAATACTATGATCGTAAAGGTCTTTAATCGCACTTAAACGCAATTTTGATTCCTGATTTGCACCGAATCTAAGTTCACTACAGTCGGTAACCCAAATTTGATTTGGGTGATCTGGATGAAAATCATGTCCTGCATCGG
>NZ_BFFP01000081.1 GCF_003864415.1 Ligilactobacillus salitolerans
TTTGAGTTTTTTTACGCTCGGATCAGTTTGATGCGAATAAAGAAGTGACGTAGGTTTCTAAAGCCGTAACAGCTGCGTTTCAGCTCTTTGATTTTTCGGTTAACTCCTTCTATTCCGCCGTTTGAATACTCAGAGCTACATGCATTTTGAATACCCAGATAATTCTTGGTTATTGTTCTCACGGCTGTATCCATTTCTGTGTGAGTCGGCTGGTAATTCATGACTAGAGCCTGCAGACCAACTTGATCACGTTGCCGGACAAAGTGGATCACAGCTTGATAAACTCGATAAACTTCTTTGAATTTTGGAAAAGCCTCTAATCCTATATCAACAACGTTTTGTGCTGTGGTGTATTCATTTAAACCCGGGTAATACTTGACTGTCTGCCCGTCCAATTCTGTTTCATCCTTATGAAACAAGCGCCATTGATGCTTTAAGGCTTTGTATGTTCTGCTTCGATGATCAGCCAGGCTCTTAAGGCTTTTGACCCGTTCCCGATCTAAGATTCCACCGACCAGCTGTACAATATGAAAGCGATCAAAGACAATTGCGGCATTCGGAAAAATTCGATGAACGAATTGTTGGTACTGGGCATTGAGATCCATAGTCACCAGTTTGACTTCCTGTCGTTCCGTCAGGGAATAGGTATTGGTGAAATATTCGGTGATCGTTTTAGTGAGCCTGTTTGACAATAAAGCAACTAGTTCGTGTGTTTTGGCATCGATACAGATAAAGGAAAACTGGCCCTTGACTGAACGAAACTCATCAAAAGACAAGGCCGTTGGCAACTGATGCGGTTTAACCAGTGCTTCTTTATCTTTATATAGGATCCGCTGAATCGAAGATGCCGAAATTCCAGTGATTTTACTGATTGTTTTGATTGGTAAAGACTCCTGGGCTAAGGCATGAATGACTTGTTCAGCTTGCCTTGTGATCGAGTGCCCGCGTTGGACAATCTGTGTCTCAGCACTGAAAGTTTTATGGCAAGCGCGACATAAATAGCGCTGTCTTCTAAGCCCTAAATGAACCGGTTTTTGAACTACAGCCGGCAACTTTAGCGTTGTTGGCCGAGTACCATTTTTAACCACCTGAGTTGAGGTACAGAAAGGACATTTGTCGGCTTGGTAGGTCAAGATTGCAGCGACTTCTTTAAAGTGC
>NZ_BFFP01000082.1 GCF_003864415.1 Ligilactobacillus salitolerans
AGTAAAATCATCAGCACTATTTTTTTACTCAAGCTACTCAAAAAGGACATCATTGTCCCTCAAGTGCTAAGATTAAAGTGTCTAAAAATAAATCAAAGCGAGGTTTTAATGATGTTCCAAGACAATTCTATCCTAAATTTACTCGAGATTAAAGACCCTAATATCCAAACTTTTGCAGTCAAGGACCAAGTTCAAGATGACTTGCACTTTAAAGAGGTCTCCGCAATATTGACCTATCAAGCAGATAAATGTCATTTCTGTGCCTCATCTAACGTGGTTAAGAATGGTACTCGACCAACAACCCTAAAATTGCCGGCTGTAGTTCAAAGACCGGTTCACTTAGAGCTCCGAAGACAACGCTATTTATGTCATGATTGCCACAGAACTTTCAGTGCTAAAACTCAGATTGTCCAACCCGGGCACTCGATCACAAGAAAGGCTGAACAAGTCGTTCGTGCCTTAGCTCAGGAATCTTTGCCGATCAAAACAATCAGTAAGATCACTGGTATTTCGGCATCTTCGATTCAGCGGATCCTCTATCAAGGCAAAGAAGCCCTAGTCAAGACACATCAGCTGCCAGAAGCCTTGTCTTTTGATGAGTTTCGTTCAGTCAAGGGCCAGTTTGCCTTTATCTGTATCGACGCCAAAACACACAAATTAGTCGCTTTATTATCAAATCGGCTTACCAAAACGATCACTGAATACTTTACCAACACCTATTCTCTGACGGAAAGACAGAAAGTCAAGCTGGTGACTATGGATCTCAACGCCCAGTACCAACAATTTGTTCATCGGATTTTTCCAAATGCCGCAATCGTCTTTGATCGTTTCCATATTGTGCAACTAGTTGGTGGAATCTTAGACCGAGAACGGGTCAAAAGCCTGAAGAGTCTGGATGATCATCGCAGCCGAACATACAAAGTCTTGAAGCACCAGTGGCGCTTGTTTCATAAAGACGAAACAGAATTGGACGGGCAGGCAGTAAAATATTATCCAGGTTTAAATGAATACACCACGGCACAAAACATTGTTGATATAGGACTAGAGGCTTTTCCAAAATTCAAGGAAGTTTATCGAGTTTATCAAGCGGTGATCCACTTTGTCCGGCACCGTAACCAAGCCGGTATACAGGCTCTAGTCATGAATTACCAGC
>NZ_BFFP01000083.1:0-637 GCF_003864415.1 Ligilactobacillus salitolerans
CCTGGGCTACACACGTGCTACAATGGACGGTACAACGAGTCGCGAGACCGCGAGGTTCAGCTAATCTCTTAAAACCGTTCTCAGTTCGGATCGTAGGCTGCAACTCGCCAACGTGAAGTCGGAATCGCTAGTAATCGCGGATCAGCATGCCGCGGTGAATACGTTCCCGGGCCTTGTACACACCGCCCGTCACACCATGAGAGTTTGTAACACCCAAAGCCGGTGGGGTAACCTTTTTGGAGCCAGCCGTCTAAGGTGGGACAGATGATTGGGGTGAAGTCGTAACAAGGTAGCCGTAGGAGAACCTGCGGCTGGATCACCTCCTTTCTAAGGAATAATACGGAAACTCACACGATTTGTTATATGAAACTTTGTTTGGTTTTGAGAGGTCTACTCTCAAGATCCGTTCTTTGAAAACTGAATAACATTTATTTCTTGATCAATAATTTTATTAAACCGAGAACACCGCGTTTGAAAGAGTTTCAAACAAGAATTCAAAATTAAGTATTAAACGCAAACTCATAACCCATTTATCTTCGATAAATGAATAGGTTAAGTTAGGAAGGGCGCATGGTGGATGCCTTGGCACTAGGAGTCGATGAAGGACGCGACTAACTGCGAAATGCTTCGGGTAGCT
>NZ_BFFP01000083.1:665-1060 GCF_003864415.1 Ligilactobacillus salitolerans
ACCCAATGACTGTGATGAGTCATTATCGCTGGCTGAATACATAGGCCAGTGGAAGACAGACGCAGGGAACTGAAACATCTAAGTACCTGCAGGAAAATAAAGAAATTTCGATTCCCTCAGTAGCGGCGAGCGAACGGGGAACAGCCCAAACCAGGAAGCTTGCTTCCTGGGGTTGTAGGACCGAACATTTGAGTTACCAAGAAAGACTGTAGCCAAACGGCTTGGGAAAGCCGGCCAGAGCGGGTGATAGCCCCGTAGGCGAAACAGTTTTTCCTCAGTTCGGGATCCTGAGTACGGCGGAACACGTGAAACTCCTTCGGAATCCGGGAGGACCATCTCCCAAGGCTAAATACTACCTAGTGACCGATAGTGGACCAGTACCGTGAGGGAAAGGT
>NZ_BFFP01000084.1 GCF_003864415.1 Ligilactobacillus salitolerans
TAAATTTCTGCTACTAAAGACATGTGGTTTTAAGTCAAGAGGAAGTGATGAATAATTGCAATTAATTTTCTAAAAAAATCAGATTTTAGGCGCACTTTAACAAACCTCACAAGAATAATTTTTAAAAATTTGAGGTTAAAGCAGGTGTATCTAAAAGCTTGAAACAGTTATTTTTGAACTAGACCACTTCTTCCGATTGATAAATTTGGTGTCTGCTTAGTAGGTAGTAGATCACCCTGATTAGTTTTCTAGCGGTTAAAGACAAGGCTCGTTTACGTGGTGCATTTTTGATCTCGGACATCTTTTTATCAAAGTACTTCTTAAAGACTGGATCATAGCGAATTATTGAATTGGTGGCTTCAATCAAATAATAGCGTAGATAAGTGTCTCCAGTATGAAGCATCGGTGTTTTTTGTCCTTCAAAGTTGCCTGATTGGTTTCTTTTCCAAGCTAAACCAGCATATTTAGCCAGCTTAGCTTCGTTATCAAAACGTTCGATCTGACCGACCTCAGCTAAAATACCGGCTGAATAAACTGGTCCGATCCCTGGAATCGACTGTAAGATCTGACCTTCAGGGATCATTTCTAGGACTTCTTCAATTGATTTTTGGAGTTGTTTGATCATTTTTTGATACATTTTGATTTCGTTAGCGTAAATCGCCAAGACTGTGTCAACTGAGTCGGAAACGACCTGGCTCAGCCGATAAGAACCGCGAATGGCTTTCTGAATCGTTTCAGCTAATTCTTGCGGGTCAGAGAAACGTCCGTGACCCTTCTGAGCGAGAAAACCTGCAAGATCTTCTAGCGGTAAAGCAGCTAAATCATCAGTTGAAATATCAGTCGTTAAAAGTTCCATCATCGTCGAACCAAAAATTGAAGTTCCAATTGGCTCTACAGCTAATTTATTGACCTTGTAATACAGGTTTTCAATGAAATGTTGTTTTGAACGGGTCAAACTTTGGATCACTTCAAAACGTGAACGCGTTAAGCGTTGTAAAGCAAGATATTCTTCTTGCCGCAAAATGCCAGTTGTGTAGCGACCAATACGTAAGAAATCAG
>NZ_BFFP01000085.1 GCF_003864415.1 Ligilactobacillus salitolerans
GCCCGGCACGGAAATAGACTTGACCTAATTTAGGCAGCTTCAAGTGGTGCTCATCAATGACCTTGATATTCTGATTAACCGCTTTAGAAGTGTAGCTTTGTGCGTAGTTTTTCTTGCTTTTAAAGCGTGGATAACCGTTACTTAATTTCTTGTTGACAAAACGTTGAAAAGCGTCGTGCAAATTGCTGTTTGTTGCTTGCAGGGCGGTAGCGTCCACGTCTTTTAACCACGGATATTCTGTCTTGAGTGCTTTCAGCAGGTTATTCATAGCAAACTCATTTTGATACCTAGCATGAGAGTTGTTTTTGTGGCGAGCACTTTGCATAGCTAACATTTGATTCCACACAAAACGAGTTGAACCAAAGGTCTGTTTAATTTGCTTAATTTGCTTTTGATTTGGATATAGGCGCACTTTAAAAGCTTTCAAAGTCATTGATTTCACCACCTTTTTATTTAAGATAGCACACTGTCAGTTCAAAGCAAGTCCTGACTATTTTTTTGTGAAATTAGCGTGCAAGCACACTACGGCTATCCATCCCCCGACTAAAGGCGAGGGCCTTTCGCCGAAAACTAAATAAAAGCTCAAATAAACCTTGCAAAAAACAGAGTGGAATCAGGCGCTTAGAAGGTGAGCACTAGCAGAACCTTTTGCCTGGTGGAACTCGACTAAGAAAAAAAATCGGGTGTACACTTTTTAGTGTTGATGAGTAAAATCATCAGCACTATTTTTTTACTCAAGATACTCAAAAAGGACATCATTGTCCCTCAAGTGCTAAGATTAAAGTGTCTAAAAATCAATCAAAGCGATGTTTTAATGATGTTCCAAGACAATTCTATCCTAAATTTACTCGAGATTAAAGACCCTAATATCCAAACTTTTGCAGTCAAGGACCAAGTTCAAGATGACTTGCACTTTAAAGAGGTCTCCGCAATATTGACCTAGCAAGCAGATAAATGTCATTTCTGTGCCTCATCTAACGTGGTTAAGAATGGTACTCGACCAACAACCCTAAAATTGCCGGCTTTAGTTCAAAGACCGGTTCACTTAGAGC
>NZ_BFFP01000086.1:0-297 GCF_003864415.1 Ligilactobacillus salitolerans
CAAGTCAGTCAAAGAAGGGGCTCAAGATCAGAAGTCGAGCCCCACATCAGCGAAAGAAGGGGCTCGAGATCAGAAGTCGAACCCCACATCAGCGAAAGAAGGGGCTCAAGATCAGAAGTCGAGCCCCACATCAGCCAAAGAAGGTCAAGTCCTTTTTTCTGTGTAAATTCAAAAACCGATGCAATGCAGCTTCCATATCTTTATTTTAAAAAATTTAAATAATCAGCGACTGCTAATGGATCCAATTTATCAAAACTAAAATGTCCTTTTGAGCCTTCCAAATATGTTCTTACTGTC
>NZ_BFFP01000086.1:606-1036 GCF_003864415.1 Ligilactobacillus salitolerans
CGTTTTGCTACCGCGCTTACGCTTGGTGGCCCTTGGTGAGGAGTGTGATTTAAAGCCCAAATCACACTCCTCACCAAGGGGTTATTAACTGTGCTTATTACACTACTCCCCTGAAGCTCAATAGCTTGTTAAGCGTGTAGCTACACTTGTTTTTGGATTTTTACTGAAATTCAGGTGAAAAATCGCGCAGAAATGTTCTTTTTTGCTCTTGCCACTGATCGTGGTAATCCTGCAAAATCGCTCCAAATAAGCGTTCTGCTGCAGCTTCATTCGGGAAGATCCGGACGACACGCTCACGTCTGCGGATCTCCTGATTTAAGCGCTCCAATGAATTTGTGGTTCGTAAGCTAATCTGATAAGGTTCCGGTTGGGACAAGTACTGCAGCGCATCCTCGAAGCCTTCATCTAATATTTCTAAAGCTCTTGTATA
>NZ_BFFP01000087.1 GCF_003864415.1 Ligilactobacillus salitolerans
AGACTCATCCTCCAAAATATTTGATTATATGTACTACATCCATTATTTTAACCTACTCCGTCTAACCATACCAGAAATTGGGGCTCTCTGTACTGAATGCTCCTGCAAAAACACGACTAAACTTTTTTATATAAAAAAAGCCACTTCCCAACGGAAATGACTTAAAATTGCGCGGCAGCGCCCTACCCTCACAGGGGGCGATCCCCCAACTACTCTTGGCGTAACGAAGCTTAACTTCTGTGTTCGGCCTGGGAACAGGTGTAGCCTTCGTGCAATCGCCACCGCACTATTTTTCTTTGAGAAGATCCATCCTCTCAAAACTGAACAACATTTCTTCTTGCTTTTATCAAACCGCACTTCCGCGCGACTCTTTTGGTTAAGTCCTCGACCGATTAGTAATGGTCCGCTCCATGCCTCGCGGCACTTCCACTTCCATCCTATCTACCTGATCATCTCTCAGGGGTCTTACTTCCATAAAGGAATGGGAAATCTGATCTTGAGGTGAGTTTCGCACTTAGATGCTTTCAGCGTTTATCTCATCCACACTTAGCTACCCAGCGCTGCCTTGGGCAAGACAACTGGTACACCAGCGGTGTGTCCATCCCGGTCCTCTCGTACTAAGGACAGATCCTCGCAAATTTCCTACGCCCGCGACGGATAGGGACCGAACTGTCTCACGACGTTCTGAACCCAGCTCGCGTACCGCTTTAATGGGCGAACAGCCCAACCCTTGGGACCGACTACAGCCCCAGGATGCGATGAGCCGACATCGAGGTGCCAAACCTCCCCGTCGATGTGGACTCTTGGGGGAGATAAGCCTGTTATCCCCAGGGTAGCTTTTATCCGTTGAGCGATGGCCCTTCCATACGGAACCACCGGATCACTAAGCCCGACTTTCGTCCCTGCTCGACTTGTCAGTCTCACAGTCAAGCTCCCTGCTGCCTTTACACTCTGCGAATGATTTCCAACCATTCTGAGGGAACCTTTGGGCGC
>NZ_BFFP01000088.1 GCF_003864415.1 Ligilactobacillus salitolerans
TTAGCAGACCTACAGGATTCAATCGATGAGTTTATGTCCTTTTATAACAATGATCGGATCCAAGAGCGCTTAAGCTTTTTAACTCCGGCAGAATATCGTGATCAGGCTGCCTAAATGTCCAAATAATAAAATTCCAACACAAACCTAGCCTTCTGTTGTCGACGCTTTTGACCTTGAACTTGGGCTTGAACTTAGCTTATTAAATAATCATAGTTTTCGTTTATTTGACTGTCAGCTTGACAGGAGCCGGTTCATTTCTTGGACTTTACTTTCTAATACTTAGGTCCAAAAGCTGCTTTCTTGGACTTTACTTTCTAATACTTAGGTCCAAAAGCTGCTTTCTTGGACTTTACTTTCTAAAACTTAGGTCCAAAAGCTGCTTTCTTGGACCTTACTTTCTGATACTTAGGTCAAGTCCTTTTTTCTGTGTAAATTCAAAAACCGATGCAATGCAGCTTCCATATCTTTATTTTAAAAAATTTAAATAATCAGCGACTGCTAATGGATCCAATTTATCAAAACTAAAATGTCCTTTTGAGCCTTCCAAATATGTTCTTACTGTCGTTTTGCTACCGCGCTTACGCTTGGTGGCCCTTGGTGAGGAGTGTGATTTAAAGCCCAAATCACACTCCTCACCAAGGGGTTATTAACTGTACTTATTACACTACTCCCCTGAAGCTCAATAGCTTGTTAAGCGTGTAGCTACACTTGTTTTTGGATTTTTACTGAAATTCAGGTGAAAAATCGCGCAGAAATGTTCTTTTTTGCTCTTGCCACTGATCGTGGTAATCCTGCAAAATCGCTCCAAATAAGCGTTCTGCTGCAGCTTCATTCGCGAAGATCCGGACGACACGCTCACGTCTGCGGATCTCCTGATTTAAGCGCTCCAATGAATTTGTGGTTCGTAAGCTAATCTGATAAGGTTCCGGTTGGGACAAGTACTGCAGCGCATCCTCGAAGCCTTCATCTAATATTTCTAAAGCTCTTGTATA
>NZ_BFFP01000089.1 GCF_003864415.1 Ligilactobacillus salitolerans
AGTAAATTTTTTAATTCACAATCATTTAGTCAGAATTCGTCCAAAATCGGGAGAAGGAAAGTGACCAACTAAAAACGGCCACTTACGGCCGCTCACAAAGCATGATCTTCTGCCTTGAGAATATGGTATAATGACTTCCAGCAATTAAGGAGGACTATCACGTGAAATTCAAAGCTAATTCGCTGAATCTTTTGCTTGCTTACTTTGTTTTACTTTTTTCCCAACAAATTTGTTTTCAATTGATCAAAAATAATGCCATTTTATTTCCAGTAGAAACAGTGCTGTATCTTGGCGGTGCAGCCGGCCTGGTGTGGCTTTTTATTCATTACCGCTATTGCAACATGTTCGAAAACAGACCCGCTGGCAAGGGTCAAACTGCTTGCTGGATCATTTTAGGCGTGCCGCTGATTTTAGCTGCTCAGCGTCTTTTATTTTGGCTCGAAGTGACCTGGCTCAAACAACCCGCCGTGTCTGAAAACACAGCCTCATTGCAGGCGATCTCCGTCAAATATCCCTATTACCTGTTAGTGATCGCGTTGGCAGCACCGATCATTGAAGAGTTGATTTTTCGCAAGGTCCTGTTTGGCAACTTCACTTACTGGTTTAAACCGTGGCAAACAGCCCTCCTATCCAGTTTGTTATTTGCACTGGCACATGGCGACGGACATTATCTGACCTATACGATCATCGGGCTGGTATTGTGCTTAATTTACGGCAAGACCGGTCGGATCCAAGCTTCAATGGCTGTACATATCTTAATGAACTGTGCGGTCTTACTCCTCAATTAGAAAGCTAAAAATCGGGTAGGAGATAGTTCACACTATCGACCTCCCACACCACCGTACGTACGGAACCGTATACGGCGGTTCAACAACTTAAGCTTTTGCTTGAATTGACTGATACGACTGGGACATGTTTAATAGTCCTCGCTGTGTCAGT
>NZ_BFFP01000090.1 GCF_003864415.1 Ligilactobacillus salitolerans
AAAATGAGCCGTACAACGTTGCCAGGAAGTCCCGGGGAATTCCTTTTGAATGGCACGCTTTAGTCCTGCATGGGCATCAGAGGTCACCATGATTGGCTGCCTCAACCCACGATCCCTAAGCTCTCTAAAGAAAGAGGACCAGCTCTCTTCTGACTCTACCCCAGTGACTTTAAAGCCTAAAATCTCGCGTTTATTTTTTGAGTTCACCCCCTGAGCGATATACAAAGCTTTACTAACTACCCGCGATTCTTCATGGACCTTGAGATACAGCGCATCAACGTAAAGATAAGGAAACTTTTCATAAGTCAGCGAACGTTCCCGAAACTTCTTGATCTCAGGATCCAGGCGGGTCATGACACTTGAAACAAATGACTTTGAGACCTGCTCCCCGCACAGATTTTCAACAATATTTGTGACTTTGCGAGTTGAAACACCATTAACTACTGCTTCAACCATGCTTAAAACAAAAGCCTGATCAGACCTGCAGTATTTTTCAAAAAGCTGAGTTGAAAACTGCCCAGATCTGGTTCGTGGAACTCTCAGCTTGAGCTTGCCGATTGCCAAGCGAAAATCACGGTCATAGTAGCCATTTCGTGAATCAACCCGATCTTCACTACGCTCATAACGATTTGCTTTTAAGAATTGATCCCGTTCTGCTTCCATGTAAGCATTAAAAACAGCAATCGCAAGGCCCTTCATTCCTGTATTCATATCTGACTTTGTAATTGCCTCTGTTAATTCGTCGAAATCTAAGCTAATATTAAGTTGGGTCATATCATTTTCTCCGGTTCAATTTTTGTGTCTGCGAAACCACATTGATTGTATCATGGAAATGATATGATCTTTCTTTTTACACAATTATAAGGGCACAACTCCAAAGAAGGGGCCGAAGATCAGAGCTTGCGCTAATAAAAAAGGCTTCCGTTTAAATAAAC
>NZ_BFFP01000091.1 GCF_003864415.1 Ligilactobacillus salitolerans
TCCAGCTTAAACATTTGATTAAGCATCTTGAGTGGCTTTTTAGCTCGCTGATCTCTTTTGGCCGCTTCAAAAAACTTCCGGCGGACATGAGCCAAACAACCGACCCGATCGCAACAATCAACAGATGAATAGACTGAATAACCGTCGCACTGTAACACACCAGAAAAGCCAGCATAGAGCTTTTGCCCGGATTTAGCTGTCCGATCAGGTTGATACGCGTAGTATATGCCTTGGTGCTGTGCGGTTTGCGGGGTCCGTAGGACCCACATTCTTGATTCAGTACTTGCTTTTTTACCCGGTTCTCTTAAAACCTGCACGACTGTCTCATCACCTTGCAGATAAGGTGCTTTGAGCAACTCAGAGTGAATCAATTCGGCTAAAGGTTGAAGCAGTTTTGAACCATTGATGACAGCGCGCGACAAAGTTGACTCACTTGTTTTCCAGCCTAGCCGTTGCCAGTCCTTTAACTGCCGATATAAAGGAGTTCCCAGACTGTATTTTTGATAAACAATGTTACTTAACAATTCAGCTGTAATGGAACTATGTAAAAATAAATTTCCCGGTGCCTGGGCGCTGTAAAAAGCTGTACCGCCGGCCTGTTGATCAACGCAATCTTCACAGTCACAGGTATAGGTTTCGAGATACTGATCTTCGACCCACAGTTTAGCAGGCTGGTAGCGTAATTTTTTACCCAGGGATTTTTTGCCAATCATCTTTAACTTGTGTCCAAAAGGACAAAAATCGGATTCACGCCGATATATCGTAGTTACTACGTCTAAGCCGGCTACCTGTTCTTCCCTTTTTTGCCGCTTTTTTTGTGGTTTTTGGACCGTTGTCTTACTTTCTTGCGTGCTTTGTTCGTCAGTGATCTCTGACCGGCTAAAAACACTGTCTG
>NZ_BFFP01000092.1 GCF_003864415.1 Ligilactobacillus salitolerans
TGCTTACTGCGTTAGCTGCGGCACTGAAGGGCGGAAACCCTCCAACACCTAGCATTCATCGTTTACGGCGTGGACTACCAGGGTATCTAATCCTGTTCGCTCCCCACGCTTTCGAACCTCAGCGTCAGTTACAGACCAGAGAGCCGCTTTCGCCACGGGTGTTCTTCCATATATCTACGCATTTCACCGCTACACATGGAGTTCCACTCTCCTCTTCTGCACTCAAGTCTTCCAGTTTCCAATGCACTTCTCCGGTTAAGCCGAAGGCTTTCACATCAGACTTAAAAGACCGCCTGCGTTCCCTTTACGCCCAATAAATCCGGACAACGCTTGCCACCTACGTATTACCGCGGCTGCTGGCACGTAGTTAGCCGTGACTTGCTGGTCAGATACCGTCAGCGCACTAACAGTTACTTTAGCACGTGTTCTTCTCTGACAACAGTGTTTTACGATCCGAAGACCTTCTTCACACACGCGGCGTTGCTCCATCAGACTTTCGTCCATTGTGGAAGATTCCCTACTGCTGCCTCCCGTAGGAGTTTGGGCCGTGTCTCAGTCCCAATGTGGCCGATCAACCTCTCAGTTCGGCTACGTATCATCACCTTGGTAGGCCGTTACCCTACCAACTAGTTAATACGCCGCGGGCCCATCCAGAAGCGACAGCTAAAAGCCGTCTTTGCCCGACCGACCATGCGGTCAGTCGGTTGATGCGGTATTAGCACCTGTTTCCAAGTGTTATCCCCCTCTTCTGGGCAGGTTGCCCACGTGTTACTCACCCGTTCGCCACTCGCACTGTTATCGCT
>NZ_BFFP01000093.1 GCF_003864415.1 Ligilactobacillus salitolerans
CGGAATAAACTTAGCGCGGCAGCGCCCTACCCTCACAGGGGGCGATCCCCCAACTACTCTTGGCGTAACGAAGCTTAACTTCTGTGTTCGGCATGGGAACAGGTGTAGCCTTCGTGCAATCGCCACCGCACTATTTTTCTTTGAGAAGATCCATCCTCTCAAAACTGAACAACATTTCTTCTTGTTTCTATCAAACCGCACTTCCACGCGACTCTTTTGGTTAAGTCCTCGACCGATTAGTAATGGTCCGCTCCATGCCTCGCGGCACTTCCACTTCCATCCTATCTACCTGATCATCTCTCAGGGGTCTTACTTCCATAAAGGAATGGGAAATCTGATCTTGAGGTGAGTTTCGCACTTAGATGCTTTCAGCGTTTATCTCATCCACACTTAGCTACCCAGCGCTGCCTTGGGCAAGACAACTGGTACACCAGTGGTGTGTCCATCCCGGTCCTCTCGTACTAAGGACAGATCCTCGCAAATTTCCTACGCCCGCGACGGATAGGGACCGAACTGTCTCACGACGTTCTGAACCCAGCTCGCGTACCGCTTTAATGGGCGAACAGCCCAACCCTTGGGACCGACTACAGCCCCAGGATGCGATGAGCCGACAGCGAGGTGCCAAACCTCCCCGTCGATGTGGACTCTTGGGGGAGATAAGCCTGTTATCCCCAGGGTAGCTTTTATCCGTTGAGCGATGGCCCTTCCATACGGAACCACCGGATCACTAAGCCCGACTTTCGTCCCTGCTCGACTTGTCAGTCTCACAG
>NZ_BFFP01000094.1 GCF_003864415.1 Ligilactobacillus salitolerans
ATTTCGCAGTTAGTCGCGTCCTTCATCGACTCCTAGTGCCAAGGCATCCACCATGCGCCCTTCCTAACTTAACCTATTCATTTATCGAAGATAACTGGGTTATGAGTTTGCGTTTAATACTTATTTTGAATTCTTGTTTGAAACTCTTTCAAACGCGGTGTTCTCGGTTTAATAAAATTATTGATCAAGAAATAAATGTTATTCAGTTTTCAAAGAACGGATCCATGGCAGCTGACGCTGTCAATGGAGGTTAACGGGATCGAACCGTTGACCTCCTGCTTGCAAAGCAGGTGCTCTCCCAGCTGAGCTAAACCCCCATTTTGAGAGTAGACCTCTCAAAACCAAACAAAGTTTCATGTAACAAATCGTGTGAGTTTCCGTATTATTCCTTAGAAAGGAGGTGATCCAGCCGCAGGTTCTCCTACGGCTACCTTGTTACGACTTCACCCCAATCATCTGTCCCACCTTAGACGGCTGGCTCCAAAAAGGTTACCCCACCGGCTTTGGGTGTTACAAACTCTCATGGTGTGACGGGCGGTGTGTACAAGGCCCGGGAACGTATTCACCGCGGCATGCTGATCCGCGATTACTAGCGATTCCGACTTCACGTAGGCGAGTTGCAGCCTACGATCCGAACTGAGAACGGTTTTAAGAGATTAGCTAAACCTCGCGGTCTCGCGACTCGTTGTACCGTCCATTGTAG
>NZ_BFFP01000095.1 GCF_003864415.1 Ligilactobacillus salitolerans
AGGTCATTATCAAATTCCAAATTTCTTCTGATTCGCTTTTACAGCGGTGGATAGACCTGTATACTAAGGATAAATTATTTAATCCTAGTCGAGGTAAAAACGCTATGAAGCAAGGTAGAAAGACATCTCAAACAGAACGGCTTGAAATCGTTGAATACACATTAGAACATCAACTAAATTATCAGGAAGCAAGTACTAAATATCACGTTTCTTACGATCAGATTTACTCCTGGGTTCATAAATATAAAACTCAAGGAGCTGCAGGTTTAGAAGACCGCCGTGGGAAGAAACCAGCTGATAAGCCAAACAAAACCAAGGCCGAAAAGGCTAAGGCGGAAAGTGCAGCTAAAGATGCGAGAATTAAATATTTAGAAGCCGAGGTTGGCCTCTTAAAAAAATTCAACGAGATTCAAAGGAGGCGGACATAGAGGCAAAGGCAACCATAAAACATCAAGCAATCCAGGAATATCATACAGAAACACAGATGCCAATTGTTACACTATGTGAAATTTTAAAAACTTCACGTCAGAGTTATTATCAATGGCATAGACGCCAAAAGGCGCCCAAAACTGCGCGTCAATTAGAAAATGAATGGCTTGAAGAAGTTATCAAATCAGTGTTTAACAAGTATAACTGTATCTATGGTTATCGTCGAATTACTGGTGAAATTAATCGTCGTTTTAACAAAAAG
>NZ_BFFP01000096.1 GCF_003864415.1 Ligilactobacillus salitolerans
GAATGACTAATCGTCATGAGGCTGAAGTCTTTGCGCTTTTGACCCCAGTAACTTTGAGCCATCAAGCTGTTAATCAGATCGTGCATGTCACTGGTGCACAGATCAAGGCTCAGAAGGAAAGTGAAGCCGTTCAAGCTCAAGATACCATTGAAAAAAGTAAATTGACAAAACGTCGCCAAGTCCCTTATTTGGTGGTCACTGGAGATGCTTTATTGTTTAAAGAGTTTGGCAATTCGGTTCACCATGGTTCACTGCACCGGATCACGGTCCATGAAGGCAGCCAGAAACTGTTGAAGCGTAACGGGAAGCCGGTTAAGCAGCGCAAAGAATTAATTAATGCGAAGACTTTCTCAGGCACTGACCGTGAAGCTGTTTTCTGGCAAGCAGACATGTACCTGCACGCCCACTACGACTTGCGAGAAACGGTCGTTATTACTAACTCTGATAACGGCAGTGGTTATACTGCGGACAAGTTTGAACGTTTCGGGAGTGGTGCTAAACAATGGATCCATCAGCTAGATCATTTTCATGTCCGTCGCAAGCTGGAGGAGCGCTTAAGTCAATCACATCCAGAACTGATTCAAAAGCTACTGCGGGCAGTCTTTCGTGATTACAGCGTGAAGGATGTTGAATTAGTTTTAACCACGGTCGACAGCCAATTGAGTACTGATCCCAGTGGAAATTATTTAG
>NZ_BFFP01000097.1 GCF_003864415.1 Ligilactobacillus salitolerans
AGTTTCTGGAGTCATATGAAAACCGACTTTTTTGCTTTTAAACGTGCTTTGTCTCGCCTTGAAATGGAAGAATTTATCCAGCAGTGTATTGATTGGTACAATAACAAACGTCGTCAAGAAACACTAAACGGCATGACCCCAACAGAATATCGGAATCATGCCGTTCAGAAAATCGCATAGGTTTTAATTATTTGAGCTGTCTACTTGACACATAGTAGCCCCAAGGCTTGTATGCTTCTATTGTTATATAAGTGCATTGTACCTAGTGTCGTAAGCAGTGCCCAGCGGGACGTATTTAAATAAAAAACCAGATTTAATATAATTGCCTTATCAAATGAGATGAGGTGATTTTTTGGATAACAAGCATGATTTTGTCCAAGTTAAAATTGATGGTCCTAGATCAACGAATGAGGTTAAGTCTCAAAAGGCCATGCAGTTTCGCATTGATCAAAATAAAACTGTGGTGGTCTACAATCGGATCAACAACTATATCCTCGATGCTTTCTTAAAAGCGGTGTTCCCTCATGATGCTTGACTTGAATAAAATCGACCAGATTTATTTGGTGACGGGCAAAACAGATCTACGTAAAGGAATTGATGGTTTAGTTGCTGTAGTCACTGAAGAATTTGCTCTCGATCCTTTTCAAAATGCTTTGTTTCTTTT
>NZ_BFFP01000098.1 GCF_003864415.1 Ligilactobacillus salitolerans
TAATGCGAAGAAACAGTATTATTTCCAAATAAATCTTTGACTTTTGTACTGTAATATAAAATATATGCTGCTTTGTCAGTTTTGTTAAAAATACCACAAGTGTTTTTTTAGTTCGTTTATGACGGTCAAACTATTGTGAAATTGAATTCAAGATTATAAAATCTTATCATAAAGTTACATAATTTAATCAAGGAGGTTGTACCTATGCTTGCAATTTTAGGGTACGCCATGGTCATTGTCTTTATGGCTTTGATCATGAAAAAGAAGATGACGCCTTTTATCGCGTTGATCACCATCCCACTGCTATTTGCGATTTTTGGATTGTTCCTCAAACTCTATCCAAATCACATCGGCGTTTGGGCTCTCAAAGGTTTAGAGAGTGTCTCTGTCACAGGTGTTATGCTCTTATTCGCTATTATATTTTTCGCTTTAATGCTGGATGCCGGATTATTCGATCCCGTAACTGCCTTTGTGATCAAACTCGCTAAAGGCGATCCAGTAAAAATTTTGGTCGGAACTGCGGTAGTCGCTGCAATGGTCTCATTAAACGGGGACGGAACTACTACAACTTTGATCTGCTGTTCAGCCTTTATTCCTATTTATAAGAAGCTCGACTTAAAGATGATGAATCTTGGTGTCCTGAT
>NZ_BFFP01000099.1 GCF_003864415.1 Ligilactobacillus salitolerans
GATTCATCTTGGAGGTGGAAACAATGCGACAATCGCAGAAAACAGAAAACAAAGCTGACTGCCTGCGGAGGGTAGCCCTGGAAGGGCGAGAGAAAACAGGAGCGCGTAGTATTGTTTCTGGTGAACAGAGAATTCAGAATGGCTTATTACGTGAGAAGATTTTAGACCGCAATAATTTAAATGCGGCCTCTAAGAATGTCAAACGTAATAAAGGAGCTGGGGGAATCGACGGAATGACCGTTGAGGAACTCGGTCCTTACTTGAAGGAAAATAATACAAAGCTGGTGGAAGAGTTGCGCTCTGAAAGCTATCAGCCCCAGCCGGTCAAAAGAGTAGAAATCCCAAAAGCCGACGGGTCAAAGCGCAAGCTAGGGGTCCCAACGGTCGTCGACCGTGTGGTTCAACAAGCCGTAGCGCAACAACTCATACCAATCTTGGAACAGGTATTTTCCGACAATAGTTATGGTTTTCGACCACATCGCAGTGCGCAAAGTGCTGTGAAAAAGGTGGCAGCCTATTATAATCAAGGCTATCACTACGTGGTCGACCTTGATTTAAAGTCCTACTTTGACAATGTGAACCATGACCTGCTG
>NZ_BFFP01000100.1 GCF_003864415.1 Ligilactobacillus salitolerans
GTACCTTCCACAGGACCGTTTGAATATGAGGTTTTGAAGCTGTTGACGATTTCGTCAAAGTGTTTGAGCAGGGTTTTATTGACTTTTTTCATTACCTCAGGCAGTTTCTGGGGCGCATTCAAGAGTTCCTTTAATAAGACTGCATTCTTGCGGTGTATAGCCAATAAAAGCTCTTGATAATACTTATAAGCCTGAGCTAGCTCAGGAGACATTTTCAAAAGCCGGTCTACAACTTCTGAATCAGTCAACAAGTCACCGCGAAAGTTAATACGCTTTTTTCGTTCGACATATTCAAGTTTATTTGAGTCTTTCATTAAAAGCTTCCAGAGGCGCTTGAGTGCGCGGCCTTCATGGGATTTTGCACCATATTGCTTCATAACTGAGATTCGGACACTGTTTAAGCCACGGTAAGCCTGAACTACGGTATGGAAGCGATCCGCAATGATCAGGGCATTGGGAAAAAGCTCTTTGATCAGCGGGCGATAAGGCGAGTACAAGTCAACAGTCACAGTTTGAACTGCCAGCCGTGCTTTACGTGGATATTGATAAAAATAGCTGCGCAGGTATGTATTAG
>NZ_BFFP01000101.1 GCF_003864415.1 Ligilactobacillus salitolerans
ACAATGTGAACCATGACCTGCTGATTAATTTTCTTGGAAACTACATCTGCGAGCCATGGGTTTTGCATCTGATTCGTAAATTCTTAACGAGTGGTGTGATGAATGGTTAGCTTTTTGAAAAGTCCGCCAAGGGTACGCCACAGGGTGGAAACATCTCTCCTTTGTTGGCAAATATTTACTTGAATGAACTGGACAAAGAATTGACTAAAAGAGGACATAAATTTGTACGCTATGCGGACGACTGTAATATCTATGTCAAAAGCAGGCGGGCAGGTGAACGGGTTCTGAAAAGCATCACCCAGTTCTTAGAAAAGAAACTCAAGGTCGAAGTGAATACAGAGAAGACACAAGTCGGCTCTCCCTTAAGGCTGAAGTTTCTGGGCTTTTCTCTGAGTGTGGGGCGCAATGGCGCCTATCCGCTCCCTCATCAAAAGGCCAAGCAAAGAATTAAACAAGAACTGAAAAGAATCACCAAGAGAAATCGAGGCGTCAGTCTTGATAAGATCTTGCAAGAAATCAAGCAGAAAATGCAGGGC
>NZ_BFFP01000102.1 GCF_003864415.1 Ligilactobacillus salitolerans
TTTATTTGGTGACGGGCAAAACAGATCTACGTAAAGGAATTGATGGTTTAGTTGCTGTAGTCACTGATGAATTTGCTCTCGATCCTTTTCAAAATGCTTTGTTTCTTTTCTGCGGCAGTCGCAAGGATCGCTTTAAGGGTCTGCTTTGGGATCAAGATGGTTTTCTGCTGTTATATAAACGTTTTGAAAACGGCCGCCTGCAGTGGCCGACTAATCAAGCTGAAATGCGGCAATTGCGACCAAAGGAACTGAGAAATTTGCTTCAAGGTTGGTCCCTGGATGCGACTATCCATAAATATGACCCAAGGTCACTTCAACAGACAAAATAACCAAGCGGTTTAGTTTTCCACAGGTGGAAAACTAGGCTGCTTTTTCCCTTATCCACAGCTTAAAATCTTTGGATGAAATCTGCGCTAAACCGTGCTATGATTGCTTTTGAAATCATCAGCCGCTTGGCTGATCAAAAGACGGTGAATGGGTATGGATGAACAAAAATTAATTGCACAGTTAAGATCCGAAAATGAAGAACTA
>NZ_BFFP01000103.1 GCF_003864415.1 Ligilactobacillus salitolerans
TGCTTTTGACATAGATATTACAGTCGTCTGCATAGCGTACAAATTTATGTCCTCTTTTAGTCAATTCTTTGTCCAGTTCATTCAAGTAAATATTTGCCAACAAAGGTGAGATGTTTCCACTCTGTGGCGTACCCTTGGCGGACTTTTCAAAAAGCTGACCATTCATCACACCACTCGTTAAGAATTTACGAATCAGATGCAAAACCCATGGCTCGCAGATGTAGTTTCCAAGAAAATTAATCAGCAGGTCATGGTTCACATTGTCAAAGTAGGACTTTAAATCAAGGTCGACCACGTAGTGATAGCCCTGATTATAATAGGCTGCCACCTTTTTCACAGCACTTTGCGCACTGCGATGTGGTCGAAAGCCATAACTATTGTCGGAAAATACCTGTTCAAAGATTGGTATGAGTTGTTGCGCTACGGCTTGTTGAACCACACGGTCGACGACCGTTGGGACCCCTAGCTTGCGCTTTGACCCGTCGGCTTTTGGGATTTCTACTCTTTTGACCGGCTG
>NZ_BFFP01000104.1 GCF_003864415.1 Ligilactobacillus salitolerans
CAGTCGTTAAAAGTTCCATCATCGTCGAACCAAAAATTGAAGTTCCAATTGGCTCTACAGCTAATTTATTGACCTTGTACTACAGGTTTTCAATGAAATGTTGTTTTGAACGGGTCAAACTTTGGATCACTTCAAAACGTGAACGCGTTAAGCGTTGTAAAGCAAGATATTCTTCTTGCCGCACAATGCCAGTTGTGTAGCGACCAATACGTAAGAAATCAGCAATATAAAAAGCATCGATCGTATCACTTTTAGAATCTTCAAAAACGTCTTTATAGCGCTTAGTAGCACGTGGATTAAGTAACACAGCATCTACGTTCAATGCATTCAGTTCGGCATCATTTTTAAAGAAAAAAGCTGGATGAAAGCTGTAAACGGAAGTTGACTCCATCCCGATCACAGTTTGTTCAAATTGATAGGCTTCATTTAACTCAAGAATCTTTCGCTTAATTTCAGAAGCGCCATTTAAATCATTGGAAACATTCGTGCGG
>NZ_BFFP01000105.1 GCF_003864415.1 Ligilactobacillus salitolerans
GTGGACCAGTACCGTGAGGGAAAGGTGAAAAGTACCCCGGGAGGGGAGTGAAACAGTTCCTGAAACCATGGGCCTACAAGTAGTCAGAGCCCGTTAAGGGGTAATGGCGTGCCTTTTGTAGAATGAACCGGCGAGTTACGTTAACGTGCGAGGTTAAGGCGGAAAGGCCGGAGCCGGAGCGAAAGCGAGTCTGAAGAGGGCGACTAAGTACGTTGACGTAGACCCGAAACCAAGTGACCTACCCATGTCCAGGTTGAAAGTGCGGTAAAACGCACCGGAGGACCGAACCCGTGTATGTTGAAAAATGCTGGGATGAGGTGTGGGTAGCGGTGAAATTCCAAACGAACGTGGAGATAGCTGGTTCTCTCCGAAATAGCTTTAGGGCTAGCCTCGGAAGATAAGGATCGTGGAGGTAGAGCACTGTTTGGACTAGGGGCCCGTCTGGGGTTACTGAATTCAGATAAACTCCGAATGCCACAGATC
>NZ_BFFP01000106.1 GCF_003864415.1 Ligilactobacillus salitolerans
TGAATATGTTGCTCCTTTCCAAAATATTGGCAATCATTTTGGCTGGCCATTCATGTATGGCGGTATCATCTCCGCGGGGATCTTTATCGCATTAATTGCTGGTCCGTTTGCTAAAATGCGCCGTTTCTTTCCACCCGTTGTGACCGGCTCATTGATCACCCTGATCGGTTTTACTTTGATCCCAGTTGCTTTTCAAAACCTTGGCTGCGGCAATACGAGTGCTGCCAGTTACGGCAATCACATCAATTTGATCTTAGGTTTCACGACTGCTCTGGTGATCGTGGTGATCAACATTTGGGGCCGCGGTTTCTTGAAACAAATTGCTGTTTTAGTCGGGATCTTGGTGGGAACGCTCCTCGCCATTGTTTTGGGTAAAGTTGGCTTTTCATCTGTTGGATCCGCCCATTGGTTCCAGCTGCCAGTCCCGTTTTACTTTGGGGTCCCCAAGTTTGAATGGTCTTCGATTGCTACGATG
>NZ_BFFP01000107.1 GCF_003864415.1 Ligilactobacillus salitolerans
TTTTGAACGGGTCAAACTTTGGATCACTTCAAAACGTGAACGCGTTAAGCGTTGTAAAGCAAGATATTCTTCTTGCCGCCCAATGCCAGTTGTGTAGCGACCAATACGTAAGAAATCAGCAATATAAAAAGCATCGATCGTATCACTTTTAGAATCTTCAAAAACGTCTTTATAGCGCTTAGTAGCACGCGGATTAAGTAACACAGCATCTACGTTCAATGCAGTCAGTTCGGCATCATTTTTAAAGAAAAAAGCTGGATGAAAGCTGTAAACGGAAGTTGACTCCATCCCGATCACAGTTTGTTCAAATTGATAGGTTTCATTTAACTCAAGAATCTTTCGCTTAATTTCAGAAGCGCCATTTAAATCATTGGAAACATTCGTGCGGAACAATTGTTTCGTACTTTCAGAAGTTAACATAGCGACTTCAAGTTCTTTAGAGCTAACGTCAATACCGACAAGTAATTTCATTGG
>NZ_BFFP01000108.1 GCF_003864415.1 Ligilactobacillus salitolerans
TATCTGCTTGAGTACGGTTATTATTAAGTTGCATGATTGAGTGGTATCTAACATCCTTCGAAATTTGAGCATTGGGCTCAACATCTTGGACGTCAGCAATCTTGGTAACAATTTTGGGACAGTCTGGTGAATCCGGGCAGATAAACTTCTGCTTGCGGATCGAGAAAACATTGAGGACTCCGCCTGAAGGTAGACCAACAATGTGGACTGTTTTAAAGCCGTTTTTTCGCATTGTCTGCCCACACTTAGGACACAAGCAGGAATAAGTTTGTAAGAGATGAATAAAGCGGGCGGGTTGGTTATGGTAGATTTTATACTGATCTTCAAGCTTAGGGTCTTCAATTAAGCGTGGGTCTTTAATCCCAAGACGATCAAGTGTACAATTATCCATGAACAAAACTTCTTTCTATTGTCGTCATTTAGACGAATTGGATTTGGGGAGACAAGGTGTAGTGGCCT
>NZ_BFFP01000109.1 GCF_003864415.1 Ligilactobacillus salitolerans
TTTAAACCCGGGTAATACTTGACTGTCTGCCCGTCCAATTCTGTTTCATCCTTATGAAACAAGCGCCATTGATGCTTTAAGGCTTTGTATGTTCTGCTTCGATGATCAGCCAGGCTCTTAAGGCTTTTGACCCGTTCCCGATCTAAGATTCCACCGACCAGCTGTACAATATGAAAGCGATCAAAGACAATTGCGGCATTCGGAAAAATTAGATGAACGAATTGTTGGTACTGGGCATTGAGATCCATAGTCACCAGTTTGACTTCCTGTCGTTCCGTCAGGGAATAGGTATTGGTGAAATTTTCGGTGATCGTTTTAGTGAGCCTGTTTGACAATAAAGCAACTAGTTCGTGTGTTTTGGCATCGATACAGATAAAGGAAAACTGGCCCTTGACTGAACGAAACTCATCAAAAGACAAGGCTGTTGGCAACTGATGCGGTTTAACCAGTGCTTCTTT
>NZ_BFFP01000110.1 GCF_003864415.1 Ligilactobacillus salitolerans
TCAAAGGCAATATCTTGTGGCAGCCAAGTATACCTGGGCTTAAAATAACTTGCCATTTCTTGTCCAAAACGCATGACGGACATGGTGGAAATCCCGTGTTCTTCGGCAATATCTGCTTGAGTACGGTTATTATTAAGTTGCATGATTGAGTGGTATTTAACATCCTTCGAAATTTGAGCATTGGGCTCAACATCTTGGACGTCAGAAATCTTGGTAACAATTTTGGGACAGTCTGGTGAATCCGGGCAGATAAACTTCTGCTTGCGGATCGAGAAAACATTGAGGACTCCGCCTGAAGGTAGACCAACAATGTGGACTGTTTTAAAGCCGTTTTTTCGCATTGTCTGCCCACACTTAGGACACAAGCAGGAATAAGTTTGTAAGAGATGAATAAAGCGAGCGGGTTGGTTATGGTAGATTTTATACTGATCTTCAAGCTTAGGGTCTTCAA
>NZ_BFFP01000111.1 GCF_003864415.1 Ligilactobacillus salitolerans
TCAATTAGAAAATGAATGGCTTGAAGAAGTTATCAAATCAGTGTTTAACAAGTATAACTGTATCTATGGTTATCGTCGAATTACTGGTGAAATTAATCGTCGTTTTAACAAAAAGTACAATCCGAAACGAATTCTTCGAATTATGCGTAAACTTGGCCTACAGTCAGTTGTTCGACGCAATCGTCACTCTTGTACCGTCCCTGGTGACCGCAATGTGACTGATAATATTTTAAACCGTAATTTTACCAGTGATCAGCCCAATGAAAAATGGGTAACTGACGTTACTTATCTCGAGCTAGAAACCGGTAAAAAAGTCTATTTAAGTGCGATTAAAGACCTGTATGACGGAAAAATTATTAGTTATCAAATTAGTACTACAAATGATTTTAAGCTAGTTCAGGATACGCTCCTTAAAGCACGGCAGGCA
>NZ_BFFP01000112.1 GCF_003864415.1 Ligilactobacillus salitolerans
AAAGGACGATTTTGACTGCCTTTGGGGAGATCAGCTATGTTAGACGGTATTACCGCACTCCTGCTGGCAAAGAAAACTTCTTTGCCTTGGATCGGTTTTTAGGTTTTGAGGGCCGGCAGCGGGTGACCCCGCTGTTAAAGTATCTGGTAGCTAAAGTTAGTCCGGGAATGACTAATCGTCATGAGGCTGAAGTCTTTGCGCTTTTGACCCCAGTAACTTTGAGCCATCAAGCTGTTAATCAGATCGTGCATGTCACTGGTGCACAGATCAAGGCTCAGAAGGAAAGTGAAGCCGTTCAAGCTCAAGATACCATTGAAAAAAGTAAATTGACAAAACGTCGTCAAGTCCCTTATTTGGTGGTCACTGGAGATGCTTTATTGTTTAAAGAGTTTGGCAATTCGGTTCACCATGGTTCACTGC
>NZ_BFFP01000113.1 GCF_003864415.1 Ligilactobacillus salitolerans
TATCTTTATATAGGATCCGCTGAATCGAAGATGTCGAAATTCCAGTGATTTTACTGATTGTTTTGATTGGTAAAGACTCCTGGGCTAAGGCATGAATGACTTGTTCAGCTTGCCTTGTGATCGAGTGCCCGCGTTGGACAATCTGTGTCTCAGCACTGAAAGTTTTATGGCAAGCGCGACATAAATAGCGCTGTCTTCTAAGCCCTAAATGAACCGGTTTTTGAACTACAGCCGGCAACTTTAGCGTCGTTGGCCGAGTACCATTTTTAACCACCTGAGTTGAGGTACAGAAAGGACATTTGTCGGCTTGGTAGGTCAAGATTGCAGAGACTTCTTTAAAGTGCAAGTTATCTTGAACTTGATCCTCGACTGCAGAAGTTTGGATATTAGGGTCTTTAATCTCGAGTAAATTTAGG
>NZ_BFFP01000114.1 GCF_003864415.1 Ligilactobacillus salitolerans
TTGTATACTAGTGGTAAATCATTCGGATCCACTAGGAGGGAAAAAACTGTGAAAGATGGGCGCAAAACGACTAAAATTGAACGAATCGAAATCGCGGAATGGACAATTGCTAAAAACAAACAGTATGCAGCGGCCATGAAACATTTTAATGTTTCTTACGGTCAGGTTTATTCCTGGGTCAGGAAGTATGAACAACATGGTCCTGAGGCATTAGCTGATCGTCGTGGAAAAAACAAAGAACAAAAAGGTGAATTGACAGAAAACGAAAAAAAGGACTTAGAGATCAAACGATTGCGAGCCCGTCTAGAGTATGTATCCTCTGAGGCTGCAATCTTAAAAAAATTACAGGAGATCGAAAGGAAGGATGCTCGACAGAAAAATATCAGGCAATTCAAGCACTTGCCC
>NZ_BFFP01000115.1 GCF_003864415.1 Ligilactobacillus salitolerans
TAAGAATGTCAAACGTAATAAAGGAGCTGGGGGAATCGACGGAATGACCGTTGAGGAACTCGGTCCTTACTTGAAGGAAAATAATACAAAGCTGGTGGAAGAGTTGCGCTCTGAAAGCTATCAGCCCCAGCCGGTCAAAAGAGTAGAAATCCCAAAAGCCGACGGGTCAAAGCGCAAGCTAGGGGTCCCAACGGTCGTCGACCGTGTGGTTCAACAAGCCGTAGCGCAACAACTCATACCAATCTTTGAACAGGTATTTTCCGACAATAGTTATGGTTTTCGACCACATCGCAGTGCGCAAAGTGCTGTGAAAAAGGTGGCAGCCTATTATAATCAAGGCTATCACTACGTGGTCGACCTTGATTTAAAGTCCTACTTTGACAATGTGAACCATGACCTGCTG
>NZ_BFFP01000116.1 GCF_003864415.1 Ligilactobacillus salitolerans
GGAGTGGGGCTTGAGAGCTCTCAAGCCCCACTCCCAACAAAGACTTTATGCCATGTATCTCTTACCGTTAAATTCAACCTTACCAGCTTTCACCCCAACATGTGGTTCTGAGAGCCTCTGTGGCTGGCGTAACAGCTTCAGGATGAATTTACCATCATAACTCCATTGATCACGTTTTAAAGCAAATTGAGGCAAACCCAGGTAATACTCCAAATTTTTGTTTCTGTCGCAATCAATAATCAAAGCTTGCGCTTCTGCACCTTGCGCACTCCAGTACTTGCCATGTCCCTTTAAACGGTAACTGTATCTCCGATGTCCGCTCTCGCTAGTCCCTAAACCACCAGGGTTTCGCAGTTTTCCTTTCCACCAAAGAGGTTCCAGCGACGACCAATTTCGGTTTAAA
>NZ_BFFP01000117.1 GCF_003864415.1 Ligilactobacillus salitolerans
TTGTATACTAGTGGTAAATCATTCGGATCCACTAGGAGGGAAAAAACTGTGAAAGATGGGCGCAAAACGACTAAAATTGAACGAATCGAAATCGCGGAATGGACAATTGCTAAAAACAAACAGTATGCAGCGGCCATGAAACATTTTAATGTTTCTCACGGTCAGGTTTATTCCTGGGTCAGGAAGTATGAACAACATGGTCCTGAGGCATTAGCTGATCGTCGTGGAAAAAACAAAGAACAAAAAGGTGAATTGACAGAAAACGAAAAAAAGGACTTAGAGATCAAACGATTGCGAGCCCGTCTAGAGTATGTATCCTCTTAGGCTGCAATCTTAAAAAAATTACAGGAGATCGAAAGGAAGGATGCTCGACAGAAAAATATCAGGCAATTCAAG
>NZ_BFFP01000118.1 GCF_003864415.1 Ligilactobacillus salitolerans
AAGCAAAAAATTCGGTTTTCATATGACTCCAGAAACTTTCCATTGGACTATTGTCACCAGGTGTTCCCGGACGTGACATCCTATGCGTGATTCCCAAGCCTGCCAGCATTGTATTATATGCTCCTGAAGTATAACTTGAGCCTTGATCACTATGCAAAAGTGCTGGTTTGATCCCATGATTATTCTTGATTGCTGTCTCAAAAGTCTCTGTCACTAATGTTGCCGTTTCTGTATTTTCAACTCTCCAGGAGATAATACTATGATCGTAAAGGTCTTTAATCGCACTTAAACGCAATTTTGATTCCTGATTTGCACCGAATCTAAGTTCACTACAGTCGGTAACCCAAATTTGATTTGGGTGATCTGGATGAAAATCATGTCCTGCATCGG
>NZ_BFFP01000119.1 GCF_003864415.1 Ligilactobacillus salitolerans
GCCCGGCACGGAAATAGACTTGACCTAATTTAGGCAGCTTCAAGTGGTGCTCATCAATGACCTTGATATTCTGATTAACCGCTTTAGAAGTGTAGCTTTGTGCGTAGTTTTTCTTGCTTTTAAAGCGTGGATAACCGTTACTTAATTTCTTGTTGAAAAAACGTTGAAAAGCGTCGTGCAAATTGCTGTTTGTTGCTTGCAGGGCGGTAGCGTCCACGTCTTTTAACCACGGATATTCTGTCTTGAGTGCTTTCAGCAGGTTATTCATAGCAAACTCATTTTGATACCTAGCATGAGAGTTGTTTTTGTGGCGAGCACTTTGCATAGCTAACATTTGATTTCACACAAAACGAGTTGAACCAAAGGTCTGTTTAATTTGTTTAATTGG
>NZ_BFFP01000120.1 GCF_003864415.1 Ligilactobacillus salitolerans
AGGACATAAATTTGTACGCTATGCGGACGACTGTAATATCTATGTCAAAAGCAGGCGGGCAGGTGAACGGGTTCTGAAAAGCATCACCCAGTTCTTAGAAAAGAAACTCAAGGTCGAAGTGAATACAGAGAAGACACAAGTCGGCTCTCCCTTAAGTCTGAAGTTTCTGGGCTTTTCTCTGAGTGTGGGGCGCAATGGCGCCTATCCGCGCCCTCATCAAAAGGCCAAGCAAAGAATTAAACAAGAACTGAAAAGAATCACCAAGAGAAATCGAGGCGTCAGCCTTGATAAGATCTTGCAAGAAATCAAGCAGAAAATGCAGGGCTGGATCCAATATTACTCTAGCGGGAAGATGAAAATCTTTCTTCAACATCTAGATGAATGGTTG
>NZ_BFFP01000122.1 GCF_003864415.1 Ligilactobacillus salitolerans
CTGCTGTTATATAAACGTTTTGAAAACGGCCGCCTGCAGTGGCCGACTAATCAAGCTGAAATGCGGCAATTGCGACCAAAGGAACTGAGAAATTTGCTTCAAGGTTGGTCCCTGGATGCGACTATCCATAAATATGACCCAAGGTCACTTCAACAGACAAAATAACCAAGCGGTTTAGTTTTCCACAGGTGGAAAACTAAGCTGCTTTTTTCCTTATCCACAGCTTAAAATCTTTGGATGAAATCTGCGCTAAACCGTGCTATGATTGCTTTTGAAATCATCAGCCGCTTGGCTGATCAAAAGACGGTGAATGGGTATGGATGAACAAAAATTAATTGCACAGTTAAGATCCGAAAATGAAGAACTA
>NZ_BFFP01000123.1 GCF_003864415.1 Ligilactobacillus salitolerans
GTGGACCAGTACCGTGAGGGAAAGGTGAAAAGTACCCCGGGAGGGGAGTGAAACAGTTCCTGAAACCATGTGCCTACAAATAGTCAGAGCCCGTTAAGGGGTGATGGCGTGCCTTTTGTAGAATGAACCGGCGAGTTACGTTAACGTGCGAGGTTAAGGCGGAAAGGCCGGAGCCGGAGCGAAAGCGAGTCTGAAGAGGGCGAATGAGTACGTTGACGTAGACCCGAAACCAAGTGACCTACCCATGTCCAGGTTGAAAGTGCGGTAAAACGCACCGGAGGACCGAACCCGTGTATGTTGAAAAATGCTGGGATGAGGTGTGGGTAGCGGTGAAATTCCAAACGAACTTGGAGATAGCTGGTTCTC
>NZ_BFFP01000124.1 GCF_003864415.1 Ligilactobacillus salitolerans
TGGTAACAATTTTGGGACAGTCTGGTGAATCCGGGCAGATAAACTTCTGCTTGCGGATCGAGAAAACATTGAGGACTCCGCCTGAAGGTAGACCAACAATGTGGACTGTTTTAAAGCCGTTTTTTCGCATTGTCTGCCCACACTTAGGACACAAGCAGGAATAAGTTTGTAAGAGATGAATGAAGCGGGCGGGTTGGTTATGGTAGATTTTATACTGATCTTCAAGCTTAGGGTCTTCAATTAAGCGTGGGTCTTTAATCCCAAGACGATCAAGTGTACAATTATCCATGAATAAAACTTCTTTCTATTTTCGTCATTTAGACGAATTGGATTTGGGGAGACAAGGTGTAGTGGCCTT
>NZ_BFFP01000125.1 GCF_003864415.1 Ligilactobacillus salitolerans
GCTGTCAGAAGTTTGTTGGCAAGAATAACCTCTTTTTTCTTAGCTTTACGATCATGTTTGGCAACACGAATTGATGATTCTATTTGGGCCTTATGCATCAGATTGCGTACACGATTTGGACCAACATGATAGATTGTTTCCTGATTAATGTAGGTCACTAGCCGTTTGACACCGAAGATGTAATTATTTTCTTCTTCAAGTTGCAACATAAATTGTGTGATTTTTTGATTTTCAAGGTCATGTTTGGTTGGTTTACGTTCGAGCCACTTATAATAAGCTGCACGAGAAACCTGTAAATAACGGCAGCCAAAGCTAACACCATAAACTCGCTGTGTGTCGGGATTTATTTCTT
>NZ_BFFP01000126.1 GCF_003864415.1 Ligilactobacillus salitolerans
TGCAATGGGTCCAAGCCGTTGGCTTTTGCACTTTCAATCAATGTCAACCAAATTGCGTTAGCTTTTGCGCCAGCTATGCTGGTACTAAACAAAAAGTTTTTCCGGTCAATGATCAGTGATTTTATCGCTTGTTCACAAGTGTTGTTAGAAAGATCGAAAGCCCCATATTGTAACAACTTGTCGATCGCATCTTTTTGACCGTCAGCATATTTTATTGCTTTGCCCAGCATTGATTTTGGTAAAGCTGGTAATTCAGACAAACACTGCCAAAAGTCAGTGAATAATGGTGCTAGTTTTTGACCACGCATTTTCGTTCTAGCTTCAGGCGATAGATTTTTCCATTTCTTTT
>NZ_BFFP01000127.1 GCF_003864415.1 Ligilactobacillus salitolerans
ATACTCCGCTAATTTATTGATCTCAACTCGCGCTAAATAATTTCCACTGGGATCAGTACTCAATTGGCTGTCGACCGTGGTTAAAACTAATTCAACATCCTTCAAGCTGTAATCACGAAAGACTGCCCGCAGTAGCTTTTGAATCAGTTCTGGATGTGATTGACTTAAGCGCTCCTCCAGCTTGCGACGGACATGAAAATGATCTAGCTGATGGATCCATTGTTTAGCACCACTCCCGAAACGTTCAAACTTGTCCGCAGTATAACCACTGCCGTTATCAGAGTTAGTAATAACGACCGTTTCTCGCAAGTCGTAGTGGGCGTGCAGGTACATGTCTGCTTGCCAGAA
>NZ_BFFP01000128.1 GCF_003864415.1 Ligilactobacillus salitolerans
TTGTCCTTTTGGACACAAGTTAAAGATGATTGGCAAAAAATCCCTGGGTAAAAAATTACGCTACCAGCCTGCTAAACTGTGGGTCGAAGATCAGTATCTCGAAACCTATACCTGTGACTGTGAAGATTGCGTTGATCAACAGGCCGGCGGTACAGCTTTTTACAGCGCCCAGGCACCGGGAAATTTATTTTTACATAGTTCCATTACAGCTGAATTGTTAAGTAACATTGTTTATCAAAAATACAGTCTGGGAACTCCTTTGTATCGGCAGTTAAAGGACTGGCAACGGCTAGGCTGGAAAACAAGTGAGTCAACTTTGTCGCGCGCTGTCATCAATGGTT
>NZ_BFFP01000129.1 GCF_003864415.1 Ligilactobacillus salitolerans
TACGGCTTTAGAAATTTGCGTCACTTCTTCATTCGTATCAAATTGATCCGAGCATAAAAAATCAAAAAAATAACTCTTTGTCAGGAAAGGCTTGCCTCCCTCGGCACAGCCTTTCCTGACAAAGAGGAAAAGAAAGACACTGACTTAACAATTGAGAAAAAAAGAAACCCTATCTAAAAGATAGAGTTTCAGAGACCATCAACACTATTTGACGTAGTCCCAAAAGAAGTTAAAGCACAATCAACGAAATGAATTGCCCCTTGGCTGAGTGAATTTTACTCGAGCTGAGGGGCATTTTAGACGAAAAATTCACAGCAGTTGCTGAGCTGATAGCGCTGAA
>NZ_BFFP01000130.1 GCF_003864415.1 Ligilactobacillus salitolerans
TGTCCATCCCGGTCCTCTCGTACTAAGGACAGATCCTCGCAAATTTCCTACGCCCGCGACGGATAGGGACCGAACTGTCTCACGACGTTCTGAACCCAGCTCGCGTACCGCTTTAATGGGCGAACAGCCCAACCCTTGGGACCGCCTACAGCCCCAGGATGCGATGAGCCGACATCGAGGTGCCAAACCTCCCCGTCGATGTGGACTCTTGGGGGAGATAAGCCTGTTATCCCCAGGGTAGCTTTTATCCGTTGAGCGATGGCCCTTCCATACGGAACCACCGGATCACTAAGCCCGACTTTCGTCCCTGCTCGACTTGTCAGTCTCACAG
>NZ_BFFP01000131.1 GCF_003864415.1 Ligilactobacillus salitolerans
TTAGTCAGGCTCCGTAAAACAGAAAGCTCCGCTTATCCAACTCCAAGCTTTTGGTGCATAGCCCGCACCATTAGCCCGGAGTCCGATAATGCTCACTTTCTACCGCTTTACTCCGCCTTGTTTTCTTAGTCAGGCTCCGTAAAACAGAAAGCTCCGCTTATCCAACTCCAAGCTTTTGGTGCATGGCCCGCACCATTAGCCCGGAGTCCGATAATGCTTACTTTCTACAGTTTTGCTCCGCCCTGTTTTCATAGTCGGGTTACGCGTGGCAGCAGGTTGCGCCTAACCTACTTCTGCCAACAATGCTGAAAATCGCA
>NZ_BFFP01000132.1 GCF_003864415.1 Ligilactobacillus salitolerans
ACCCAAGACGGGCCCCTAGTCCAAACAGTGCTCTACCTCCACGATCCTTATCTTCCGAGGCTAGCCCTAAAGCTATTTCGGAGAGAACCAGCTATCTCCAAGTTCGTTTGGAATTTCACCGCTACCCACACCTCATCCCAGCATTTTTCAACATACACGGGTTCGGTCCTCCGGTGCGTTTTACCGCACTTTCAACCTGGACATGGGTAGGTCACTTGGTTTCGGGTCTACGTCAACGTACTCATTCGCCCTCTTCAGACTCGCTTTCGCTCCGGCTCCGGCCTTTCCGCCTTAACCTCGCACGTTAACGTAACTC
>NZ_BFFP01000133.1 GCF_003864415.1 Ligilactobacillus salitolerans
AAGTCACAATGACCCCAATATTTAATGTAAGCAGTGCACAACGGACGTCTAATTGTCTAGATTCGCTCTGTTTGTAAGCAGTGCACAACAGACGTCTAAGTCTCTAAGTTCGATCTGTCTGGTTTAAATCAAGAATGATTTCCGCTGAAAAAGAGGGTCAAAGTTCGCAATGAACTTTACACCTCTTTTTCAGGCTGCTTACGCAGCGGCATTTTTTAACGTTTTCGTTTGATTCCATGGCAAATAACGCCTCAGCTCAGCTTCACATAGCGAATCTGCTTGGGAGAGTGCCGTCAGAATATTATAAAGGTACT
>NZ_BFFP01000134.1 GCF_003864415.1 Ligilactobacillus salitolerans
GCAACAAAGGATCTTGAAAAGCAATTGAGCGTTTCATCATTCTAATTAAATTATAATTGACAGATGATTAAATTAGTGATATTATTTAATAGTTGTCAATTGCGACAATCAAAAGTAGATCTTTGAAAACTGAACAAAGTTTCGACAAATCAAATGTGTGAGGTCGCTTACCGAATGGTAAGTGCAAACAACATTTGCGAAGTCAATTCGCTAGTAAAATTTATGAGTCACAAACTTTTAAAATGAGAGTTTGATCCTGGCTCAGGACGAACGCTGGCGGCGTGCCTAATACATGCAAGTCGAACGCAATCTGT
>NZ_BFFP01000135.1 GCF_003864415.1 Ligilactobacillus salitolerans
TTATGCCAGCTTTCGTATTTGCCCTGCCTGACGATTGATGTTCAATGATCCGAACGCACCAGTCGCCGATGATCTGAACCGCAAACACAAAGATCAAGATAATGATCATCGCTGCAAAAATCACATCGTTTTGAAAACGGGCGTAGCCAATGCTGAACGCAATATCACCTAAGCCGCCAGAACCGATGGCTCCAGCCATAGTAGTCAAACCGATCAGGCTGATGATCGTTACGATGGAAACACGGACAATGTCAGCCAATCCTTCACGCAAATAAACACGAAAAATTATCGCAGCTGGACTAGACCCCATCGC
>NZ_BFFP01000136.1 GCF_003864415.1 Ligilactobacillus salitolerans
TGGATCCCGACAAATGCGAGGCAGATCACTGCCAAAGAACCAACCAGCCACCAAGAAGTCTTCTTTACACCTTTTTTTCTTTTTTCTTTGCGGGGCGCATTTATGCCAGCTTTCGTATTTGCCCTGCCTGACGATTGATGTTCAATGATCCGAACGAACCAGTCGCCGATGATCTGAACCGCAAACACAAAGATCAAGATAATGATCATCGCTGCAAAAATCACATCGTTTTGAAAACGGGCGTAGCCAATGCTGATCGCAATATCACCTAAGCCGCCAGAACCGATGGCTCCAGCCATAGTAGTCAAACCGA
>NZ_BFFP01000137.1 GCF_003864415.1 Ligilactobacillus salitolerans
AGAGAAGACACAAGTCGGCTCTCCCTTAAGGCTGAAGTTTCTGGGCTTTTCTCTGAGTGTGGGGCGCAATGGCGCCTATCCGCGCCCTCATCAAAAGGCCAAGCAAAGAATTAAACAAGAACTGAAAAGAATCACCAAGAGAAATCGAGGCGTCAGCCTTGATAAGATCTTGCAAGAAATCAAGCAGAAAATGCAGGGCTGGATCCAATATTACTCTATCGGGAAGATGAAAATCTTTCTTCAACATCTAGATGAATGGTTGCGCTCGCGTATTCGCCAGTATATCTGGAAGCAGTGGAAGAATATTGGGACC
>NZ_BFFP01000138.1 GCF_003864415.1 Ligilactobacillus salitolerans
CAAATTTTCCTGCAACGGGCTAAACCCAGTCTTGCCATCGTAAAAGTTATGACTGGCTAGTCCATAATTTCCCTGCCCCATGCGCGGCTTGAGCTTGCCCTGAGGATCAGCTTGACTGCGATTAGCATAATCCGCCCCGGCTGCGAGCCCTTTTTTCGAATAGGCATCATTAAAAATCGGCTGTAAGATCTGGACCCGAGGGATACTCACATAGCCCTGCTTGGTCAAGCCCCGCTGAGCTTGTGTCTGCCGCATCATTTGACGGCGGATCTCTTGCCGCTTATTCCAAGATAAGTGGATCTGCTGGCTCGTC
>NZ_BFFP01000139.1 GCF_003864415.1 Ligilactobacillus salitolerans
ACATCAGTCGCAGAAACCACGTGCTGCCGGGAAATTCGGTACTCATAGATTCCTTTGTCATTGGCCAAGTATATTTTTTGTCCGTTCAGCCAATCGTTTTCTTGCACCGTGCCGTCTACTATGTATGGCTGATCTTGATGCAAATTTTCCTGCAACTGGCTAAACCCAGTCTTGCCATCGTAAAAGTTATGACTGGCTAGTCCATAATTTCCCTGCCCCATGCGCGGCTTGAGCTTGCCCTGAGGATCAGCTTGACTGCGATTAGCATAATCCGCCCCGGCTGCGAGCCCTTTTTTAGAATAGGCATCATTAA
>NZ_BFFP01000140.1 GCF_003864415.1 Ligilactobacillus salitolerans
CAAATTTTCCTGCAACGGGCTAAACCCAGTCTTGCCATCGTAAAAGTTATGACTGGCTAGTCCATAATTTCCCTGCCCCATGCGCGGCTTGAGCTTGCCCTGAGGATCAGCTTGACTGCGATTAGCATAATCCGCCCCGGCTGCGAGCCCTTTTTTAGAATAGGCATCATTAAAAATCGGCTGTAAGATCTGGACCCGAGGGATACTCACATAGCCCTGCTTGGTCAAGCCCCGCTGAGCTTGTGTCTGCCGCATCATTTGACGGCGGATCTCTTGCCGCTTATTCCAAGATAAGTGGATCTGCTGGCTCGTC
>NZ_BFFP01000141.1 GCF_003864415.1 Ligilactobacillus salitolerans
GTACAATCCGAAACGAATTCTTCGAATTATGCGTAAACTTGGTCTACAGTCAGTTGTTCGACGCAATCGTCACTCTTGTACCGTCCCTGGTGACCGCAATGTGACTGATAATATTTTAAACCGTAATTTTACCAGTGATCAGCCCAATGAAAAATGAGTAACTGACGTTACTTATCTCGAGCTAGAAACCGGTAAAAAAGTCTATTTAAGTGCGATTAAAGACCTGTATGACGGAAAAATTATTAGTTATCAAATTAGTACTACAAATGATTTTAAGCTAGTTCAGGATACGCTCCTTAAAGCACGGCAGGCA
>NZ_BFFP01000142.1 GCF_003864415.1 Ligilactobacillus salitolerans
CCTAACCACTCGAAACCGTCACAGTAAAGCCAACGGTTTGATGCGAAAGCTACTGTTCTTACCCGGGGAGGTCTGTCACGGCGGTTCCCTCAAGCCGGAAATTAATTCTGGCAGGAACAGGCTTAACAGTAATGTTGGGTCGTCCATGACAGAAGTTAGCCGAGGCCATAGTAGCCAGTAATGGTGAAGGGCTGAACAACAATAATTTTGATTCATCTTGGAGGTGGAAACAATGCGACAATCGCAGAAAACAGAAAACAAAGCTGACTGCCTGCGGAGGGTAGCCCTGGAAGGGCGAGAGAAAACAGGAGCG
>NZ_BFFP01000143.1 GCF_003864415.1 Ligilactobacillus salitolerans
CAGTAAAGCCAACGGTTTGATGCGAAAGCTACTGTTCTTACCCGGGGAGGTCTGTCACGGCGGTTCCCTCAAGCCGGAAATTAATTCTGGCAGGAACAGGCTTAACAGTAATGTTGGGTCGTCCATGACAGAAGTCAGCCGAGGCCATAGTAGCCAATAATGGTGAAGGGCTGAACAACAATAATTTTGATTCATCTTGGAGGTGGAAACAATGCGACAATCGCAGAAAACAGAAAACAAAGCTGACTGCCTGCGGAGGGTAGCCCTGGAAGGGCGAGAGAAAACAGGAGCGCGTAGTATTGTTTCTGGTGAA
>NZ_BFFP01000144.1 GCF_003864415.1 Ligilactobacillus salitolerans
AGGCGTCAGTCTTGATAAGATCTTGCAAGAAATCAAGCAGAAAATGCAGGGCTGGATCCAATATTACTCTATCGGGAAGATGAAAATCTTTCTTCAACATCTAGATGAATGGTTGCGCTCGCGTATTCGCCAGTATATCTGGAAGCAGTGGAAGAAGATTGGGACCCGTTTCAAAGCACTGGTCAGATTAGGTATGAGCCGTAAAGAAGCTAAAATCTACGTGAATACACGGAAAGGGTACTGGCGCAATGCGCATAGTAAAACACTGTGTATATCCATAACAAACAAAAGACTGACACAGCGAGGACTA
>NZ_BFFP01000145.1 GCF_003864415.1 Ligilactobacillus salitolerans
AAGATCCGGACGACACGCTCACGTCTGCGGATCTCCTGATTTAAGCGCTCCAATGAATTTGTGGTTCGTAAGCTAATCTGATAAGGTTCCGGTTGGGACAAGTACTGCAGCGCATCCTCGAAGCCTTCATCTAATATTTCTAAAGCTCTTGTCTACTTTTTCTTCTCGTCCTTCTTTTCCACCAGCTTTTCCAGTTCTGCTCTTTTTTCTTTAGCCTCTTGTTTTGTACTTGATTTAAAGATCTGGCTGACTAGTTGTCGAGCTTTTCGGCTCTCTTTTTTAGGCATTTTATCAGTAATATTACGAATA